>NZ_CP090003.1:1560000-2160000 GCF_021390195.1 Flagellimonas sp. CMM7 | reverse complement strand
CAAAAGATAATACAAAACCCAAAAAACAACATGAGTTGCTATTCTAGAATTAAAGAGGTAAAAGCTATTTGTTGATTGCATAAATATTAAATCATTGTACGGCCTCTGTTGACATAAAAAACAAGTGCGTATGTATAAATTGTCCTTAAGCTAAAAATAGGCAATCTAATTTTAAAGAAAACTTAAATCCAAGTCGATGAAATTTAAAAACAGATTGTTGCTCTTTAGTCTTATTGTTCTTTTTTCAATACCAAGTCTAAAATCTCAAACACTCAATAGAAGAAGCTCTTGGGAAGCAAAAATTAGTGGCCCAAAAGCTGGTGTGCCGGGTGTTCAAATTATTGAAGTGAACAATAACAGCCCACTTGCAAAGGCAGGGTTTTTACCTAACGATATCATTATTGAAGTGGGAGGTGTTTTAATAAAAGATGATGAGGTTTGGAGCGCTGTTTCTTATGGTCTTAGAGCCAATAAACCTACAAAGATAAAAGCAATAAGAAATACAGGTTCTGTAACCAAAATGGTTCAATTTAGTCCTGTTGAAAAAGAAAAACACAGTGGACTCGACACTTTTTATGAAGAGATAACAAGTACCTACGGAATTACACAAAGAACAATTATTACAAAGCCCAAAAAGAATGGCAAACAACCCGCAATAGTTTTAATTGGTGGGTTGAGCTGTTCTAGTATTGAAACGTATCCCGGCAGAAAAGGAAATTGGGTGCAAACTATAAAAGATTTAGTGGAAAAATCTGGGATGGTGGTTATGCGGATAGAAAAACCTGGTGTGGGAGATAGCGAAGGTGATTGTGGTCAATCTGATTTTGTTACCGACTTGGAAGGGTATAGAGCCGCCATTAAAAGTTTGAAAGCTAAGCCATATGTAGATTCCTCACGCATTGTGGTGTATGGATCCAGTATGGGAAGCGCTTTAGCACCACTCTTGGCCAACGAATTTGAATTGGCCGGGGTCATCTCAGATGGAACATTTTTTAAAACATGGTATGAGCATATGTTGGAAATTGAACGACGCATTCTTCAGTTTCAGGGAAATACAGAGTCTCAAATCGTTGAAAAAATGAACAAATACTATATTCCTCTTTACTACGGAATGTTGATCCAAAAGAAAACCTATCAAGAAGTGGTAAACGAATACCCTGCACTTGCCGAATACAACTACCATTCTGCAGCACACATGTATGGTAGACCCGTTAAATATTACCAACAATTACAGGACATTGATTTAGCAGGACAATGGGAGAAAATAAAGGTCCCTGTAAGAATTTTAAGGGGAGCCCACGATTGGATCATGTCATCTTTTGACAATAAAATGATCATTGAAGTCTTGGAAAGAAATGGACACCAAGATCATTTGCTATATGAGTATCCCGGTTTGGACCATTGGAACACCATACATGAAAGTCCCAAAAACTCTTTTGAAGGAAAAGAGGGTAAATGGGATGAGGGTACCATCAACAAAATTATTGGTTGGGCACAAGAAATGGTGGGGTTATAATATTAAACGCGCTCCAATGAAAAATTGGAGTGCGATTCCAGTTCTTCCTCCATTTTCTCCTTAAAAGATTGAAGTTGTCCGGCATCATACCCAAATGCTTTTTTAAACTCTTCTTGTATGGGCTCCATATAGTTTCGGATACTGTCAATATCAAAATATAACCTTCCCGTTCTTCTAATAAAGAAGTCCATTGGGTTCAAAACCATTTCATGGGCAATGGCAAATTGTACCTCGGCGCGAATCATTCTAAGGTAAACGTCCTTGTTCCTCAGTGCAGCATAGTTCTCTAAAATAGATTCGGTCTGTTTTCCATAATTGGTCACCAAATACCACGCATCATACTCGGTAAAACCATCTTCTTTAATACGATTAAAAACTTCTTCAATGTATTTTTTTACATGCTTGTATTTCTTGAAGTCGCTTCCGCACAGCGGAATCTTATCCGTGGTACATTCCGGAATATTAGTTTCGTAATCTTCCTCCGTTTTCTTGGCGATTCTGTTGACAACACGTTCCGCCATTTTGCGATATCCCGTCAATTTACCCCCAGCTATGCTGAAGAGTCCAGTATCTGAAGTGAAGATTTCATCTTTTCTAGAAAGTTCTGAAGCAGACTTTCCTTCTTCATGTATCAACGGGCGCAACCCGGCCCATGAAGAAATAATGTCTTCCATCTCCAAATTAATGTTCGGGAACATATTATTGACCGCCGAAATTAAATAAATCGCATCGGCTAAATCGGTTTTAATATTATCCTTGTCCAAGTTGAAATTGGTATCTGTAGTTCCAACATAAGTGATTTTCCCCCTTGGAATGGCAAACATCATTCTACCATCAGGAACATCAAAATACACTGATTGTTTTACAGGAAGTTTTTCTCTTGGAAATACTAAATGTACTCCTTTGGTCAAGTGAAGTCGTTTTCCTTTTTTAGAATTATTTACGCTACGTAACTCATCAACCCAAGGACCAGCAGCACTAATGACGTACTTTGACTTTATGACAAACTCCTCTCCAGTAACTCCATCTTCTACTTTAACGCCTGCTACTTGTTCATTTTCATATATAAAATCCGTGACCTTAGCATAGTTCAAGGCCTTAGCGCCATACTGTAAACTGGTTTTTATATTTTCGATCGTCAGCCTAGAATCGTCAGTCCTATACTCTGCATAATATCCAGCTCCATTTAATATTTTTTTAGGTAAGAGAGGTTCCAGTTTCAAAGCCTCTTTTTTCTCCAACATCTGTCTTTTATCATCTCCAGTAACTTGGGCAAGAATATCATATACTTTTAGCCCTATGGAAGTTAACCATTTACCATAAGAACCGCCTTCAATTAATGGTAACAACATTTTTTCTGGAAGCACTAGATGGGGTGCTAACTTATGCACTATGGCTCTTTCTGAACCTACTTCTTTGACCAACCAAAAATCAAACTGTTTTAGATATCTTAAACCTCCATGAATCAATTTAGTTGATTTGCTACTTGTGCCTGAAGCAAAATCTCCTTTTTCCAACAATGCAACCTTCATTCCTCTAGAGGCGGCATCCAATGCAATTCCCCCACCGGTGATTCCTCCTCCAATAACAACCAAATCAAACGTTTCTTCTGAAACTTTTTGAATGGTGTCTTTCCTATCTAAGTTTGAAAATTGAATATTCTCTTTCATATGTTCAACGTTTAATTAAGGGGCAAACATCAAAATTACATAAAAATGTAAACGTTTACATCAATGGCATGATTAAGTTTATATTAAATCTACTCGGCATACTCATTTTCCAGTCCCAAAAATGAAGCTTGAGACCTTGCCAAAAATCTTAGTAATATATTGTTTTTAATGCTGTACAAAGATGCAAAAAAGTATGCTACACTGTGCTACTTTTTATTCTGATTAAAATCATACTCCCGTTCTACCAAACAAATTCTAACCTTATACCAAGAGTACCACTCCTTAATTCCATTTCTCTGGGCAACCCTATGGTCCACATTTGCTTTCCAGTCGGTAATGGCTTCTAGGCTTTCCCAATAGCTAACAGTAATTCCAATTCCATCCCTTGCGCTTTCAACATCCAAAAAACCGGGTTGTTGCCGTGCCAGTTTTTCCATTTCAATGGACATCTCTCCATATCCATTATCACCCTCTGTTCTAGTGCTCGTAAAAATTACTGCGTAATATGGTTTTTGAAGTTCCATTCTAATTTATGTATTGCTTTTCAATAAAGTAGTTTACCAAGGCTTCTTTCATTAAAACTGATTGTTCACCGGCTTTCAATGGAGGCAATTGTTCTTTAATCTTATAATGTGGCCAACCTTCATCATCAAAAAAATCAAAATCATAATAGCCATAAGGTTCTAATAACCTACAAATGGCAATGTGCATTAAATTGACTTTTTCGTCTTTCTTAAAACTTCTATGAAAATTCCCCAGCTCCTGAACCCCCACCAGATAGATAATACCATCCATTTCCAAAGGGTCTCCATCAGCAAATTGACTGGACAGTTTTTCTACAAGCAGTTCCCAACGTTCCTTTAGTTTTTCGTCTCTTGACATGTGCTTTTTTAGGAACTTCAAAGGTACAAATCAATATCCTATATTTGTTAAAAACCCGTTTATGAGCTTTTTGGATATTGTTATAGGGATACTTTTGGTCTGGGGTCTTTACAAAGGCCTAAAAAACGGGCTTTTTGTTGAAATAGCATCTCTAGTAGCCTTAATAGCGGGTATTTATGGAGCCATTCATTTTTCTTACATCGCTGGGGACTACCTTGCAGAAAACATGAATTGGAATGAGCGATATCTAAAAATTACTTCATTTTTAATTACCTTTTTTGCTATTGTCCTACTAGTACATTTTGCAGGGAAGTTCTTGACCAAGATAGCCGACTTTGCCATGCTTGGCCTTTTGAACAAAATTGCTGGAGGTGTTTTTGGAGCCTTAAAAGTTGCTATAATTATTGGGGCGTTGTTGGTCTTCTTTGAACGACTTACTTCTTCTTTAAACTTTGTAAATGAAGACACCAAAAAGGAATCTATCTTTTATGAACCTGTAAAAGAAATTGGCGCTTTCGTTTTTTCTTTTGTGTTGCAGGATAAAGAACAAGAGTCAGAGGAAACTGAAAACTGATTCCTATACTCTTTTGACAAAAATAATGCTCACTTCCTTGAATATCACAATCATATAAACGGCATCTTTTTCCGATAAATGGGAAAGTCAAATGTGCCATAAACCATCATATTATGACAAATTCTACAAGTCATCGGATTAATTAGCAATCACATAGAGATTTTATGGCTCCAGAGCGCCTCCCTTCTAGTTTAGCTTCTAGAACACATGAGATGCATAGAACACATCTCAGCAATTGCCCCCGGAAATGAAAAAAATATATTACACTTTTTTAGTTGCAATATCTGTAGTGATACTTAGCATGTGCAGCAAAACATCTTCTGTTGAAGAAGAAAAATTTGAGGAAGCTTTTTTGGAAAACGAAAAGGTCATTATTAATCCATCAGCAATGGAAACTGAAGTTCTTGCTTTAATCAATGAACATAGAGCATCAATAGGAGCAAGTACATTGCAAACTAGTAGCGCGTCATACGAGTACGCGGAAGACCATAATAATTATATGATCGCGCAAAAAACACTCAGTCATGACAATTTTCAGTCTAGAGCTTCAAAAATTGCATTGGAAATAGGTGCTGTGGATGTAGGAGAGAATGTAGCAAGATATTACACAACTGCCGAGTTGGTCCTTGATGGTTGGCTAGAAAGTACTTCGCATAAAGAGGCGATTGAAGGAGAATATACGCATACCACATTGAGCATAACGCTTGACAAGGATGGTAGACCTTATTTTACCCAGATTTTCATGCAAGTGGAATAAGAAGCTATTTTATTAAGTTTTAGAGATTATATTTGGTAAAGACCTGCGCGCTGCGCAGGTCTTTTTTGTTAAACCCTATGTTCCAATAAAGGTTTTTTATACCTTTCGTAAAATCTTTGGCAATGGCTATTCAGGCACCTTTTAATCTGAACAAGTGGATAGAAGAAAACCGCCACTTTCTTAAACCCCCTGTAGGTAACAGAAATTTGTATAAAGATGCAGGCGACTATATTGTAATGATTGTTGCGGGGCCCAATGCCCGTAAAGATTATCATTATAACGAGACTGAAGAGCTTTTTTATCAGCTTGAAGGAAATATTGAAGTTCATATTCAAGAAGAAGGACAGAAAAGAACCTTAACGCTAGGTCCTGGTGATATGTATCTGCACCCAGCTAAAGTACCTCACTCTCCTGTACGATATGAAGACTCTATTGGTTTAGTTATAGAGCGGAAAAGAGCTGATATGAATGTGGATGATGGCTTGCTGTGGTTTTGTGACAACTGCAACAACAAATTGTATGAAGCTTACTTTACGTTACATGATATTGAAAAAGATTTTTTAAGTCATTTTAAGCATTTTTATAGTTCTGAAGACTTGCGTACCTGCAATAATTGTGGAACTATTATGCCCGTTGATGAACGATTTATAGCAAAAGACTAATATATGTTACTAGCGGCAAAATTTATTATCGTAGTGGTGGCCATTCTACATTTTTACTTTTTATGGTTAGAGATGTTTGCTTGGACCACCAAAGCCAAGAAAGTATTCCGGAGTTTTCCAGAAGATTTGTTTGAACCCACCAAAACCTTAGCGGCAAACCAAGGACTCTATAATGGGTTTTTAGCAGCTGGGCTTGTGTGGTCTCTTCTTATACACGATTCATTGTGGCAAGTTTATGTTGCTCTGTTTTTTCTTGGTTGTGTTGCAGTTGCTGGAATCTATGGTGCAGCAACGGCATCAAAAAAAATATTTACAATACAAGCGCTTCCAGCATTAGTGGGAATTATATTGCTATTACTTCATCATTTCCTTTAAAAAATCTTCGCTTGAACACGTCAGGATTATTCGTAGTTTTGAAAAATATAACAATACACGCTTAAAAAGTTATAAATGTCAAAAATTGCAACTGCTTTTGGAATAAATGAGGCCCTAAAACAACTTGGGTTAACTGAAATAAATGAAGGTACATCTACCGGGTCAAAAAACTTTGGCTCAGGCGAGATTATTTCTTCCTATTCTCCTGTTGATGGAGCTCTTATCGGGAAGGTAAAAACCACATCTCCGTCAGATTATGAAAAAGTGATGGAATCTGCTACTTCCTCCTTTAAAGAATGGCGCTTGATGCCCGCACCACAAAGAGGAGAAATTGTAAGGCAGTTTGGTGAAAAATTACGAGAGCTCAAGGAACCGTTGGGCAAACTGGTTTCCTATGAAATGGGGAAGTCTTACCAAGAAGGATTGGGGGAGGTCCAAGAAATGATAGATATCTGTGATTTTGCAGTCGGCCTTTCAAGACAATTGCACGGATTGACCATGCATTCAGAACGTCCTGGACACAGAATGTACGAACAATATCATTCCTTAGGGGTAGTAGGAATTATTTCCGCCTTTAATTTTCCGGTTGCTGTTTGGGCTTGGAACACGGCTCTAGCATGGATTTGTGGTGATGTATGTGTTTGGAAACCATCTGAAAAAACTCCTATGTGTGGCATTGCTTGCCAAAACATAGCTGCTGAAGTATTTAAGGCAAATGGTTTGCCAGAAGGCATTTCCTGTCTAATAAATGGGGATTATAAAGTTGGTGAAATGATGACCCAAGACAATAGAATTCCTTTGGTTTCTGCCACAGGTTCTATTCGTATGGGAAAAATAGTTGCACAAGCAGTGGCGGCGAGATTAGGTAAATCTTTGTTGGAACTTGGTGGTAACAATGCCATTATTGTAACTCCAGATGCTGATATTAAAATGACAGTCATTGGCGCTGTTTTTGGTGCGGTGGGAACAGCAGGACAACGTTGTACCTCAACAAGAAGATTAATTATTCATGATTCCATCTATGATAAGGTTAAAGATGCCGTAGTAGCTGCCTACCAACAGTTACGCATTGGAAATCCGTTAGACGAGAACAATCACGTTGGTCCTTTAATTGATACTGATGCTGTTTCCATGTATAAAAAAGCATTGGAGAAAGTAGTTGAAGAAGGAGGAAAAATCATTGTAGAGGGAGGCGTTCTAGATGGTGAAGGTTATGAAAGCGGTTGTTATGTAAAACCCGCCATTGCTGAAGCCCAGAATAATTTCGAAATTGTACAGCATGAGACTTTTGCTCCAGTACTGTACCTGTTAAAATATTCAGGGGATGTAGAAAATGCCATTGCCATTCAAAATGGTGTGGTACAAGGTCTCTCCTCAGCTATTATGACCAACAACCTTCGCGAGGCAGAGCGTTTTCTGTCTGCTTGGGGTAGCGACTGTGGTATTGCCAATGTAAATATTGGAACATCTGGTGCAGAAATAGGTGGTGCCTTTGGAGGAGAAAAAGAGACAGGCGGTGGACGTGAAAGTGGTTCGGATGCTTGGAAGGTGTATATGAGAAGACAGACAAATACTATTAATTATACAACTGAATTGCCTCTAGCTCAAGGTATAAAATTTGACTTGTAAAAAAGAAAAGGCCGCCATTCCCGATGAACTTAGAATTGGCGGTCTTTAAAACCAACTTAACTAACTCAAACTTAAATTAAACCCCATTTCAGTGCCGGAACTTTGTCGGGAGAAATAGGGTTTCTTACCTAATATAAATCTAAGTTCAGCATATTTATTTTACATTTTATCTGCCATGTTATCATTGGTCTTAAAAAGTGTATGATTGGCAATTTTTAGTACATCTTCTGTTTTCAGAAAATTGATGACCTCATCTTTTTTTAGAGTCTAATCCTCTCAAATTCTTTTAGTTAAACCTTTGTTTTTAGCATTTTTTTAATACTTTGCTGTTCTAATCACTAAAAATCATTTACTAATGACAAGAAAGACCACCTATTTACTGGGGATACTTGCTGTAGTCATTATTGGAACATTTCTCTACTGGAATCTTTGTAGTGAATGTAGGATTGCAAGGAATCAAGAAGGAATTAGCCCTATAAAATCGATAATAACATCCCCAACTTATCCTTTTTTAGTTAGCGATGGCGATTATTCTTATGAAGCAAAAGAAAACTTCAACTTCAATGTTTCCAATCCTTCCTTCTTAATGCCTATTTCAAGTGACCTAAAAGATGGTATTGTCAGTCTAAAAGATTATCTAAGTTCTAACGAACAGAGAACAATTGACCTTACAGGCTTTTACTCAAGTAATGAAGAGAATTACACTTCATTTTCCAATTTAGGATTGGCAAGGGCCAATTCAGTTAAAAATCACCTAATGCTAAGTGGTATTCCATCAGCACAAATCAATACTGCGGGAGAACTAAAAGAAAATATGATTTCCCATGATGACGTTCTTTTAGGGCCGATCACATATAGCATTTCCAAACAAGAAGAGGAACCCTCAACAATAAACTAATTACTCAACTATAAAACAATAGAAAATGAATTTTGAAAGTCTAAATATCTGGTGCTGGATTATTCCTGCGTTAGTTGGAATCATCTCAGGAGTTCTTGGGTATCTTATTGGAAAAAGCAAGAATGCCTCGGTTGTTGATACTTCTATCGACGTTAAAAAATTGGAAGCAGAAAACACAAAGCTAAAGACCGATCTGGCTGCCTGTAACAAAAAGGTCTCAACTAAAGATACCAAAGAAAAACCTGCAAATATTGCTTCTTCTTTAACCGCAAATGAACCCACAACTCAGGTCTTTGATGCTACTGAGGCAAAAGCAGCAATGGGGAAAAGAATAAAAGAAGATGATCTAAAAATAGTTGAAGGTATTGGCCCTAAAATTGAAGGGCTATTTCACAACTTTAATATAAAAACATGGAAAGCACTTTCTGAAGCGTCTACAATTAAATGTCAAGAAGTACTGGATTCTGGAGGGGATAGATATAGAATCCATGACCCTGCATCATGGCCTATGCAAGCAAAAATGGCCTATGAAGGGCAATGGAAAGATTTGTCCAAATGGCAAATTAAGCATAAGGCCGGCAAGTTCTGATTTCAGTTTTGAGCATAAAAAAACCGGCCAATTGGCCGGTTTTTGTTTTATAACATCCCATTTGCTTCGACCCATTTAAATTTATGTTGGTCTTGGCCAAATTGCATTCGTTCAGAAATGCGTTGAAGTCTATCAGGAAGTTTCATCAAATAATCACGAGCTTTTTCCGCTTGTTCAGAAAGTCCTCTTAAATTTCCTACCTCCCAGTAATCATTTAACTTCTTTAAAATTTCGATATAATCTTGTGCCGTGTACACCCCAAGTCGCTGAGCACAATCTGAAAATTGTTCAAATGCTGAACCAATACTATCTCCAGATTCTCTTAAGAAGTGAGCAGGCATTACAATCTTTTTCTTCATCATATCAGCAAAAGCCTCTATCATTCCATTAGGGTCCTGTCCTAGAATTGTTTTCACAAATTCTCGATAGGCTAAATGGTGTCTCATCTCATCACCTGCGATAATATTACACATTTTTCCTAATAGCGCATTTCCTTTTTCCTTGGCCATTTTCCCAACTCGTTTATGGGAAATATTAGTGGCCAGCTCCTGAAAAGTGGTATAGACAAAGTTTTTATAGGGGTCTCTATCGGTTCCAATGTCGAAACCATCAGATATTAAATGTTGCGTTGTAATTTCTATTTCTCTCATATTTACTCGCCCAGATAAATACAAGTATTTGTTTAGTACATCCCCATGCCTATTTTCCTCTGCCGTCCAAGCTCTCACCCATTTGCTCCAACCATTTTCCTTTCCGCTATGTTGGTCTATCCCCTCAACATCCATCAACCAGGATTCATATGTAGGCAAGGCCTCTTCAGTAATGGTGTCCGCAACCAAAGTAACCCAAAAATCATATCCAAGTTCTTTCGCTTCTTCTCGAATTTGCTCGGTCTCCGCAAAGAAATTTTCGTTCTGGGAATCTGGTAAAAAATCACTCGGTTGCCATATATCTTCTATGGGTATAAGAAATGAGTCCATAAAGCCCTGTACTTTTGGTTCTATGGCTTCCATAACTTCTAACCGAATATTTTTTAATGACATATAATTGTTTTTGGTAAAGGTCTTTATTAAAATCCAATAAACTGTGTTATTGTGCTAGTTTCTGCCCTTTTCTCCAGGATAAAAAGTATGCACGGGGTCGCTTTGCCAAAACTCTTTTGTATCCACGTCCATCATTGTTAAGGCTCCCATGAAAGCAGCACCAGTGTCTACGTTCCAAACATTGGCTCCACTCTGAGGAGAAACAACATCTTTTTTGGAAAGTGGTGTATGGCCAATGAAAATCTCTTTGTAGTGAGTCAGCCTTTTTGGAAAGTATCTGTCTTCTGGTTTTAATGCTGGATCTATTGCTTTGGCCAACTCCCACAAAGTTCTGTCCCAATAGAACAATTGGTCAAAATATTCAAAAGCCACTCCTTTTAAATTTGTATAACCTGCATGAAGGTAAAGTCTATTGTCATCATCCAGATAATAGTTTTCCAATTGAGCGTAAAACTCAAGGTGAGTGTCCCAGTTTTCTCTAGCTGCCCTTAGGTATGAGTCTCTGGTTGCCGTTCCCCCATGGGCAAGCCATTGTGGGTTTTCTTCTTTGGTCAAAAGCCATTCCCTACAAAGTTCATCATGGTTTCCCCTAATAAAGGTGCATTTGAAATCATCTTTAAGCTTAATTAAAAAATCAATGGTTTCCACAGCGCTGCTCCAGGCATCCACATAATCTCCTAGGAAAATTAGGTGATCTTCCCGGGTCACTTTAGCCCTAACAATAAGTTGTTCCAAAGCTCTTAATCCTGAATGGACATCACCTATAACCAAGGTCCTCATATGGTAAATTTTGAGCAATGATACACAACAAATAAATACTGCTATTAAAAAGCTATGCAAAGTTTAGATGATCAATTATGATACTATGATTTTTAACATGGTATTAGCATATAGTTAACAGCGTATTTCATCGAAACTTGTAAGAATATTTCAGCATTACTTTTATTTTTTATTATATTGAAAGGCTAACTCATTTAATCTCAACTATATGAAAAAACTACTACTCACTACACCACTACTTTCATTTTTCGCGGCTTTTTTTCTCCTTCTTTCTGGAGTACAGGCCCAAAATTTGAAAAAAACACATGATCATGCCCCTCAAAAAGGACATGACCTTTACAAAAAGTCCAAGCTCTATGATAGTAAAAAAGGACCTGTTGGTGCCAAACCAAAAGCAGTTGGCGATCGCGCTATGGATAGGTTGGCTTATGAATATAGACAAGTACAAGATCCATTTACCAAAAAAATTCCAGAAAATATTCTTGAGCGAACTGCCGAATTCTCTGGTAAAATTGACTCTACCGACATTCAACAACAAATGTCAAAAACCTATGGTGGCGAAGCTTCAAAAAAGCGATTTTTCTATTTTAGAGGGAGAGGCCCCGCTAATGTAGGTGGAAGAACGAGAGCCTTGGCCATTGATAGAAGGAACGAGAATACCATTTTAGCCGGTGGAGTTTCAGGAGGGCTTTGGCGTTCTACAAACGCTGGAGAAACTTGGAGAAGGGTTACCAGAAAATGGCAGAACCCAAGTATTACGGGCATTGTACAAGACCCAAGAAAGAACCGTCAAAATATTTGGTATTATGCATCGGGCGAGCGTTACGGGAACTCAGCTGGGGCACCAGGAGCGTTTTATCAAGGATCCGGAATTTATAAATCTTACAATAATGGGAGAAGTTGGTTTAGAATGCGAAACACTTCTGACAACGATGTAACCTCAATTACCTCTTTTGATTTAATCAACAGCATTGCCGTGCATCCTGCAAATGGCAATGTTTATGCTGCTACTTTTGATGGCCTGTTCCGTTCTAAAAATGGTGCGCGATCTTTTGAAGAAGTTCTACCAAGTGGATTTGATAGTCAAACTGAAGTCATTATCACCCCTAACGGAACTATTTATGGCACTGTCGATATATTTGGAGCTGAAAATGCTGGATTCTATACCTCACAAGATGGGGACACTTGGACCAACATAACACCGGAAGGTTTATTTCCATCTTTTGGAAGAACAGTTATGGCCTATGATCCATCAGATGAAAATCGCGTCTTTTTCTTTTCTTATGATTTAAGCAATGCTGGCGAGGCATTTCTTTGGAGGTACCAGGCAGATGCAGTAACCCCGGAAGAGCAATGGGTCGATTTAACCGCAAACCTTCCTACTAACATTGGAGGATTGGCAGGTGATTTAGATCTTCAAGGTGCTTATAACATGATTATTAAGGTACACCCTACAAACCCAGATTTAGTATTCTTAGGAGGCACCAACCTCTACCGATCCGAAACGGGCTTTACAACTCCTACAGGTTTTGAAGGATGGATAGGAGGTTATACCATTTTCAGCGATAGTTTTGGACTTTATCCTAATCACCATCCCGATCAGCATAATTTGGTTTTCTTGCCTTCCAATCCAAACAAAGCCATATCGGCCAATGATGGTGGAGTGCAGGTCACTGAGGATATTACGATAAACACCGAACCCGTTAGTTGGACATCTTTAAACAACAGTTACATTACAACCCAACCATATGCCATTGCCATAGACCCAGAAGGCAATAGCCAAGATATTGTTGCAGGTTTCCAGGACAATGGAAGTTGGTTTACCAATTCATTAAATAAAAATGAGCCATGGGAAGAAGATTTTGGTGGTGATGGTTCATTTAATGCCATAGCAGATGGCGGTCTTACCCGCTATGTTTCTGCGCAATTTGGTGTAGTATTCCGTTTTAACTTTGATGAAACTGGAGAGTTTGTCTCCTTCACCCGTGTACAACCATCTGGTGCAAGTGGATTTGACTTTGTAGCTCCCTTTGTATTAGATCCAATCAATGACAATATTATGTATATGCCTGCGGGCGATCGCATGTGGAGAAACAACAATTTAGATGAAATCCCTTTGTTTTCAAATGCTCCAACCTCTGTAAATTGGGCTGAGCAGACACAAACCGCAACCCCAGATGGTTCTATTATTTCGGGATTGGATATTTCAAAATTCCCTGTCGCCAATAGACTGTATTATGGTACTTCTAGTGGCTTGATTTTTAAAATGGAAAATGCAAATATTGATGACCAATCGCCAGTGGACATTTCTTCTGGAAAAGGACTCCCTGAGGGAAACATTAATCAAATTTATGTTGACCCCACTAACTCAGATCGTGTTATAGCTGTTTTCTCCAATTATAATATCCAAAGTATTTTCATGAGTAAAAATGCAGGGGAGACTTGGGAAAGTATTAGCGGTAATTTAGAGGAAAATAAGGATGGAACTGGAAACGGCCCTTCGGTTAGGTGGTTTGCCATAAGTGGAAACAATAACATTTATTTTGCTGGCACAAGTACTGGACTGTATGCTTCTTTCTATTTAAATGGAGACCGCACACGCTGGTTTAGGGAGCCTGCCATTGTAGGCAATGTTGTTGTACCTCAAGTTAGAACAAGAGAAGATGGTTTTGTTGCTGTAGCCGCACATGGGAATGGGGTTTACAATGCGCAATTCTACGCATCTCGTTCCCCCGAAGCAAAGCTTAGTAATGCGTATCTGTTACCTGATTTGGTTTTACCCTTAAACAGTGCAGATAGAGAAGTCAATGTAAAAGACTTATTTGTCAATTCTAGGGGAAGGCCAATTTCCGTTGAACTCACCAACTCAAATCCAGATTTGGTAACAGCTGTGTTAGATGGAGATATGATTTCTCTTTCATTTGCTCCAGATTCTGACGGCTCAGCAGCTATTGGACTTATAGCAACTTCAGGTAGGGAACAGGTTGCGGAAGGATTTACGGTTACACTTACAGAGTTCCCTATTTATGAGCAAAACGATGTATCAACCAGCAGTACCCCTTCACAACTGATACCAGATTTTGGTGGAGCACTATTACAGTCTGCAGATGATTTCATAATCCCTGAAGGAAGTCAGTGGACCATTAATAGCGTGGTAGCCTTTGGAGGTGCAAATAACAGCCCCTTGTTGACAAGTGCTAATGTTGTAATCTATGAGAATAACGGAGGTTTCCCAGGAGCAATAATCTATGATAGTGGAGCTATAGCGCCTACTTCCGCTCCCACAAATGTTAATCTAAGTTTGGATCTTCCAGAACAAGTAGTTTTGGAATCTGGAACGTACTGGCTTTCTGTATATGCCAATCTTGACTTTCTTCCAGATGAGACCCAGTGGTTCTGGTTAACACAAGCTGGATTAATTGGAAACAGTAATCTATTTAGGGATACCGCCGACTTGTTTGGAACCGGTGCCATAGATTGGGTTCCCACAAATCTTGTTTTTGGAGGTGATCCTGAAGATCAAATTTTTCAAATTTTTGGAACTGTGGATAGTGGGTCTACAGGAGATACCGCCGTCGAAATTGCTCCTTCTGGAGTTGCAGGTCAAGATAATTCTCAAAGTCTAGCTACTTTAGAGACAGAAGTGATTACCGCGGTTTGGCCTAATCCCTCTACAGACGAATTCTATTTTGCTCTAAAAAACACTGAAGATGAAAAGGTAAGTGCCCAAATCTTCAACATGGTAGGTCAAAAAGTTTTTGAAATGGAAGGAACAAGCAGTTCCAAGCCTATTATATGGAATGCGTCCAACAGCCCGGCTGGCATTTATTTTGTAAAAATCACAGGATTAAACACTAACGAAAATTTCAAAATAATTAAAAAATAAGCCTTAAGTAACTTCGTTAAAAAGGCGTGAACTAATCACGCCTTTTTTTTAACATCTACTAAATGATTTATTGCGTATATACTTAAAAGTTAAACCCTTATGAAACCTTTTATTTTGTTGGCACTTTTCTTATTGAGTAATTCATGTGATCAGAAAGAGGATATAACCCTTTTAGAAAACAATCAAAATGAAGAAACTATTTTAGAACAACAGTTATTGGGGCCTAACGAAATAATGCTCCAAATCAAAATTCTTGGAACTACAGAAACGAATAAAGAAATCTGTGGTTCACAAAAGGAACATATTTTTGCTGTAGAGGTGGTTGACATTCTAGAATCTGGAAGTAGTATCACCAATAAACCTTCTAAAGAACAAAAACTTGATGTTGTTTTTCTTTTTGATCCCGGACAATTAGGAAACGGTATCACCTTAGAAGCAAAGGCTAAAGAAAGCCTATGCTCAGATGCCACAATCACTTATTTTACCGTTATAGGACATAAAATTTTGGAATAGCATTTTTTTTCTCCTTACATTGGAATACCAAATTTTCAATACTTGGAATGAAAAAAGTATTCTGCATTGGAGAACTCTTGATAGATTTTGTTGCTGAAAAGCAGGGAAATGACCTTTCCAAAGCCACTGAATTTACCAAAAAAGCTGGTGGCGCACCGGCAAATGTTGCCTGTGCAATAGCCAAACTTGGCGGAAAAGGAGTCTTTATTGGCTGTGTAGGAGATGATCCATTTGGAAGCTTCTTACTTAATGTGGTAAAAAAAGAAGGTGTCGATATTTCATTGGCACAACAATCCAAAACTTTTACTACACTTGCTTTTGTTTCTTTGGCGGAAGACGGGGAGCGTGATTTTGTATTTAGTAGAGGAGCCGATAAAGAATTAACTTATGACCCCTCCTTAAGAAAGGATTTTCAAGGAAATCTTTTACACTTAGGAGCTGCCACCGCCCTCTTAGGTGGTTCTTTGGAAAAAACATATGGCAAATATTTGTTTGATGCGTTTACCAAAGAAATGTTCATAAGCTTCGATCCAAATTTTAGAGGTGATCTGTGGAAGGAAAATGAACAGCAATTTATTAAAAAATGTATGCCTTTTATTGAAAAATCACACTTGTGTAAGTTCAGTTTAGAGGAAGCACAACTTTTATCCGGAAAGAAAGATATTCATGAAGCTTGCGATTTTTTTCATGAAGCAGGCACTAAGATCATAACCATTACCCTTGGTAAAGAAGGTACTTTGCTAAGTTCAAATAATACCAAAAAAATAGTTCCCAGTATTAAAGTAAAACCAGTGGATACAACGGGAGCGGGAGACGCCTTTATAGGTTGCCTATTGTATCAAATTGCAGATCTAGGGAACTTTAATCGTGTTTTTGAAGATTATGAACTGTTGTTAAAAATGGTGCAAAAAGCCAATAAAGCTGGCGCCATTACCACCACCAACTATGGAGCCATAGTTGCTCTTCCAACAAAATCGCAGCTTGAAAATTAAATGAACCAAGCTACCTTACATAAACTGATTTCATCAAAATTTGAGGAAAAGAACCCAAAAGCTCTTTTTGAGCTTAGACTTGCCACGAACTTAAATCTTATTCAACAACTATTTTTTTCTGTATATCCAGAGGAGAAATACAGTGGTGATTTTTCAAGATTATTAGATCTTCTACCCAAGCTATTTGCTTTGCGTCCATCAGAATTAATGAATCAAGATTTGCAAAGGCTAGAGATGGGCAATTGGTACCAATCAGAGAAAATGGTAGGTATGCAATTATATGTGGAGCATTTCAACAAAGATTTAAACGGGCTTAAAGCAAAACTCCCTTATCTAAAAGAATTAGGGGTCAATTTCTTGCACCTTATGCCCATTACTACTCGTCCCAAAGGAGAAAACGATGGCGGTTATGCCGTGAACAATTATCTTCAAGTGGACAAAAAATATGGTACTAAAGAAGACCTTCTGGAATTAACGAAAGAGCTCCGAAAGCAAGATATGTTCTTGATGTTGGATTTTGTGGTCAATCACACCTCCAATGAGTTTTCTTGGGCAAAGAAAGCTACAAAAGGTGACAAAAAATACCAGGGGTACTACTATACTTTCGAAAATGACACAATTCCAAAGGAGTTTGAAAAATCCATGCCAGAAGTTTTTCCAGAAACTTCGCCCGGGAACTTCACTTACATTTCTGAAATGGATCATTGGGTAATGACGGTTTTCAACAGCTATCAATGGGATTTGAACTATACCAATCCAGAGGTTTTCATGGAAATGTTGACCAACTTGGTGAAATTGTCCAATATGGGTGTGGATTTGGTACGTTTTGATGCTTTGGCCTTTCTTTGGAAAAAGATGGGCACCATATCTCAAAACCTCCCAGAAGCCCATAACATCATTGCTTTGTTTAGAATGTGTTTACAAGTAGTGGCTCCAGGAACCATATTCTTGGCCGAGGCTATTGTTGCTCCAACCCAGATTATTAAATATTTTGGTGAAAATCAAAAGAAAGGGAACGAATGCGAAGTTGCATACAATGCTTCTTTAATGGCGTTGTTATGGAATTCCGCGGCCACAAAAAAAACAATCTTACTTTATAAAAGTCTTACCAATGTGCCTGCAAAACCCAAGGACTGTACTTGGATCAACTACATTAGGTGCCATGATGATATTGGATTGGGGTACGAAAACCAGTTTATTGAGGAAATTGGTTGGAACCCACAACAACATCGAAAATTTTTGCTGGATTACTATTGCCAACGTTTGGATTGGTCAGATGCCGTTGGTTTAATGTTCATGTACAATCCTAAGACCGGAGATGGTAGAATTACTGGTAGTGCAGCCTCATTGTTAGGTTTAGAAAAAGGGTTGAATGAAAAGGATAATGCTTTAATCAAGGACGCTATTGCAAAAATTATAATGTTCCATGGCGTAATTCTCGCTTATGGTGGCATTCCTATGATTTATGCAGGGGATGAAATCGGTGCTCTAAACGATTATTCCTTTTTAAAGGAAACCTCAAAAAAAGAAGATAGCCGCTGGGTAAATAGACCAAAACAAGATTGGGAAACTATTTCAAAAGTAAATACCAAAAAACTTCCTCAGTCCAAAATATTCAAAACACTGCAAAAATTGATTGCCATTAGGAAGGAAACCCCTGTTTTTGCGGATAGTAATAATTTAACCTTACATAATACAGGCAATGACCATATTTTAGTTTTTGAAAGAACGGGGAATTCCAACGAAGGACTATTGGTTATTTGCAATTTTGATGAAAAACCGCAAGTTGTAGAAGCAAGTTGGATTCTTAAGCTTGGTTATTTTACCAAAGGGGAGCCAAAAGACTTGGTGTCAGACAAAAAAATAGCTATCAAAAGCGGACTATTAGAGGTATTCCCTTATCAAATTCTATGGTTGAAAAAAACCTAGTTGTACCTTACTTTTCTTAAGATTCGTAATGATTCTTTAAGTGATGTATAGACCCTTTCATTAGCAATTTTCAATAATGCACGTGCTTGTTCCATTTGTTCTTTTGCTTCCTCAAATCCATTTAGATAACAGATAAGAGTGGTGGCAGGCAAATGTGTTAGGTCAATTTCCTCAGCTTTATTTAATTTGATTTTCTTTTCAAGCTTTTGCAATAGGGTGTTGTTGGTATTAAAAACATGGTGCAAAGTCTTTTTATCATATTGAGGGGGTTCAAAAATCAATTCACTATTGATGGTGTATTTGCCATTGTCAGAAAAAGTAATGAGCATCTGCTCCAAAGGATAATATTTTTGTTGTGACCCCAATCCCAATTGCACATATTCCAAAGTACTAAATGAATCATCATCATAAGTAATGGTAATTTCATCCAGTGCAGAATAAAACAATTTCACCTGTTCATTAATTAATTCAATATCCACTCTGGAATAGTAGGTCTTATTATTGACTTTTTTCTTGTTTCCCGCCCAGCAAACCACAAATTGTTCTTTAAACACTTTATAATCGCTGGTGAGGTCTGCATGTCTACTATTGATGAAATTAATGACCCCATCCAGAGTCAATTCAATATTGTTCCTAGCATGTTGTTCTATGGTAGCAACTGCCTCTGAATTAATATCCTTGAGCTCAATGTCAAAGGCCTTGGGCAAACTAATGCTTCCTTCCCTGAAGAACACCGCTCCTCCATAATATTTCCATATGTTCTTTCGAAGTGCACAGATTTTTCCATTCGATTTTATAGTGACCAAGCCTACTACTTTGCCCTCGGGCAAATGCGGAAAAGGTATGTTTTCATAGGAAATAATGGGTGGGTTATCCAAATACGCGTTTACCAAATTTTGAATCTTGCTATCATCAAAAAAATCAACACCAACTATTTTATTATCCTCATCTTCAACGCCTATTACAATAAAAGAGTTGTTTATTGGATTGCTGTTTGCCAGCGCGCAAACGTGTTTTAAAAACTTTGCTTTTCCTTCTTTTTCACCTATGGATATAAATCTCTTTTTGTCATAAAAACTATTCTCATCATTATGCGCTAAAAGATTCTTAACCAGCAGGCGTTTATTGATCATAACTCCTTCTTCACAATGGTACTACTGGCCTGCGCAGTAGGCATAACCACTAAATCTGCAATGTTGACATGGTAAGGGCGGGTAATGGTAAAATGTATAATATCCGCAATATCTCCTGGCTTTAGAGGTTGAAATCCTTGATATACTTTTTCAGCTCTATCCGAGTCTCCCTTAAAACGCACATTACTAAATTCTGTCTCAACCAACCCTGGATTTATGGCTCCTACTCTAATACCATAGGCATTTAAATCCAATCGCATTCCTTGATTGATAGCATCTACGGCATGCTTGCTTGCGCAATACACGTTCCCTTTGGGGTATACTTCTTTGCCCGCAGTAGATCCTATATTTACAATATGACCAGATTTACGCTTTACCATTTGCGGCACTATTGCTTTTGAAACATATAACAAGCCTTTTACATTAATGTCCAACATGGCATCCCAATCGTCCAAACTTCCTTCATCAATGGTATCTAGACCATGTGCATTCCCTGCATTATTGATTAAGACATCTATTTGGGAAAATGAAGCTGGCAAAGTCTCAATAGCTTTAAACACAGCCTCTTTATCCCTTATGTCAAAGTTAAGGGTATGAACATCTGTATTTCTTCCTAAATATTCTTGAAGGGTATCCAACCTTTCTTGTCTACGTCCGCAAAGAATTAAATTAAACCCATGCTTAGCTAATAACTCTGCAGTTGCTTTGCCTATACCGCTAGTTGCTCCAGTAACTAAAACTGTTTGTGTCTTTTCCATATTCTTACTATTCCTTTTTTAAGGTACGGGATGCCCCTGACTTGAAGCCAAAAGCGTGAACCAATCTTGTAACTCCAAATTTATTTCCATTGCTTTTGCCGATAAGATAATCCTATCTTTATTACTTGTTCCTATAACAGGATGAACCTTTGCCGGATGTTTTAAAATCCAAGCCAAAAGTAACTGACTCTCCTCTACCTTATATTTCTCTGCAAGAATCGCAATTGTTTTCTTTATTCTTTTTGTTTGCTCATTGTCCTCTCTATAAACACTTCCCAACGGACTCCAAGCCATAGCCATTCTTCTGTTTGCTATGCAATCATCAAATGTGCCATCATATATTGGGGCATCATGCGACAAGGAAAATTCAACTTGGTTGCCCAAAACAGGGATTGCCTTTTCAAGCATGGATATTTGTGATGGTGTAAAATTAGATACCCCAAACTGTTTTATTTTACCGCTTTCCAACAGGTGATTAATCGCTTCCGCAATTTCAAAAGGTTCCATTAGAGGACTCGGTCTGTGCAACAATAACAAATCCAAATACTCAGTATTCAACTTTTTAAGGGATTCTTCTGCAGACCAAATAATATATTCTTTGTTGTATTCATAATGGCCCAACCGATTGTCTCTCCCGGAAGTCATTTGAATTCCACATTTGGAAATCAATTGAATGCTTGATCTCTCTATTCCGCTTTCAGCATACGCTTTGCCAAAATCAGATTCAGTGCCATAATCTCCATAAATATCAGCATGATCAAAAGTTGTAAGACCATTTTCTATGCAATGGAGCATTAAATCAATCATCTCGTTTTTGGGGAGTTTTTTACCCCAACTTCCCCAGGTCATAGCCCCTGCTATAATTCTGGAATAATAATCTGTATATTGCATATAGAGTGAAAGTATAAAATTAAACCCTTAAATACTTCACAAAACTGGGGGTTCCGCGTTTTTTTTAACCATTAATTAACAGACGGATTTTAAATTAATTTTCATTTTGCACTTCGTAGAAAAAACACTAACATTAACACATTACGATAAAAGTTTATATGGAAGAAAACACTACTATTGATATTAGTGCTGTGAATGAAAAAATTGCCAAGGAAAGTGCTTTTATTGACTTGCTTACGCTTGAGATGAACAAAGCGATTGTTGGTCAAAGGCATATGGTGGAAAGACTGTTAATCGGTCTTTTGGGTCAAGGCCATATTCTTTTGGAAGGTGTTCCGGGACTAGCAAAAACATTAGCTATTAATACTTTGGCAAAAGCCGTAAAAGGGGATTTTAGCAGAATCCAGTTTACACCAGATCTTTTGCCCGCAGATGTTGTAGGAACCTTAATCTACAATATGAAGGAAAATGATTTTTCAATTAAAAAGGGACCTATTTTTGCAAATTTTGTTTTGGCAGATGAGATTAACAGAGCTCCAGCAAAAGTACAATCTGCATTGCTTGAGGCCATGCAGGAGAGACAAGTAACCATAGGAGATGAGACTTTTAAATTGGAGGCTCCGTTTTTGGTAATGGCTACCCAAAACCCTGTTGAACAAGAAGGAACCTATCCTTTGCCGGAAGCACAGGTGGATCGTTTTATGTTGAAAACAGTTATAGACTATCCAAAACTTAATGAAGAACAACTCATCATGCGTCAAAATCTAAGTGACGCCAATGAGCCTATAAAACCAGTTGTCACCTTAAAGCAGATTTTAAGTGCCCAAAAAGCTGTTCGTGAGGTTTATATGGATGAAAAAATAGAAAAATATATATTGGATTTGGTATTCGCTACCAGATATCCCGAAAAGTACAACCTTGAAAATCTAAAACCCCTAATCAGTTTTGGTGCCTCCCCAAGGGGAAGTATCAATTTGGCGAACGCTTCCAAGTGCTATGCATTTATTAAAAGAAGAGGATACGTTGTTCCAGAAGATGTAAGAGCCGTCGTTCATGATGTGCTTAGGCATCGTATTGGAATAACCTATGAAGCTGAAGCTGAGAATATTACTTCCGAGGAAATCATAAACAAGATTGTCAACGAGGTAGAAGTACCCTAGAAAAGTCAGCAGTTGGCAGTTGCGATCGGTGGTATCCTCAAAAATAACCTACCATCACTAAATACTGACAGCTAAACACTGTTTGCTTACAGATGGATACAAAAGAATTACTTAAGAAAGTACGTAAAATTGAGATAAAGACAAGACGTCTTTCCGACCATATTTTTGGTGGGGAATACCATTCCACCTTTAAAGGAAGAGGTATGACTTTTAGCGAAGTTCGTCAATATCAATTTGGGGATGATGTTAGAAGTATTGACTGGAATGTTACCGCACGCTACAATGAGCCTTACGTAAAAGTTTTTGAGGAAGAGAGAGAGTTGACCATGATGTTGATGGTTGATGTTAGTGGTTCCGAGCTTTTTGGAACTACCAATCAATTTAAAAAAGAGGTGATTACGGAAATCTCCGCCACCCTAGCTTTTTCTGCCCTACAGAACAATGATAAAGTAGGGTTGATTTTATTTTCTGACGAAGTGGAATTATACATCCCTCCAAAAAAGGGAAAAGGTCATGTTTTGCGCATTATACGAGAGTTGTTGGAATTTAAGCCTAAAAGCAGTCAGACCAATATTGCGGAAGCGCTAAAGTTTCTCACCAATGTGATGAAGAAAAAAGCAATTGTTTTTGTATTGTCAGATTTTATCTCCGACGAATATGATAATACCTTGCGTATTGTTGGCAATAAGCATGATGTAACAGGTATTAGGATTTTTGATGAGCGTGAAGAATCCATTCCAAATTTAGGAATGGTACAAATGCAAGATGCGGAAACAGGAACACTGCAATTGGTAAACACAAGATCTAAAAAAGTGCGTGCAGCATATGGTCAATTCCATAAAGACAAGGTGAATTACTTTTCTGATTCTTTTACCAAATCTGGTTGTGGTGTAATACATTGCCGAGTAGATCAGAGCTACGTAAAAAAGTTGTTGGGCTATTTTAAACGTAGAGGATAATGAAACGAGAAAATAGCAGGTTAAACATACAGGTTTGGGGCCATTTGGGAATTAGAAATCTTTTCTTTCTAATAGTCTTAATATGTTCGCAACTCTCGTTTGCCCAATCAAGAGTATCCTCTGAAATAGATACTACCTCCATCAAAATAGGAGAACAGATTAAATACAAAATTACTGTTGAAACCGATTCTACAGATATTGTTCATTTTCCTGAGGGACAGACATTTTCTCCTTTGGAAAGTGTTGAAGCAATAATGATGGACACGGTTAAAAATAAGAATAAAGTTACCCTTCAACGCATCTATGCACTCACCCAATTTGATAGTGGCGCATACACTATTCCGCCGCAAAGAGTGGCAATAAATGAACAACCTTTTTTCACCGATTCTTTTCAAATAAAAGTAGCTGATGTTGTCGTAGACACCACCAAACAAAAAATGTTTGATATAAAGCCTTTAATAGAGGTGGAAAAAAGCAATGCCAAAATTTGGAGAATGTTGCTTTGGATTGTTCTAGGATTATTGGTGGCAGGAGGTTTGGTCTATTGGTTCTTTCTTAGAAAAAAACCGCTCACGGAAGAAGAAAAGGTGGCATTGCTTCCTCCATATGACCGAGCACTATTGGAACTTAAGAAATTAGAAAACTCCAAATATCTAATTCAAGATGAATACAAAAAATACTATTCTGAGTTAACGGACATCGTACGCTCATATTTGGAAGAAGACGTTAACGTTTCTGCTTTGGAAAGCACAACAGGTCAATTAATTGCCAAGCTTGAAATGCTTAAAGACGCTGGAGAGTTAAAATTGGAAGACGAAACCTTAACTCAGTTTCAGAATATATTGCAAACTGCGGATTTAGTAAAATTTGCCAAATCTAAACCTTCCACCTCGATAGCGGAACGAGACAGAAAATTGGTAGAGCAAATAGTGGTCAAGACCCATGATGCCTTGCCAGAGCCCACTGAAGAAGAATTACGTCAAACCGAGGAATATCTAGAAGAGCTGGCCAAGAAAAAACAGCGTAAGAAAATCTATTGGGCAGCAGCTATTTTTGCAGGAGTCCTATTGTTGGGAAGTGCGTTTTCCATTGCTTACTATGGCTTCAAGGAAGTCAAGGACACTGTTTTTGGTTATCCAACAAAAGAATTATTAGAGGGCGAATGGGTGTCAAGTTCTTATGGGTATCCTCCTATTGAAATTGAAACACCTGATGTGCTCATTAGACAAGAGGTAGAATTGCCTCCAGAAGCTCAGGAGTTGATTCAAGAATTACAAACTTTCGCTTATGGAAGCTATGTGGGAATCTTCTCTGTAGCAACCAGTTCCGTTACCTATAAGGAACAAACAGAACCTGACTTTGAGGCAGCAATAGGGTCCACTTTAGGCACATTTGAAACTTTGGGCGTAAAAAATATTATTACCAAACAGGAAGAGTTTACCACAAAATCTGGTGTACAAGGCCTAAAGACATTTGGTACTGGAAATTTTGAAAACCCTCTCAACAATAAATCAAAAAAAGCAAAGTATACCATTCTTTCCTTTGGAGGAAAAGGGTTCATGCAACAAGTGATTATTACCTGGGAAAATGGCGATGATTACGCAGAACAGATAGTGAGTAGAATATTGAGCAACCTAGACGTAAAAACACAGACCTAAATGTTTGAAAATATAGAATTTGCAAATCCTCAGTTTTTTTGGTTGCTCCTTCTGCTTCCTCTGGCTTTGCTATGGTATTTTTTCAAACGAAAAGATGAGCTTGCATCTCTTAAGATTTCTAGTATAAAAGGATTTTCGGTTAGCAGTTTGGCTTCCAAATTAAAACCTGTTCTTTTTATCATAAGACTATTGGCTCTTGCCGCTATTATTACCGCTTTGGCAAGACCTCAAACGGAAGACATTTCCACCAGAACCAAAACCACAAAGGGTATAGATATTGTTATGGCAATAGATGTATCTTCAAGTATGTTGGCCCGTGACCTAAAACCAGATAGGCTTTCTGCACTTAAAGAAGTTGCTGGAGATTTTATTCAACAGCGACCTAACGATCGTATCGGACTAGTAGGTTATGCTGGAGAAAGTTATACCAAAACCCCAATAACGAGTGACAAGTCTATTGTCTTGAGAGCCCTTAAAGAGATTACCTATGGCGAGCTTGAAGATGGTACAGCAATTGGTATGGGGTTAGCAACATCTGTAAATAGATTAAAAGAAAGCAAAGCTATCAGCAAGGTCATTATTCTGTTGACCGATGGTGTAAACAACTCAGGTTTTATTGAACCTAATACTGCTGCCGATTTAGCCGTGGAATTTGGTATAAAAACATACACAATAGGTTTGGGAACCAATGGCAATGCACTGTCACCGGTTGCCTATAACCGAGATGGTACTTTCAGGTTTGGAATGCGTCAAGTAGAAATCGATGAAAAGTTACTACAAGAAATTGCCAAGGCCACGGGTGGAAAGTATTTCAGGGCTACCGATAATGAAAAGTTGGAGGAAATCTATGACGAAATCAATAAACTGGAAAAAACTGAAATTGAAGAGTTTAAGTACTATAAATATGAAGAAAAGTTTAGGCCATTGATATTTTTGGCAGGGGCTTTGCTGTTGTTGGAGTGGGGACTTCGCAACTCCATTTTTAAAAGTTTTATTTAAAAAGGAAGAATGATTCAACTTGACGAAAAAATGTATTTCTATCTGCTTGCCATTATCCCGGTAATGGTTTTGGCATTTTTCTTTCTTCAGGTTTGGAAAAAAAGAACCCAGCGTCATTTTGCAGATTATAAATTATTGAGAAGGTTAGCCCCAAATAGATCCAGCTTCAAATCTGCCTTAAAACTGATACTTCTTTTATTGGGATTGACTTTCCTAATAATTGGACTTGTCAACCCTAAGATTGGGACCAAACTTGAAACGGTCCAGCGTGAAGGCGTGGACATTGTTTTTGCCTTGGATGTTTCCAAAAGTATGTTGGCCGAAGATATTGCGCCAAACCGCTTGGAGAAGTCAAAAAGGTTGATTTCGGAAATAATAAATCAACTGGCCAGTGACCGGATTGGTATTATTGCCTATGCCGGGCAGGCCTACCCTCAATTACCTATTACCACAGATTACGGTGCGGCCAAAATGTTCTTGCAAAGTATGAATACCAATATGCTTTCATCCCAAGGAACTGCTATCAACGCCGCCATAGATTTGGCTAGTACCTATTATGATGATACCGAGCAGACCAATAGAGTACTTTTCATTGTTTCGGATGGAGAAGATCATTCTGAACGAACCACAATTGATGCCGTTGAAAACGCTTCAAACAATGGTATTCGCATTTTTACCATTGGTGTTGGAAAACCAAAAGGTTCACCAATTCCAATTAAAAGGAACGGTGTCGTTGAAAGCTTAAAAAAAGACAACAAAGGTGAAGTGGTAATCACTAAACTAAATGAATCTGTCCTGTCAGAAATAGCAAGTGAAGGCAATGGGGAGTATATTGATGGATCTAATACAGAAAATGCCGTTGAATATATTAAGGAACAATTGAACCAGATGGATAAGAAAGAATTTGAAGCCAAGCAATTTGCTGAGTACAAAGACCAGTTTCAATGGTTCTTGGGCTTGGGGTTTTTATTTTTATTTTTGGATATCTTCCTTCTGGACAGAAAAACAAAATGGTTGAAAAAACTTAATCTTTTTAATGAACATGAAAATGCATAAGATAGGGTTGATGTTTGCCCTGCTACTTTTTGTTGGATTCACCACACAAGCGCAGGATGAAACGGAAGTGGCAAAAGAGGCCGAAAAGGCTCTTAAAACATCTACGAACCTTACGTGGGAGGCAAATAAACAATTAACCGAAAACGATTTTACCACAGCGGAATCTGATTATAGAAGAGCTATTTCCAAAAGTGGTGAAAACGCCGTGGCCCCATTTAATCTTGGCACGGCTTATTATAATAGGGAAAGCTACGGAGAAGCTTTTGGTCGATTTAAACAAGCCGGTGAAACCGCTTCTGAAAAGCCAGATAAACACAAGTCTTTTCATAACATGGGCAATGTTTTCATGAAAAATAAAGAATACCAAAAAGCGGTTGAGGCCTATAAAGAAGCATTAAGAAATAATCCTTCGGACGAAGAGACCCGTTACAATTTGGCATTGGCTAAAGAAATGCTAAAAAAGCAACAGGACGAACAGAAAAACGACCAAAACGACGATAACAAGGATAAGCAAGACCAAGAGGACGAAAAGGATAAGAATAAGGACCAGAACGACGAAGGAGATAACAAAAAAGATAATGAAGGAGAGCAGAATGAAGATGAAAACAAGGATAAAGGCGATGAGGGTGATAATGGAGAAGACAAGCCCGAAGAGAACAAAGAAGGGGACGGAGATAAAAAGAAAGAACAGGAAAAAAAGCCTAATGAAGGGGATCAGCCCGAAGAACAAAAACAGCAACCAAGACCAAATCAACTTTCTAAACAGCAGATTCAAAATTTGTTAGAGGCAATGCAAAACGAAGAAAAGAAAGTTCAAGAAAAAATGGAAGCCAAAAAGGTTAAGGGCAAAAAAATTAAAAACGAGAAGGATTGGTAATGTACAAGTTGTGCTACAAAATTTTATTTATTTTAAGCATAACCCTAATGATGGGTACTTACTCTTATGCCCAAGAGAATGAGGTCTCTTTTGAGATAAAGCTCAGCAAAGAAAAGTTGGGCATCAATGAACGTCTTAGGGTGGAGTTTACCATGAACAAGGATGGGGATAACTTTAGTCCACCTCCTTTTGAAGGGTTTAAAGTAGTTATGGGACCCTCACAATCCATTAGTTCTTCATGGATCAATGGAAAGCGAAGTTTTTCAAAATCCTATTCTTATATTTTGGTTCCTACGGCAAGGGGTAGGTTTACCATAAAACAGGCTACAATAGAAATAAGCGGAGAAACTTATAAGACCTTACCCAAAACAGTTGAGGTGACTGCCGCTGTGGATAAGCCAAGTGACGAAAAAACAGTGGACGATGTCGCAGATGAGAGTCTTCATTTGGTTGCAGAAGTTTCCAAAGGAAACCCATATCTAAATGAGGCAGTTACAGTAGTGTACAAACTCTATGTAAGTCCATCCATAAGTGTTACAAATTATCGCCCTTTGGATAATCCCAAATACAACAATTTTTGGAGCCAAGACATTCCTGTAACCAAACATACCGCACAAAATGGGACTTATCAGGGCAAGCCATATCGTTTTGTTATTTTAAAAAGAGTGGTATTATATCCTCAAAAATTTGGGAGTTTGGAAATTGAACCTCTTTCTCTTGAAATTTTTGTAGATGTTCCAACAAATAGAAGAGATTTTTTTGGAGGACGTATTTACACCCAAACCAGTAAAACAGTTTCTGCTGGTAGACGCACCTTAAACGTAAAACCCTTGCCCGAAGCGGGGAAGCCAGTAAATTTTGGTGGTGCGGTTGGTGATTTCAAATTTTCGGTAACAGCCAGTAAAAAACAATTGAATGCTTCCGAATCACTTCAAGCAAAAGTAGAGGTATCTGGAAAAGGGAATTTGAAACTTTTCCAGCTTCCTGAACCAGAGTTACCCAGTGCCCTGGAAGTCTATGAGCCTGAGTTTGATGAAAATGTGCGTACAAATAGCTCCGGAATGGAGGGTAAGGTTGCTGACAACTATACCATAGTTCCTTCGTTCAGGGGGAAGTACCCTATCCCCAGTATTTCATTTAGTTATTTCAATCCAAAAACATCAAAGTATGTTACTTTAAATTCAGAAGAAATAAATATTGAGGTTATGGAAGGGCCCGTAGGTTCGTCCTCGGACAACAGTGTTACTTCATCTACCAATAAACAATTTGTAGTTGCCACCGGAAAACAATTTCATTTTATAAAATTGAGTCCAAATTTGACTAAAATAGGAACAAACTATTTCTTTGGTTCAAACAGTTTTTACCTCATGCTTTTTGCTCCATTATTGTTAATCCCTATTGCCGTATTTTCTTTTAAGAAAAGAGAGGCTATTGCTAGTGATGTGGCGGGAAATAAAATAAAGCGCGCTAATAGGTTGGCAAAAAAATATCTTTCTACTGCCAAAAAAGAACTTGGAAACAAAGAAGCATTTTATGTAGCTCTGGAGAAAGGCCTGCATAATTATTTAAAAGCTAAATTGAAGATTGAGACTTCAGAATTCAGTAAAGAAAAAATCACGTCCATCCTTATTGAAAAGAAAGTAACCACTGAGAATATTGATGGATTTATTGCACTTCTCAAAAATTGTGAAATGGCTCGTTATAGTCCTTTTTCAGATGTACAAATGCAAAACGACTATGACAAAGCAAGTGAAGTAATCTCTAAATTGGATAAGCAATTATGAGTATAAAAAAGCTAGCATTTTTAATCTGTTTGTTTTCGTCCTATTTTGGGTTATCCCAAAGTGATTCCCTTTTTTCGGCTGCTACTGAAAACTATAATAAAGGGGAGTACACAAAAGCCATTGATAAGTATGAACAGATTCTTAAAAATGGAGAACACTCTTCGGAGCTTTACTTCAATTTAGGAAATTGCCATTACAAACTTAATGCAATTGGTCCAAGTATCTATTATTATGAGAAGGCACTTCTTTTAAAACCAAATGATAGTGAAACACTAAATAATTTAGGGTATGCCCAAAATATGAGGTTAGACGCTGTCGAAAAAATGCCAAAGACAGAAATTGCGCAGTTATATAGTGATTTTGTAAACATTTTATCTTTTGATCAATGGGCCTATTTGGCGGTGTCACTATTTATTTTATTTGTTTTGGCCTACCTATCTTATTTCTTCTTACGTTTTGCAACACAAAAACGAATTGCTTTTATTGCCAGTGTATTGTCAATAATTCTTGGGGTACTCAGTATTTTAATTGCCTATTTACAATACCAAGACTTTAAAACAGACAATCCAGCGATTATCTTTAGCAAAGAAATCAAGATCACTTCAGAACCAAATAACAACAGTGAAGCTGTCTTTACTCTCCATGAAGGAACCAAGGTCAATGTCCTTGAAAAACTTAATGATTGGAAAAAAATTAGACTCGCAGATGGCCAAACTGGATGGCTACTTGACGAAAATCTAAGATTGTTAAAAGATTTTTAGATTATATTTAACAAAAACTAATAGCTTTACTATTATTTTTGTTTCAAAACAGCACTGTGCTAAAAACGATAGCCCTTCCTCTTATTGCTATTATGCTAATATTTTCAATATTGGCACCCTCCCTTACGCCTTTGTTGGGTGACGACTATGACATTGCTGTTCTTATAGATGTTAATGAAGAGGAAAAAAACAAAGAAAAAGAGTCTGAAAAAAAGTTTGATGAAAAAAATTTGTTTCTAAACAGTTTTGCTTCTTCAGATAGCATGTTTTTTCAGAACCCTATTCAAAGTAGTAACAGATATCTCTTTTCAAATTCAGATTTTAAAGCAGAAATACTTCTTCCTCCTCCTAGAAAATTGGTTTAATACGTCCATTTTTTTAATCAATTACTAACTGTCTTCAACAGAATTCACATTTTGAAGACTAAACTATTTTACTATCATGTTCAAGTATTTAAAAAATGACTTGCCAGCAAGTGCTGTGGTATTCTTTGTTGCATTACCACTTTGCTTAGGTATAGCCCTTGCCAGTGGAGCCCCCTTATTTTCTGGCTTAATTGCTGGTATCGTCGGTGGAATTATCGTTGGAGCTCTTAGTGGTTCTCAAATTGGCGTAAGTGGTCCCGCAGCTGGTTTGGCAGCAATTGTATTGACTGCAATAACTGCCCTAGGTGGTTTTGAAAATTTCCTTGTAGCCGTTGTGCTTGGGGGTCTTATCCAAATAATCTTTAGTATTTTAAAGGCGGGGGTAATCGCGTATTACTTCCCATCATCCGTTATCAAAGGTATGCTTACAGGAATTGGAATTATTATTATTCTAAAACAAATTCCACACTTTTTTGGTTATGATGCAGACCCAGAAGGGGATTTTTCTTTTTTTCAGGTAGATGGAGAAAATACCTTTAGCGAAATCATAAATGCCGTTAATTTTATTAGTCCCGGAGCAACCATTGTTGCCATTGTTGCATTGCTTATTCTCATTTTGTGGGATAAGGTTCTAAGTAAAAAATCAAAAGTATTTCAATTGGTACAAGGTCCTTTGGTAGCTGTTGTTATCGGAATCCTATATTTTATTTTTACAAAGGACAATGAGTCCCTGGCTATTTCAAGTGATCATTTAGTAAGTGTTCCTATTCCAGATAGCATTGAATCTTTTGGAAATCTTTTAAGGTTTCCAAACTTTGCTGTTATTGGAAGCCCAGAAATATGGATTACTGCTTTTACAATTGCCTTAGTGGCAAGTTTGGAAACTTTATTGTGTGTTGAGGCAACTGACAAACTAGATCCCTATAAAAGAACTACCCCAACTAACAAAGAATTATTGGCCCAAGGAATTGGAAACAGTATTTCTGGTATGATAGGAGGTTTGCCTATTACTCAAGTAATTGTTCGTAGTTCGGCAAACATACAATCTGGCGGTAGAACCAAAGCATCAGCTATTATTCATGGTTTCTTCCTTTTGATTTCGGTAATGCTTATTCCAAAGTTACTAAATATGATTCCTTTATCCGTACTAGCCGCTATTCTCTTTATAGTTGGATATAAATTGGCAAAACCGGGATTGTTCAAAAAAATGTATGATTTAGGTTGGAAACAATTCGTCCCCTTCGTTGTTACCGTAGTAGGTATTGTATTTACTGATTTATTGATAGGAATTGGTCTTGGATTAGGTGTAGGTATTATTGTCATCTTGATTAAAAGTTACCAAAATTCTCACTTCTTGCACATTGAAGACAAGAGTAATGGTGCCCATAAGATAAAAATGACACTTGCTGAAGAAGTGACTTTCTTTAATAAAGGAGCCATTCTTAAAGAACTAGATAGTCTTCCTGAAAATTCATATCTTGAATTGGATGTGAGAAAGACTCGCTATCTAGACAATGACATTATCGAAATTCTGGAAGATTTTTCAGAAAAGGCCAGAAACAAGAACATAGGAATAAAACTAATTTCTGAAAGAGGAGAAGTTGAAAATCCTGAAAGCTATATCCAGTTTTTTCAACTTGACATTAATCGACATAAAAATCTACAACATGATCACACAGACTAAAGAAACACAGGCCGCATTAAATCCCAACACAGCGTTGGAACTTCTTAAGGAAGGCAACAAACGTTTTGTAGAACAAAATCAGGCAGATAGAGATTTATTGGCTCAAGTAGCAGAAACCACAACAGGTCAATATCCTTTTGCAACTATTCTTAGTTGTATAGATTCTCGCGTTTCAGCAGAACTAATTTTTGACCAAGGGGTTGGAGACATTTTTAGTGCAAGAGTTGCGGGTAATATTGTCAACGCCGATATTTTGGGCAGTATGGAGTTTGCCTGTAAGCTAGCGGGCACAAAAATAATTGTGGTTTTAGGTCATACAAGTTGCGGAGCTGTAAAGGGTGCATGCGATGATGCCAAAATGGGAAACCTTACAGAACTCCTTAGCAAAATAAGGCCGGCAGTTAAGGCTGTTTCCGAGCCATCTGATGCAGATGAGAGAACCTCCAAAAATCTTGATTTTGTAAATTCAGTAGCAGAAAAAAATGTAAAAATGACTATTGATAACATAAGGAAACAAAGTCCGGTCTTAAAAGAAATGGAAGATAACGGAGAAATACTTATTGTTGGCGGCATGTATGATATTTCCAACGGAAAGGTTCATTACATATAGATCTTACTCCTAAAATTTAATACTAAAAAGGTCAGTGTTTAACATTTCATTGGCCTTTTTTACTATGCCAAAAGTAGTATCTTGACAGCAATACTATTATAACCAAAATAGCGACCATGTTCAAGCATTTTAAAGGAGATTTATTTGGTGGTATAACAGCAGGGATTGTGGCCTTACCATTGGCTCTAGCATTTGGTGTAAGTTCTGGTCTTGGACCAAGCGCCGGATTATATGGTGCCATTTTCATTAGTTTTTTTGCTGCTCTTTTTGGAGGTACAAATACCCAAATTTCTGGTCCTACAGCACCAATGACAGCAGTAAGTATGGTTGTAATTGGTGGCATTGTTGCCATTAATGATGGTGATATTGGAAAAGCGCTTCCCGCAATATTGACCATATTCCTCTTGGCAGGTATTATGCAAATTGGTCTTGGACTTATGGGTCTGGGAAAATATATAAAATATATTCCGTACCCCGTTGTTTCCGGATTTATGACTGCTATTGGAGTTATAATTTTAGTTACCCAAATCCTTCCGGCCATTGGTTACTACCCTAAAGAGGATACGCAATATGTAAGCCGTTTTATGGCTGATGCTGAAGAAGAAATCCTAGAAAACATTCTTAAGGAAGAAGCGGGTGAAGGGATTTTGGTTTTAGAAGATTTTGAAGAAACCATCAAGAGAGCAGAAGAAATTACTCCTGCAGACATGCAAAAAGAAGCCAAAACATTGGCAGCAAAAGATGCCTCTGGCGTAATAGGTACTTTTAAAGTATTGCCGCGGGCATTAAAGAATATCAATTGGCTTGAGTTGGCACTTGCCCTGGCGACTATTTTTATTATTTATGGCTTTAAGCGCATTACTACAGCCGTTCCGAGCACCTTGGTCGCATTAATTGTAGTTTCGGGAATAGCATTTGGGTTTGGATTGCCCTATCGTCCAATAGAAGAAATTCCAAGTGGTTTACCCATTCCAAACTTAGAAATTTTCACACAATTTAAGATTGACTCTATTGCCCCATATGTTTTTACAGCATTGACTTTAGCACTATTAGGTGCTATTGATTCTCTTTTGACCTCTGTAGTGGCCGATAATATGACCCAAACAAAGCACAAACCAAATAAGGAATTGGTTGGACAGGGAATAGGAAATAGTGTTGCAGCGCTTTTTGGTGGTATTCCAGGTGCTGGGGCTACAATTAGAACTGTGGTTAACATCAATTCTGGAGGAAAAACAAAGCTATCAGGAATGGTAGCAGGTATCCTTCTACTTGTTATACTTTTAGCTTTAGGGCCTGTTGCATCTCAAATTCCAGCTGCTGTCTTGGCCGGCATCTTGGTCACTGTAGGTGTTGGAGTTATGGATTATAAAGGATTAAAAGCTATCCCATATCTCCCAAAAGATATTCAACTCGGGCCTCTTAAACTTAGTTCAGAAGTAATAATAATGTTAGCGGTAATGGTCCTTTCTTCCATTTGGAATTTGGTTTACGCGGTAGGAATAGGACTTGTATTTGCTTCCCTAATGTTCATGAAAAAAATGGGTGATCTAACAGCAAAACGATCAGATGTAAAACCATTGTCCAAGGAAAAAGCGTGGGCTGATGAAAAAGACTTTCCAAAAAATTTAGCAGAAGAAGTTTTTATTAAGCACGTAAAAGGTCCTCTATTTTTTGGATCAACAAGTGAATTTCAACAATTAGCCGATCAAATTCCAGATACTGCTTCTACAGTAATTATAAGAATGGGAAGAATGCAATACATGGATCAAACCGGTCTTTATGCCATGGAAGACGTACTACAAGACCTTAAAAATAGGGATGTTTATGTACTACTAATAGAAATTCTGGATCAACCTAGATACATGATGGAGCGGATTGATATAATCCCCGATTTAATACCAACCGAACATATTTTTGAAGATTTTAAAAGTTGTATGAATTGGGTAGAGTTAAATGTAAAGGACAAGTTTATAGCTTAAATTCATACTAATTAATGCATCTATTGTTTCTGGTGTTCTTCCAAAATTTTCCAAACGATTCTGGACCGATATATAAAGAAACAATTGCCGGTAGATTAATTGTAGAACCGTACAACACTTTTAGTAACCTCATCTTCTTGATTGTACTCTGGTATTGGGGCATAAGAGTCTACAAAAACCCCAGACAGCATCAATTTCTTGCATTGGTTTTGCCAATCATTGCCATTAGTTATGTTGGCGGAACTATTTACCATGCTACTAGAAGCCATGAGTTTTGGCTATTGTTGGACTGGGTTCCTATCATGTTGCTTTGCTTGATAATGGTCATTTATTTCATCTTTAAAATAGTTGCTAAATGGTGGCAAAGAGTTTTGTTCATAGCTATCCTCTTTGGAGCCTCTTATATGCTACGAATACTTCCAATGCAGGAGGTTGTACGTATTTCCATTGGGTATATCATAACTGCTCTTACCATTATGGTCCCCCTTGTTTGGTATCTCTCTAAAACTACGTTTACAAACATGCGTTGGGTAGTTTTTGCTTTTCTAGTTTTTGCAATTGCGATCTACTTTAGAAGTATTGACCTAACCCAGACTATTTTCCCTATGGGTACTCATTGGTTATGGCACTTTTTTGGTGGTGTTGCTGTTCATTTCCTTATTACCTATATATTCAAAGACAATTTGCTAAATTTGTCGGCCAATAGTGCTTACGACCATGATTGATACCATTAAGGAACATTTAAATGAAGTAGAACAGTTCTCTTCAACTTCAAAAGATGAAATAGAAACTTTCCGGATTAAGTATCTGGGAAAAAAAGGACTTTTGAATACGTTCTTTGCCGAGTTCAAAAATGTGCCTAATGAACAGAAGAAGGAATTTGGACAGGTTGTTAATCAGTTAAAAAACACTGCCACTCAAAAAGTTGATTCTTTAAAAACGGCTTTAGAAAATACAGCAGAAACAAAAGGAAAATATGGTGATTTAACCAGACCTGGAGAACCAATTGAAATTGGGGCAAGGCATCCTATTTCCATTGTAAAAAATCAAATCATTGATATTTTTTCAAGAATTGGTTTTAATGTTTCCGAAGGCCCGGAGATTGAAGATGATTGGCACAACTTTACAGCACTAAACTTACCAGAATATCATCCCGCTAGAGACATGCAGGATACTTTCTTTATACAGACCGATCCAGATGTTCTGTTGCGCACACATACTTCCTCCGTTCAGGTTCGTTATATGGAAAATAACAAACCTCCTATTCGTACTATATCCCCAGGAAGAGTATACCGTAACGAGGCTATTTCTGCACGTTCACATTGTTTCTTTCACCAAGTTGAAGGATTATATGTGGACAAGGATGTTTCATTTGCTGATTTAAAGCAGACATTGCAATATTTTACAGCTGAAATGTTTGGTAAATCAAAGATTCGCTTGCGTCCTTCATACTTCCCATTTACAGAGCCAAGCGCAGAAGTTGATGTGTATTGGGGTCTTGAGACCGAAACGGACTACCGTATGACAAAAGGCACGGGCTGGTTAGAAATTATGGGCTGTGGTATGGTAGATCCTAATGTTTTGCAGAACTGTGGTATTGATCCGGAAGTCTACTCTGGTTTTGCATTTGGTATGGGCATTGATCGTATTGCGTTATTGCTTCATCAAATCTCTGATATTCGTTTATTAAGTGAAAACGACATTCGCTTTTTAGAGCAGTTTAAGAGCGCTCTTTAAGCACCCCAGTTGGAATATGGCTTTTTGCTCAGCTGAGAGTTATAATATTTAACCTCTCCTGTCACTTCATGCCCGAGCCAGTTTGGTTTTACAAAAACCTCATCTTCATGCTCAAGTTCAATCTCAGCAACGACCAATCCTTTATTTTCCCCAAAAAATTCATCTACTTCAAAAACATGGTTTCCTGTGGGAACTTCAAACCGAATTTTCTCTAAAATTACAGGCTCACATAAATCAATCAAATTGGTTGCCTCACCGACACTAATTTCAGTTTCCCATTCAAAACGGGTAGTGCCCGAATCATTACTTATTCCTTTTACCGTCAAGAAACCTTTATCTCCTTTTATTCTAACACGAACAGTCCGTTCTGGGTCGGTATTCAAAAATCCTTGGACAATTCTGGTCTGGGATTTTGCTTCTTCTTTATACGCGTTCGATTTTACTAAAAACTTGCGTTCTATTTCTAAGTGCTCCATCAAACTAAATATACCCTAAATTTGAGTATGGACTTTGATTTTCCCTTACGAAAAATCATTCATGTGGATATGGATGCCTTTTACGCGTCTGTGGAACAACATGACAATCCCGACCTTAAGGGGAAACCCGTGGCAGTTGGTGGGGGCTCTAAACGTGGAGTGGTCTCAGCGGCAAGTTATGAGGCCCGAAAATTTGGGGTCCGTAGTGCAATGGCCGGGTATATTGCTAGAAAAAACTGTCCAGATCTAATTTTTGTGAAACCACGCTTTGAGCGGTACAAAGAGATTTCGCAACAAGTACGTAGTGTTTTTTTCGAGTATACTGATATGGTAGAGCCACTCTCCTTAGATGAGGCCTACCTGGATGTAACTGAAAACAAAAAAGGCAACCCCTCTGCAACGCTTATCGCAAAAGAAATCCGACAAAAAATTCTTGATAAAACGGGGTTGACAGCTTCCGCCGGAATTTCCATAAATAAGTTCATTGCTAAAGTGGCCAGTGACTACAATAAACCGAACGGACAAAAAACGGTAAATCCTGAAGAAGTTATCCAATTCTTGGAAGACTTGGATATTCGAAAATTCTATGGAGTAGGAAAAGTGACTGCTGAAAAAATGTACAAACTGGGAATTTTTACCGGAAATGATCTAAAACAAAAATCATTGGAGTTTTTGGACAATACTTTTGGGAAAAGTGGAAAATACTACTATTACGTGGTGCGTGGAATTCATAATAGTGAGGTAAAGCCCCATCGTATTCCAAAGTCTGTAGGTGCGGAACGCACCTTTTTTGAGAACCTTAGCAGTGAGGTTTTTATGTTGGAAAAATTAGAGAACATTGCCAACGAATTGGAAAGAAGGCTTCAAAAATCTAAAATAGCGGGCAAGACCATTACCCTGAAAATTAAATACAGTGATTTTACCCTCCAGACCAGGAGCAAAACCCTACCCTATTATATTGCAAAAAAGGAATTGATTCTAGAGACGGCCAAAGAATTGTTATATCAGTCAACCCTCGAGAATTCTGTTCGTTTATTGGGAATTTCATTGGCAAACCTTAACACCGAGAAAAAAAAGGAAGAGCAAAAAAATGAATCCGTTTTGGTGCAGCTCAAATTTGATTTTTGATTACAATCCAAACCGGTTACGTTTATCCAAAAACTAAAACTATACTGCTTCTACAGAAAAAATGGTCAATGCCCAAATTATAATGGAAGAGAAAAAGATTCCTATGGCATTGGCAAAAAATGCCTTCTTCTTTTCAATTTTAAGAAGATACGATGCAATACTGCCAGCATATATTCCCGTTCCAGGTAGGGGGATCATAACGAATAGCACTAGACCAAAAAAACCAAACTTTTGAATTTTCCCTGCTGATCCTGTTTTTGCCCTTTTGGCAACATAAATTGCTGATTTTTTATAAAAACGCCATTTTATCAAATAACGGTTAACGTTCTCAAGAAAGAACATCATTATGGGAAAAACCAAAAGATTGGCCAGAAAACAGGCAATTAGAACTGCATAACTATTTAAGCCTTTCATAATCCCATAAGGTATCCCCAATTTAGATTCGCCAAAGGGGGATAAACTCCAAAGCATAGCAGTTAACAAGTCTAATATCACAGCATTTTTTAGATTGCTAAACTAGTCATGAAAATGCTTTAATCCATACTATAAAACGCTAAATTATAATTAAAACTCCAAGCCTAATATACAGAGTGAAAAATTCACATAGCACGAATCTTAATAATCTCTAATGTAGAGCTTTAAATTTGTATAAAAACAAGTAGACAGACTTGTCTTTTCTTATATTTATACCATGGTTAAAAGCACGATACACAATAACATAATCACATCAGCAAGTAATCTTTTCTACACCAACGGATATAACTCAACAGGAATCAATGAGATTATTTCCAAATCTGGTATTGCAAAAGCTACGCTGTACAGCCATTTTAAATCTAAAGAAGACATTTGTATTGCTTATTTAAAACAACGCCACGACAGTTTCTTGGAATCTCTGAAAAGTTATGTTTCCAAAAGGAAAAAAGGGAAGAATCAATTATTGGCCATTTTCGACCTTTTAAGGGATATGTACAGAGAGGAAGATTTTCATGGTTGCTGGGGTCTTAAGATTTTAGGAGAACTTTCGCCTAAGCAGAAAAAAATATTAGGCATAGTACAAAAGCAAAAAAAAGAATTGTTATTGTATTTAGGGGAGGTTGTTGGTGACAATATCAACAATATCTCTAAGGCCGAGACCGAAAAAATATCTGGCGGAATTTATCTTTTATATGATAGTGCCATTACGGAGAGCCATTTGTTCAAAAATGATTGGCCCATTTATACGGCTAGAAGTATAGCTCCCCTACTTTTTGCAAATTCTGAAGTAGTATAAAAAAAGAGCCCCTTCAAAATTGAAGGGGCTCTTTTTACTTATAAAACACTGCCGATTACTTTACAATCAAGGTATTATCCGTTGCTGTAGGGTTCAAAGGACAGAAATACACATATTCTCCTTTTTCCAATTTAGTTGGTTTTGAAGTTTGTGAAGCTCCTGTTTTTACTGCTTGGGTAACATAAGCCGTCTGGATATGGTTTTCAGGCTTGCTTACATCTTTCCCTTTTTTCACCAATACAAAACCTACGTCGTGTCCCACTCCATTGTTTGTAATGTCAAAAACATAAGTTCCTTCAGAAACGGTAATTTGTTTTTGCGTAAACTCTCCAGAAGTTTGCTCCAAAGACAACGTTCTAACTGGTGCATCCTTCATCATTTTATCCTGTGCGGTTCCAGAAAATACTGTTCCAACGGCGAATACTAAAATTGCAATTACTTTTTTCATTATTTGATATTTAATTTATTATGGTTTATTAATTATGCTTCAATTGTTTCCAAAGGCTGAGCCACTGGAAAATCAACAGGTACTTCTGTTGTATTATTTATATAATTTGAAATCGTTTTGTCCCCTACCAATACAATCGTGTCAATAAGGTTTTCTTTGGTCCATCCCGCAGCAAAGAAATTGTTCAGAACAGTTGCATCTGTAGCTCCTCTGTTTTCTGTGATGTTCTTGGCCAATTTTGCCAATGCATCCAATCTGTTATCAAAAGAAGCGCTACCAGATCTCAGTTCTAATATTTGGTCATCCGTGAAACCGTTCATTTTGCCTATTGCTGTGTGTGCAGATAAACAATAAATACAGTTGTTCACTTCACTTACCGCCAAGTTTACAGCCTCTTTTTCTTTCGCTTTTAAAGATGTTTTAGCGTTAGAAAGGTTTAAATAATTTCCCAATGCATTTTCTGAGTGTGCATAGGTGGCAAAAAGGTTTGGAACAAAGCCAACTGCTTTTTCCAGATTGTCAAAAATTGCCTGATTATTACTGCTTACTTCTTCTCTTTTAGGTACGTTAAATGTGCTCATAATTCTATCTTTTATTTAATTATTATATGGGTTAAAAATTCTTTACAAATGGTTTTTCAGCATCACAATAAAAATCATGGTGATGTTTTTGCTCACAATGTGTTTCTGGCACAAGGGCTTGCGCTTCTATTTTCTTAGAAGTCCTGAATATTTCTATAAGATTAAAAACTGATTTTTCTACTACGTTCATCTCTACTTACTTTTAATTACAATGCAAAGATGTAGCGAAAAGGAAGGGAAGTGTTAGTAGTAATTTCCCGACCGCTTGCCTAAGTTTCCCTTAGGCAGAAATTGGCAAGTTTTCTCGGTATTCAGAAGGTGTTGTTTGGGTCATTTTCTTGAAAAACCGGCTAAAGTGTGCCGGATCATTAAACCCCAGATCAAAGGCAATTTCCTGGTTTTGCTTATCTGTAAAATGAATAAGCCTTTTTGCTTCCAAAGTCAAACGTTCCAAAATAATTTGTTGTGGAGACTTTTGATTATAGATTGAAAAAAGATTGGATAGGGTTTTTGGTGATTTAAACAGCATTTCTGCATAATCACTCACCTTTCGCTTGGTTTTGTAATGAATGTCCACCAAATAATTGAACTTTCTAATGGTGTCTACTTGGTCGTTGTTAAGTGCTTTAACTATATGTTGTGCTTTGGCCAAACGGGTACTCATGATTATCAATCGTTTCAAGAGCATTTGAAGCATGTCACCTTGAATATTATCTGGTGTGGAGAACTCTTCCAAAAATACCTCGAACCATATTTTAAATTTTCGCAGTTGGTCTTCAGGAATAGTAATTATAGGTAAATCCTGTGTTCCAAAAAAGAGAATACCATTACAAGAAACCTCACTATCATGATCAGAAATACAATAAAACTCTCTATTGAAAAGTATAGCGGAAAGAGGCAGGGCTGTTTTAGAAAAGGAAACGTTTTGTAAGTAGGTGACCGTTACAATCTGGTTGGGCATAAGCTTTAAAACCATATCATCCACAACAAATTCTATAGGTTTATCATTTTTGTTCCATAAAAACTTAATGGTGTTGGAAGTTATAGAAAAACGGTCGTTATCTCTTCTAATGTCATCTGTTAACCCCAAAATAGCACCCAATTTAGGGTCTTTATATTCATGTCTCATTAAACTTTGCCTACTTAGATATTATTATAAAACTATACTTTTTTAATGATTAGTCCTGCTATCTTGTTGATACTTACACCTGTTTTAAAACCTGTTTTAAAGGATTTCTTAAACAAGAATGTTAATATATTGGCTAGATTTTATTGCTTTTAAAACTTTTTATAGTATTGGGGCATGGAAAAGATAAAATTTTATGATGAAGCGGTAAATAATTTTTATCGCAATAAAGAAATAAACAGTTATCCCATAAGCTCATTGGATATTTATGCGCAACATTTTGGCAAAGTGTGCAAAAACCTTCAAGATGTCAAAAGCTTAAGCGATTTGGCTCAAAAAGCAAAATGGCAAAATGACGTGTCTTTTCGCAATGAAATCATAGAAAAGGAACATGTGGTGATTGTAACCGATCCAAATCTAAATATCGTTTATGCATCTCAAAATATGTATCAGATGAACGGTTATGAATCTGATGAGGTTATCGGAAAAAAACCAAAAATGTTTCAGGGTAGAGAAACTTGCATGGAAACCACAAAACAAGTTTCACATGCTATTAAAAACAATAAGCCTTTTGAAGTTGTTTTGCTCAACTATCGAAAAAATGGCTCTCCTTACAAATGTTGGATACAGGGTTCTCCTGTTTTTGATAAAGCTGGTAAAGTGGTAAACTTTATCGCTTTTGAAAAAGAAGTTGCCTAAATCCTCTCTTAGCCTGTCCTTCTAAAAAGAACAAGTTTCTATTTCGGTAATACGTAAAGTATTCACCATTCCTTTTTCTTTTATTGGCATTGCCGCCAAACTTATAAGCATATCCCCTACATCCAAAAATCCTTTTTTACAGGCTATTTGGTTCACATCTTCTATCGTTTCATCCGTAGAAACATATTTATCGTAATAGAACGCCTTTACTCCCCATAGGAGGTTAAGCTGTGTTAAAATTCTTTTATTAGAGGTAAAAACAAGGATATGGGCACTTGGTCTCCATGCCGATATTTGAAAAGCTGTATATCCACTATTGGTAAGTGTTGAAATAGCCTTTGCCTGTATTTCGTTTGCCATTGTGGCCGCGTGATAACAAACCGATTTGGTAATGTATCTTTTGGTTCGGATGTGAGGTGGCGTTTGTGGAACATTGATTAAACTAGAGCCTTCAACGCTATTTAAAATGCTCGACATTTTTTCGATCACTTGAACTGGGTAATTCCCAACAGAAGTTTCACCGGAAAGCATTACTGCGTCAGCCCCGTCCATTACAGAGTTTGCAACGTCATTCACCTCTGCACGCGTTGGCGTAAGGCTTGTAATCATGGTCTCCATCATCTGCGTGGCAATAATTACAGGAATTCTGGCCTTCTTTGCCCGCAATACCAATTTCTTCTGAATAAGCGGAACTTCATGCGCCGGAACTTCCACTCCTAAATCACCTCTGGCAACCATTAAACCATCACAATACGCAACAATTTTATCTATGTTCTCAACCGCTTCTGGTTTTTCTATTTTGGCAATGATCGGAATTTTATGCTCAGAGTGTTTGTTGATTAAATCCTGTAAACCAATAAGGTCTTGACTATGGCGCACAAAGGAAAGTGCCATCCAATCCACTTCTTGCGAAATGGCGAATATGGCATCTTTAATATCTTTTTCTGTTAAAGCAGGCAATGAGATATCTGTATTGGGCAGGTTTACCCCTTTTTTCGATTTTAATGGACCCCCTTGTATAACGGTTGTTTGAACCTCATCTTTTCCGTTTGTGGATTTAACTTCAAAAATTAATTTTCCATCATCCAATAAAATTCGCTCGCCGGGTTTTACATCTTGAGGGAACGTCTGGTAGTTCATGTAGACTCTCTTTGCCGTCCCTTCAAAAGGCTCACCAGTAGCAAATGTAATTTCATCTCCAGGAGCAACAACAGCTTCTCCTCCCATAACGCCTACTCTAAGTTTTGGGCCCTGTAAGTCTGCAAGTATTGAAGTATTAATTCCCAATTCCTGATTTAAATCCCGTATCATCTGAATGCGTTCCGCAACATCATCATGGGAAGCATGCGAAAAATTTATCCTAAAAACATCCACTCCCGCTTCCATCATATTTTTAAGGACTTCCTTCTTACTCGTGGCAGGACCAAGGGTCGCTACAATTTTTGTCTTCTTTCTAGTTGGCATTGCTAAAAGATTAGGTTTCTTTTCGATTTTAAGGTCTGTGTTTCTAACGGATAGGCCGTTACAACTTTTGGTATTTTGTTAATGAATCTAACTTGTTCTTCAAGTTTTAATTCGTCTCCAGCATCAATTTTTAAAAAATAATCCACTTCCTTTCTTTCTTTTATCAAATGGTTTGTTCTAAAGGAAGTATTGCTTTCAAAAAGGCCATCTGATGGAACAACCTCTTCAACTACACATTTATTGGAAACTAGTGTCCAACACATATCATTCATCTCATCATCCCACTCAAACACTGAAAATGAAAGGTTTTTGTCAAACTTCAAATCATTTTCTATTCTTTTTAAATGCAGTTGACAGTTGGAATTTATGGCATAGGTCATGGCATAATCCTCCAAGCCACTATGTATGGCGATGAGTTGAAAGTTATCATCATAAAAGTCTGCTGATATTTTATGCGTCGTTGACATGGCCATAACACGAACTGTAAATATACTCTTAATACATTTGCCAGCCTAGTTGAAATAGGACAATGCACTTCTAAAACCCTACGAAAACGTTAGAGTTTACCTTTATTTAAAGTTACTGATTTTCAATTCTGCTCTGTAATGCAAAATATGCTCTCCTTGATGCCTTTTCTTCTGCTTTCTTTTTGGAGGTCGCCCTAGCCTTTGCCAGAATCTTTTCTCCTATGGTAAGTTTAACTGCAAAATGCTTTAATTCATCATTCCCCGTGTCTTCATAGACATCATAATAGAAGGATTTTTTTTGTTTTTGACACCATTCTATAACCAAACTTTTATAACTGATAACCCTGCCTTCCAACTGTTCAATATCAACGTAGGGCTGTATAACACGTTCATTGATGAACCGCTCGCAATATGTGTAACCTCTGTCTAAATAGATTGCTCCAACCAAGGCTTCGAATACATTTCCGTGTATGTTCTCTCCAAAATGTGATTTCGGGATTCTACTTTCCACAAAGTGTAAAAGTTCCAAATCTTTGCCCAATTGGTTAAGGTGTTTTCTGCTTACAACCTTAGAACGCATCTTGGTAAGATAGCCCTCATCCCCTTCTGGGACTTCATTGTAAAGGTGTTTTGATATAATGGTTCCTAACATGGCATCCCCTAAAAACTCAAGTCGTTCATAATTCATGGGGTTACCCTCGGCATCTCTTTTGTTTACGGAACGATGCAGAAAAGCCTTTTTATAGATCTCTATGTCTTTGGGTTTGAAACCTAGAATTTTTTTAACTCCCAAAAAAAAATCCCCATCCGTTTTCGGTGGGGAATTGAATATTTTGGAAGTAAATCTCATCTTTACAAAACTACCCTAATTTCTTGAACAAAATGCAGGCATTATGTCCGCCAAAACCAAAAGTATTGCTCATCGCTACATTAACTTCTCGTTTCTGAGCTTTATTAAGAGTCAAATTAAGGGAAGCATCAATATTTTCATCAACTGTACCATGATTTATAGTTGGAGGTACAAGACCATTTTCCATTGCCAATATAACCGAGATGGCTTCAATGGCACCTGCAGCACCCAATAAGTGCCCGGTCATTGATTTCGTAGAATTAATATTTATATTCTTTGCATGATCTCCGAAAACTTTAGAAATGGCTTTAAGTTCGGCCACATCTCCTAAAGGTGTAGAAGTTCCATGAGTATTTATATGGTCTACATCTTCTGGTTTCAGTCCTGCATTTTCCAAACAATTCTTCATCACTTCAACAACCCCGATACCCTCTGGGTGTGGAGCGGTCATGTGGTGGGCATCACTGGATAATCCACCTCCCAAAACCTCTGCATATATTTTTGCCCCTCTTGCTTTGGCATGCTCATACTCTTCTAAAATTAAAGCACCTGCTCCTTCTCCTAAAACAAAACCATCTCTGGTTCCATCAAATGGTCTTGAAGCTGTTTCTGGGCTTTCGTTTCTAGTAGATAATGCATGCATGGCATTGAAGCCACCCATTCCAGCAATAGTAACTGCTGCTTCACTTCCTCCTGTTACAATTACATCACAATATCCTAAACGTATGGAGTTTAAGGCATCGAACATGGCATTTGCAGATGACGCACATGCAGAAACCGTTGTATAGTTTGGTCCCATAAATCCATGCTTGATGGAAATATTGGCCGGTGCAATATCTGCTATCATTTTCGGAATAAAGAATGGGTTAAACCTTGGGGTTCCATCACCATCAGCAAAGTTTAAAACTTCTTGCTGAAAGGTTTCTAAACCTCCAATTCCTGCTCCCCAAATAACACCTACCCGCAATTTGTTTATCTCATCCAGATTTAACTTAGCATCTGCAATAGCCTCATCTGCAGAGACCAAGGCATACTGCGCAAACCTATCCAGTTTTCTAGCTTCCTTTCTATCAAAAAAATCTTGTGGGTTATAGTCTTTAAGTTCGCAGGCAAATTTAGTCTTGAACTTTTCCGTATCAAAATACGTTATGGGCGCACAACCACTTTTACCATTCTTTAGTCCTTCCCAATAAGCCCCTAAATTGTTGCCAATGGGTGTTAACGCACCCATTCCGGTAACTACTACTCGCTTTAACTGCATTGAACTATTTTTTTAACCTTTAGAACCTAAATTAAAAAAAATATCCATGTGATGATCATCACATGGATAATTTAAAGTCTTTAGTAAGATATCATAAAATTACTTCGCTTCTTCTATATAGCTAATGGCTTGACCAACAGTTGCAATGTTCTCTGCTTGATCATCAGGAATTTGAATGTCAAATTCTTTTTCAAACTCCATGATAAGTTCAACAGTGTCCAAGGAATCCGCTCCTAAATCATTGGTAAAGCTAGCTTCTGGCACTACTTCATTCTCATCTACACCCAGCTTATCAACGATGATAGCTTTTACTCTTGATGCAATGTCTGACATAATTATATCGGTTTTAAAAATTTAATCGTTGGCAAAAATATAAAACTTTGGATTAAATACACCATTTGTCTATAAAATGTGCCTTAAATTAAACATCTTATGCTCCAGAATATTACTTTAGCCTTATAAATACAGGCCAATAATCATAGTAGAAGTCCCCAAATGAAGCGAATAGTAATCTTAGCCTCAGGTAGTGGTTCAAATGCCGAAAATATCATCTCTTTTTTTAGGGAAAGCCCCTCAATAGAGGTTTCTGCCGTACTTACCAATAAAAAAACCGCTGCGGTTTTAGAACGTTGTGACAGACTTAAAACTCCAGCTTTTTATTTTAACAGAGCTGCTTTTACTGATTCTGATCGTGTTGTTAAACTTCTAAAAGCGCTAAGCCCAGATTTAATTGTTTTAGCTGGTTTTTTGTGGAAAGTCCCCGCTTCTTTAATAAAAGCTTTCCCAAATACCATTATTAACATTCATCCAGCATTGCTGCCTAAATATGGTGGAAAAGGCATGTACGGCGCTAAAGTCCATCAAGCAGTAAAGGATAATTTAGAGTCAGAAACTGGAATAACTATTCACTATGTCAATGAGAATTATGATGAAGGCGCTGTTATATTTCAAGCTAAAACAGTGGTCGTTTCAAGTGATGATGCCGATTCTATAGCCAAAAAAGTGCACCAATTGGAATATGATCATTTTCCAAAAGTGATAGAAAAACTTCTTTTGAAAGATGGCCAATAAGAGAAAATTTTATGTTGTTTGGAAGGGTAAGCGACCTGGTATTTATGAGGCATGGGCAGATTGTAAAGCCCAAATAGAAGGATTTAAAGGAGCACAGTATAAATCTTTTCAGGACTTTGCGGAAGCAAAGAAGGCCTTTAACAGCAATTATTTGGAATACAAAGGAAAATCTAAAGACAAAAAGGAGTTAACTCAAGAAGAACTATTAAAAATTGGAGAGCCAAATTATAATTCTATTTCGGTGGATGCCGCTTCCAGTGGCAATCCTGGTAAAATGGAATATCAAGGCGTAGATACTAAAACCAAAAGAACACTTTTTAAACAAGGCCCTTTTGAACAGGGAACCAATAATATAGGTGAGTTTTTAGCTCTTGTGCATGGATTGGCCTTTCTAAAAAACAACAAAAGCACCCGCATTCTTTATTCAGATTCCAGAATTGCAATGGGTTGGGTAAGAAAGAAAAAATGCGGCACCAAGTTGAAGAAAAACACTAAAAACAAAGTAGTGTTTGAACTTATTGAACGTGCTGAGGAATGGTTGAAGAAAAACTCCTACAATACTCCTATTGCCAAATGGGAAACCAAGGCTTGGGGTGAAATTCCTGCGGATTTTGGAAGAAAGTAAGCCTCTTTTTGTACAATGGATTCTCCTTCTCCTTAATTATACCCTCTGTTATGATAAATGGAATATCTAAGTGTATATTTGCAGCAAATTTACATAAATGGGCAAATTGCTTATTGTAGGGAGTATGGCATTTGATGCTATTGAAACCCCATTTGGCAAGACAGGTAAAATATTAGGAGGAGCAGGTACTTTTATAGGCTTAGCTGCTAATCAGTTTAAAGTAGAATCTGCAATAGTTTCCGTTGTGGGAGATGATTTTCCACAGACTTATTTAGATATTTTTACTGACCGAAACATAGATATTTCCGGAGTCGAAATCGTTAAAGGTGGTAAAACGTTTTATTGGAAAGGAAAATACCATAATGACCTAAATTCCAGAGATACTTTAGTTACAGAACTGAATACCTTAGGTGATTTTAATCCTATAGTTCCAGAAGACTTCAAAGATGCCGATGTGGTCATGCTTGGAAATTTACACCCAAGTATTCAGATGGGTGTAATTAATCAAATGGAAGAGCGACCAAAGCTTATCATTTTGGATACCATGAATTTTTGGATGGATAATACATGGGATGAGTTGGTTGATGTAATAAAGCATATTGATGTCATTACCATAAATGATGAGGAAGCTCGCCAATTGACCAAAGAATATTCCTTGGTGAAAGCAGCGGCCAAAATACAGGAAATGGGACCTAAGTATGTAGTTATCAAAAAAGGAGAGCACGGCGCTCTTTTGTTTCATGATGAGCACATATTTTTTGCTCCCGCATTACCATTAGAGGAAGTTTTTGATCCTACTGGAGCCGGAGATACATTCGCTGGCGGATTTGCTGGCTATTTAGCCCAGACCAAAAATATTTCTTTTGAAAGCATAAAGAATGCCATTATTCACGGTTCCAATCTAGCTTCATTTAGTGTGGAGAAATTTGGAACAGAACGAATGATAACACTGCAAAAGCATGAGATTGATAAACGTTTGTTGCAGTTTAAAGAATTGACACAATTCAATATTGAATTAACATAAATAACTGCCCTGAAATATTTCGGGGCTTTTTTATTTTATATACATATGAGTGATGCGATTAAGCACGAATGCGGAATATCACTGATCCGTTTGCTTAAACCTCTGGAGTACTACAAAGAAAAATATGGTACAGCCTTCTACGGCGTAAACAAAATGTACCTAATGATGGAAAAACAGCACAATAGAGGTCAGGATGGTGCTGGTTTTGCAAGTATAAAGCTAGATATGGATCCTGGAGAGCGATACATGAGCAGGGTGCGTTCTGCGCAACAGCAACCCATACAGGATATATTTGCTCAAATTAATGATCGCATTAATACTTCTTTGACCCAACACCCAGAATATGTAGATGATGTTGCACTTCAAAAAAAGAACATTCCATATATCGGTGAATTATTAATGGGTCATGTTAGATATGGCACTTTTGGGAAAAATAGTATTGAAAGCGTTCACCCATTCTTAAGGCAAAACAATTGGATGCACCGCAACCTTATTGTTGCTGGTAATTTTAATTTGACCAATGTTGATGAGCTTTTCAACAACCTTATTACATTAGGTCAGCACCCAAAAGAAATGGCCGATACCGTTACCGTAATGGAAAAAATAGGGCATTTCTTGGACGATGCCGTTGCCAAGCTTTACAAACAAATAAAAAAAGAAGGATTTAATAAAAGGGAAGCTTCACCCTTAATTGCGGAACGACTTAATGTGGCAAAAATATTGACCAAAGCTTCCAAAAACTGGGATGGTGGTTATACTATGGCCGGTTTGTTGGGTCATGGAGATGCTTTTGTAGTTAGAGATCCTGCAGGAATAAGACCAGCATATTACTATAAAGATGATGAGTTTGTCGTTGTAGCTTCAGAAAGACCTGCTATTCAAACTGTTTTTAATGTTAAATATGATGATGTTAAGGAATTAGACCCTGGGCATGCAATAATCATAAAGAAAAAAGGAACTGTCCATTTGGAAGAAATACTTGAACCCACTGAAAGAAAAGCATGTTCTTTTGAGCGCATCTATTTTTCAAGAGGAAGTGATAAAGAGATTTACCAAGAACGAAAAATGTTGGGTAAACTCTTGTTCCCAAAAATTTTAAAAGCCATTAATGATGATTTGGCAAATACAGTCTTTTCATATATTCCCAATACTGCCGAGACTTCTTTCTTTGGTATGGTAAAGGAGGCTCAGAACTACCTTAACGCAAAAAAAGAGGAACAAATCTTAGCCTTAGGTCCAAAAATTACTGGTGAGGAGCTTCATAGGATTTTGGAGGTTAGACCTCGCATTGAGAAGGTGGCTATTAAGGATGCAAAGCTACGAACGTTCATTACGCAGGATAGTAGCAGAGATGACCTTGTAACTCACGTATATGATATTTCCTATGGCTCTGTAGAGGAAAATGACAATCTGGTAATAATTGATGACAGTATTGTTAGGGGCACAACCTTAAAAAAGAGTATTTTAAAAATTCTTGATAGGTTGTCTCCTAAAAAAATAATAGTAGTTTCTTCAGCACCACAGATAAGGTATCCAGATTGTTATGGAATAGATATGGCCAAACTGGAGGACTTTGTTGCTTTTAAAGCGGCTCAAGCGCTTCATATAGAAAATGGAACCACGGACAAAATAAAGGCCATCTATGAAAAGTGCTTAACTCAAACTAATTCTAAAGACAAGGAAGTTGTTAACCATGTTAAAGAATTTTATGAACCCTTTACTCCCGAGCAAATTTCGAAAAAGATTGCTCAAATCTTGAGTCCAGAGGGTATTAATGCTGAAGTAGACATTATCTATCAAAGTATTGAAAGCTTACACCAGGCATGTCCAAAAAACCTAGGAGATTGGTATTTCACAGGAGATTATCCTACCCCTGGAGGAAATAGGGTCGTAAATAGGGCTTTTATTAATTTCTACGAAGGGAAGAACGAAAGAGCATATTAACCTGGCCTACCTAAATTAAAGTTAATGTGTGCATTTCATCGATGAAACGTGCATGTTGCCGTCTTTTTGGTTAGTGGGCAAAAGTCAAACCTACTTTAGTATTGCCATAGCATAAGTAGGTTAAGTTCATGGTAAGATTTGGGGCAAAAAAGGTGGAAGCTATTCCACCTTTTTTATTTTAAGTAATCCAAGTACCGCATCACGTAATCCTTTTCTTTAGTATTAGTACGCTCTAACCACAAGGTTGGTAATTCAACCAAATAACGTGGGTTTCATCTAAAAGCTTTCTCCTGATGCTCGGCCTTGGTTTACATTTGGAGGACCATAGCATAAGTAGGTTAAGTTCATGGTAAGATTTGGGGAAAGAAGGCGGGGAAATCTCCGCCTTCTTTATATTTGAGCCCCAAGGATTTAACAAATTTCCTCACTGAATTATCCGCAGTTTTTTTTCAAAAAATCAAAAATTTCCTCAAAAACTTTTGTTATTTCTCACAATACCAGTAATTTAGTTTTGCCATAGCATAAGTAGGTTAAGTTTATGGTAAGATTTGGGACGAAAAGGGTGAGGGCTTCCTCACCCTTTTCTATTTAAGGTATTTATAAAATAAAAGGCCGAGCACAAAATTGTGCTCGGCCTTCTTAAATTTAATAGAATGAGTGCCCTAATTATTTATTGGCTGCGTAATTTTCTGAAACCTTGTCCCAATTAATTACATTAAAAAAGGCCGCCACATAATCTGGTCTTCTATTCTGATAATTTAAATAGTATGCATGTTCCCAAACGTCCAATCCTAAGATAGGGTGTCCTTCGCATCCTGATCCCGGCATTAAGGGATTGTCTTGGTTTGGAGTGGAGCAAACCTCAACCTTACCTCCTTTGTTAACACAAAGCCAAGCCCAACCAGATCCAAATCTTGTACCAGCAGCTGCGCTAAATTTTTCTTTAAACGCATCAAAAGAACCAAAAGCATCGTCAATAGCTGTAGCCAGATCTCCACTTGGTGTTCCTCCTCCATTTGGAGACATTATTTCCCAGAAAAGAGAGTGATTGTAAAATCCACCTCCATTGTTTCTCACTGCTCCATTGGACATGTCCAAATTGGTTAAAATATCAAGGATTCCCTTTCCCTCCAACTCTGTTCCTCCAATTGCACCATTTAATTTAGTGGTATATCCATTATGGTGCTTCGTATGGTGAATCTCCATTGTTCTTGCGTCTATATGTGGCTCTAAAGCATCATATGCATAGGGTAATTTTGGTAATTCAAAAGCCATAATTATATTGTTTTTAAGTTATTAATGATTCTTGTAAAAATACGGTTTTAAGATATATATTCATGAAATTCAATGTAAAGTTCAGGTTGGTAATCCGTAATTTGCAAGAAAAACTTTTTGGAGGGTACCAACTTTAAAATATACAATGCATCTGCCGGTTCTGGTAAGACCTATACCTTGGCCAAGGAATACCTTAAATTGCTGCTGTCCAATGACTCCTCTGTAAAGTTTAGGCAGATTTTGGCCATTACCTTTACCAATAAAGCTGTAGGCGAAATGAAAACCCGGATTTTGGATAACCTTCACGCTTTTGGAAGTGATAAAAATAAAGGGGCGCTATTCCATGAAATCTGCCAAGACCTTTCATTAAGCGTCGAACAACTTCAGCAACGATCCAAAACAGTACTTAAAAGGATTTTGCACAACTACTCATTCTTTGAGGTTTCCACGATTGATAAATTCAATCATAAGATTATAAAGACCTTTGCACGTGATCTTCAGCTTTCGCAAAATTTTGAGGTAGAGTTGGACATTGAATTGCTCTTGGAAGAGGCTGTGGGACATTTATTGGAAAGAGCTGGAACCGATAAGGAACTTACTCAAGTTTTATTAGCATTCTCACTTGAAAAGATTGATGATGACAAGAGTTGGAATATTTCATATGATCTAGTGGAAATTGGAAAGTTACTTTTTCAAGAAAATCATTCTGGGCATGTAGAAAAACTGTTATCAAAATCAATAAGAGATTTTCAACAAATTCAAAAGAATATCACCTCACAAATAGCAGTGATTGAAAGCAATGTTAGCACTGAAGCGCAAAAAGTACTTCAGGAAATTGAAAATCAAGGATTTGATTCCTCTGATTTTCCAAGACAGACCCTTCCCAATCATTTCAGAAAAATAATTGATGGAGTGTTTGGCATTAAAGTGCTTTATAACAATAAATTAGAACAAAACTTACTTGAGCATAAAATCCTTAAAGCTGCGGACAAAAGAGATGTTACCCATCTGGGAAACATTGTTTTAGAAAGTTTTTTATCGATCAAAAAAAATATTTACAAACGCAGCTTCTACAAGAATATTTATGGCAACATAGTTCCGCTTACATTGTTGAATGAAATTGCAAAAGAAATCAAGAACATAGAAGTTGAAAAAGATGTCATCCCAATTTCGTCATTAAATTCATTGTTATCAAAAGAAATAAAAGACCAACCTGTTCCTTTTATTTATGAAAGAATGGGAGAAAAATACAGGCACTATTTTATTGATGAGTTTCAAGATACTTCTAAAATGCAATGGAACAACCTGATTCCTTTAATTGGAAATGCCCTAGAAAGTGAAAATGAAAGAAAAGAAAATGGTTCCTTATTTCTTGTTGGAGATGTAAAGCAGGCTATTTATAGATGGCGTGGAGGTAGAGCGGAACAATTCTTAAACCTTATTAATTTAAAATCGCATCCTTTTGCAGTAGCGCCAAGTATTAACACTTTGGATACAAATTGGAGAAGTTATAGTGAAATTGTCGAATTCAACAATAGTTTTTTCACATTGGTTGCCCCATTTTTAAAGGGTGAGGATTACAAAAATCTTTTTTTAGAAGGCTGCAATCAAAAACCCAATAACAAATCTGGCGGTTTTGTACAATTATCATTTTTGGACAATAACATCAACGACAAGGAAGAAGCCTATTGTAATGAGGTTCTAAAAACTGTTGATGAAGTTACATCTAAAAACCACCCCTTCTCTGACATTTGTATTCTAGTCCGTGACAATAATAAAGGTATGCTTTTAGCCAATTTTCTATCCGAAAACGACATTCCTATTATTTCTTCAGATTCTTTGTTGTTGAACAACAATGAAAAGGTTCGTTTTCTTATTTCAATACTAAAAGTGATGGATGATTTAAATGATAAAGAAGCACGCTATGAAGCTTTATTGTTTTTGGCTAAAAAAGAAAAGCATGATTTTATATCATCCAATATAGATAAGATTGAAGAGTTGTTTTCCACTACCTATGGGTTTCATTTGAACAGTTTAAAAGGGCAATCGGTTTTCACCATTCTTGAAAAGGCCATCATCCAATTTGACCTATCCGTAAATGCAGCTGCCTATCTTTCTTTTTTAATGGATGAGGTATTGCTAGTAGAAAAAAGAGATGGGCCAGGATTACATTCCTTTCTAAAATATTGGGAGAAGAAAAAGGCAAGCCTTTCCATTACTGCTCCAGATAATGTTAATGCTGTTAAAATTATGACCATTCACAAGGCCAAGGGTCTAGAATTTCCAGTAGTCATCTTTCCGTTTGCCAATGCGATAATAGATGATAAACGAAAGAAAAAGAAATCATGGGTTTCCAAAGTTAATGACGAAGATGATTTTGGATTAGATGAATTCTTAATCAACACGAACCAAGAAATGTTGCATTACAATCAGATTACGGCGGATGTATATATTGATGAAGTAAAAAAAACGGAATTGGATGCCATGAATGTATTGTATGTGGCATTGACCAGGGCTGAAAAAGCACTCTATATTATTTCTGAAGCAAGCAAGAACAGTCCCTCCTTAATGAATTCAACCTCTTATTCGGATTTGTTTTATTGCTACTTGCAAAGCCAGGATGTTCCTAAAAACGATCAGCAAGTTTATGCTTTTGGCGTATCTCAGAAAAATAATGCTACTACTTCTGCCTCTTCCACCAAAAATCTTCATATTTCCTATCTAACAAGGCAAAAGGAAGATCCTGGTTTTACCATTTCAACAAAATCCAGTCATTTATGGGATGATGAAAAAAGAGAGGCTATTGAAATGGGTAATCTTATTCATTTCGCACTAAGCAATATCATTACAAGTGACAATGTTCCCCATGTCCTTGAAAAACTTCGGTTATCCGGCCATATTCCTGAAGATGCCACGAATTATTTAAAAGAAAAGATACTTGGTGTCGTCAATCATCCAGAACTGAAAAAATATTTCACGGATCAGTATCAAATATTGAATGAGCAAGAGATTCTTACCATAAATGGAGGTTCATTGCGCCCAGACCGGATTGCAATCAAACATAATGAAGCAACAATTATTGACTATAAAACTGGAAAAACATCTCCATCTCATAAAGAACAGATCACTCAATATGCTGATGTGCTAAAAGAGATGGATTTTGAAATTAAACATACTATTATTGTCTATATTGATCACAAAATAAATCCCGTTTTCCTTTAAACTTAAAAACTATGTACGGAAAAATAAAAGAGCATCTTACAAATGAGTTGGACGCCATAAAAGAGGCAGGCCTATTTAAAAAAGAACGTATCATCACATCTCCACAAGATGCAGTTATAAAAATATCTACAGGACAAGAGGTCATTAACTTTTGCGCGAACAATTATTTGGGGCTTTCATCACACCCAGATGTAGTACAAGCAGCAAAGGATGCGCTGGACTCTCATGGTTTCGGTATGTCTTCGGTCAGGTTTATTTGCGGTACTCAGGATATCCATAAAGAGCTCGAAGAAAAGATTGCCAATTTTTATGGCACGGAGGATACTATATTGTATGCTGCCGCTTTTGATGCTAATGGAGGCGTGTTTGAGCCTTTATTGACAGCAGAGGATGCCATTATCTCAGATTCATTAAACCATGCATCCATAATTGATGGTGTTCGTCTTTGTAAGGCCAAAAGATATAGGTATGCGAATAATGATATGGCCGATTTGGAAATTCAACTCAAGCAAAGTGAAAAAGACGGCGCTAGATTTAAAATTATCGTTACTGACGGTGTTTTTTCCATGGATGGACTCTTAGCGCCCCTAGATAAAATTTGTGACTTAGCGGATAAGTATGATGCTATGGTAATGATTGATGAATGCCACTCAGCTGGATTTATTGGCGAAACGGGAAGAGGAACCCTGGAAGAAAAAGGAGTTATGGATCGCATTGATATTATTACTGGCACTTTAGGCAAAGCACTTGGAGGTGCAATGGGAGGGTATACTACAGGTAAAAAAGAAATTATAGAAATATTGCGTCAAAGATCTCGGCCATATTTGTTCTCCAATTCCCTTGCCCCAGCCATTGTAGGTGCTTCTATCAAGGTTTTTGAGATGTTGGACAAGGATACTTCGTTGAGAGATAAACTTCAACGCAACACAGAATACTTTAAAAAAGGAATGAAACAAGCGGGTTTTGACATTATTGATGGTGATTCCGCCATAGTTCCGGTAATGTTATATGACGCTAAGCTTTCCCAACAAATGGCAGATATGCTTTTAGAGAAGGGTATTTATGTAATAGGTTTCTTCTTTCCAGTAGTCCCAAAAGGTAAGGCGCGTATTCGCGTACAACTGTCAGCAGCCCACGAACAGCATCATTTGGATCAAGCAATTAATGCCTTCATCGAAGTTGGGAAATCATTGAAAATCGTTGAAATGCAGTAAATGTTCTATGTAATGCGTCAAAAAAAAAGAAAAATTGATTTTGTTAATAAGTCTTAACAACTTACATTTGCTGCTGATAAACACTTAAACTTAAAATTTTGAGCATGAAACATCTTAGCAAATTATTAGTTGTTGCCCTATTAGTTTTAGGCGCTAACAACCTACAAGCGCAAGACGAGAATAATCCGTGGCAGATTAGTTTTGGGGTTAACGCAATTGACCTTTATCCTACCAACGATGAGAACAACCCGTTCTCAAGTACTACATTGTTTGATGAGTACTTCAACGTTGGTGACCACTGGAACATCTTGCCTTCCGTTTCTTACGTGGCTGTATCCAAATATGTTGGAAGTGGGTTTTCTGTAGGTGCAAGAGGTTCTTTAAATAGAATTGAAAACAATGGTGACCAAGCAGTTGATGATCTTTCACATTATGCTATTGATGGTACCATTAAGTACAACTTCCTTAAAAACACAACTATTGATCCATTTGCGGAAATAGGTGGTGGTTATACTTGGGTTGACGAAATTGGTGCTGGTACTGCAAATGCAGGTATTGGTGTTAACATCTGGTTTTCAGAAAATATCGGGTTAACATTACAAACTCAGTACAAACATGCTTTTGAAGATTACTTAGTAAAGCATTTCCAACACATGGCAGGTATTAGCATCAAATTTGGTGGAACTGATACTGACGGTGATGGAATCTATGACAAAGACGATGCTTGTCCAGAAGTTGCTGGTCTAGAAGCATTCAACGGTTGTCCAGATGCTGACGGCGATGGTATTGAAGATAGCAAAGATAGCTGTCCTAACGAAGCTGGTTCTAAAGAAATGAACGGTTGTCCAGATGCTGACGGTGACGGTGTTGCTGATAAAGATGATGCTTGTCCTAACGAAGCTGGTCTTGCTGCCTTAGCTGGTTGTCCAGATGCTGACGGTGACGGTGTTGCTGACAAAGATGATCAGTGTCCTAACGAAGCTGGTCCTGCTGAGAACAACGGATGCCCTTGGCCTGATGCTGATGGTGACAGTGTTCTTGACAAAGACGATCAATGTCCACAAGTAGCTGGTACTGTTGCTAACAACGGTTGTCCAGAAGTAACTGAAGAAGTTCAAAAACAATTGAACGACTATGCGAGAACTATCTTGTTTGACACTGGTAGATCTTCTATCAAAGCAGAATCTACTTCTGTAATGGTTGATATCATCACTATCTTGAATGAGTATCCTACTGCTAAGTTTACAGTAGAAGGACATACTGATAGTGTTGGTGGCGCTAAAACAAACCAAAAACTTTCTGAGTCAAGAGCTAACTCTGTAAGAGACTTCTTGATTGACAAAGGTGTTGGTGCTGATAGATTAACTGCTATCGGATATGGTGAAGACAAGCCAATCGCAACTAACAACAACAGAGCTGGAAGAGCTCAAAACAGAAGAGTTGAAATCAACTTGGTAAAATAAGAATTAGAAAACTTAGTTTTCTTTTCAAAAAAGGCCCTGCAAATGCAGGGCCTTTTTTATTTTTAGCATATGCATCAAAGTTTTCTTCAATATGTTCTGGATGACCTTTTAGAAAAAGAAGTGGCTATTGAGTCGTTAACTTTTGTACTACCCAGTAAACGGTCGGGTACTTTTCTAAAAAAACATATTTCCCATAGTCTTACCAAAAACAGTTTTAGCCCAAAAATTCTAGCTATAGAGGATTTTGTTGAAGACATCTCTGGTATTACCTCTGCATCTTCCATAGACTTACTTATACAACTCTATTCCGTTTATAAAAGCTCCAAAATAGAAGCTCATGATGACTTTTATACTTTTTTAAAATGGGGGCAAACGCTACTTCAAGATTTTAATGAGATAGACAGATATCTTATTCCTTCCAAGGATATCCTCAACTACCTATCTGCCATAAAAGAACTCAATCATTGGTCATTAAAAACTGAGAAAACAGAACTGATTCAAAACTATTTACAGCTATGGAACAGTCTTGAATCTTTATACGATTCTTTTACTACTTCGCTTTTAACCCAAAAGAAAGGATATCAAGGCCTAATCTATAGAAAGACAAATGAAAATCTTGAGGATTATTGTAAAACCAACAAAAATGATTCCTTAGTTTTTATAGGTTTCAATGCTCTCAATTCTGCAGAATCAAACATTATACAATACTTTCTTGAACACACCAATAGCCAAATCTATTGGGATATTGATTCCTATTTTCTAGATGATGCGATCCACGATGCAGGGCTTTTCATTAGGAATTATACAAGGCAATGGCCATATTATAGAACCAGAAACCTAACTGGAGTTCATACTAGTTTTTTATCCTCAAAAAACATTTCTATCACCGGTGTTCCCAAAAGTATTTCTCAAGCCAAATATGTTGGTGAAGTTTTAAGGAAGATTAACTCAGAATCTCATACTGGGCTTAAAAACACGGCTCTTGTTCTTGCGGATGAATCTTTGCTAAATCCTATTCTTCAGGCTATTCCAAATGAAATCAATGAGGTAAACATTACCATGGGTCTACCTCTTAATAAAACAGTACTATATTCATTTTTTCTATCCTTTTTAGAACTCAATATAGCTAACACGGAAAAAGGATGGTTTTACAAAGATGTTTTAGAATTTCTATCAAATCCATACAGCATATCCATTTCGGCTTCTCAAAAAATTGACTTTGCAAAAGCAATTCCAAGGGATATCAAAGAAACCAATAGGCTTTATCTCAGTCATACCGTCCTTTCAAAATATGTTGGAGCAAAACAGACGTTGGAAGTTATGTTCCCGCCCAAAACTGTCTCATCCTTACAATGGATAGACAATTGTTTGTTGCTCATTCAAAACTTAAAAAAAATCTTTAGTGAAGCAGAGAATTCCCAAGAGCTTGAGTCTTTATATCGATTTTACACCTTGTTTAACCAGCTAAGAATTCATTTAAGTTCCATTGCCTTTAAAACAGGATTAAAGTCCGTCAAAAGCTTGTTTAAGCAACTAGCAACCATGGAAGCTTTGGATTTTATTGGTGAGCCCTTATCCGGCTTACAGATAATGGGTATGTTGGAAAGTCGAAATCTGGATTTTGAAACGGTAATACTCACATCCGTAAATGAAGGGATACTTCCCTCCGGAAAATCTAACAATTCCTTTATTCCTTTTGATGTAAAACAAGAATATGGACTGCCCACATACAAAGAGAAGGACGCCATATATACGTATCATTTTTATAGATTGATTCAGCGTGCCAAAAATATTCATATCATCTATAATACTGAACCAGACGTTTTAGAAGGTGGTGAGAAAAGCAGGCTAATCTCTCAGTTACTTGCGGATGACAACGTTTCAAAATATGTTACACATAATATTGCATCTCCTCAAGTTAAAATTTCACCAACCCCTATATCTGAGGTATCTAAAAGTCCGTTACTTGTAAAAGACATAGTGAACTTCGCAGATAAAGGGTTTTCACCAACATCTTTAACCAATTACATTAGAAACCCACTTGAGTTCTATAAAAAGAATATTCTAAAAATAAATGATGTTTCTGAAGTTGAAGAAACGATAGCCGCCAACACGTTTGGCACAATAGTACATGATAGTTTAGAAGAACTATATCAGCCTCTTATCAATAAAATTTTAACATTGGAGAATACCGCTGACTTGGCAACAAAAACTCCAGAGGTGGTAAAAACACACTTTTACAAAAACTTACCTGGAGTCGATATTTTAAAAGGCAAATTTCTCTTGGTGTTTAATGTAATTGTAAAATATCTACAGAATTTTATCGCCCAAGAAATAAAACAAGTGGAGAAACATGAAATAAAAATCTTGGGATTAGAAGAAAAACTGGTTGTGCAACTGAATATACCAGAATTGGATTTTCCTATAAAGCTCAAAGGCACATTGGATAGGGTTGACCAAATTGATGGTATTACCAGAATAATTGATTATAAAACTGGAAAAGTAGAGCCTAGAAATGTCAAAGTTACAGATTGGGAAGAACTCGTTTTAAATTACGATAAAAGCAAGGCATTTCAATTGCTATGCTATGCATTCTTATATTCGAAAAAGCATGATGCCAATTCTTTACAGGCTGGGATTTACTCTTTTAAAAATTTAAGCCAAGGCTTTTTACCCTTTTATTCAGATGGAATCAATATAGACCATGATACCCTTAATACTTTTGAAACTTATTTAAAGAGGATAATCTTGGAGATCTGCGACTCCCGTATTCCTTTTACTGAAAAAAAGGTATGATTACTTTAAATCCGGGCGTGTAGGCCTGACCTCTATTTTGCTTGGCAGTGTTCTAGGATTCATTTGTAACAAATCAACCACAAGCTTTCCAATATCCTCTGCTTGTATTTTCCATGAATCTTTTTTAGAAGGTTCATTTCCATTAAAATGAGTTGCCACAGAACCCGGCATTATTGTAGTTACCTTGATATTGTATTTTCTCAAGTCCAACATTGCTGCCTGTGTAAAGCCGACCACACCAAATTTAGTGGCATTATATCCGGCACCCTGAGCAAAAAAATTGGTCCCGGCCAAACTTGCCAAGGTCATATAGTAACCTTCAGATTTTTTTAATGCTTCCACTGAAGCTTTTAATGTATGAAAAACGCCATTAAGGTTCACATTGATCATTTGATGCCATTCACTTTCATCCATTTCATCAATAGGTGCAAAATGGCCCACACCAGCATTGGCAAGAACAAAATCCAATTGCCCCCATTTCTCGATGATTTTCTTAACGGCATCAACCTCATCAACAAGCTTTGAAACATCAGAAGATATCCCAAGTACATTTGCTTCATCTCCTAAACTTTTTGCGGCTTGGGTAGCTCCTTCAATACTTCTTCCGCTAATCGCAACCTTCATACCTTGTTGCAATAGAGATTGAGCAACTCCATAGCCAATTCCCTTTGTTCCGCCAGTTATATAGGCAACTTTACCCTTCAAATTCATAGTCTATCTGTTTTTAAAGAATTTTGTTTCCGCACAATTATTATCCCTAACTACGCTTTCCAACAAAAAAGGACGCTACACTTTATTTAAGCTTCGCAACTAGCACAATCTTTTTTCTGTTTAAATTTCTGTGCTGCGTTCATACTATGCTGATAGTAAAGTGATTTCAACCCTAGTTTCCATGCAGTTACATGAATTTTATTAATTTCTTTCACTGGCATATCTGGGTGTACAATAATGTTTACCGACTGTCCTTGATCAATATGGTTTTGCCTATTGGCAGCTTGATAAATGATATCCAATTGATCAATCTCTGAATAGGTTTTAAACACATCTTTTTCAAGTTGCGTAAGAAAGTCCAAATGTTGCACCGAACCGTCTTGATCACGTATACTTCGCCAAACCTCAGTGGTATTTTCCCCTTTATCCTCTAAAAGTTGCTCTAAAAATGGATTCTTTATTGTGGTTTTGATCTTGGCAATATCTTTTACATAAATATTGGACCATATGGGTTCTATTCCTTGTGATACCTGCCCTAGAATAAAAGCTGAAGAAGTAGTTGGAGCAATTGCGTTTAAGGTAGCATTACGTCTACCATAACCCTTAAGAACAGCTGGTTCTCCAAATTTTTTAGCCAATGTTTCAGATGCACTATAGGATTTTGTTTTGATGCTCCTGAAGATTTCATTATTTAAATTATACGCTTCTTGACTATTAAAAGGCATCATTTTAGATTGAAGCAATGAGTGCCACCCTAATACTCCCAGTCCTAGTGCTCTGTTATCTTTTGCAAAGTTGTAGGCTCTTTCCATAAAAAGAAAGGTTTGGCGATCCTCACGGTTTGAAGAATCACGATAAGCTTCCAATTTCTCAATGAATTCCGTTATAACAGCATCTAAAAAGTATACCATCGTCTCCACAGCATCAGTATCCTTCCATTTGTCATAATGCAATACGTTTACCGACGACAGTACACATACAAATGACCATTCGTCATTTGATGGCAACATAATCTCGGTACACAGATTACTTGCATGGATCGTGTGCTGTTTGTCTTTATAAACATCTGCAGCGGAATTATTTGCATGGTCACTGAAGAAAATATATGGGTAGCCCATCTCTCCTCTTCGTTGTAATACCTTTGCCCAAACAGAGCGTTTTTCTGTATCTCCATCGATCATTTCCTGCATCCACTTATCAGTCACTGTAACCCCATGGGTCAACTCCTGAATGGGATTACCTTCCGTTCCGATTTCCAAAAACTCTGAAATGTCTGGGTGTTCAACCGGTAAATAAGGAGAAAAACGACCTCGTCTAACAGATCCTTGACTGACTACATCTACCATAGACTCAAAAAGCTGCATAATATGCACTGCTCCAGATGCTTGACCATTGTTCTTTACCTCAGCACCACGATGTCTGATCTTTCCAAAATATCCCGAAGTACCTCCTCCCAGTTTAGACATCATCCCAACTTCTGACTGGGTATATAGGATGTTGCCCATATCATCATCGATATGAGAACCAAAACAACTGATAGGCAACCCTCTTTCTTTCCCAAAATTAGACCATACGGGTGATGCCAAGGAGAAAAACCCTTGAGACATATAACCGTAAAACTTATCAGAGAAGCCAGGCATCTGTAATAACTGTTCAGCTCTATCTGCAATTTCGCGGATGCGTTGTTCTGCACTTACCCCTTCAGTTAAATATCCTGAAGCCAAGAAGTTTCGGCTGTGTTCAGTAAGCCATTCAAACCCTTTTTGGTCTTGTTTGCTTAGGTTTTTTAGTGCTTCTTTCCTTGCATTGACAAGTTGTTCGCTTTCGGAAATAGTAGTCGATGTTTCTGTACTTAAGGTATGTTTTTGATCGTTCATTTAAAAAAGGTCGTCGCTGGTTATACTTTGTGTTCTTTTGCTGTAGTTGATGGAGCGCTTTACGAAGAAATCGCCATGTTTGGTTCCAATAATCTCATCATCAAACCATTCTGTCTTGGTTAACAATGTCTCATCAATCTCAAATATTTTATCAATCCCAATACTTTCAAGGGAATTATTGAACCTATTCTTTATGAACTCGTTCACCAGGGTCTTTGGCAGAAAATCAAGCTCGCCTTTTTCAAAAATCCAATCTACCACTTCGCTTTCTGCTATAAATGCATCCTTGCACATTTCCTGTATCATATTATGGTAATCGGCATCAAACCACTCTGGGTTTTCGTCTTTGATAATATTGATGACATCAATACCAAAATCACCATGAATCTGCTCTTCCTTAGATGTAGCCTCTACAACATTGGAGATGCCCTTAAACATATTCTTGTGCTTATTAAAGGCCATGATGATCAAAAACTGTGAGAATAGGGATACGTGCTCAATAAATAGGGAGAACAACAAAACAGACTCTGCATACTCTTTATTATCGTCACTTTTTGCGTTTTTAAGCGCTGTTTCCAAGTACTGTACCCGCTTCATGATGACCGGTTTTTTCTTGAGGTTCTTGAACTCTTCATTAAGTCCCAAAATCTCAAGTAAGTGAGAATATGCATCATGATGGCGAACTTCACTTTCAGCAAAAGTTGCGCCTACTGAACCCACCTCAGGTTTTGGCATTCTATGGTATATATCTCCCCAGAATGTTTTTACCGCCACTTCTATTTGAGAAATGGCCAGCATAGTGTTTTTTAGGGCACTACGCTCAGTTTCCGAGAGACGTGTCTTAAAATCTTGAATGTCACTTGTAAAATTAAACTCGGTATGAATCCAGTAGGAATGACGAATAGCTGGCACGTATTCATACAGGGCTGGGTATTCATAAGGTTTTAGATTAATGCGCTTCTCAAAAATATTGGTCTTCCGTTTTTGAGCTTGCTCATTTCGATATAGAATATAACCCTTGGCCACGTCAAAAAAACCGTTTTCCATCAGCTTGTTCTCAACAAAGTCCTGCACCTCCTCTACGGTAGGCACATAGCTTTCATCAAACTGCTTTCGTTCCAAAAGTGCTGTATAAACATTACCTGAAATACGCTCTGCATCCATAAAATCTCCATGATTTGCAGCAGTCATGGCTTTTAGAATAGCATTTGTTATCTTATCTAGCTGGAAGGGTTTCGTGACAAAATCCCTCTTGATGACGTGGGTAATTTCCATGATATTTTGTGATTAAAATTGCTCTAAAAGAAGCGAGACGTAAAGGTCAATTTTTATTGGTCTTGTTCCTCCTGAAAATCTTGAAGTTTTTCCACACCGTTATCAACAATGCTAAATTAACTTTGTCAAATACCTATAAATCAGTTCCTTGAAAAGGGTTGGCGTAGTACTTGTTATGAAAAAATAAAAAAGCCTCCAATCTCTTGGAAGCTTTTTTACTTGGTGGAGAATACCGGATTCGAACCGGTGACCTCTTGCCGGCTAGTTTCCCAATTAGCTCCATGTAAAAATCCAAAATTATTTTATTTTCAGAATGTTGTGTCGTTTTTTATAAAATTTGAAACCATCAAACATCATTTGGCTTCAATAAAAAGAGTACACAAACTGTGCATTTTTATTGCTAACTTAATGTAACTAGAGCTACAAAAATGGGCCATATCAATATGTTATAAACTGATTTTTTCATACGGTTCATTTAATAGTTATTTATGGAGAGATTTAAAAAAGGCTATACTTTTTCGGCAGTTTCAAAAAGCAGCCTAACCTCTTCCTTTTTAGATGTTGGAACTTCCTTCAATAACTTTTGGTACAAATCAATAAATACTTTAGGGCCTCCCGAGTTCTCTTTTACAAACTCCGACAAAATGCTATTGAATTTTTCTTTACCAATTATGTTTTGCAATTGGTTTAGTGCAACAGCTCCCTTATTTTCTTCCAAATAATCTGTGCCATCTGCATACAACAAGGTAGGTTCCGTATTGGGCTCATTGTTTTTGTCTTTGCCATATTTATCCATTTTCTTTTGGATAAGCATTTCTACGGCTTCTTGTCCTAAAGTCTCTTTTACAAAACTCAATCCTACGGCTTCTGGCAACGCCAAGATGAACATATCAGCACCTTGCACATCTGCAACAGGCAGTTCTTTTTGCACCCATAAACTGGCCAGTCCGCTTCCTATGGTCTGATAGATATAGGCTTTCTCTTGAAGCCCCTCTGCGTTTGCCACCCAACCTTCTTTTTCTGAAAGCGCAATGGTATTCGCAAAGGCATATTTAGCATCTTGCCAACGGTGGATTTCTGCTAATTGAAGTTTATCAGTTACTGCCTCCGTCCCGAATTGTTTTTGCATATAGGTTATCCCTTGCTTAATGGCATCTTGATACAACGCTATATTAAACGCATGTGACGGTTTGTGGAGGATAGAATAATTGATACCATTTGCTACATCTTTCTTGACCGCATAGTCCGATGAACCTATGTGCCAATTAAAGACATGGGGAGTATTGATTGCATAATAGGCAATGGTTCTACCATCCTTTGTTTCTATTTTTTTTAATTCCCCAGCAGCGAAAGGTAATTGCACAGCTTCTGTGCTAATGGTAATGCTTCCCTTTACCAAATCGGCATCTATTGAAAAAGCATTTTGTTCAAGTGCAAATGGGTCGTTAATTTGCGCCATCCTGGATTTTAATCTACTCAATCCTTGTTCCTCCCGCTTTCGGTTTTCCAAAAGTTCCTTATCGCTATCATAACCGATTACCGGCAAAAAATCTTGCACGCTTCCAAAGCTTCCTTGGTACGTAATATCTGCTTGGAAATTATTCTGTGTAAAACCTTCGTATTGCTTTACTCCTTCCAATGAAAGTTGGAGCAAGCTATCCACCTGAACAATCTTTGGAACAAGATATGCTGTAAAGTTTTGATTTTTATCCTCCTTAACAAGTTGTAATTCTTGCCCATTCAGTTTTATTTGGGTAACCGTTGTAAAGTCTTTCAAGTTTAGGAACAGCGTGTCTATTCCTGTTTCACTGCACAGTGTGATATTAGCCGAATAACTAGCTTTTCTTTCCGAAGGGAAAAGGTCAATATTCATATCAACTGTTTTATATTTTGGTTGGGGAAGAGTTTCTAAATACTTGTATTTCTTTTCATATTCGGCATCAAGTCGCTCTTCCTCAGCTTCTGGTGTAAAGTTTCCATTGTCATAAACATTTTTTGTTATGAATGACATTAGAACAAAGAAAAGACCAAAACATACAAGCATTACTACTTTTGGGATATAGCCAAGCTGCATATTTTTAATTGATAGGCGATTGCGCCATTTTTTATCAGAGCCACGTTTCCATATCCATATTCCAGCCATTACCAAGGTTGTTGCCAGTGCCAACCAAAGAAAGAAGAACCAATTGGCTGCAGGCTGAAAAATACCATACCCACTTATTTCCGAATAATCCTCAATTCCCGGGGTGAAGCCATAACCTATCCGCAAGTCCTCTATAATACCCATATCAAAGGAAACAATCAAAAAAAGGAACAGACCCACACATAAGAGATGGGTAAGAATCCGTTGTCCACTTAAAGCACCTATAAAAAATACCAGGGATGCCCAGAGCACAAAATTTAGAAAAGCCCACCTATATAAAAGTAAATCTTCGGCAAATCTGCCTAAATCAATATAAGAAGCCCCGCCTAGCAAAACTTGGGTAAATACCGATATAAAAATAAAACTTAGACTTAGCACAAAAGCAAGACCCACTACGGCCGCAAAGCGCGAAAGTTGGGTTACCCAGACGGGTACCGGCAACGAATCGGTAATCTGCCAAATATTGACCGTTTTATCTTTAAAAAAAAGTTCTCCTGCCCAAATCATAATCAACATGTTGACAAATACACCCCATTGCAAACGGAAATAGGTCATATTACTGCTAATGGGCAGCTCATTACCTATGTAATAAGTTGCATTCCAAGTTACATTCTGTAAAAAAATCATCAATAAAATAATTCCCAGAATAATCTTAAATGAAGTAGGCCGAACTATATTCAAAAATTCAAGTTTTGATAAGGACCATAATTTTCGGAGAAAGTCTGAAATGCGAAATTGTTTTATAATCTCGGGCATTTTTATTGTTTGAATTGTAAAGACTTCTTTTTTACTTTCCTTTATTTTCTTGGATTTATCTACCCCTGCTTGTACAAAATATTTAAAAGAGAACCTAAAATATGCGGCAACAGCAAGTATCAAGGCAATTATAAACCAAAGCAACCTGTTCTGCAGTATGTATCCCGACAGTTCAAAGTAATCGGTATTTTTCTGTTCAGGGGTCAACAAATCTGTATAATGTTGTGCAGCTACGTAACCACCGGAATCAGCCAAAATATAGGCGATCAGATTATCACCGCCACCTGTTTCAAAAGAAGTTTGTGCAATTAAAAATATAATGACCACTAGAAAAACGGCCAAATAACTCGTGGCTATTCGTCTTGTAAAGACAATCGAAAAAAATACAAGCGCAACATAAAAAAACAAGTTGGGGACGGTAAACATGATCCAGCCATGCAATAAAGGTCCCCATTGTACTGGTCCAAAACGATTGACTTCACCAATACCGGAATAGGGCACTAAAAGGTGTCCCACAATCAACCCAGTACTTAGAATTACTAGATACAGAAAAGCCGCTAAAAATCTCCCAATAAAAAAATGTTTGTCATTAATGGGCATGGCATAAGTCCACTGAGCTGACTTGTATCTTATTTCCTTGTAGAGAACACCACCTGTAGCAATGGCGATGATAATGATCATTAACATTCCCATACCAGCATAGTTGCGATATAGAATGCTACTAGCATTCATTAAAACCCCTTCATTCGCGAAATAGTCAAAGGAACCCTTGGTATACCAAATTGCCTGAAAGACCAGCATTATAAAGAAGATCAGCGTAACCCAACTGAACAAACGTTGTTTAAGTTCATTTTTTATGATGGAAAATATTGTCTTCATTCTAACTCTCGCTTAAAATTTTAAAGTAGGCATCTTCCAATGAAGGGGATTTGGCATCAAATTCACCAGCAGGCAATTCGTCGGCTAAAACGGTTATCATCAATTTACCGGAAAAGAAACGTTGCGATATGACATTGTACTTCTCCTGATATTCCGTTAATTGTTCTTTATGAATGGGTACTTCATATAACTTGTCACGCATCACTTCTTGAACTTCATCAGGTTTACCTGTAAGCACTACTTTACCATTACCAATAATGGCCATATCCGTACAGAGTGTACTCACATCTTCCACAATATGGGTAGATAGTATAACCACTGCATTTTCTCCCAATTCCGAAAGTAAATTATAGAAGCGGTTTCGTTCCATGGGGTCTAGCCCTGCAGTAGGTTCGTCCACTATGATGAGCTGGGGATTGCCTAATAAAGCCTGAGCAATTCCAAAACGCTGTTTCATGCCTCCTGAATAGCCATCCAGTTTCTTCGTCCGAACATCGTAAAGGTTTACTTTTTGCAAGAGGGCGGCTACGGTATCTTTTCGTTCCCCTTTATGCACAATGCCCTTCATGTCCGCAATATGTGTGAGTAATTCTTCTGCGGTTACATTGGGATATACTCCAAACTCTTGGGGGAGATACCCCAAGGTTTTTCTCAATGCTTCGGGGTTCTTTAGCACATTGATGCCATTGAAATCAATTTCCCCGGTATCCGGATCTTGTAAAGTGGCTATGGTTCGCATTAAGGTAGACTTACCTGCCCCATTTTGTCCTAAAAGTCCAAACATCCCTTTTTCAATGGTTAAAGAAACATTTTTCAGGGCCTGTACACCATTCGAATAGGTTTTTGATAAGTTGTTGATTTCTAGTTTCATTTCAATCAATTTTATGAGTTATCCAAGCACTGTAAATAGAGGTTTGGAAAAAACGGGTCGGTGGCTTAAAGCCAGCACGAACCAATAACTTCTTTAATTCTTCTTCACTTGTGCGATGTAATTCTTTTTTTATCCTTGTGAAACGTTCATCGATTTCCTTTTGGGCTACTGTGTTTTCCAATAAAAGTTCGAGTACTTCCAAATTGGTTCTCAACTGTTCGCCATTCCCAAAAATCCCCATAATTATGAATGGAGAGCCGGGTTTCAAACGTTTTTCGACTTGCTGTAACAATGCCAATTTATCCTTCGGATATTTTATAAAGTGTAAGACGAGAGATAGCGTTGCTGCATTGAAAAAAGTAGTGTTCTTAAAGTGTTCGAGCTTGCCCGTAAACAATTCGATAGTACTGAAAGCTCTTAATTTTTCCTTGGCCAAGGCAATCATTTCCGGGGAAGGATCTACACCGGTGAGCGACCAGTCCTCTGAAGATTCGGCCAAGGCTTTCATCTCATTGCCCGTGCCACAGCCCACTATCAGGGCGTTCTTTTCGTCTGTGTGGTTCAGCAGCTTTGGCAACATATCGATATAATAATCGTAGTTGGGAATCCACTTTACTGCAAAATCATCGTAGTTATTGGCTCTGTTTCCTTCGAATATGGCAATGTTCTTTTTCATTCTCGTACTTTCAAATTATCCCTTTTTGTTTTTTAAGCAATACAGGTTGCCATTCTTTATACCTACTAAAAAGCACTACTAAATTCAACAGAAAGAATACCAGGTCGAAAATGATGAACTGCATATATTTTGAAAAGAAAACATGCGTCATTAATAGGCAAAGTATCAACGGAACCAACATGACACTTCCCAGTAAATAAGTGCGCTTAAATACCAATAATGCTCCACATAGCAATTGAAAAAAGCCTACGAAATACAGATATCCCGATGCCTGCAGAAATTCATAAAACATAAAGAATTCTTCGGCTGCCTCTGCCGTATCAGCTCGGAAAACTGATTGGTCATAAGGCATAAACAATTTTTCCACTCCTGCATAGATGAACATCAAAGCCAATAAAAATCGGATGATATAAACAACTATTTTCATATTATTTAAAACTTACCAGTGAGTGTAACACCATATGTTTGAGGCAGCCCAAAGGAAGCCGCGTTAAAGCCACCTACGCCATAACCATAGCTATAATAAGCTTCGTCAGTAATGTTCTTTCCCCATACGAAAAGGTCTAAATTCTTAGATGTGAACCCTATTCTTCCATTTAACAGACCATACCCATCTTGTGTGGTATCATTATCTACTGAAAAAAAGAAATCTGATTGATAATTGTAATCAAGACTGGTTTCTAAATTGAACTTTTTGTTCAAGGGTAATTTATAGTTAATGTTCATATTACCATTAAACTCTGCGGCTAGTGGAAGGCTGTTCCCTGAAAGGTCCAATTCTTCACCGGTGTTGAAGTCTATTGGATTGTACTTTGTTATTTCAGTATTTAGATAACCAAGGTTAAGTGTGAAATCGAGTCCTTTGGCAGCGACCCACTTACTTTCCAATTCTAGTCCGTAGCTTTTGGATTCACCTATATTGTCCGTACCAATTATAAAACTGGTTAAATCTAGTACCGTAAATACCTGTTGGTCTTTGTAATTTATAAAGAACCCTGTTAGGTTCAACTTTAATCTGTTGTTCAGAAGATTGGTTTTTACACCCGCTTCGTAATTAGATGATTTTTCGGGTTCAAAAGGTGCAGCATCGGGGTCTGTAACGAAAGTATTAATACCTCCTGGCCTAAAACCCTTTGCATAATTGGCAAATAAGAAGACATTGTCATTTACATCATATCCTAAAGCCACTTTTGGAGAAAGCGCATCAAAAGTTGCGTCATCACTAAAACTGTTCCCTGGTAATACCGGATTTGAAAAAGTACGTACTACACTGGCTTCAACTTCTTCATAGTCGGCACGCATACCCCCAGTGATTGAAAGCTTATCGGAGATGCCATATGTGGCTTGACCAAACACTGCGATTCCCTTTCTGTCCGCAATAGGCAATTCAATTTGGTTAAAAGGTGCAAGGGGTGCAAAATCAGGAGCAGCTAAGCCAATATCATTTCCAAATCTGCGAATATCTTCTCGTTCTTCTTTATTTTGATAAAGAAAAACACCAGCTGTCCATTGTAGGCTTGCATCCGAAGAAGAACTTAGCCGCAGTTCTTGCGCGAAGTTCTCATAAATACTATTAGGCCTACGGGCTGATTGTATATCAAATGGCATATAATCAAATTCATCCAAAGATTCTTGTTGAGTAATTTGATAGGAGGTAATTGAATTAAGAGTAAACTTTTCAAAATCATATTTTAGGGTGAATGCAACGTCTTGTGTAAGCACCTCCTGAAAAATATCTACATCAAAATTCAATTTATAGAGACTGTTTTCCAGAATGTCTTGTAATGAATTATCTGGGGTTGCCAAGGCAAAGGCATACGCATTGGATTCTCTTCGTTGAATATTATAACGGAGCGCCATGGATAAATTATCATTGGCAAAATATTTTAGCCGGAAATTTGCGTTTAACGCTTTTCTATTTTGTAGGTCTTTGTTGTTAAACTCATTGGTAACGAACCCATCACGCTCTGCAACCTTGGCACTTGTTCTAAAGAATAATTTATTTTCTACTAATGGGGCATTAAGGGCAAAGGACAGTTCTTTAGCGTTTAAATTCCCATAACCAACCGTAGCATAACCTGACAGTTCATTAGTAGGCCGCTTCGTGGTAATTTTAAGAACCCCTGCCAAAGCATTTCTTCCATAAAGTGTTCCTTGTGGTCCTCTAAGTACTTCTATCTGCTCTACATCCGCCAAAGCCAGCGGATAGGCTAAAGTGGAAAAATAGGGTACATCATCCACATAGACTCCCATTGTAGGATTTACATCAATAGTGGAAATCCCCCTACTGGCTACAATGGTGAAAATACCAGGACCACCATCATCATAAGTGTTAAAATTTGGGGCTATACTACTTAATTCACCAAATTCCTTTACTTGTAACTGTTCTATGCCCTTAGTCCCTATCGCCGATATTGAAGCCTCTGTCTTTTGAATATTCTGCAAACGTCTATTTGCAGCAGAAACCACCACCTCGTCTAACTGGTTAGAGGATGCCACCAGAACAAAATCATAAGAAGATTGTGCATTTTGAGATACATTTATCTGATTGACAAGAGTTTGGTATCCCAGGTAACTAATCTCGATAAAATACGTTTTTGAAACGACACCTTCGATTGCATATTTACCTTGATTGTCCGTTGAGGCCCCTTTTGTTGTTTCCAACAAGCGAATGTTGGCTCCTTGAACGGGATTTCCATCGGTATCTGAAATTGTTCCTGTAAGTCTATTTTCTTGGGCAATCCCTGCAAATGATAAAAGAGTAAAGAAAAGAAGTGCTAGATTCTTGAAATTCATGCGTATTTAAGTTGGCTGTTATTATTTAGATTAATTATAAATAACTAAATTTAAAGCGTAAAAATACTTTTGCGCTTGTAAATAGTGACTACGCGAAACGGAATAAAACCTACGTAAAACGGAATAATAATGGGGGTGAAATTATACTTAAAGGACTTAGAGGAAATTATTTTTGAGACTGGCCAGCAACAATACCATATAGACAATGCCGGTACTAGTGAGTTTAAGTTCACGTTCGACTATGAAAAGTTCAATGGTTGGTACAAGGAAATAGCGCTTGACAATTTTAAAATTAGTTATGGAAGTGGACGTTTTGCGGAGAAGACCACAATTTTTTTTGAGTTTGACGAAGAAACGGTAGAGATGCACTTTGCCATTAAGGGAAACTCTTCTACATCAATGGATACTTTAGATGGAGGTTTTTTGATTGGTCCAAACAGTCATAACATATTTTACGGGAACGATTTTCGTGGTAAAATTGAATGGAATTCAAAGGAAATGTTCTTCTTAGAAATCAATCTAAAACCAGTATTCTTTGAGCAATACCTTCCTACCAATGGGCAATTTGATTTTTTCAAAAAATTAATACAAAATAAAGAACTAGGAACCATAAGTTCTCATAACCACCCCATAACACCCCAAATGTTCCAAATCATCAATGATATTATCAACTGTCATTGGAAAAATGAATATCGTAGGCTTTTTTTGGAATCCAAGGTGATGGAACTTTTGCTTTTACAGTTAGATCAAATGCAACAATGTGAATATTGTTTCTCAAATTCTGATACATCCAGAACAATGATTGATAAAATGCATTTGGCCCGTGATATTATCATTGGAAAATTAAACGACCCTATTAGTCTACCTGATCTGGCTAGAATGGTAAGTACTAATGAGTGTACACTTAAAAAAGAGTTCAAAAATATTTATGGTAAGACAGTATTTGGTTATATCCGTGATGCTAAAATGCAAAAAGCTAAAAACCTGTTGTTGCACAACAATTTATCCGTAACTGAAATTTCTGAAATGGTTGGTTATAAAAATCCACAACATTTTAGCTCCGCTTTTAAAAAGCAATTCGGTGTTGTGCCAAGTTCCATAAAAAGCTAATACCTGATGTATATCAAAAGTAACTTAATAATAGTCTGTATTATCACCTTGATTCTTGCGCGCCCAGTAAGCTTTGGTCAAGACAAAGCCCAAGATTTTAAGTTACATAAAATACAATCGAAACATTTCAAAAGATTGTATGCCCTTAATGATTCGGTGTTCCGCTCAGAACAACCTAGCAAAAAGGGTTTTAGGAAATTGGAATCTCTTGGTGTAAAAACAGCCATAACCTTCCGTAGAAACAAAGATGACTCCAAGAAAGCAAAGGGCTCCGGGCTACAATTGACGCACATTCCTTTAAAGACTTCTGAACTTACCGAGGCTGATTTGATAACATCATTGAGGGCTATAAACTCAGCAGAAAAGCCTGTGCTGGTACATTGTTGGCATGGCTCAGATAGAACAGGAGCCATAATGGCCGCATATCGTGTGGTTTTTGAAAATTGGTCAAAAGAAGATGCCATTTCTGAGTTACGGCGCCCTGAACTTAGGTATCATGAAAATTGGTATCCTAATGTTATTGACCTCATTTCAAATCTTGATAAAGAAGGGGTAAAGGAAAAATTGGGGCTTTTGAAGTTTAAATAAAAAGCCCCAATCCAATTTAACGATTGGGGCTTGGTAAGCTAGACTAACTCCTAAAACTAAACTCTTATTCTTGTAATATAAATAGGTGTGTGGTCACACCACCAGCTGATACATTATAGATGTTACTACTACTATTTGTAGCTGGGTCAAATTCATAATATCCATTTACTGCTTGTGTAGGATTAAAAACTTGAAAATAGAACTTTCCATTTGCCTTGTATGAAAAAGGATACGTAAAGCCTGCTGTGGAAGTAATATCCGCAATGGTCTCAGCAGTTTGCGCATTCAAATCAATTCTGGTCCATTTCATATTTGGGCTGTTGGTAACCAAACCAACCAACTCATTGAACTGTGCATCAGTTATCATTCCTGTAGCAAGTAAGCCTAAAAGTTCATTTACCCTGGGAACATCTGCTTCAGCAGTCATTGCAGCATATGCGATACCGTTAGCATCATAAATAGAACCTGTACAGAGTTGGGCCACTGAGTTTTGAAACCCTAAAGCGTCTACTGGATTAAAAGCATAATCTGTATCAAAATCGGTACTTCCGGCAGGAATCTTTAAAAATTGAGGTCTTGAACTGGGTGGAGCCGTTGGGCCAAATTGAAAGTCAAGACTGTATTGTCCTTGTGTAAGCAAGAAAATATTGCCTTGTTCATCAACAAGCGGATTTTCCATTCCGCGAGTCAAAGGATATGTCGCTCCATTGAATACCGCTGTTTTTTCCCAAGAAAGGGTGTTGAGATTCACCACCTCAACAAATATATCAGTGCCCTCGTAAAATTGGGGCGTCACAGGTGAATTAGAGGTCAAAGGAAGGAATACTCTATTGTCCTGTGGTCTATGAATGATGTGGAAATACGAATTCGCCTGACTATCTCCTAGGTCTTTGGGGGCAAAGGCCTCAGGCATTTGTATTTCTTGTATAAACTGCATAGTCGTAGGATTGAAAAGGAAAAGACTTTGGGTGTCAAATATGGTATATACCCCTAGATCATCACTTAGAATCAAGACCTGGCTAAGATTTGCGCTTAAGGGAATGGCTCCAGCTCTTACTATCTTATTGGTTTCTTCATCAACGGCATACCTGTTCAATTCTAGATTTTCGGTGTCCAAAGAAGGTCCAAAAGCGAGAAATTTATAAATGGTATTCGGAAAATAACGACTAAAGGAGCTGGAAGTATTCGTAGTCAAATCGATAGCTCCTGAGGGTAAATCCGAAGAATAATCCGTGAAATATGAAAAGGATGTGGGTGTACTTAAGATTGAGGAGGCCACAAAACCACTTTTGGCATAGGGTAAATCTGCAATGGTCTGTTCTGCTCCTGCAACCGTTTCAACAACTACTTGGGTTACCACCTCTTCAGGTTCACAGGACAAAATCAAAAGTGCAATCGTCAAAAGGCCAAAAAAATGTTTAAAATTCGTTTTCATATCATTAAAAATTGGAAATCTCATAAATCAGTTTAAAGTTGAAGTTGCGCCCCGGTCTCGGAATGCTAAAATTGTCGAATAAGTCTTCATCTGTGATGTTGACCACATTGAATGCAGCTGTAATTTTTTTGTCGAGGAAACTCAGGGAAACGCCGGCATCAAATCGGTCTTGCTCAGGGACAAAGGCGTCTGGTGTAGTTTCTAAGGTTTCGCCGTCAGAAACAGGGCGAATATTGAATACATCCACATGGGTGTACAATCCATAAAGCCGAACATCTACACCTGAATTGAAGATATCCTCCGTTTGCCACGATAGTTCTGTGTTGTAGAAGAACCGGGGTGTATTTGGCAATTGAGAACCCACAGAGTCATCTGTTGCCGTATCGACTGCAAATCGTTCTATGGTTTTGTCAACGAAACTGACATTGGTGTTCCAATTGAAGTTTTTAAGGAAATTGAACTGTAATTCCGTTTCAAAACCTTGTGAATCTATGTCGCCTATGTTTGCGTTCTGTTGTCTTGCGGCATTGGCATCAATAAAGATGAAGTTCCGTTGCTTTCTTAGGAATCCGTTCGCTGTTAACCCTAATCGATAATTCTCGTTATAACGCTTATTGTATCGAAACCCAAGATTAAAATTGTCACTTTCCTCTGGTTGTAGTTCTCCATTGGGAGCCACATTCAATCCATCACCAGCAAACTGTACAATCTCAGGAATTAAAAAGCCACGTTCATAAGAACCTCTTACCGAAAATACATCGGTGAGCTTGTATTGAATACTACCATTCCAACCCAAAAACCCTTCTGTACTTTCAATAGCAACCCTATTGAGATTACTAAAACCAACCAATTTATAGGTATAGTATTTTAAGGCTGCGGAAAATTCAAGGTTTTCATTGAATAAGGTATTATCATATTGCAAGCCCGAAATATTCTTGGTGATTTTCTGTTCTGGGGCTACTCCAAATTGTGTGGGGTCATCAATATCGAAGTCTTTGAGTTCTTGGTCTTGATGTGCCAAAAGATTGCTAAAGATCAAATTGCTGTTTTCAGACACTTGAAGGTTCAAGGTCAATCGATTTACAAGGCTTTTTGTGGTAGTTTCTGTGAGTGCGGGGCTTCCGTCTTCAAATTCCCCTCTTCGCCCATTGGTATCGATGATATCTCCTAACCAGTTGTAGGTGTTTGATGTGGTATCCACAAACTTTGTAAATAGGTCACTGTAGTTGGATATGGTCTTCAATTTCAATTTATCCTTAATCAACGTTTTATCATACTTGGCAACTATGGCTACATTTTCACGTTCACCTATTGCTTCACCTATGGCGACATTGGAAATAGGGCTAACATTATTCTGAAATTCACGGAAAGTATCAAAGTAGTTGAAGGCAATCTCAGCGTGATCCGTCCATTTTTTGTTATACGTACCCAATGTGGCGGTACTATACTGTAAGCGATAGAGATCGTGGAACCGTCTTATGTTCAAAGGTTCTTCTAAATCCACAGGTTGCCCGTTATCTGGATTCAATACACGAATGGGAGCTTTGAAGGTATAGTCATTGTCAGAATAATTGGCTCCGGCAGTAACTTTTACAAAACTCTCTTTGCCATCAGTTAAGGTTACGCTAAAATCTCCAAGGTGGGTGTTGAATGAGCCAGCACTGTACGATGCTCGTAGCCTATTTACCGTATTTTCTTCTGTAATGATATTGATTCCACCTCCGAGGGCATCCGAAGAAATGTCCACAGGAAGTACACCCTTGAAAACATCCACTCGTCGTATTCCCGTTAATGGCAATGTGGCAATATCGGTTCCTGGAAACAAAAACTCTATGGGTACTCCGTCAACAAATGTCCTCACAGCCGTTCCATTTAGTCCATTGATGGAAACGTCGGCACCGTCTCCCAAAGAACCAGAACGACGGATACGAACACCTGCAATTTTGTCCACGGCATCGGCTAGAATATTAGTTTGTGAAACCACATCGGCCAATTCAAAACTACCAATGGTGATAGCCCTTTCTTCCTGTTTGGTGGAAGATTTTTTACCCTCGACAATGACATCGTCCAAGGCTTGAACATCTTCTATTAGGGTAAAATCCAATGTTAAATCACCATTTACAGAAATAGCTTGGGTTTTGGTGGCAAAACCAATAGAACTTACGGTAATTGTGTAGTCTCCGCTACGGACGTTTTTGATTTGGTAGATACCATTTTCATTAGCAACGGCGTATTTATTGTTTCTGTCAAGATTTATGGTGGCATAAGCTAGAGGCTCCCCATTTTCGCTTTTTACGATTCCAGAAATATTGTATCTGTTTTGGGCTAAGATTGCTGTTGGAATCAGCAATAAGAAAAATAGTATTTTCTTCATTTTATGGTTGGTTCTACTTTTTAGGTGAGCAAATCTAATGCTTTATTTTTATTTAGACTTATTATAAATAAAGTATTTGATGAAGTCATGATTATACTTAATTGGGGATTCTCTACTTAGACTTAATGGCGTTTTGTAGTACTGGTGCAGGCTTTTCTTTTGCTAACTTACGGGCTTGTACATCTATAATTTCCCTTTCGACGATTTCCGCTTTGTCAACTTTTGAAGGACGGTTCAAATAATATCGGTTAATCAATAATCCAGATACTCCGATAATCAACCAAGTGAAGTCCACGCTGAAAACATAGTACTGTTTATTTACAAGGGAGTTCCATATCCAGTCTCCTGTGATTACCCCATTGACAATGGGAATAAGAAGCCCAAAAATACTGCCAAGAACGATATAGTTTCTATTCAATTTGCGGTAATCGTTCCAAAACAACCCAAGGATTGTAAGAATCAACCAACTAATAAAGAAAATTGAGTTTACAATGGGTACTCTTCCTTCCATTGCCAACAGAACTAGCTTATTGGCAATGAATATCAACGCTAGGGCAGGGAACATGGAAAGGGTAATCGCCAAATAGAATTTAGTAACTCTATGGTGAAACCTTCTTTGCTTGTCCGTATAGTTAGGTTTATCCCGAGCAGTGCGCCATATCATTATTCCACTGATTATGATATAGCAGGTAATCATTGCCAAAAGGAAGTAGATTATTTTAAGGAAAATCCCTCCGTAGGTCGCATAATGAAGTTTAATCAACACACCATATGCCCCTTTAGCATATGATCTTGTCTCAGGTTCAATGGCCTCTTTTAATTGCCCATCATTATAGCCATATACAAATATACCCTCACCTCCAATGCTCTTATAATCATTTACACGTACTCCTATTGTGCCATCTTCTTTACCATAATTTGTTGCGTAAATATAGGTGAGGTTGTTTTCTGGGTAAGCAGCACTTACTTTGTCGTAGATGCTGTTGAAAGTAACGCCATCGTCAATCGCTTCTGCATTTTCATCATATTTTATTCCTGCATCTGGTCTTGCTGCCTTAACAACCTCTGTAGTATCTCCATTGTACATCAAAATGGCACTTGGTGCCAACAGCAATATAGAAAGCCCAAGCAATGCACCGGTTACGGCATAAATTACTTGAAAAGGCAACGTGATTAATCCTAGTGAAATATGTCCGTTGGTCCAAATCTGTTTCCATTTCCCTTTCGTGGTAAAGGCGTAAAATTTATTAACGATGTTTTTCCAGTGTGTCAAAACTCCGGTAATGACCGCAAACAAGAAGAAAAAAGCAACAAATCCAGATAGATAAAGTCCAACCACAGGAATCTGATGGAAATAGTGCAGCTCATAAATGGTCCGTGCCATATGGGTGCTAGGCTCATCGCCGATGGATATTACATCGTAGGTATTGGGATTAAGTATGGCAGTGAAGAACGTCAACTTACCTTCCTCCGTTTTATCCCTTCCATATAAAGTCACCAATGGATTGGCCTCAGTTGGAGGAGCAATACCAAAAGTCAGGCTTTTGTCAAAATTTTCTGCGTTTTCATTGACTATGCTGATTACCTTATCATAATCGACTGTAGCAGGATCAACATGCTCTATTCGGGCTGCGGGATTCTCCCATTGATATAATTCATCCATGAAAAGAGCTACTGCGCCAGCATAAAAGCATACAAATAGCGCAAAACTGATTACAATACCCGATACAGTATGGGTATGGAACATTGCATTGTATAATCTAGGTTTGAGGGCCTTGAGTTTCATAGTCGGTTTTATTTATTCAGAAAGATTATGGCACCAAAGATTAAGGTCAATAGGAGGTATATTCCCCATACTTTCCAGCCATTCTTAGCTAAAAAAGCTATGACCAACAATGCGGCCCAAAGAAAAAAGGAGGTGTAAGCAGTGGTAATAATCAGGGCACCTTTTTGTTCGAGTAAACTTCCAAGGGCATTATGAAAAAAGATGGTTACAAAGAACCCCCCGAGAATGCCTGCGGTAATTTTTAGAATTCTTTGGCCGGGACTTGATAGGTGTTTTTGGTTGGCAGGCATTTACAGAATATTTTCAATTACTATTACGATTAAACTTAGTATGGCAAGGAAATAAGCATATTTCTTATGCAGTGGTAGTAACATAATGGTAAGACACAGGCTCAAAAGCAAAGTGATTAAAAAAGTGAGCAGGCCAGTTGCTAATCCCAATTGAAACGACAATAAAATTGCTGATGAGATGAAAAGTAGATATGCAATAAGCCTTGCTGCCAAGGGCTTCTCATTAGCTTTTTTCTTGATGCTATTTAGTTGTTCTGGAAAGTGTTTTGACTTTGCATAAAGCAGAAAACAACCGAGAAAAATTAAAACGATACCCACTATTACCTTTATTTGAAAAAACAAACATAGATATTATTTTTAATAAATCTAAATAAATATAAGTATATTGCAATGGTTAATCTAAAGAACGAATTGGCTTAACATTTACTTAAAAAATCTCGTATGGCCTGTGTTAGTAGTTTTAAAATAATCAAAGGAATATTTACTTCCTTTCTTGAAGAAAACGGACACCGTAAAACACCTGAACGGTATGCCATTCTAGAAGAAATTTATAATACCGATGAGCATCTCAACATAGATACTTTGTATGATTTAATGAAAAGTAAAAATTATAGGGTAAGTCGAGCTACCTTATATAATACCATGGATATTTTATTGGAATCGCGTTTGGTTCGAAAACATCAATTTGGGGATAAAGTTGCCCATTTTGAAAAATCCTTTTTTGATGGTAAGCATGACCATATTATTTTGACGGATACAGGTGAAATATTGGAATTTGCAGATCCTAGGATACAAGAAATAAAACAGACCATTGAAGAGACTTTTGGGGTTAGTATTGATGAGCACTCTCTTTATTTTTATGGTGTTCGGAATTAAGTATACACAGATTATAGGATAACTTTGTTTGCTAAAAAGTTGAAGTTGGCAGCATCTAAAAATTAGATAAAAAACACAACAGCTTGATCGATTTTAATTCTATTTATGTTAAATTTTACTTGATTTTAAAGAAAATTTCAAAAGTGTGCATAAACTGTGCATTCTGAAAAAACAAAAAGACCCTCACATCTGTGAAGGCCTATGTTTATTAAGTGGAGAATACCGGATTCGAACCGGTGACCTCTTGCCTGCCAGAAAGAGGATTTATATATTTCCTAGCTTTATATTATTTCATAATTCATTTATTTTCAGTTATTTAATTCAATTAGTTGTGATTTAAAATCAAATGAAACCAACTATTTGCGTGCAAATTGCGTGCAAATTTTTTTATCTTTGATTGAGATGAATACTAATATAAAACTTTCTTTAGATACCCGCAGGAAGAAAAAAGATGCTTCCTATCCTATCATTTTACGATTGACACATTTTCGTAAAACCACCTCGATAAGTTTAGGGCAATCTGTTAGCAAAGAATATTGGGACGCTAAAAACGAAAAAATAAAAAGAGCTTTCAAAGGCACTTCGTCAGTTAGCAAATTGAATAATCTGCTTTTGAAAGAAAAAACCAGGGCTGTAGATATAATCAATGACCTACATGAAAAGGACGAACTCGACTTTTTATCAATTCTACAACTCAAAAATAAAATTGTAAAAACCTCCTCTTTTAAATCGTTTATTGAATATGGCAAATACATTATAGATGATTTAAAAAAGGCGGAACGTTTTGGAAACGCAAATACTTATTATGCGGTAATCAAGGTATTAGAAAAATTTACTGAAGGGAATGATATCAAGTTCAACGAAGTCAATTATGACTTTCTTAAAAGATTTGAGAATTGGCATTATTCACGGGGAAACTCCGTAAACGCTCTTTCCACTTATATGAGGACGATTAAGGCAATTTTCAATAAGGCCATTAAATCAGATGTGGTTACTAGAGATGCTTATCCTTTTACCCATTACAGAATTAAAACCACTCCAACAGAAAAAAGAGCTCTTGATGCTGATAGTATTAAATCCATAATGCTTTTAAAGCTGAAAGAATCGGATAGCTTGTTTCACTATAGAAACTATTTTCTGGCTTCTTATATGTTATATGGAATCTCATTTATGGATTTGGCTTTTCTGAAAGTTCAAAATATTGTTGATAATCGTCTTAAGTTCCAGAGAAGAAAAACTTCTAAACCTTATGATATAGGTGTTACTCCTCAACTAAAAGAAATACTTTCATTTTATCTTAGCAACAAGGACAAATCTGACTTTATCTTTCCCATAATCAAAAGAGGAATTTTTGAACTTCAGTACAAAGATGTTTTATGGGCAAGAAAAAGATATAACAAAGGACTGAAAGAGATTGCGGTCAAATGTAATATAGAGAAACGGTTAACATCTTATGTATCCCGTCACAGTTTTGCCACCCAAGCTATGTTGCAAGATGTACCGCTACAGGCAATTTCCTCAATGCTTGGCCACAATAGATTATCCACGACCCAAGTTTATTTGAAATCATTGCCCAGCGAAATTTTAGATGATTACAATAAAAAGCTTGTTGAATTATAGGTTGTTTTTACTTGTCCCATTTCTTACCTCTAAACTTTGCGCATGGATCCTGTCGGGTTTTTATAGTGTTCAGATAGATAAGCGTAAAACAAAAACACGATAGGGCGCATTCTGCTTTTTGATTTGCCAAAGGTGTACCGAACAATGACCGAAAGGGAGTTGGGGGTATAGCGAGAGGGTAGCACGGCAAGCCGGTGCTACGTTATCCAATTTCCGGCCATAAGACCAATAAAATCACTACTTTTTACAGATTACTTCTCTTAATGAAATTTCCATTTTTTACTGTAAAAACTCTGGAATATCCTAAAAACACTGAAAAAGTTTACAGTAAAAACCTAAAAGTCATGAACTGAGAAATGGCATCTTTTGGTCAGCCCAAATGAATAGGCTAACTAGCATTTTCCATTGGTCATTTTTTGGGAATTGGGTCAAATCCTCTCGAAAGCCCTTTAAACATCAGAAAAGTTGACCCATTTTTACTTTGAAATGGAATCTTTGCCTCGCTCAGCAGGTTTGTTTTGGCAAGATTGGGGGCTTGCAGCGTGAAACTTCGTTTCACTCGCTTTTTCATTTTACTATTCTAAGCAACCGCCTAATGCGTAGTTTTCTTTTGCAACCTCTGGGCGCAAAAGCAAGATGTTTTTGTGGTAACAAAGACACATCTTGAATTTAGTTTTACATCGGGTAAACATCTTGATTATATAAGAATAAAGTTTTGTAAAAAAAGAATCGTTTTTCTGAATTAATCTCTTCATTTGAAAGAAAAATTCTTCTTAATTTCGTTTTACCCGATATGTAATTCTTCTATTGGTTATAACAGTGTTTGGGCAGCCAGACCTGATTGTATTGTCCGTAACCGCAACGGTTATTGATTGTCCTGTAGGGGATACAACATTTGGAATACCGTTGGCATCCACACTTCCACTCAATTGATTATTTGCATTCAAATGTATACTGCTAAAATTACCAGAGGCTTCTATAGCATCCGGGCATCCATCACCGTCACTATCAACATCAAAAGCGTTAAAAATACCATCACCATCCGTATCTAGTGTACAAGGAATAAAATAACTTCCATTGATGTCCAATTGATAATCAACACCATTACAACTGCCAAAATTATTTACCCCTGCCGTTGTTTGCCCCAGAATAGTAATCCCTGGGACACCGCCGCCAATATCAATTACCGTAATCGTTGTAGAAATAGGAGCAAGTAGGGGGTCGAGAGTTGCACTGCATTGTACACCAGTACGTACGTTACCGGTATTAAATTCACCCGAGTTGATGTTTAATGAAAAGTTCTCAGTGGTTCCGTTCAAATCTCCTGTGGCAACAATATTGGAAATGGTAAGTGCAGCACCTATAGGCACTCCGGTTGCAGAAAGATCTACAGTCTGCGTAGAAGTTCCTCCAGTCTGAGGAATATTGAAAACAGGGGTCGTTATAGCAACGGTTCCAGCGCTTGTTGGGCACTCATCCGTATCCAAGACACCATCATTATCATCATCTAAATCCACATCGTTGGTAAAACCATCCCCATCCTGATCTGCGGATACTAGTACATCCCTAAAATCCAAGTCACCTCCGGTAAGAACATCTCCATCGGTATCTGTTAAAATTACAGGCCCTGCAATAGGGTTGTCTATCGTCCCTCCAGGGTCGGAATAATCGGAAGAAGTATCCACGGCGTCATCCAAGCCATCGCCATCCGAATCGCTTCCAGATAAAGAAAGGCCTGCTTCTGCAGTATCTAAAGCGTCTGCATTATCACTATCGGTATCTTTAAAATCCACAGCATCACTTCCATCGGAGTTTACTGGGCTAAGGCCTTGCCCAGCACCTGGTGATGACTCATAGGCATCATCCAATCCATTACCATCGCTATCAATGTTAGAAGGAGCTACATACGATGTACTGGCCTGTGCCTCTACATTATCCGGTATTCCATCTCCATCTGAATCCAAATCCAGATAATCTGGTAAAGAATCCCCATCAGTGTCCGAGGTACCTTCAACGGTGTCGATTATACCATCATTATCATCATCAATATCGTCATTGTTATCAAATCCATCATCATCCGTATCTGGCGCACAGGTGTCAAAAAAGACTACCTGCTGCGAAAAATTAAATCCTTGGGTCGCTCCGCAACTTAAGCTTAAATTATCAAAAACGACATCAGTAGTTCCCGTAACGGTATCGGGATTTGTGATTCTGCGAATTGTTGTACTCCCAGAGCGCGAGTAATATAAAAAACCATCTGGCCCCAATTGCACTCCAGAGTATGCAACGGTTGCATCTACCAATGATGAAGAATTGCTTCCTATAACGTGGACCCATAAAGGATCGAACCACCCTATGGATTGATTATCATTTCTAACCCCCACAAAATTTTGATGTGCGTAGAACAATCGGCTTCCGTCAGGTGAAAATTCTACACTATATCCAGTAACTGTATTTAATGAGGTTGTTCTCGGAACATTAGTCCATGGACCAACAGCTCCGGTTACCGAATTGAAATTAGCATAAAAGATACCTCCATTGATTGTATTTCCGCCTCCTTCAATGGCTATGGCTATTCTATTGCTCTGTTGTGAGAATCTGATGGTAGCACGTTCCCCTCTTCTGGGAAGATTTATAGGTAAAGGAATTGTAATGTCTGGATTGTTTGTTCTTGCTACGGTGAGAGGGTTTGTATCGTCTACAAGCCATAGGCCCAAAGTTGCAGCACAATTTGTTACACACGATCCAACAGTATTGGAAATACTGGCAATCCAAGCCCCACAGTCATTACCAGTTGCAACCCCTGAAACTGCCTCTGTTGTGCTGGTGTTCAAAATGTTATTACTACTAACAACCGTTTTGGAAGGGATATCTACAATGGAAAAGTAAACGGTTCCTTGTCTATCCTCATCCCTTCCATCTCCATGCAATATGTATACTTGGTCAAAATTAGAACCAGGCACTGGCATAACCGTTGCCATTTGGGTACGCGTGGCGTTGGTATTGATGGTGTTTCCGTTCGTATATAAGACGCCATTACTATCACGCACCGCACCATTGTCAACATAAAAAACAAGTTGTCCTGAATCTGGGTCCGACCATACGGAAGTGGCCTCAAAAGCTCCGTCTGAAGGAAGTGTGCATGTAATGGTAGGCGGGGACGTCCGAAAATCCATTAGATATCCGTTTCCGTTCCACCAATGGTCATCAAAAGTTTGTGAATAGGAAACCAATCCAACCAACATCAAAAACAATAATATAACTATGTCTCTTTTATGCCCAATAAACAAATTATACATAATCCTTTCTGTATGTTACTGGATGAAAGTAATTATAGCCCTCATTCTAACAAAAAGAATGTTGTGAATCTACCTATCTCATTGGTAATCTACTATTTTCATGTGTTGAACAGAAATTTGGTTATGGAAAAATGATTACTAACAAAAAAGTTGCTTGCACAGATTTTCGGAAATTCTTCAGATACTTTTAGCCCGGTAATTCCAGGTTCAACTATCACTTTTTGGAGTAGTAAAGAGAAAGAGAATATTGGATGATCAAAAATACCAGGCTCACCCAGTTGACCCAGCTACCTCACAGCTTCATAAAACTACAGCTTCACTTGGAAGCACTGAAGAAACGGGTGTCATCAATTATTTTGACACTATCCCTACAAGTGTCTAAGTTAAAAGCAACAGGAGTTAGACCTATTTTGAACCTCATTTAATGAATTAGTAAGAACCTAGGGCTATTGAATCTAATCAAGTTATATCAAATTTAATTTGAGCAGTATTTTGCGTGCAAATTGAGTGCAAATAAAAAAGCTCCAAAAGTCTAAGCCCCTTGAAGCCTTTATGTTTACTGGTGGAGAATACCGGAGTCGAACCGGTGACCTCTTGCCTGCCAGGCAAGCGCTCTAGCCAACTGAGCTAATCCCCCAAGCGTGCGCAAAGGAAAGACTTTTTAATATAGTTTCAAAATTGAGATGTATCCCTTTACTACTTTTTAACGCTAAGCACCAATACCGGGATTGTAACAAAAAACTCGGCTTTAGGAACTGTATTTTTTTCCCATAGTTTCTTAAAGAATCCACGCTTTCTTCTGAATACGCAAAGCATCTCAGGTTGTTGTTTTTGAAAGTGCTCCAAGACTCCAAGATAGGTGGTTGCATGTTCTGTAATGGTCAACTGTTGGCTAAGGTCTAAAAGTGCTGTATTTACTTGAAGGTCTTCCTCAGAATATCCCGGTCTTTTTACCAAAAGAAGCGTAATGTTGGACCTAAATTTATCTTTAATGGCAACCAGCGGATTTAGGATTCTGTTCCTCTTAAGAATTCCCGAGCCAAAGGCTGTCATGATATTGTTTAAGGGCTTAAACACCGTTCCTTTAGGAACTATCAAAGTAGCAATGTTAGTCTGCTTCACTATTCTACCAGTGGTGTTTCCCAAATAAAGCTCCTCCTCTATCGCATTACTCCTAGGAGCAATAATCATCAAATCTATGCCAAGCTCTTTATCAATTTCTTTAAGGCCATCTACAATGTCGCCATTGTATGTAGCGATTTTTATTTCAACACCATTTGTGTTAACCGTTTCAATAACTTCCTTCAAGTGCTCCTTACTACTTTTAGCCACTTTCTCTTTAACATTGGCAAGACTTCCTGTTCCTGATGTAACGGAAAATACATCCATTACAAAAACTTGCGCTCCAAAATTTGCAGCAAAGTCAATGGCATATTGAAGTGTGTCAGCAGAATTAGGAGAAGTTCCTATGGGTACCAGTATATTATTCATTGTATGGTGGTTATGATTATACCTTAAATTTACAATTTAATTGAAATGAATCCATGATAAGACATGCAAAGATATCTGAAATAAAGGATATACTGAACATTACCAAGGCTTGTGCCATTAAAATGAGTGATAACGGAATTTTTCAATGGAACGACAATTACCCTTCAGAAAGTACTTTTTTAAATGATTTGGAAAGAAATGAACTTTATGTAAAAGAAAGTAATGGAAAGGTAATTGGCACTATCGTTATCTCAACATATATGGATGAAGAATATGTCCCAATCCAATGGCTTACACCAAACGGAAACAGTATTTACATACATCGTCTGGGTGTAGACCCCATATATCAGGGCAAGGGGTATGCCCAAGAATTGATGGATTTTGGTGAAGCGTATTCCAAATCCAATGGCTTTGTGTCAGTACGGTTAGATACTTTTTCACAGAACAAAAGGAATCAAAGGTTCTACGAGCAAAGAGGCTATCAAAAATTGGACGATATCTTCTTTCCAAAACAAAGTGTACATCCTTTTCATTGTTATGAATTAGTACTGTAACTTGCGCTGACTTTGAGAACAGAAGTCAATTTTAAGACAATAAACCACCTTGCCGTTCCTGCAACCATTTCTGGTATTGCAGAGCCCATACTATCTATAACGGATACAGCTATTGTAGGCAATATTCCTATTGATGGTTTGGAATCTTTGGCAGCGGCGGGAATCGTAGGTTCCTTTTTGTCCATGCTCATTTGGGTATTAGGTCAAACCCGAAGTTCCATTTCCGCCATAATTTCACAATATCTAGGTGCTGGAAAACTAGAAGAGGTTAAAAATCTACCCGCACAGGCTATCTTTTTTAATATCCTTTTGAGCATCTTCTTACTGCTCTCAACCATCTTTATCGTAGAAGAAATTTTTAGTTTGTTTGAAGCTACCGGGAAGATATTGGAATATTGCATATCCTATTATTCCATTAGAGTATGGGGATTTCCACTTACCCTTTTCACTTTTGCCGTCTTTGGAATCTTTAGAGGTTTGCAGAATACGTATTATCCAATGATTATTGCCCTAATTGGGGCTGTACTCAATATTATTTTGGATTTTATTTTTGTTTACGGTATAGAAGGTCTCATCCCTGCAATGTATTTAGAGGGAGCCGCTTGGGCCAGCCTAATCTCTCAGGCTATTATGGCCATTTTGGTCTTCATCATGTTGCTCAAAAAAACAGAGATAAGCTTAAAATTGGTTTTTCCTTTAAACAAAGAAATAAAGAGACTGGTCATAATGAGTTTAAATTTATTCGTTAGGGCATTGGCACTTAATGCCGCCTTGATCATTGCCGTTCGCGAGGCAACTGCTCTTGGTGACAGATACATAGGTGCCCATACCATTGCCATAAACCTATGGTTGTTTGCCGCCTTTTTTATTGACGGATATGGTGCTGCTGGAAATAGTATGGGAGGAAAATTATTAGGAGCCAAAGACTACAAAGGCCTTTGGAAACTATCCAAAAAAATCATCACTTACGGTTTGCTCATAAGTCTTATCCTAATGATTTTCGGATTTGTTTTTTACAAACCTATTGGGCACATTTTTTCAAATGAAGCTATTGTTCTGGAAACTTTTTATGGAATCTTCTTTATCGTAATTATTGGCTTACCAATGAACACTTTAGCATTCGTTTTTGATGGCCTCTTTAAAGGATTGGGAGAAATGAAATACCTAAGAAATGTCTTGTTGACCGCTACTTTTCTAGGGTTTATTCCCGCGTTATATTTAGGTAAGTATTTAGGCTGGGGGTTTAATGCCATTTGGATAGCATTTGTGGTTTGGATGTTGATACGTGGCTTGGCCTTGGTCTGGAAGTTTCGAAGAAAATTTAAGCCCTTGGTCCAAAACAGTTAATTTAGTATCCGGAAGAACTAAGAATCTACAATAATGTCCACAGATAGAGCCAACGGAAGTCTTTACACCAAAATTGAAAACCGCATAGCAACAATTGAATTTGGCCATCCGGCTAGCAATTCTTTTGTATCAGAATTGTTGGAGCGCCTTACCAAAGAACTCGACAAGCTTTCAAAAAGTGATGAAGTTTCCATAATTCTTTTAAAATCTGAAGGAGAACGTGCTTTCTGTGCAGGGGCATCTTTTGATGAGTTGGTGGCCATTTCTAATCTTGAAGAAGGAAAAGCTTTTTTTAGTGGTTTTGCCAACGTCATCAATGCCATGAGAATATGCACAAAACCTATCATTGGAAGAATACAGGGCAAAGCAGTTGGCGGCGGGGTTGGCTTGGCCTCCGCTTGTGACTATGTGTATGCCACGGAAGCAGCTTCCATTAAACTTTCTGAAATTTCTATTGGTATTGCACCTTTGGTCATTGCGCCAGCTGTAGAAAGAAAAATTGGAAAAGCGGGATTGGCAGAGTTATCCCTATCTCCAACAGAATGGAAAAATGCATATTGGGCCAAGGAAAAAGGGCTGTTCTCTAAGGTATTTGATTCTATAGCTGAAATGGACAAAGAATTGGAATTTCACACTAAAAAACTAGCTTCCTATAACCCAGAGGCTTTAGCCCAGATGAAACGTGCACTATGGGAGGGCACAGAACATTGGAGCAAATTACTATTGGACCGGGCAGAACAATCTGGTAAACTGGCATTATCGTCAGCAACAAAAGCGGCTTTGGAAAAATTCAAAAAATAACCAATATACCTTCAACGGAAATCCATATTGTTCCAAAACTACCAAACCCTATTCGACTTCAAGAATATGGTGTTGGCATTTTTAATACCATCCCTACTAAATCAGCCTTAAAAAAAGCTCTAAAGAAGAAGCATATTACTGTAAATGATACTATTGCCACCTCAGCCACATTTATAAACGGAGGTGAAACCATGCGGTTTTCAATTCCAGAAAAAGTTGGTCCAAAAAAAGAGTTGGTCTTTCCTCTGAAAATACTATTTGAAGACGAATACTTGGTAATGATTCATAAACCCGCCGGAGTTTTGGTGAGCGGAAACAGTTTTAAAACTATTACCCGCGCCTTACCTCAAAACATTAAATCCAGTAAGCTTTCAGATGCTACAATACCACAACCGGTTCACCGATTGGATTATGCTACCACAGGTATTTTATTGGTAGGAAAAACGAGTAGCAGCATTCAGGCATTGAACAAAATGTTTGAAAACAAAGAGATTGGGAAAATGTATTATGCAACTACCATTGGAGAAATGGATTCTAAAGGCGAAATAAGTTCAAAAATTGATGGCAAGTCTGCTCAATCAAATTATATCATTACCGAATCGGTACCTTCCAAAAGATTTGGTAAGCTCAATTTAGTAAAATTGACTCCATCAACTGGAAGAAGACATCAATTGCGAAAACACTTATCAAGTATTGGAAATCCAATCCTGGGAGATAAAGACTATGGAATTGAAAACTTGATTTTAAAAGGGAAAGGGTTGTATTTGCATGCATATTCCTTAAAATTTATACATCCATTTACAGGGGAAGAAATCCATATGATTGATAAACTCCCAAAACGGTTTGAAAAAATCTTTGTGCAACAAGATTAGTCCAAACTTTAGCTTATGGTGACCTTAATATATTTGACCTTTATTGCTTATAAAAAGTTCAGTATTTTTAAACGGTCAACCTCTAAACATCAAAAAAACCTGACTTTCAACTTGTGTTTCAAATGAAAAAACAACCTCTTCTATTAACCATTTCACTCTTGCTTATTTGTCAATTTATGGGATTTAGCCAAGAATCAACTCCAATTATCCTTAATGGCCCGGAGGGTTGGAACTATGAAAAAATTGATTTTCCATTAGACTTTGCACCCAGCTTACCCTATGAGGGTTTTGAAGAATTGCGCTTTGCTCCTGGGATGTTCGACACCTCATCATCAACCTATTTTACGTACCTGTTTGTTCTTTCCATACAGAATAAAGAAGAATTCCCCCAAAGTGAATTAAAAACACTTCTATCTGAATACTACAAGGGTCTATGTAATGCCGTTGCAACTCCAAAAAAAATGGCGATAGACACTTCCCAAATAAAAGTGCGTCTTAAAAATTTGAAAAAGCCAAGTTCTCAGGCCAAGAGTTATAGCGTTCAAATAGACTTTTTTGACCCTTTTACCAATGGTCAAAAAATATTGCTCAATATGGAATTAGAAGTTATTCCAGATAAACAAACAAAGGGAGTTCATATCCTTTCCATTGTTTCTCCACAATCAAACGAATCTGTGGTTTGGAAAGAATTGTATAGTGCAAAGGAAAAAATAAAGCTTCAAAAAATAATGTCGGTGGAAAATCGTTAATGATGTTGTTAAGTGGCTTTTTCAGTCAATAATCATATACGTTAAAAGAAGAAATAAATGGAACTGCTTTCAGTTTTAAATAGCGATATTGTTTTTCCATTAGTGGCATTTATGGTAGTTGTAATTTATTTGGTTACCAGATTCCGTAATAGAAGAAAATTTAAACGATAGCCAAATATGGCAGCAAAAAAGTATACCATGTGGCTAGTCTTGTACGGTTCTTTTTTTACTTTGGGTTTTGCCTTACTTTTCTTTGCTTTTCAGCAATATCAAAAGACTCAAAATTTGCTTTCAGATGGCATAAAAACTACAGCAGTGGTCATTGATCTATTGACCAATTATGATAATGATGGTGATACCTATACCCCAGTGTTTGAATTTAAGGACCGAAGCAGCGTAACCAGAACCTATAAAAGTCCTATAAGCTCTAGTCCACCAGCCTACAAGGTGGGTGAAAAAGTGAAAATCATTTATGATAGGACCAATCCAGAAAATATAAAAACAATATCATTCTGGGGGCTTTATAGAGCCAGTGTTATTCTATTGATGATTGCTTCTCCATTTCTGGTAATAGGTTCGTCCTACTTGTTATACACCTTAAGGTAAGTCTTTACTAAAACCCCTTCCTGTTTTAATTGCCCTTTAAGGATTATTACCTTTGTGTTTTTGTACATCTTATGGGGAATATTAGGATTACCAAACAATTTACTTTTGAAACAGGCCATGCCTTGTTTGGTTATGATGGCAAATGCAGAAATGTGCATGGACACAGTTACAAACTATCTGTCACGGTTATTGGCACACCAATAGTTGATACTGCTCATGTAAAACTGGGAATGGTAATCGATTTTGGTGACCTTAAAGCCATTGTTAAGGAAGAAATCGTGGACAAATTTGATCATGCGACCGTTTTCAATAAAAATACACCTCATGTAGAACTCGCAAAAGAATTGTCAAAAAGAGGCCACAATGTAATTTTGGCAGATTACCAACCTACCAGTGAAAATATGGTGATAGATTTTGCCTCCAAAATAAATGCCCGCCTTCCTAAAAATATTCAATTGCATTCACTAAAACTTCAAGAAACCGACACCTCCTTTGCTGAATGGTTTGCTGAGGACAACTAAATTACTCCTATTCCCAAAAGTGGGAATTCTTATATTTACAAGGAAATGAAAAGCATAACCGTTCCATCAGGCAAAAAAGTTTATTTCGCCAGCGATAATCATTTAGGCGCTCCTACTTTAAAAGCTAGTTTACCCAGAGAAAAAAAATTTGTGGCATGGTTAGACTCCATAAAGCATGATGCTGCAGCTATATTCCTAATGGGGGATTTGTTCGATTTTTGGTTTGAATATAAGACGGTAGTTCCTAAAGGCTTCACACGAACTTTGGGCAAACTGGCAGAACTCTCAGATGCTGGTATTCCAATTACGTATTTTGTAGGGAACCACGATTTGTGGATGAATGGTTATTTTGAAGAAGAGCTCAATATTCCTGTTTATCACAAGCCCCAGCAGTTCTTAATCAACGATACTTCTTTTTTTATTGGACATGGTGATGGTTTAGGGCCCTATGACAAAGGTTTTAAGCGCATGAAAAAAGTATTTACCAACCCTGTTGCCAAATGGTTCTTTAGATGGTTGCACCCAGATTGGGGTGTGCGTTTGGCGCAACATCTTTCTGTAAATAACCGCATTATTTCTGGTGAAGCAGATGCCTCTTTTCTAGGGGAAGATAAAGAATGGTTAATTCTATATGCAAAGCGAAAACTGGAAAAACAACACTATGATCATTTTATTTTTGGACATCGTCACCTTCCAATGGAAATAAAACTAAATTCAACATCAACTTATACCAATCTTGGGGATTGGATTTCTTATTTTACCTACGCTGTTTTTGATGGTGAAAAATTATCTCTTGAAAAATTAGAAGATTAATCTTTCTCATGTTCCTCAACATCTTTTGATAAGTCCAATCTTCTAAAAGTAGGTGATATTAAGGCTGTGGTGCCTACCGTTAAAAGTGTCATACAACCTCCAAATACCACTGCTGTAACGGTGCCCAAAAGTTTAGCGGCCAAGCCACTCTCAAATGCGCCAAGCTCATTAGATGATCCTACAAAAATAGAATTCACCGAAGCTACCCTTCCTCGCATATGATCCGGTGTTTTTAATTGCAAAATAGTTTGACGGATTATCATAGAAACACCATCTACCGCTCCACTTAAAAACAAAGCTACAACTGAAAGCCAAAAGGATGTGGAAATACCAAAAACTATGATACATATACCAAAGGCAAACACCGCTAGCAACAGTTTTTTACCAGCGTATTTATGTAGTGGAAATCTTGTAGAACCGAGCATAGTAATAGATGCTCCAATTGCTGGTGCTGCCCTTAAAATACCGAACCCTTCTGAACCTACATGCAGGATATCTTGGGCATAGATAGGTAAAAGTGCCACAGCACCACCAAATAGAACGGCAACCATATCCAGAGTCAGGGCTCCAAAAATGGCCTTACTACTAAAAACAAACTTCAGTCCGTCTTTTAGACTTTGAAAAACAGGCTCTCCAATTTTAGGGTTTAAAATAGGTTTTCTTGGGATTTTAAATAGAAAAATCAAAGCTAGTAGTGAAAAAGCCAAAATAACGCACATGGACCAATGAACACCAATCCAACTAATACTAAAACCAGCTAATGCCGGACCCAGAACAGATGCCATTTGCCAAGTGGAGCTACTCCAAGTAGCGGCGTTGGGATAAATCTTTTTGGGAACAATCAAGGCAATCAAAGAAAAAATAGTTGGCCCTAAAAAAGCTCTGACAAGACCCCCAAGAAAAACCAAAAAATAAATGGCGTATAAAATATTTTTTGAAGAAATATCCGTTTCCAAAGATGGGTCGCTCAAGAAAAAGAGGCCAAGACTGATTACCGAGAATCCTAAAATACATTTTATCAATAGGTTTCTTTTTTCTTTTTGGTCAACAACATGCCCTGCAAAAAGTGCCATGCCCACTGCCGGAATTACTTCCATCAACCCAATAATACCTAATGACAATGGGTCTTTGGTCAAAGAATACACCTGCCATTCAATAACGATAAACTGCATGGACCAAGCAAAGACCATTGCGAACCGGACTATCAAAAAAATATTGAATTCTTTATATCGAAGTGCTGCGTAGGGATCCATAAAAAACTAGCGAATATCTCTCAACTTTAACTGTATGCTTACCCTTCCGTTCCATTCATTTTCATCCAAGGAAAAAACAGCATCAAATGAATTTTTGTTTCTCACATTATCAAGTTTGTCTCCTAAATTAAAACCAATTGCTCCAATAGGTGCAGAACCATTTTGAAACGCTGATAGTTTCAAGTGCTTTTCGCTCTTACCAACACCTTTTGCGTAACCGGTATCTTGAATCTTTTCAGCCATAAACACAGGTGTCATATTCCCTGGTCCAAAAGGGGCAAATTGTTTTATGATCCTCATTAGTCTATCATCAATTTGGTTGAATTTAATCTTTACATCAATGGAAAGTTCCGGTTCTAATAATTGAGGGTCAATCGTTTCTGAAACCACTTTTTCAAATTGCATCTTAAATGCTCCATACTGCTCTTCCAAAAGTGTTAACCCAGCGGCATATTTGTGCCCTCCAAACTGCTCTATACAGTCTGAACATCCTTCTAAAGCATTGTAGACATCAAAACCCTTTACAGAACGGGCAGAGGCTGCCAACTTATTCCCACTTTTAGTGAAAACCAATGTGGGACGATAGTAAGTTTCCGTAAGCCTAGAGGCAACAATACCTATAACTCCCTTATGCCAATTTTCATTATAGACCACAGACGTAAACCCTTCTTCTTCTCCATTCTCCTGAATCTGCAACAAGGCCTCCTGCGTAATTTCTTTATCTAGATTTCTTCTATCTGCATTGAACTGCTCAATTGCCGCCGCAAATTCAGAAGCAACATCCAACTCTGTTTCAACCAAAAGGTTTACAGCATGTTGACCATGTTTCATTCTGCCAGCTGCATTAATTCGCGGAGCAATAATAAAAACAACATCGGTAATGGTAAGGGTTTTCTTTTTGGTTTGGTCAATAATCGCCTTAAATCCAATTCTAGGATTCATATTAATCACTTGCAATCCATAATACGCCAATACCCTATTCTCTCCCGTTATAGGAACAATGTCTGCTCCAATAGCTGTTGCCACCAAATCTAAATAAGGGATAAGGTCATCTATCGTTCCTCCATTTTTTAGGGTCAATGCCTGAATCAGTTTGAATCCTACTCCACAACCACATAGCTCTTTATACGGATAATCGCAATCATCACGTTTAGGATCCAAGACTGCAATTGCATCTGGTAGTTCCATACCTGGTCTATGGTGATCACATATAATGAAATCTATTCCTTTTTCCTTGGCGTATTTTACTTGTTCAACAGCTTTTACGCCACAGTCCAAGGCAATTATCAAGGTAAAGTCGTTGTCTGCGGCAAAGTCGATTCCCTGCGTGGATACCCCATATCCTTCCGCATACCTGTCTGGAATATACGTTGTCACATTTGGATAATCCTCTAAAAGAAAAGATGAAAATAGCGCCACAGCTGTTGTGCCATCTACATCATAATCTCCATAGACCATGATGTTTTCATTGTTTGCAATGGCAGATTCAATGTGCGCTACGGCCTTGTCCATATCCTTCATTAAAAAAGGATCATGTAGATGGGATAATTGCGGACGGAAGAAATCTTTAGCTTCTTCATAAGTCGTTATTCCTCTTTGTAAAAGTAATTGTGCCACCAAGCTATCCACTTGCAACTCCTTTGAAAGTCTTTCAATATCTTTTGGGGTAGGTTTGGGCTTTATAGTCCAGCGCATAGTTTTAAAGTTCAAATACAAGTTTTAAGCTAAAAGCTTTTTACGTCGCATATATTTAACCAAAACAAGCTTGGGTTTGAGCTTGAACTTAAGTCTTATTTATGATGAAAAACCGTCTTTATTTCCAATTCTGCAAATCTTCTGAACATTTCCATTACACCACAATACTTTTCTACTGACAGATCTACGGCTTTCTGCAGTTTTGCTTCATTTAGGTTAGAACCATGAAAATGATATTCTATGGCAACGGTGTCGTAATATTTGGGATGTTCATCCGTTAAATTGGCAATGGTATCAATTTGAAAATCATCTACTTCCAATTTCATTTTTTTAATGAGTGATGCAACATCCAATCCAGAGCAACCTGCAACAGAAGAAAGCATCAACGCCTTAGGACGAAGTCCTTCCCCTTTACCCCCATCTTCAGGTCCTGCATCAATCTTTAGATTTAATCCCGAAGGGTTATTGCTTTCAAAGGCCATTTCGCCTAACCATTTGGTGGTGATATGATTTGTCATGATGTGAAATTTTTGTTTCTTGTAGCCTTCAAAAATACAATTTAAAACTGCACTATGGCATTAGTTAATCCGCTTGACCCCAATCACGATCCAGAGACAAGAAAACTAGCTGAATTCTTTAACGAGACTCTTGGGTTTTGTCCAAATTCGGTGCTGACCATGCAGCATAGGCCTGCCATTTCAAAGGCGTTCATTAACCTTAACAAAGCGGTAATGGCCAATGAGGGAAGGGTTACTTCTGCACTAAAACGAATGATTGCTTGGGTAAGCAGTAATGCTACAGGGTGCCGTTATTGCCAAGCGCACGCCATACGAGCTGCAGAACGTTATGGTGTAGAACAAGAGCAGTTGGACAATATTTGGGAATATAGAACTCATCCTGCTTTTTCCGAAGCCGAGCGTGCAGCATTAGATTTTTCTTTGGTTGCCTCCCAAGTGCCCAATGCGGTTGATGCCGAAATAAAAGCTCGTTTGCATGAGCATTGGAACGAAGGGGAAATTGTAGAAATGTTAGGCGTGATTTCTTTGTTTGGATACCTAAACCGTTGGAACGATTCCATGGGAACTTCAATCGAAGATGGAGCAGTGGAAAGTGGTGAGCAATATTTAGGAAAACACGGTTGGGAAGAAGGAAAGCATAATGGGAGTAAATACTGATGTCTGATGTCTGAAAGTAAGATTTCTTGATTTACATCAAGATTTATTCGTGTACTGTAACTGAACTTTGTCCCAAATCAAAAAACGAACGGTTATGGCAAGCTTACTGATCACTTCTGAAAACCAAATTCAACGCCTAAATGGAATCCTGAATCATGTAAGAACAATTCAGGCCTTAGACATTTCTCGATTAATAGCTGCTCCAAACTCAAAATCTTGGAATGTAGTAGAGGTGATTGCCCATTTGAATATTGCTTATGGCATTTATATGCCCAGACTGGATGAAGCCTTTACCAAATTACCAGATGTGTATTCTGGCACTTCGGAATTCAAAGCCCGATGGTGGCAAAAAATGGTGATTGCAGGTCAACGACCAAAAAATGGCGTTCGAAAATGGAAAATGAAAACCCTTAAGCGTTTTGAACCACTGTTGAGCCATGAAGATTTGAACAGCGAAAAAATTGATGTTGTTTTTGATGAGTTTTTTACACTCCATGATCATTTAAAACAGTCTATTTTAAAAAGCAGAAGTAAGGATGTGTCCAAAACTAAAATTACTTCGGCGATTGGCCCAATAGTAACGTTTTACTTGCCAGAGGCTTTTGAATTTTTGCTCTGCCATTTGGAAAGGCATATGGTGCAGATAGATGAGATTTTAGGATAACCCTATAGGTTTTAAAAGCATAATTCTTTCAAATAAAATGTATTGGGCTACATTTTAGATTGCACTTATCGCTAAATATATGCCGAGTAGGGCAGGCAAGGAAACTTTTTGTTTCCATCTGGTCTACGAGCCAGAGCTTTTTGTTTTGCAATTACTTTTTCTTTTTTAGAAAATTCGTTATTTCCACATACTCAACGTCTGTTCTGTCTTCATAAAAATCTTTTAGTACCGCCCTGTGGGCAGCTCCCACTATGACCAAAATTCTGTCGTTCTGGGTAATCCACTTGTCGATATTAGTCATCATGTAAATATTTCGCTCCCACCATTTTGATACAAACTTAGCTCCGATATAGCTTGAATCGTTAACAAATTTTGCGGACTTGTTTAAGTACTGGTCCTTGTTTCTAATATCTTCTTCATCTGAGTTACGATAGATAAGGTAATCTAGTATTGAGTTTCTTTCTAAGAAGTCCGATTCTTTTTTATCCTGTTTTTTTATCGAAGCAACCATATTCTCAAATCTTTCCTTATCATTTTTTTCTGCAAACTCTATGAGTTTTTCAAACGGTAAATCAAGTCTATAATCTATTGAATAAACCTTATTATGATTCAGTTCTTTTGCCAATCTAAAGCCCAATTGCTCTATTTCGTTAATGGTATAATCATGATTCCCATTTAAGGTTTCTGTATATAAACTATCCAAATATTGGGAGTCAGAGGATGGGAATTCCAGCATAACTTTAGTCGGCCTAAATTCTTTAAGTTTTTCTACAATTTCTTTAATCTCTTGTTGTCTCTTTTCCGACTCAAGGCTTTCAAATTCTACCGAAGAGAAGTCTGACGTTCCTGCAAAATGAAATACACCTAAAATTGAGACCTTGGGAGTGGTATTGGATTCCTTTTTCTCTCCTGATTCTTTAGTTTTTTCACATCCTGTAAAGACTAGGAAACAAAAGAATATTGTTAAAAATGTTTTCATACTATCCATCTATGCTTTTTGTTCAAATTACTGCCAAAGGTTAAAACATGGTTCCGTTTCAATGGACTATATCGCCAGATAGGTGAAGTTCGGGATTTTTATCTTTAAAATCCAGACTAAATTGATAGGCGGGTTTTTTGGATTAAAAGATATAGGTTAAAATCTTTAGGTATTGTTTTTATCACCCATCGACAGGATCAGGACGACATCTGGATAAAGCTGGACCTGACCAAAGTGTTAAAACATGGCTTTACAGCCTAAATCATAATGGTTATTTTTAAAGAAATTTTACCCTAATATGGATGATGAGGTCTTCCTTCGCCTAAAGGCATTTTTTCCTCAGGTCACTTTGACCGAACAAGAAGAAAATCATTTTAAATCGCTTTGGTTGGTAAAGACTTTTAACCAATATGACCTAATCACAGAAGCTGGAAATGTTGAGCGGTATTTCTATTTTGTTCTTGAAGGTGTGCAGGCCATCTATATTCTGAATGAAAAGGGTGAAAAGGTGGTGTTGGGCTTTTCGTATTCAGGAAGTCCCTCCGGAGTGTTTGATTCTTTTATTAAAAAACAACCTTCTGACACCTTTTTGGAAGCATTGAAACCTTCAAAAATGCTTGCTATTACATTCAAGGATTATCAAAGTTTATTTGAAAAACATCCAGATTTTTATGTATGGGGGCATGAGTTTTTTCAACAAATATTATTTGGACGGTTGCACAGGGAAGTAGAGTTATTGACACTTTCTGCGGAGCAACGGTATACAACATTTATGCAACGATGTCCTGAAGAACTTAAAGTTATTCCACAAAAATATCTGGCCTCCTACCTCAACATGAAACCTGAAACTTTTAGTAGGTTACGGTCCTCTATTGATTATTAATTATTTAGTTGCTGCGCTATTTGCTTTTGAAGTTTGGATACCACCTCTTTTTCAAACCACGGGTTTTTACTTAACCAAAATCGGTTTCTGGGTGATGGATGTGGTATTACAAAATAATCGGGTGCGTAGTTCTTGTAGTTCCTAACCGTTTCGGTCAAGTTCTTTTCCATTCTGTTGCCCAAATAATGACGTTGGGAGTATTGACCAATAAGAATCGTTAATTTTAGATTAGGCATTTTACTCAGCAGTGGTTTATGCCATAAGGGTGCACATTCCGTTCTTGGCGGTAAATCACCTGTTTTTCCTTTTCCGGGATAACAAAACCCCATGGGCATTTGGGCTATTTTGGTCTCATCGTAAAATTCTTCGTCCGTTACACCCATCCATTTTCGAAGCTGTTTGCCACTTGGGTCATCCCAGGGTATTCCAGTTTTATGCACTTTGGTTCCCGGAGCATGGCCAATAATTAAGATTTTAGCATCTGGGTGCCCTGCCACTATAGGCCTGGGACCTAAAGGAAGGTGTTCCTTACACACTTCACAAGCTCTTATATCTGAGAGTAATTTTTTCATGTCTGTTAAATGTATAAAAAAGCTAAGAGTAGTTTTAACCACTTAGCTTTTGTTCAAATAATTTTACGATTTATGTTAAACACCAAAGCACATCAATCATACAATTGACATGCTTTGAGCCACAACCAATCTAAATCTTTAGTTGTTTTTATATGAAAAAGAATATGGTTTTAGTGTTATTCTCCACTTTCATAGTTCTAAGCACTTATTTCTGCTTTATGGAGGCTAACCACGGTTAGTACCGCAATTCCATTTATCCAATAATAATACGCGTCTATTCCTTGAAAAGAAAGCATAAAAGGTGTCAGGATAAACACTACAGCAACTATAAAATCCACCAATAGATGAAACTTATACGGAATAACTCTAAATGCTCCTAAGTGGTGATCTGTTAACAAGGTCAGCACAAACGCTGCAATTCCTGTAGCTACCGAAAGCTGCAAAGCCAACGGGTTAGAACCGCCCAAACCTAACAAGAATGGGAGTGCTATTAGTGCAATAGCTACCGGGTAATCTAAAAATGCGTGAATTCTTTTGGTTATGAATTTCATAATTTAAAATTTTAGCGATTATTAAAAGGGTCTAGTTGTGCGTCTTACCCAACTTCTTCCAATTGGTGTCGGCAACACTTTTTAATTTACCGTGATTGTTTTCTGCAAGCCAAAGTTGTTTTGCATCAAGCTCTACATTGTTCAAATACAAATAGTATTTTCCGTCTTTCACTATAAATTTTGTTGGGTCCACTCTGAATTTTGCTCCGGCATAGGTTCCAAAAGCACAGAAACCACCATATTGAGGCATGTACTTGGTAGGGTTTTTATCAAAAGTTGCCTTTTGCTCTCCAGAGGTGAAATAATACACTACTTTCTTGTACTCAGATTTGTGCGCTTTGTTGCCTCTTTGGGCCAATCCCAAATCCAAATAGGATACAGGGCTATAACCAGCAAGTGCAATATTACTGTTGTCAATATTATTGGCCATTTTGTCCTGGGCCAATACACTTGTAGCAAATGTTAATGCTACTATTACTATGGATAATTTTAAAACTTTCATTTTACTTTTCTTTAAATATTTATTTGTTTGTTTTTAATTATTACGTCTTTATTTCTACTAATATTTTTCTCTACAAGTCCTAATTGATAATGCCATCTGGACCTGATAAAAAGGGTGCCAAAACTACTCTCGCTATTACGATGCAATCGATTACCTTTTTTAATATGAGAGAAATAAGGGAACATTTATTGAGCGTTGAAATACTCTTCTTGAACTACTTTACCATCGTTGTTCCATACACGACGAATGATTTCGTGCCAGTAGATTTTGCTGTCATCCTTCATGTTGAAATCAAAAGTGAATTCTGAAGCTGATACATTTCCATCCACTATAGTATGGTGATGGGTAATCCCATTCACTTGAGCAATCGCTCCTGCGAAATCTTCCATTTTTTCGACCATTTGTTGTTTGTTCGTGGTCGCGAGCCCATTATAGTCAGATGTTGTGGCGTCTTCTGAGAAGAATTGTTTTACTGCATCTACAATGGCTCCTTTGCCTACAATGCCATCCATTTCGGTGGCCAGTGATTTAATATCCATTACTTTATTTTTAATGATTAAACAAATTTTAGTTTGTAATTACATTGCAAATTTCAGTATGGAATGCCCTTTAGGGCGTACAAAAAAGACGCTAAGAATTGTACTTTTTGATTTTATAATCGGTAGGAGTGCTGCCGGTATAATTTTTAAAGAAGTGCGAGAAGTGGTTGGCCTCTTCAAAGCCCAGTTTATATGCAATATCCTTTATGGATGCTTCTTGGACCAAAAGCTTTTTTGAAGTGGAAATCAATTCATTTCGAATCAATTGACCTAAAGATGCATTCATTTTCGCTCTCGTTTTTTTGGACAGTGCTTTTACGGAGAGATTCATTTTGTCAGCATAAAACTCAAGGTTTCGCCGCTCAGCATGATGATTCTTCAATAATTCGATAAGGTTCTTGGTGAACGTATCACGGTTTTCATAATCGAAATCGCTTCGGAAATCTGATGGGGTCTGTCCTGTGGTATTTTTAAATACCCGATTAAAATATGCTGGATCTTTATACCCGATTTCATACGAAACCTCCTGAATGCTCTTGTCTGTAAATGCTATTTTCTTTTTGCTCTCCATCAATCTTTTGTTAGAGAGCAAAGCTCTAACCGATAGACCAATTTTATCCTTTACAAGTGCTTGAGCATTGTATCCATTTTCCAACATTAAAGCAGAGAGGTCGTTGTTGTTGAAATTGCCATAATATTCCTTATCGATAATCTCCTTAACATCAAAAATAATCTGATACTCCTGTTTGCTGGCCTGAAAAGGATTTTGCCAATACCACTGTTTTGAAGAGATGTCGATAATTTCAGCCGTGTTCTCAGAGAAAACTGTGTTTGAAAGATATCTTTTACACTCCTCACACTCATTGAAGTTGATATAGCCCAATGAAATTAAATGTTTAAAAAGTACGCGAACTTCTTTCTTTTCAAAAATGGTTTTGTTTGGGAATTCTATTTTTCTGACCACGAAGTCATCCGAAAAGAATTTAATGTATTGTCCCTTCTCCAGGTATATGGCCTTGTCTTCCCAATCCGTGTAGTTTTTAAAATCTACCTGTATGGTCCCTGAGCCTGATATAATATGAAACAGTGTGTATTTGTTGATAAAATACACCTTATCTATCTCAGGATTAAACTTTTGAACCATTGAAGTTAAATACTAAACGTCTTGTTGTTGTCGGAAAAGTTCCTTTGAACTAACAAGTTCTCCATGTTATGATTCGCTCAAAGTTGTGGTATGGTCAAGAACTCGCCATACCTTTTAGAAGGTATATGGTAAGCATTCCCCAGAAAGTCCCTGTTGCCATGCTTAGTATAGCCAAAACAATGGCATGGGGCATCCATTTTTTTTCGTAGGCAGCGGTAACTGCGGGTGCTGTGGCAATTCCTCCCACATTGGCCATACTGGCAATGGGAACCCAGGCCATATTTACGTTCATCAACTTGGCTATAATGATCATAAAAACAAAGTGTCCTAATAACCATATAACTAAAAATCCAAAGAAAGATACATCAAAGCCCAGTGTATCAAACTGCAATTTTAATCCTAAAATTGCCATCACTACCAAAATCAAAATGGCTCCCGCTTTTAGAGAGAACTTAAAATTCCATCTGGGAATAAAATTTCCAAGAGCCAACCCAACCATTGAAAGTAAGACTACTTTCCCCACAAAACTTTCAAGAAAGTAGTTGGTAATAAAAATAATGCCCAATAGAATCAGAACGGTTATCCATATGGGGATTGGCTTTTGTTTTTCCTCACGAATTTCCTCTGGTATTCCTTTATCGGTTATTTTGAACCACGTATTTAGTTTATTGCTTTTCTTAATTCCTTGGAACATAAGAATGGTCCAAACGTTGACCAAAATATTGTCCATGACTAAAACTGAAAGAAAGATTGCCTCGGGACATTCCACCAATTCTTTTAAGACCAATTGACTTGTACTTCCACCAATCCAACTACCAACCACAGGCGGTATTCCTTTCCAGAACCCTTCTGCCAATAGTGTTTCAGAGACCAAGGTCGTCTCAGAAAAACCCATTACAAACGCTACAGGGAAGAGGGCTACAAAAAATGAGCCTGCAACAAAAAGTATAATTGGCTTATAGCCAATAGCCTTAAGTTGCCCTAATGAGAGACTTGCCATAACGGAGATAATGGTCAAAGGAATAAAGAACTCTTTGCTGTAGTCGTGAATTTCAGCCTGGGATAAATCCAACCCCAAAGCATATGAAATACCGGCAGGAATTAGATAGGCTAGAAGTATTGCCGGCACCCAGTCAAAAATGGACTTGATATGTTTATTCTCCCAATGATCTAGAAAATAAACAGCAATTACTGTGAAAAGAGCAATGGCCCAAGGAGCTAAATTCATGCTCTTTTAAAATGCATTTTAATGTTCATGCTTATTGATTGGCTAACCTAAATATAGGATTATTTATTTCCACCAACTACTATTACAAATTCCCCTTTTGGTGCATTTTCAGTAAAGTGTTCCAAAACTTCTTCTGCTGTGCCACGAACCGTTTCTTCATACATTTTAGTAAGTTCACGAGAGATACAGACTGGTCTGTTTTTACCAAAATACTCAACAAAATGGGTTAATGTCTTAAGTATCTTGTGAGGAGATTCATAAAACACCATGGTGCGGGTCTCTTCTGCCAAAAACTTTAATCTTGTTTGACGCCCTTTCTTAACTGGTAGAAATCCTTCAAAAACAAAACGATCATTTGGTAGTCCACTATTTACTAAAGCTGGAACAAATGCCGTGGCACCTGGAAGGCATTCCACACCAATATTATTTTCCACACAGGCTCGGGTCAATAAAAATCCTGGGTCGGAAATGGCAGGGGTTCCAGCATCAGAAATCAATGCCAAAGTAGCGCCTCCCTTTAGTTTTTGTATCAACATGTTTACTTGTTGATGTTCATTGTGCATATGGTGACTTTGCAAAGGTGTGGCTATCTCAAAGTGTTTGAGCAGCTTTCCACTAGTACGGGTATCTTCAGCCAGAATTAAATCTACCTCTTTAAGAACCTTAATGGCTCTAAGTGTAATATCTTCAAGATTTCCTATTGGGGTCGGAACCAAAAATAATTTTCCCATGGGCCAAAGTTAAGGCCTTACTTGCTTTCCTGTAAAATAAGATACCAAAACAACTACAAAAGCAATGACAGCTCCCATATGTTGTCCGTCGCTTACCATATAGTGTGCAAAAAATGCCAAAATAGAATTAAAGAAAAAACCTGCATACGCCCACTCTTTCAACCACTTAGAAAAGTTACCCCAGACAGCGATTAGCCCAAGTATTTTAGCAATGGCCAAAGGATAGATAATATATGTAGGGTAGCCCATGCTTTCAAAGAAGCCACGAATCATTTCGTTGTTGAAGAAGTAATTGTAAACAGAAAAGAACATAATTGCTGTCAACAATGCTGTTGATAGCCAAAAGGCAATTTTTTTAAAATTCATAGTTGATTATTTAAGGTTGCAATACCCTTAAAAATATAAAAAGTAAACTGAAAAGAAGTGTTTATGCAAACCTACGCTCAACCAAGGTCATAAAGCGAGCTTCATATTCCTCCTTGCCTTCCCAGTTGTTGTACTCCGGTTTTACCATGTTAGTGATAAAAGCAATGGAACGCTCTTCTGTATCAATAGTATTAAGTTGAGACAACACCCTTTTATAATCATTCATGTTATCATTGAATAAATGCTTTACAAAGGCCAGTTTGTCATTAAGTCCTACTTGAAAATCCTTTACGAAAGTATCGTTAAGCGATTTTGATTTGTCATTTTCGGCATTACCATTTGTTTCTGTTGGAGAAAGAATTTCTTTCTCATTCTTCATAAAATCAGGTTTAGCCACAAATTCTGTAAAAACATGCTCTATCGCCTCTTCCGCAGGCATTTCTGAAACCATATCTTTAATGGTATCCATACCAGGAATAATGATATCTTCTTCGTGTGGGTTATTTTCTGGCACTGCAATATTGCCGCTTAGAACAGCATTTGCCATTTTTTCAAAACGCGAGGCAATTATGTTTTTAGACACATCAACCTCTACATCACTCAACTTCTCATCTATAAATTTAAGTACCGCCAACTTTTCATAGATGTCTTTGGCCTTATCGTAAAGTTCTGTCAACTCTTTATCTTCTCTTGTTGTAATAATGTCCGTGGACAATTGTATCAGCTCCTCCCTTAATTTCCGTATCATAGCTATTAATCTTTACTATAAAAATAAAATCATTTTAATTATACCACTAAGAACAAAAGGTTAAATTTTAATCTTAAGTCAAGGCATATTTTTTTAGTAGTTTTGTGCTTTCCTTTAATAAAACGAAAAAACTACACAATTTCGTTTAAAAGTACGGTATGTTTCTCGAAAACACGGTAAACCCTAAAGAACAATTTGGATGGATAGAAGTCATCTGCGGTTCTATGTTTTCTGGAAAGACCGAAGAGCTTATTAGAAGACTTAAGCGCGCACAATTTGCCAAACAAAAAGTTGAGATCTTTAAGCCTATTGTAGACACTCGTTATCATGAAGATATGGTGGTCTCCCATGATGCCAACGAAATTAGATCTACTCCGGTTCCGGCAGCAGCTAATATTCGTTTGTTAGCAGATGACTGTGATGTTGTTGGGATTGATGAAGCTCAATTCTTTGATGATGAGATAGTTACAGTTTGTAATGATTTGGCCAATCGCGGTGTTCGTGTATTGGTAGCTGGATTGGATATGGATTTTAAAGGGAATCCATTTGGCCCCATGCCTGCTTTAATGGCGACTGCGGAGTATGTAACCAAAGTTCATGCGGTATGTACCCGCACAGGTAACTTGGCCAATTACAGTTTTAGAAAATCCAATAATGACAAACTTGTGCTTCTTGGAGAAACTGGAGAATATGAACCTTTAAGCAGAGCCGCTTTCTATAAGGCCATGTTAAAGGAAAAAGTGAGTCAGATGAATGTGGATTCTGAGGAAGTGGAAGCTAAAAAGAAAGCCGCCAATGAATAAAATTGGTGAAACCACACTTCAAATAGACCTGAGCGCACTAGAACACAATTACAGGTTTTTAAAATCCAAATTAGCGCAAGAAACCAAATTTTTAGCTGTAGTAAAGGCTTTTGCCTACGGAAGTGATATGGTGAACATTGCAAAAAAAATGGAAAGTTTGGGAACGGATTACTTTGCTGTTGCCTATGTAAAGGAAGGTATTTTACTTAGGGATGCTGGTATTACATCTCCCATTTTAGTCCTACACCCCCAGCCTGTTAATTTTCATGAGCTTATCACGTATTCCTTAGAGCCCAGTCTATATTCACCAAAAATTCTAAACCTTTTTTTAGAAGTGGCCAAAGACAAGGGACTAACAACGTATCCCGTTCATATAAAATTCAATACAGGATTAAATCGTCTTGGTTTTTGGGAAAATGATGTGGATGCTATTGTTGAGCATTTAAAAGATAAAAAGGAACTAAAGGTCATTTCTGTTTTTTCCCATTTGGCAGCATCAGAAGATGCAACTGAAAAACCATTTAGTTTAAGGCAGATTGAAACCTTCCAAAAGATAAGTGAGGAGCTCAATCAAAATTTGGGCTATGCTCCCTTCCGCCATATGCTGAATACTTCAGGAATTATAAATTATCCAGAAGCTCAATTTGAAATGGTTCGCAGTGGAATAGGTTTATATGGTTATGGCAATGATAAAAAAATTGATGGCCAGCTGAAGCCAGTTGCTATATTAAAGACCATCATTTCGCAAATTCACAAAATAGAGCCTAATGAAAGTGTAGGTTACAATCGCGCCTATACATCTGAAAACTATAGAACAACGGCTACGTTACCGTTGGGTCATGCCGATGGAATAGGTAGACAGTACGGAAACCTAAAAGGCCATGTGCTTATTAAAGGTAAAAGCGCCCCAATTATTGGCAATGTCTGTATGGATATGATCATGGTAGATATTACAGATATCGATTGCAAGGAAGGCGATGAAGTTGTGGTTTTTGGGCAAAACCAATCTGCCGAAGATTTTGCAGCATCCGCAAATACCATCTCTTACGAAATCTTAACCGCTATTTCTCCAAGGGTAAAAAGGGTAATCATCAACTCATGATTTTTATGCCTTCAAATTGGCGTGAACCTCTTTTTTAATTACATTGTAAGCCTATTAACCACTTAAACTATAAAATTATGTTGAAAGAATTCAAAGATTTTGCAATGAAAGGAAACCTCGTGGACATTGCCGTAGGTTTCGTTATGGGTGCAGCATTTAACAAAGTTGTTGCTTCTTTTACCGGAGGAATTGTCTCTCCTTTGATTGGACTAATCTTTAATGCGGATTTCAAAGATTTAAAATATATTGTAAAAGAAGGAGCTATGAATGATGCTGGAGAAAAAGTGGGTGAAGTTGCCGTACTATATGGTGATTTTTTAACCAACGTTATTGATTTTATCATTGTCGCTTTTGTAATGTTCATGATTGTAAAAGGAGTGAACAAGATGAAGAAAAAAGAAGAACCAGCTCCAGAAGCACCAGCAGGTCCATCTCAAGAAGATTTACTTGCAGAAATCAGGGACTTATTAAAGAAGTAAAAATCGTTCGCCTGTAAAAGGCCAACCGCTACATCACAATAATAATCTTAAAGCCGTCAGTCTGTTTCGCTAACATGCTGACGGTTGTTTTATTTGTAACATTTTGTTATTTTTTGATTATGTGGTTTTAAAATGCTTGTATAAATTTTTATCTGCAGTACATTTGTCTCTCCAAAAGAAATTAAAATGAAAGTAGCAGTTGTTGGAGCCACTGGAATGGTTGGCGAGGTAATGTTGAAAGTATTGGCAGAACGTAATTTTCCTATCTCAGAATTATTGCTGGTTGCTTCTGAAAGATCTGTGGGCAAAAAACTGACCTATAAAGCTGAAGAATATACCATAATTGGTCTTAACGATGCCATTGCCGCTCAACCGGATATTGCTATTTTTTCAGCCGGTGGAGACACCTCTTTGGAATGGGCTCCAAAATTTGCCGAAGTAGGTTCCACTGTTATTGATAATTCTTCCGCATGGCGAATGGATCCTTCTAAAAAACTAGTGGTCCCAGAAATTAACGCAAACGAGTTAACTGCTGAAGATAAGATCATAGCCAATCCAAATTGCTCAACCATTCAAATGGTGATGGCGCTAAATCCTCTTCATAAAAAATACCAAATGAAACGCGTGGTAGTTTCTACCTATCAATCTGTTTCGGGAACCGGGGTGAAAGCCGTTCGTCAATTGGAAAATGAGATTGCAGGGGTACAGGGAGAAATGGCCTACCCATATCCCATTGGGAGAAATGCATTGCCCCATTGCGATGTGTTCATGGAAAATGGGTATACCAAGGAAGAAATGAAGCTTGCTCGCGAACCTCAAAAAATATTGGATGACCGTACCTTCTCAGTTTCGGCTACTGCTGTTCGCATCCCTACCGCCGGAGGTCATTCAGAATCTGTTAATGTGGAGTTCCATAATGATTTTGACCTTACCGAAGTAAGAAAACTGCTCAGTGAAACTCCTGGTATAACAGTTCAGGACAATCCAGATACCAACACTTATCCCATGCCCATTTACGCTCATGGTAAAGATGATGTTTTTGTCGGTCGCATTCGCCGAGATGAAACGCAACGCAATACTCTAAATATGTGGGTGGTTTCAGATAATCTTAGAAAAGGTGCCGCTACCAACGCCGTTCAAATTGCTGAATATTTGGTGGAAAATAAGCTGGTTTCCAACACTTCTGAAGTAGTTTCTTAAAATACGTTAAAGCTTTCTCCTTCCATAGAGATTGTAGCTTTTTATGGTATTTTTAGCAGAATCAATCTGAAAGACATGCGAAAATTAATCCCTTTTGCTGCCCTAATTCTTATGGCTGCTTGCAAAGAAACTACCAAAAGAGAACCCATAGTCGTGAACTACCCAAGAACTAAAAAAGTCGATACTGTTGATACTTATTTTGGAACCGAAGTCAAAGACCCCTATCGTTGGTTGGAAGATGACCGTAGCGAAGAAACCGAAGCTTGGGTAAAAGAACAGAATGCTTCCACGTTCAGTTACTTTGATAAAATTCCATTTAGGGAAGATTTAAAGAACAGGTTGGAAAAGTTATGGAACTATGAAAAATTAGGCTCTCCTTTTAAGGAGGGTGAATACACGTATTTCTACAAAAATGATGGTTTACAAAACCAATATGTGGTCTATAGAAAAAAAGAAGGTGGTGAGGAAGAAGTTTTCTTGGACCCCAATACTTTTTCTGAGGATGGCACCACCTCTTTAATGGGACTTCAATTTACCAAAGATGGTTCCAGGGCAGCGTATTTAATTTCTGAAGGAGGTAGTGATTGGCGCAAAGGCATCGTCATCAATTCTGAAACAAGAGAAATTGTTGAAGATACTTTGGTTGATATAAAGTTCAGTGGAATTTCTTGGAAAGGAAATAAGGGGTTCTTCTACTCCAGCTATGACAAACCTAAGGGAAGTGAACTGTCAGCAAAAACAGACCAGCACAAATTATACTATCATGAATTGGGCACTCCTCAATCCGAGGACAAAATTATATTTGGTGGTACTTCTGAAGAAAAGCATCGTTATGTAGGTGCTTCGGTTTCAGAGGATGAAAAATATTTGTTCATCTCTGCATCTACCTCAACCTCGGGCAATAAATTATTCCTAAAGGATTTAACACAACCCAATAGTGAGTTGATTACTATTTTGGACAACACTGATTCAGATACTTATGTCATAGAAACGGTTGGGTCCAAGCTATATCTGGTCACCAATATGGGCGCTCCAAACAAAAAGATTGTGATTGCTGATGCGGGCAATCCTACTCCAGATAATTGGGAGGATTTTATTCCAGAAACTGAAAATGTTTTGACTGTTGGAACAGGAGGAGATTATTTCTTTACAGAATACATGGTTGATGCTATTTCTCAAGTATTACAATATGATTATGACGGCAAACTGGTTCGTGAAGTCAGGTTACCAGGTGTGGGAAGCGCAAGTGGTTTTGGTGGCAAGAAAGAAGAGAAAGAGTTTTACTTTTCATTTACCAATTATAATACCCCAAGTTCTTCATACAAATACAATGTAGAAAATGGAGAGTACGAACAATATTGGAAACCTGAAATTGATTTTAATCCGGAAGATTATCAGTCTAAACAGGTGTTTTTTACTTCCAAGGACGGCACTAAGGTTCCCATGATCATTACACATAAAAAGGGAGTGCAACTCAATGGCAAGAATCCTACCATTTTGTATGGTTATGGCGGATTCAATATTAGCCTTACACCTTCATTCAGTATTGTAAATGCTGTCTGGATGGAGCAAGGAGGTATCTATGCCGTTCCCAATCTTAGAGGTGGTGGGGAATATGGAAAGAAATGGCACATTGCCGGAACAAAACTGCAAAAGCAAAATGTTTTTGATGACTTTATAGCTGCTGCGGAATTCCTAATTGAAAATAAGTATACTTCCAAAGAATATTTGGCCATTAGAGGTGGTTCTAACGGGGGCCTGTTGGTAGGCGCCACCATGACCCAAAGACCAGATTTAATGCAAGTTGCCTTACCAGCCGTTGGTGTTCTAGATATGCTTAGGTACCATACCTTTACAGCAGGTGCAGGCTGGGCGTATGACTACGGAACTTCTGAGGAAAGCGAAGAAATGTTCAATTATATAAAAGGATATTCCCCTGTGCACAATGTTAAGGAGGGAACGGCCTACCCAGCTACCTTGGTGACCACAGGAGATCATGACGATCGTGTGGTACCAGCGCATAGTTTCAAATTTGCAGCGGAGCTGCAGGAAAAACAAACTGGAGACAATCCTACTCTAATACGAATAGAAACCAATGCGGGGCACGGGGCAGGAACTCCTGTAAGTAAAACCATTGAACAGTATGCGGATATATTTGGTTTTACGCTATTCAACATGGGCTATGACAAGCTTCCAAATCAAGCTGTTTTAAAAGAGTTTAAGGATTGATAGATTTAAAAAAATGTCCTATCGAGCGCAGTCGAGATGCAAATAGTTCTCGACTGCGCTCGAACTGACAAAACAATCTTTCTGACGATTATGCTAGACGTTCATATACCTTCTTTCAGTTATCAAGACCAAGCTATTTTGGAAAATATTTCTTTTCAGGTAGCAAAGGGCGAGCACTTGGCGTTGATGGGGGAAAGTGGGTCTGGTAAAAGTACCTTGCTCAAAATTATTTATGGGCTTTTGCATGTTGAGAACGGAGCTATCTTTTGGGGTGATGTACAAGCTCTTGGCCCTAATTATAATCTAGTTCCTGGGGAGTCTTACATGAAATATCTTTCGCAGGATTTTGATTTGATGCCCTTTATAACTGTTGAAGAAAATATTGGACAACATCTGTCTGTGTTTGAGCGTGAAACGCACCAACAACGTATCCAAGAACTTTTAGCGCTTATAGAACTTGAGGCTTACGCAAAAACCAAGGTTAAAAATTTGAGTGGAGGCCAACAGCAGCGCGTAGCTTTAGCTCGCGTTTTGGCCCAAGAACCTGAACTATTACTTTTAGATGAGCCTTTTGGACATATTGATAATTTTAAAAGGAACTCCTTACGGAGAAATCTATTTCCATATCTAAAGGAAAAAGAGATAACCGTTCTTACTGCCAGCCATGACCCCAATGATGTTCTACCTTATGCGGAAAATACCATTGTTTTAGAAAAAGGAAGGATAGTTGCAAATCAGAAAACAAAAAAGCTTTACAAAAATCCCCTCAATTACTACATAGCTTCGCTTTTTGGGGAAGTAAATAAACTCCCTATTAAGCTTTTAAAGTCTTATGCCGAAATTGATAAATCGGTTCTAGTTTATCCGCACGAATTTCAAGTTTCAGATACTTCTGGTCTGGAAGTGTCTGTAAAAGACTCTTTTTTTAAAGGAAGTCATTTTCTAAATGAGGCCATGGCCAATGAGGAAACCATTTTGTATTTCAATACTTCAAAAAAACTAAAGAAAGGTGATACTGTTTTCCTTAATGTATCTTTGGAAACAATCAATTCACGTCTTCAAATTGAACAAAGAACAGATCCTTAAAGAACTTCAATTTAAAGCCATACGAAGCAGTGGAGCTGGTGGTCAGCACGTAAACAAAGTTTCTTCCAAAGTAGAATTGACTTTTAATCCACAATCTTCTTACGGTTTATCCGATGCAGAAAAAGGTAGGTTGTTGTTAAAGCTAGATGCTAGATTAACGAAAGAAGGGTTGCTTATTTTGCAGTGCGATGAAGCTCGAAGTCAACATAAAAACAAAGCTCTTATCATAAAACGTTTTTTTGATCTACTTAAAAAGTCCTTGGAGGTTCCTAAAAAAAGAAAAGCTACACAGCCCTCAAAATCTTCTGTTGAAAAACGATTAAAATCTAAAAAAATAGATTCTAATAAAAAGGCGTATCGCAAAAAACCTGATTTGGATTGATTTTGTCACCTCGAGTTCAACTAAAGTCCTAAGTCTAGTAAAAGGTTGACAGAAACTCACCTGTCGGTCTCAAGAGATTTGCACTTATCGGTTGGGCTATGGGTTCGTTGCGGACTTTGTACAACTACTTTTAGGTTTGCAAAAAGCTTTAATTTAATAAAAAAACGGTTTAGGGAAGAACCCAACCGCTATTACTCGTACATGTTGTTGTGATGCGTTTATTCTTTTAATTTTAAGAACTCCACTGCATTGTTATAAAGTATTTTCCTTTTATCATCTTCGGATAGAAAATCATAACTATTTAATTGATTTATACTTTTTTCAATAGCATGAGGCCATACCATTTGGTCAGATCCAAACATAACTCTGTCAATTAACCCATATTTTTTCGCTTTTCTCAAAAATTGTTCTGCATAATCCATCGGTTGCTCATGAATCCAAAGAACAACTCCTAAGTCAGTATATAGCTGAGAGTATTGGAGCATTAATCGTAATGCATTTTCATAATAAACTTCGCCCGCATGCATCATATAAATTCTCAGTTTCGGAAATTTAGCAAGTACATTTTCTATTGTATACGGGTCTCCTAGTTTTATTCTAAAATTCGGACAGCATCTATAGGTAATATCCGTTGGACCGCCTCCAGTATGAAGAGCTACTGGAATATCATATCGTTCGCAAATTTTTAAGAATGGTTCAAATTTTGGGTCTGATAATGTAAAGCCATCATATACGGCTCCTATTTCTCCAAAAACTTTCAGTTTTCCAGATTCAATCAATTCTTTAAAGGCAATAGTATCTTTTGGTGGAGAATTTGTATAATATCCAGGAATTAAAATTCCGTCATCATCCAATTTATTTGGCCCTCCGATAGTACTGACAATTGCTTTTTCGATATTATGCTTCTTGAGAACTTTCAGCAATTCGTTTCTGTAGGTTTGATAGTCTTTCGGTGACATTATACCATCTGGCGCAGGGGCTGTGAAATACGTTTGCTCAGTGTAGTCATGAAGGTGCATATCAATAATAGGTTGAATATCTACTTGAGAGAAACTTAAAATTGGAAATATTAGCAGTACAATAAGTGTTTTTTTCATAATATTCTTAACTCTATTTGAGGGCCAGGCTATCAATTTCCTTAAGATTGTAATTGTAAAAATCCGAACGATGTGCCTTAAGTTTCAAAAACTCAGATGGTGAAATACCTCCAAATGCTCTAAAATCTTTAATGAAGTGCGCTTGATCATAATATCCACATAAATAGGTGACGTCGGTAAGAGAATCAACAGAGCTGTTCAAAAGAAGATTGGCGGCTCGATTGAAGCGCACTATTTTTCTAAAATGAGCCGGACTCATGCCTACACACTTCTTAAATATTTTTTGCAAACTTCGGCTCGAAATACACAATGATTCACTTAGTTGGTCAATAGAGATAACCCTATCCGATTTTAATGCGTTAATAGCATAAGGCAGTCTAGGATCTACTTTTTCTATTCTTATACGATTCATTATAAATGATTCAAGTGCAATGAATTTATCTTGAATGTGTTCTATTTCTTTGAGTTGTGATGAGATTCGATCTATATCACTTGCAGTAAAGAAAAGATCCATGTGTAATAGAGAGTCCTGTAATTCATAGGCAGGTATCTGCTTTAAATAAAACAATCCGAAGTTATTGAACTGAACTGTCATGAATTTCATACCTGCATAAGGTCGCAGGGAAACTGTACTACTGCATGATGCATAAATAGAAGAGCCCACTAAACTTTCTTGCACCTTTATTTCATTTTCTAATGAAATTAAAAGGTTACTCGTGGCATTTGGGAATATTGCCATAGAGCCGTCTAATATGTCTTTAGCAGTAATCTCAACATAGCTCAAAAAGTTCACTATCTTAAAGAGAGCGGGATGGGTTGGTATGTATATCTTTTGTATCACCAATAAATTGTATCAGATGTTTCCATAGTAATTTGGATGTCTAGATAATAACAGTTTTATTTTAATGCATTACAACGTTAAGCTAAAAATCGTTTTAATGATTCTTTAACGACCGGTAAGTGAAGTTCGGGAAATTTATTGAACAAATCCAGTGGAAATGCATGGATATGGGCTGTTGATATATAAATAGGCCAGAAGGAAAAAGTTCTTTTTCTTGGACAATATTTCAACGAGCTAAGTAGGACATTGCTCAGGGTAACATTTGAAAAAAGAGCGGCAAAAAATTAATTTACATCGAGAATCTTAATCTCAGTACCATTGAAAATTACACCATCTCCCTTCTCTTTTCCCAATAACAATTGTGCGATCGGTGAACTGGCAGAAATACAAAAAACAGCTGTATCATCAATTTTAACCGCACCTGCAGAAATGGCAACAAAATAATTTGCTGTAGTAGTCTTTACCAAGCTTCCCAAGCTAATTTTTTTCGACTTCTTATGGATATCTACCTTATGAAGAATTCTTTTTATTTCTTCAAGTTCAAAAAGTTGTTTCCCCAGTTTCTCCTGTTCCAATTGCACCATTGCTCTACCAGTTTCATGCTTGTCTCCTGCACTGCTTTTGGTTTCCGAGTTTAAGGATTCTTGCAATGAGACTCTTCTTTGTTGTAGCCTATCTGTTCTATCATTAATGTGCTCCCAACAAAACGCTAAAAGTTGTTCTTTCATACTAATTTCAATGACTATAGTTAAGCAAACGTCATTCTAAAAACAGTTTCTTTATTTGGAATCGACCGAACCTTTAAATTGCCTCCATGCAACTGCATTACTTGTTTGGATAGGCTCAAGCCTATACCCGTACCCTCATTTTTTGTAGTGAAAAATGGAACAAAAATTTCATCTATTAAATCTGTGGGAATTCCAGGTCCGTTATCTTTTACTTCAATATACTTTACCCCATCGTTTTCAATTCCCGCAATAATGTACACTTGCCCATTTTTGGTTTCCCTAACGGATTGCAGTGCGTTTTTACCCAGATTAATCAAGACTTGGGCAATTTGTTTTTCGTCAATAAAAAATTCAAGGTTATCAGGATTGCATTCTACATAAAAGTTGGTTTGCTCATCTTCTTGTCTGGTTGACATTAAAACCTCAATTTTTCCCAATAGTTTTTTTCCACTTACTATGGTTCTGTTGGGTTCAGGAACATTTAATAAACTACGGTAAGATTGAACAAAATCCATTAGATTTCCTCCCTGTTCTTTTATTACTTCCAATCCTTTTAGCGTATTTTTTATCTGAGTTTCGTCCAAACTTTTAGAAGACACTACTTTGCCATCGTTCTTATAATATTTAATTATGGAATCTGAAATGGAAGCTATTGGGGTAATCGTATTCATAATTTCATGGGTCAGCACTCTAATAAGTCGCACCCATGATTCGGTTTCCTTTTCGTCAAGCTCTTCATGAATATCCTGTACCACAACCAATATCAGTGATTTTCCATCCAGCGTAATGGGTGTTGATTTTAGCGCTAATTGTATTTGTTCACGCTCATTGGTAAGTTGGAACAATTTTCTGTCAAACGGTTTAAACGATTTAAAAACCTGATACAGTCCTTCATCTACTTGTGCGAGCTGTTTAATATGGTTTAATGGTGTATAGTTCAACAATTTTTCCAAGGTAGGGTTGGAAAAAAGGATATGCCCCTTATCATTGAAGGTCATGATCCCTATGCTTGCCTGCTTTAGAATTTCTTGATAATACTGCTCCCTTATCTGCAATTGTAAATGAACTTCTTGTATAAGACCGTTCACCCTATTCAAGCTTTGATTGAGTTCTTTAAAGGATTTTATGGAAACTTTTTCTGGGAACCGTAATGTAAAATCTTCATTGCGAATTGCATCAAAAAAATAAGAAATCTTACGGTTGGTACTATTGATAAAAGCAATTAAGGAATATACTTGAGCAATAAGAAAGACAATAGAGAAGGCCAAGGTAAAGTACCATGGTTTAAAAACAGCAAAGGCCAAGGCCAAGGCCGTTAATGTAATTAAAAGCACCCTGAAAATGAGCTGTACATAAAAGTTTCTGCTCGCCATTATTTATTCTTTTTCTTCAGTTTGTTGTATAAGGTTTGTCTGGAAATACCCAATTGATCCGCCGCTGCACTATAATTTCCATCATGCTGGTCCAACGCTCTGGAAATCATTTGCAATTCCATTTCATCTAAAGTTGCCGGACCATTATCCATGGATTGTGTTGGCTTGGAGTGCAACAAGAAATCTGTAGGTTTTAAAACATTTCCTTCTGAAAGGATTACAGCACGCTCCATAGTGTGCTGGAGTTCCCTAACATTCCCTGGCCATGAATATTCCATCAGTTTTTCTTGGGCCAAATTATTTATCCGCAATCCCTGTTTATCATATTTGTTCGCAAATCTTTTTAGGAAAAAATCTGCCAAAATCATAATATCCTCTCCTCGTTCCCTTAATGGAGGTACCTCAATTTGAATCGTATTTATTCTGTACAACAAATCTTCCCTAAAAAGTCCATCTGCAACCATCTGTTCTAAATTGCAATTGGTAGCACACACCAAACGAATATCTACATTAACGGATTTGTTAGAACCAACCCTTACCACGGATTTGTTTTGAATGGATGACAACAATTTAGCTTGCATCTGAAGTGAAAGGTTTCCCATTTCATCTAAGAACAGAGTGCCTTGATGTGCAGCTTCAAATTTTCCGGACCGATCCTCCTTGGCATCTGTAAATGACCCTTTTGTATGCCCAAAAAGTTCGCTTTCAAAAAGATTTTCAGCTATAGAGCCCATATCAACCCCAATAAAAACCTCATCCTTTCTGGAAGATAATCGGTGTACTTCACGGGCGATCAATTCCTTTCCTGTACCATTCTCTCCTGTTATGAGAACATTTACATCTGTTTTGGCCACTTTTCTAACCAAGTTGAGAACAGAAGTCAAAGCTTTAGAATTCCCTATGATGAAATTTTTATCATCATTAATCACTTGTTTTAAGTTGCTTTCTTTCTTTTTAAGTTTGTGTATCTCTTCTTTAGATTTTCTAAGTTCATGCGCCGACTTTACGGTTGTCAATAATCGTTCATTGTTCCAAGGTTTCAAGACAAAGTCAGACGCACCTTGTTTTAAGGCCTTTACCGCAAGGTCCACTGCACCATATGCGGTCATCATAATAACAGAGGTGTTGGGTGATTTCTTTTTAATTTCATTCAACCAGTATAAGCCCTCATTCCCAGTGTTCACGCCAGCGGAAAAATTCATATCTAGAAGTACAATATCTATCTGCTCCATATTGGGGAAGGAAGATATCTGATTTGGATTAAAAAGCGTCTGAACACTTTTATATTCAAATTGCAATAAAATCTCCAAAGCGCTTAGCACGCTTTTATTATCATCAATGACTAGAATCTTGGCATCAATCATTTGGCCTGTTGTTCATATTTGGTTTTAAAACTACGAATTGAGATTGTAAATTTTTAGACAGTGTAAAATAATTGGACATTTTTTGTATAAAAATTTTACACTTTTAATTTCCGCTGTTACATCGAATGATTTTAATCAATTGATAATTAGATGTTTAATTCTTTGGCACGAGAATAGCAAATAGTTTGGCATAGTAATAAATCATGAATCTTAGAATATACCTTACCACTTTAATCCTTTTTATTTCCTTGACCGGGATTTGCCAAAAGACATGGACTTTGGATGAATGTGTTTCTTATGCCGTTGAGCATAACCTCCAAGTAAAAAATTCTTCTTTTGATAAAGACTCTGGCAATGAGACCTACAAACAATCCATTAGAAATCTATTACCAAACGTGACCGCCTTTACAGATGTAACGTATAATACTGGATTAGGAGAAGACCCAACAACTGGTCTTCTTGTAAATAATGATTTCTACAGCACCAATTTCAGCTTAAATATGAATATTGATTTGTTTCAAGGATTTCAAAAATTGAACAACATCAGAGCTTCTAAGTTTATTTATAAAGCAACTCAAGAAGATGTATTGCAACAAAAATTCCTTCTGGCTTTTAGGGTGATGAGCGCTTTTTATGATATAAAATTCAACGAGGGCTTGGTCACCAATTCTTTGGAACAACTGGAGATTTCACAATCCAATTATGATCTAGTCAACAAACAAGTGGAATTAGGGATTATGGCCAAAGCAGATTTGTACGAAGCTGAATCCAATTTATTGGCGGATAAACTATTGGTCACCCAAAATAAAAACCTGCTCAAATTAGCCAAGCTGACTTTGCTCCAAGAGATGAACTTAACAGAAGAAAATGACATTGTACTACAAGATACACTCGATAGCCAACCCGAAAAAATAAACGAAGGGCAATCAGTAGATTCTGTTTACATGGTGGCAAGAAACTTTGTGCCACTTGTCAAAGCACAAGATTTTAGGGTAAAAGCTGCCAAAAAACAATTACAAGCTACAAGAGGTGGTTTATTTCCTTCCCTTTCACTTGTTGCGGGAATGCGGACAAGGTTTTCTGAAACCAATACTGACGATAATGAAGAAACCATTCCTTTCAAGGACCAGTTCGATGATAACTTGGCTCGATTTGTAGGTGCTGAACTCAGTGTTCCAATTAGTTTAGGATGGGCAAACCAATCTAGAGTAAAACAACAAAAAATAGCATATCTGCAAGCTAAGAACAATCTTGAAATACAGGAACAGCAGCTATTTCAGATTATTCAGCAATTGGTGCAGACCAATGAGGCGTTAATAGACGAATACGACCAAAGTAATAAAAGGGTAGAAGCTCAAGAACTAGCTTTTAGCATTGCACAAAAAAGATACGAAAAAGGACTTATAAACGCCATTGACCTTTTTCAGGCAAAAAATTTATATGCTGTCACCCAAAATGAAAATCTACAAGTAGGCATGCGCTTAAAGATAAGCAAGAGCACTTTGGATTTCTATAATGGCTTACCAATTTTTAATCTTAATTAACCACAGGAATGGATATACAACTGGAAAAAAGAAAAGGATTAAGACCAAAACATTACGGATACATTGCGTTAGGTGCCCTGGTCTTATTTACAGGATGGAAATTGCTCTTCGCAAATTCAGTATCCACTTTTAGAACAGAGAAAGAACGTCTTTCAATAGCACAGGTAACTCAAGGTAAGTTTGATGATTACATCACTATAAATGGTTCGGTGGCCCCAATTGCCACTATTTATATGGACGCCTATGAAGGAGGTCGCGTATCCGAAAAGTTAATAGAAGAAGGTACCATGGTCAAGAAAGGAGACATCATCCTAAAGTTGGAAAACATGATGCTTTATGAGCAAATCTTGGCCAGTGAAAGCAACTTGGCCCTAAAACAAAACGATTTGCGCTCCACTAAACTGACCTTTGATTCTAGACAAGTAGAAGGGAAGAGGTCTTTGGCCACTGCCGAATATGACCTACAACGCCTTAAAAGGAATTATGAACAAAACGAAGCACTTTACAAGGACGAGCTGGTTTCTAAAGAAGTGTATTTAACCGCCAAGGAAAACTATGAGTTGTCTAAAAAGCAGCATGACATCGTAAAGATTCAAACTGAACAAGATGATCAATTAAGAAGAACCTCGCTAACAGGGTTGGATACAGATTTACAACGTATGCAAAAGACCTTATCCATGGTTTATGAGCGTTTGGACCATTTAAATGTTAGGGCTCCCGCTGATGGACAATTGGGTTTTTTAGATGCTGAAATAGGACAGAGCATTGCACAAGGTGAACGTATTGGGGTAGTGAATGTACTGACAGATTTTAAAATTGAAGCAGAAATAGACGAGCATTATATAGATCGTATAAAACGAGATCTTTCAGCAACATTGGAAAGAAACGGAAAAGAATATGGCCTTCGTTTACGTAAGGTATATCCAGAAGTTAGAAGTGGACGGTTTAAAGTGGATCTAGTTTTTACAGATAACAAGCCAGAAACTATAAGAGCTGGACAGAGCTACAATATAAAATTACAGCTTGGTGCTTCTAATGATGCACTGTTACTTCCAAAAGGAGGTTTCTTTCAAAGTACCGGAGGGCAGTGGGTTTTTGTAGTGGGCACAAATGAAAACGAGGCCGTAAAACGAAACATCCGTATTGGAAAGCAAAACTCAAGATACTATGAAGTGTTGGAAGGTTTAGAGCCGGGTGAACAGGTAATCACCAGCAACTATGACAGTTTTGGAACTGCAGAAAGAATCGTTTTAAAATAAAAGAAATACATCAAAAAATGAACAAGCTATTAATGATTTACGGATGTTTACTCATAAGTAGTACCGCCGTAGCCGAAGAACAACAAAGTACGAGAATGGTTGTGCAGACAACCACTAAAACTGTTAGTGCGTTTGAGAACCATTTTACTGTATTGACCATCAATACTGAGGTAATCAAAGATTACTTTACCCTGAATCTAGATGAAATTGAATTTGTTGAGGAAGAATCAGAAATTGATTTAGGCTTTGATACCAGTGCTTATCTTCCAGAGGGTTTTAGTCCCTATGAATTCTATTTTGATTTGAATTCCATCATATATATTGAAGAGGAAGACACATTACAGTTGGATTTTGATACCACATATAATTTACCAAAAGGGTTTGATCCCTATACAGACATAGTCGGAGTTGAATCCATTAATTATGTAGAGGATGAAACTGTGGAATTAGGTTTCAATACAGCCAACTATTTGCCAGTTGGTTTCTCTCCATATGAAGTTTATTTCGATTTAAATTCCATTGAGTACATAGAAGATGAAGGGGAGGAAATAGAAATGGACCTTGGTTTTAAGACCATTTGTTTAACCCTTCATAAAAACGGAATTAACGCAGATTAAATCAATACTGAACAGGAATAAGAATTAATTACAGGTTTACTGAAACAAACCGCTATAAAACAGGTCTTTAAAGAAACCTAACCAAGAAAGTTTAAAAAAACAATAACGAATAAGATGATACAAATACAGGATTTAAAAAAGAGTTTCAAAACAGAGGAAGTAGAAACGCTAGCATTAAATGGTGTAAACCTTAAAGTGGCCGACGGGGAATTCGTAGCTATCATGGGACCTTCAGGTTGTGGAAAATCAACTTTGCTAAACATTATTGGTATGCTGGACAATCCTACGGATGGAAGTTACCAATTTGCAGGACATGAAGTTGGAGGGTTACGAGAGAGTCAACGAACGCAATTGCGAAAGGGGAATTTAGGCTTTGTTTTCCAGAGCTTTAACCTTATTGATGAGTTAACTGTTTATGAAAACGTGGAACTCCCTTTGATTTATTTAAAAATGAATAAGTCCGAGCGCAAAGAGAATGTAAAAAGAGTGTTGGAACGCATGAAAATCGCGCATCGCGAAAAACATTTTCCACAACAGCTTTCTGGTGGTCAACAGCAAAGAGTTGCTATATCAAGAGCAGTAGTAACCAATCCAAAATTAATTCTTGCGGATGAGCCTACAGGTAACTTGGATTCCAAAAATGGAATTGAGGTTATGAACCTGCTCACAGAACTTAATCAAGAGGGTACAACCATTGTTATGGTAACACATTCCGATAGAGATTCCCATTATGCACACAGAGTCATCAACTTATTTGATGGGCAAATTGTTACGGAAAGTCAAAACAAACCCATGGGAGCAATGGTGTAAGTAAAAACCGAGGGGTTTATTCATTAATCAAAAAACAAAATCATCAATCAAAAGACGAATAGTTATGAAATCATCAAAAACGCAAAAGTATACTCAAAAACTGCTCATCATCGGTTTTGTTCTGTTCTATGGGTATTCTTTTGGTCAACTTAAAAAAGTTACTGTTGAACGCTTTGACAAGGTCATTGTAAGCCCACATATAGCTGTAAATTTTGTTGAGAGCGAATTTGAGTCTGTCAATGTTCATTCAAGTACTGAGTCAATAGAAAAACTCAATATAGAAGTTGTTGGCAGAACCCTTCACCTTTATCTGGACAATGCTAAAATGGTAACCAAAGGTGAGAAAATCAAAAATGATAAATGGAAAGGCAAAAGATCCATTTACGGAGGAACCGTGGTCACCGCAACAGTTGCTTATAAAAAGCTAAAAGAACTTTCACTACGTGGAGAAGAAAAATTTGTTTGCGAGAGTCCTATAAGCGGTCCAGAATTTAGACTCAAGGTCTACGGAGAGTCTGAAGTGTATTTAAATGAAGTCGACCTGGATCATTTAATTACAACCAGTTATGGTGAAAGCTACTTAGAACTTAAAAAAGGCACTATAGGCAGACAAAAAATAACGGCGTATGGTGAAAGCAAAATTAACACTCTGGAGGTGAATTCTTCTGAGGTTAAGATAACGGCATATGGAGAAGGCAGCTACAGGATAGCAGTCTCAGACAGACTAAAGGTTACCGCTTATGGGGAAGCAATTGTTGCCTATGAAGGTTCTCCGGAAGTGGATAGAGGTATAATAATAGGTGAAGCAGAAATTCAGAAAATCGATTAAGTCATGTTCAAGAACTATATAAGAATTGCCTGGAGAAACCTTTTAAAAAGAAAGGTTTTTACTGCTATTAACATTTTAGGCCTTGCCATTGGTTTTGGTGGCGGTATCTTAATCTATTTGTTCTTAAGTTATCATCTTTCTTTTGATAATTTCCATGCAAACGCTGATCGCATTTATAGAATGAATACTGAGGAGCATAGAGATATAATAGAGTATGAACCCAGTGTGCCCCCAGCTTTTGCAAAGACCTTTAGGGAAGATTATGAGTATGCAGAAAAAGTCGCCAAAATCTCACGTCAAGATGGTCTTATAATGGATGTAGAAAAGAATGGCGTCACTCATAAATTTAAGGAAGATGTTGCCTTTGTAGAAGAAGATTTCTTCAAAATCTTTAATTACCCTTTGGTCAATGGCAGCAATAACATCTCTCTTTCAGCACCAAACACAGCAGTACTGACAGAAGCAGTCGCCCTAAAAATGTATGGAAAAACAGATGTTGTAGGAGAGACTTTTGTCTTGCAAAATAATAAGGCCATAGAAATTACCGGAGTACTAAAAAATATCCCTAAAACCACTTTTTTAGATAGAGAGGTATTTGTCTCCTTTGAAAACCTCAAAGATTTTTTTGAGTTTGCCGCTTCAGAAACTTGGGGAGGTATAACCAGCAATCTACAGACTTATGCGCTTTTAAAACCAAACCAAGACATAGCATCTATTGAATCCGTCTTGCTGGAACTTCCTAAAAAACATAGGCCAAAAAGCAAGAACAAACATATTTATAAATTACACTTGTTGTCAGATATTCATATTGATCCGCTTTACTACGGTGGTTTAGATCCTGTTCTTTTATGGGTGTTTGCCATTATAGGTGTGTTTTTGATCACAATAGCCTGCATCAACTTTATCAATATTTCAACTGCTCAAGCTTTTTACCGTTCCAAAGAAATTGGTGTTCGCAAAGTACTTGGGAGTTTTAAACAGCATCTGTTTTGGCAATTCTTATCGGAAACGTTTGTCATCAGTTTATTGGCAATTATATTAGGTATTACACTTGCCTTAATTTTTCTATCCTCATTTAACGCCCTTTTTGAAATTCAACTATCCTGGAGGGATCTTGTAAACTATGAATTCTTTGGGTTTCTAATACTCATTTTAACACTGGTTTCATTCCTATCAGGAAGTTACCCTGGTATCTTAATGGCTCGCATTGTTCCGGTACTTGCACTTAAAGGAAAACTAAGCCATAATGATACAGGAGGAACAACCACAAGAAAAGTACTTGTGATTGCCCAGTTTGCAATCTCCATTACTCTAATTGCCGCTACGTTGATTATTTCTAGACAGATTGATTATGCTGTAAATACCGATTTGGGTTTTGATAAAGAATCCATTGTCATGGTGGAGATTCCTGAAAGTCTAGGGCGCATTAAACTTAATAGTCTAAAAGAGCGGTTTAGTCAAATTCCCGGTGTACAGAACGTTTCCGCCTGTTTAGGCAGTCCTGGTGCCGCGGATAACAACTGGGGAACAGGGATAAGATATCATAACAGACCAGAAGATGAAGAATTTAGTATAGAAGTGAAAGCAGGAGATGTTAACTATTTGAACACTTTTAACATTCCCCTTGTAACTGGTAGAAACTTCTTTGAAAGTGATTCTGCTATTTCAGAATTACTTGTTAATGAAAAACTGGGTGAAAAATTAGGTCTGGCCACTTCCGAAGAATTAATTGGCAAAAAAATTGAAATTAATGGAGGTGGTACAAAAGGGACAATTGTTGGGGTGGTGAAAAATTTTCATGATTCCAACTTTACAGAAGGGATAAACCCGGTTTTTATTGCGGACAACCCTAATTGGTATGGTGAAATTGCCCTTAAAATAAATCATCAAAATACAGCATCTACTTTGGCCCAAATTGGGGAAAAATGGTCAGATGCTTTTAAAGGATATATTTTTGACTACCGTTTTTTAGATGAAAGAGTTGCAAAGCAATATGAAACGGAACAACGGTATCTATCCCTTTCCAAGGTATTCTCAGGATTGGCAATATTAATTGGTTGCCTAGGGCTATATGGACTTATCCTGTTTTTTGTAGGGCAACGCACTAAAGAAATAGGCATACGAAAAGTACTTGGCAGTAATGTGGCCAATATTCTAACCTTGTTCACTGTAGACTTTTTTAAACTTATTCTAATTGCTGGTGTCCTTGCCACCCCAATTGCATGGTATTTAATGGAGCAATGGCTTCAAGGTTACGCATACAGAACTGAAATACATTGGTGGGTCTTTGCATTTGCCATTCTTTCCATAATGGTCATTACGTTAATTACCATTAGCTATCAAACATTAAAAGTGGCAGTTGCAAGTCCTGTAAAAAGCTTGAGAACCGAATAACAAATCAAAAACCGAAATGTCATGCTAAAGAACTATTTAAAAGTCGCATGGAGAAGTCTCTTGAAAAATAAGGGGTTCACCATAATCAATATAGTTGGTCTTAGTTTTGGGGTTACCGCCTGCATATTGATTTCCATTTATATTGCTCATGAAAGTAGTTATGACAAACATATAGCAAATTCCAACAATATTTATCGAATGACCAATACTATCGTCCAAGACGGTAATGTAAGGGGCGGAATTCATTTTTCTGCCATTACTGCTACAACTGTTCTGAATGACTTTGGTGAAGTTGAAAATGCTGGAAGAATAATGGACAACGGATTGTTTTATGGAGCTGGCAGTAATGAAATTCGATTGGAAGGAAGCCCCGCGCAATATCATGAGGAAGGTTTTGCCTATGCCGATCAGTCCATTATGGGCATTATGGATATTAAAATGATTTACGGAGATGCCCAAACAGCATTAAGCGAACCAGGTACTATTGTAATTTCTAATAGTATCTCTAAAAAGTACTTTGGTGAAAGCAATCCGGTTGGAACGTCAATATATCTGAACGGAAACGATGAGGAACCTTTTCGAATCAATGGTGTTATGGAGGATTTTGCAAGCAACTCACACCTAGATTACGATTTTATGTTAACCTTATCTGGAGTAGAGTTTGGGGAAGGGGAACAAACCAGATGGACCCAGAACAACTATTTCACCTACCTGACTTTAAAGAGTGGAACAAATATCCCTCAGTTCCAAAAAAAAATGTCAACTCGTATTATTAGGGATTACTTAATGCCAGCCTATAAAACCGGTGGGTTTGCCATGGCAGGAAATCTTGAAGATCGACTTTCCATTGGATTACAGCACTTGACCGATATAAATCTGTATTCAAGTGATATTGCGTTTGAAGCCAATTCAAGAAACGACATCAAGATTATATGGATTTTTGGTATAGTGGCCTTGTTTATTTTGGTTATTGCCAGCATCAATTTTGTAAATCTCTCCACTGCCAAATCCGCGAATAGAGCCAAAGAGGTTGGGATTAGGAAAGTAGTTGGGGCGCCCAAACGTTATCTTGTGGGTCAATTTTTGACTGAGTCTGTTTTACTTTCTTTCATTTCCTTTGTTATAGGCTTGGTGCTGACCTGGTTAATGATGCCCGTTTTTAGAAACATCTCCGGAAAAGCATTGAGTCTGCCGCTTTCAAGTCCCTTGTTTATCTCTATTCTTCTTGTATCTGCATTGGCGGTAGGTTTACTTGCAGGTTTGTATCCCTCTTTTTATTTATCAAGATTTCGTCCAGTAGCGGTCCTTAAGGGCAAGCTTAGTACCGGAAGTAAATCCAGTGCATTACGAAGCGGTCTTGTTGTATTTCAATTTACCATTTCAATTATTCTAATCATTGGAACCCTTATTGTGAATCAGCAGATGGACTTTATCCTCAACTCTAAATTAGGTTTTGAAAAAGAAGAGGTAATTCAGCTCTACGGAACCAATATTATGGGTGATAGGGTAGATACTTTTAAGGATGAGCTTAAAAAAATAAACGGGGTCGCCAATGTAAGTATAAGTGACTATTTGCCTCTTGAAGGAACAAAAAGAAATGGCAATAGCTTTGTAAATGAAGGTAGAGATAATGTGGACGAAACCGTTCCCGGACAGGCTTGGGTAGTGGATGAAGATTACTTGGAAACCCTGGGTATGAAACTAGTGGAGGGAAGAAATTTTTCCGAAGATAGAAGTGCTGATGACGATGCAACCATAATAAACCAAACAATGGCTAAAAAACTTAACCTAGATGAGCCTATTGGTAAAAAAATATCAAGGTATGGTAGACTTTATGAAGTCGTGGGTGTTGTTGAAGATTTTAATTTCAATTCTATGAAGCAAGAGGTGCAGCCCCTCTGCTTTTTTAGAGGATTAAGTCCCTCCATAATTTCTTTAAAAGTAGATACAGGAAACATGACTTCCCTATTAAAAGAAGTGGAAAGAAAATGGAACGAGTTCTCACCCAATATGACATTTCGCTATGCTTTCATGAACGATTCTTTTGCCAAAATGTATGGCAATGTAAGTCGTATACGAACCATATTTCTCTCTTTCTCGGTTTTAGCAATTCTTGTGGCTTGTCTCGGGTTATTTGCCCTATCGGCTTTTATGGTAGAACAGCGAAAAAAGGAAATCAGCATTCGTATGGTTTTGGGAGCTTCCTTTAAAAATATTTACAGTTTGTTGAGTCTTAATTTTTTGAAGCTTGTTGCGGTTTCAATTATTATGGCCATTCCCGTCGGGTGGTATGTGATGAGCAGGTGGTTAGAAGATTTTGCATATAAGACGGGCCTAGATTGGACCACTTTCATAATGGCGGGGCTAATTGCCTTGGTTATAGCTATTCTGACTATTAGTTATCAATCCATTAGTGCAGCATTAATTCAACCCTTAAAAAGCCTAAGGGCAGAATAAAACACATCAAAAAACGAACGACTATGTTTAAAAATCACATTAAAATAGCTTGGAGAAATCTTAAAAAACAGCCGTTTTTTACATTTCTGAACATCTTTGGCCTTGCTATAGGTATGGCTGGCGGACTTCTAATCTCATTGTATATATACGATGAATTGAGTTTTGACAAAATGTTTGCAGATGCTGACCGCATACACAGAATAAATGTGGATATAAAATTTGGCGGCGAAGCACGTGAATTTGCAGTGACTCCTGCACCATTGGCCGAGGCAGTTGACAATGATTTTCCAGAAGTTGAATTGACTACACGATTTAGAACTAGAGGTAGTGCTTTGATTAGAAAAACAGACACTGAGGTGAATGTTAAAGAGCTGCAAACCACCCACGTAGATTCCACGTTCTTCAAAGTGTTTGGGATAACACTTTTAACAGGAGACATTAAAACGGCCCTTAAATCACCTAACACTTTAGTCTTGACCAAGACAGCTGCAGAAAAACATTTTGGAGTTAATGAAGCTCTAGGTCAAGTACTTTTATTGAACAATCACGAAACGTATACCGTAACAGGAGTAATTGATGACCTCCCCAAGAACTCATTTTTAAGAGATCATACCGTTTTTATGGCTATGGCCGGGTATGAAGATTCCCGCATAGTGAATTGGGGCAGTAACAATTACCAAACCTTTGCCAAACTTATTCCTTTTGCCGATGTTGATAATATACAAGAGCCTCTTCGTGGTTTTTTGGGTAAATATGTAGTTCCAGGAGTACAGCAATTTATGCCAGGTATTACCGAAGAACAATTCAAGGCGGCAGGAAATCACCTGATCTATAGCACAATACCATTGACAGATATTCATCTAAAATCTGATCGTGTAGCAGAAATAAGTGCAAATAATGATATTAAAAGCATATACATTCTTTCGTTTATCGCGATATTTCTAATTGTTCTGGCTTGCGTCAATTTTATGAATCTATCCACTGCACACTCACTTAAAAGGGCTAAGGAGGTTGGTGTTCGCAAAACCTTGGGTTCCAAGAAGGGAGAGCTTATACGTCAGTTTTTGATAGAGTCAGGATTGGTTTCTTTTGGTGCCCTTTTGTTTGCTGTGGTATTAGCTATAATTGCGCTGCCTTTTTTCAATAGTTTGGCCGATAAGGCTATTTCCATTCCGTATTCAAGTCCAATTTTCTGGTCAATCATATTGGCATCTGGCATTGTTTTAGGGCTTTTCTCGGGTAGCTACCCTGCATTCTTTATGTCAAAGTTTAGGCCGGTAAAAGTGCTTAAAGGTTCTAGCGGGGCTAATCTTGGCGGTGGAAAAATTAGGAACGGACTGGTTATATTTCAGTTTGCAATCTCCGTTTTTCTAATAGTTAGCACGTTGGTTGTATATCAACAATTAAAATATATTCAGAATAAAGATTTAGGTTTTTCAAAAGACCAGGTCCTGATTATCAATGACGTATTTGCCATAGGTAATCAAGTGACTTCCTTTAAAGATGAGGTAAAAAGTTTAGGCTTTGTCAAAAGCGCGACCTTAAGCAGTTTTTTTCCAACTCCTTCCAGTAGATCCGACAGCGTTTTTACTCCTGAAGAAGGTGCTAGCGACCAAGAAAATGCCCTAAGTATGCAACGCTGGGGTGTTGACTATGATTATGTCCAAACCATGGGCTTTAAAATTATTGCTGGAAGAAACTTTGACAGACAGTTTAAAAATGATTCCACCAGCATCATTATCAATGAGTCCGCGTTAAGTGTTATTGGGATTCCTGCTAATGAGGCAATTGGCAAACGCTATACTCCCGATATGGGAGCCGAAAACCCAAAATACTATACCATCATTGGAGTCGTTAAGGACTTTCATTTTTCCCCTTTCAGAGATGAAATAGAATCCTTAAGTCTTCACTTGGGTGATTGGGCGTATTCACTAGCCATAAAACTGGAAGCAGGTAGTTTTTCAAATGCCATTAAGAGCATTGAGAACATTTGGAACAAAGCGGCCCCTGGACAGCCTTTCGATTATTATTTTATGGAAGATTCCTTTGATAAAACCTATAGGTCAGAACAACGCTTAAGTCATATTTTTTTCATTTTCACTACCCTTTCTATCTTAATCGCATGTCTTGGACTATTTGGTTTAGCAGCTTTTAATGCTGAGAAAAGAACCAAAGAAATTGGGGTTAGAAAAGTATTGGGAGCCAGCGTTGGGCAAATAACCTATAAACTAACCATAGATTTTCTAAAATTGGTAGGAGTTGCCATCCTTATTTCGCTGCCTCTAGGGTGGTTTGCCATGGATAAATGGTTGGAGGACTTTTCCTATAGGATTCAAATAGGCTGGTGGGTATTTATACTTGCGGCTTTTTTAGCTGCCTTAATTTCCATTTTAACCGTAAGCTACCAAAGTATAAAAGCTGCCGTAGTAAACCCTGTAAAAAGCCTTAAAACCGAATAAATACATCAAAAAACAGATCGTCATGTTAAAAAATTATTTAAAAATAGCTTGGAGGAATCTTACTAAGAATAAAGCGTACACTATGATAAACGTTGGTGGTCTGGCATTGGGAATGGCCGTTACCCTTATCATAGGGCTTTGGATCAAAGATGAGCTTTCTCACGACGACTATTTTGAAAACAAAGATGATATTGCCCAAGTAATGCAATCCCAAACCTTTAACAATCTAACTGGAACCGGTCAAGCAATTCCTCGTCCCTTGGAAATGGCTCTTAGAGAAGGTTATATGGATAATTTTAAACATTTGGTCATGTCCTCTTGGACCAATTCGCAGTATCTAAAATACAAGGATAATAGCATTTCAAGAACTGGGAATTTTATGCAGGAAGCAGCACCGGAAATGCTGGCATTAAAAATATTAAAAGGAGAGCGAAATGGGCTTAGAGAACTAAACTCAATCATGCTTTCTGCATTAACCGCTGAAGCACTTTTTGGCCAGGAAGATCCTATCGGTAAAGTTATTAAGGTCAATAGCCAATATGATATGATGGTGACCGCTGTTTATGAGGATCTTCCTTTTAATTCTTCTTTTTATGACACTCATTTTATGATGCCTTGGGATAAATATGTGGGCTCAAGAGAATGGGCTCAAGAGGCCGTAGACAATTGGGGCAATAATTCCTTTCAAATGTTTGTGCAACTGGCAGACAACACATCAATGGAAAGAGTTTCTTCAACTATTAAAGATGTAAAGAAGAACTTATTTGAAGATGGCGTGGAATTTAATCCACAGTTATTCCTTCTACCAATGAAAGATTGGTATTTACGTTCAAAATTTGAAGATGGCAAACAAGTTGGGGGCAGAATAAAATATGTTTGGCTCTTTGGGATAATCGGCGCTTTTGTACTGCTGTTGGCTTGCATCAACTTTATGAACCTTAGTACCGCACGATCAGAAAAAAGAGCCAAAGAAGTAGGGATTAGAAAATCCATTGGTTCGCAAAGAGGGCAGTTGATCAACCAATTTTTAAGCGAGTCTTTCCTAGTCGTTTTATTTGCTTTTGTCATTGCCGTTTTCATTGTTTTGTTATCATTGACAGGCTTTAATGAATTAGCTCGAAAAGAGATTGTATTCCCGTGGGGCAACACTTCTTTTTGGCTTACATCCCTTGTTTTTATTTTACTAACAGCACTGTTGGCCGGAAGTTACCCTGCTTTATATCTTTCTTCCTTTAGACCTGTAGATGTGCTAAAAGGCACCTTCAAAGCAGGCAAACATGCTGGTACTCCTAGAAAAATTCTGGTGGTTCTTCAATTTACCGTTTCAGTAGCATTTATTATCGGGACTGTCATTGTAATGCAACAGATAAACTATGCTAAAAACCGCCCTGTAGGTTATGATAAAGAAGGATTGATTCAGGTTCCCACTTTCAGTGAAGATTTTACAGGCAAATATGACCTAATGCGCAGTGTATTTTTAGCTTCAAATGCAATAGTTGAAATGTCATCTTCAAGTAGTCCAACAACAAGGGTATGGTCTAACCGAAATGGGTTTACCTGGGAGGGCAAGCCAGAAGGTTTCCAAGAAGATTTGGCATGGACAGAAGTGTCGCCTGAGTATGCTAAGTCCTTGAATTTAAAAATTGTAGAAGGAAGGGATTTTTCAAGAGAGTTTGCAACGGATTCAACGGCAGTTCTATTGAACCAAACAGCAGTAAAATATCTTGGGCTAAAAAACCCTATAGGAATGCTTATTAAAGATAGTTCTGAAGAAGACCCTGACCCCCATTAAAAATTGTTGGGGTCGTAGAGGATATGATTGCACAATCCCCTTATGAACCTGTTAAGCAAGGTATGTATGTTTATGATCGAGAGGGTGAATCTAGTTATTACAACCTTCGGTTGAATCCAAAACAAAGCGCTAAACAGAATATCGCCATCATAGAACGAGTGTTCAAGGAGCATTTTCCTAGTATTCCCTTTCGATACGAATTTGTGGACGAGCAATACGGGAAAAAATTTGCCTCCGAAGAACGTATAGGAAGACTGTCCGGGATTTTCACTGCCTTGGCCATTTTAATCAGTTGTCTTGGCCTGTTTGGCCTAACCTCTTTTGTTGCCGAACAGCGCACTAAAGAAATAGGGGTTAGAAAGGTGCTGGGGGCATCTGTATTTAATGTATGGAACATGCTTTCCAAAGACTTTTTAAAGTTGGTTATTATTTCTTGTTTCATCGCTGTACCCATAGCCTATTATGTAATGAACGGCTGGTTACAGGAGTATCCATATCGTGTAATTCTTAAGTGGTGGATTTTTGCCTTGGCCATGTTGGGAGCAATGGGTGTTACCATTTTGACTGTGAGTTTTCAAGCAATTAAAGCCGCTAGATCCAATCCTATTAAGAGTCTGCGTACGGAATGAATTAAACATCAATCAAAAAAAATCATATCATGTTAAAAAATCATATCAAGGTTGCATGGAGAAGCTTTACAAAAAACAAATGGTATTCTCTTTTAAATATAGGAGGGCTCACCATTGGTATGGCGTGCAGTATTTTCATTCTTTTATGGGTGCAGAATGAGTCTAGTTATGATACTTTTCATTCCAATTCAGATAACATATATAGACTGACAGCAGAGGCAAATGAAAATTTTAAAGCAGCAGTAAGTGCTCCTGGCATGGTTGAGGAATTGCCTGATTATATCCCTGAAATAAAGTCCAGTCTTCGTCTAAGTGCCCCTTTTGAGGCCTTAGTTGAAATGGATAATCAAAAATTTAAAGAAGGCCCCGTTTTCTATGCAGATTCTAATCTTTTGGATGTGTTTACCTTTCCCCTAATAGAAGGCGAACCTGAGACCGCCCTTGATAATCCTGACGCTATTTTAATAACAGAAACCATTGCAAATAAGTATTTTGGGACGGGAAGTGCCTTGGGAAAGACCATTAAGGTTGACAATAAGGACACCTTTACTGTTGCAGGCGTGTTAGCAGATATTCCGTCCAATTCACACTTACAATTCAACATGATAATACCAATGAGCTATCATGCAGGAAATAATAGCGATTTGGTAAACAAAGTATGGAACAGCTTTAATTTTTATGGTTACTTCCAGTTTGAAAAAAATGCAGTTTCTACCCCAGAGGAATTATCTAAAATGGAGGATAGAATCAATAAGATTTTTGCAGAACGATCACCTGAATTTGAGATTACTTTTAATTTACAGCCTTTAAAGGATATTCACTTACATTCTGACTTGCAAATAGATCTTCCTGGTCATGGAAATATTCAATATGTAAACATCTTCTTTCTAGTTGCCCTTATCATTTTAATAGTGGCATGTATTAATTACATGAATCTAGCAACTGCGCGATCTTCCAAAAGAGCCAAAGAGGTAGGCTTAAGAAAAGTGATAGGAGCTGGTCGTCGCCAGCTTATATTTCAGTTTTTGGGTGAATCGCTAATTATTTCTTTCCTCTCCTTAGTCCTTGCCATAGGTTTGGTGTATTTGTTGCTACCTGCATTTAACCATCTTTCTCAAAAAGAACTTGTATTTAGCATGGCAGACCCAATACTCTGGTCGGCTTTGCTCATTATAGCTTTGATAACTGGGCTTATTTCCGGAAGTTATCCTGCTTTATTTCTATCAGGATTTAAGCCAGTTAAAGTTTTAAAGGGCAAATTGAAACTCTCAAAATACAATCTTCTGTTCCGAAATGGATTGGTCATTTCCCAATTTGTAGTTTCTGTGTTGTTGATGATCGGCACTACAGTTATCTATAAACAATTGACTTTTATTAAAAACAAAAACCTGGGTTATGATAAATCCAATTTAATATACATTCCAATGGAAGGGGAAATGTGGGGAAAACAAGAAGCATTAAAAACCGCCTTGGCCCAAAATCCACTGACAAGTGATTTTTCCATCGTCTCTGATATTCCGGCCAATCTCGTCTCCGGTGATTTTGATATTCATTGGGAGGGTAAAGACCCTAATGAACAAATTCTTTTCCCAAGTATTATGGCAGATGAGAATTTCTTAGATGTTTTTCAGATGAATCTCTTAAAAGGCAGAAAATTTGAAAAAAACTCATTTGAAAAAAATGACTACATCATCAACGAAACCGCTGTCAAGGTAATGGGCATGAATACAGAGGACATTATAGGCAAAACCCTAACTTTTCGCGGAGATAAAGGGACTATAATCGGTGTTGTTAAGGACTTTAATTATAAACAATTACAGTATGCCATAGAGCCTTTGTTAATGCAACATAGAAATCATGGAAACATTGCCGTAGTGAGAACAGCTCCCAAAAGTACGGAGGGTGCCATTGCTGCTCTTGAGAACATCTATCACACTTTAAACCCAGCCTATCCTTTGGTTTATAATTTTGTTGATGCCAATTTGGATTCCCAATACAAAGGGGAGCAGCAAATGGGTTCAATCTTTAAAGTGTTCGCCATACTCGCGATTTTTATTTCTTGCTTGGGTCTTTATGGTCTTTCTGCTTTTATGACAGAACAACGTTTCAAAGAAATTGGGATTAGAAAAGTTTTAGGAGCAAACGCCATAAGATTGGTAAATATGCTTTCCAAAGATTTTCTAAAACTGGTTTTTATAGCTTTTGTTCTTGCTGTTCCACTTGCCTGGTATATAATGAGCAAATGGTTGGAAGAATATGCATTTCATATAGAAATTCAATGGTGGATGTTTGCTCTGGCCGGTTTCACAGTGTTATTTGTGGCACTATCAACAGTCAGTTACCAAAGTTTAAAAGCATCCTTGGCGAATCCGATTAAAAGCCTAAGAACGGAGTAATCAAAAAATAGAGCTTATGTTTAAATTGTTTCTAAAAATAGCAACTAGGTTTCTCATCAAAAACAAGATGTATTCCTTTATTAATGTCGCTGGTCTGGCCATTGGAATTGCATCATTCATTTTAATCATGCTCTATGTGAATTATGAACGTAGTTATGACACGTTCAAAGGTTCAGAAAATGTACATAGGGTGTTCATGGATTATTTGGAAGGAGGCAAATATGTTCCTCGTGATGCCAATGCCTATATTGTAAGTGGTCCAACCCTAAAAGAAAAATTCCCTGAGATAAATGACTTTGTACGGTTTCGGCGGAGACATGGAATGGTTTTAATACACAACAACTTAGCTTTTGATGAAAACATAGGCGCATTGACGGATCCGTCATTCTTTTCAATCTTCGACCGTAATTTAAGTAAAGGAAATACGCAGACAGCATTGAGTGAACCTTATTCCATTGTACTCACTTCTTCCCTGGCAAAAAAAATCTTCGGGGATGCAAATCCAATAGGAGAAACTGTAAAGATTGTGGGTGATGCAGATTCCACATTTACAATAACTGGGGTTTTGGCAAATGACAACCAAAAGACCCATTTAAAAAATGATTTTCTAGTTTCTTTTGAAACCTTCTACACATGGAAGATTTTTCAAAATGATTGGAAATATACTTGGAACCAAAACGAGTATTTCACTTATCTCCAAGTTGATGAATCTGCAAATGTGGATTTACTCAATCAAAAGGTAATGGCCTTCAGGCCTGAAGGATTAAAAAACGAAAGACATCACCTGGAACCAATAGAGGACATACACCTGTATTCACATAAGCCATATGAAGCTGAAACCAATGGCAATGGCGATAACATTAAACTTTTGTCCATTATTGCTTTCATCACCCTTTTGTTGTCATGGATGAACTATATGAACCTATCCAGCAGTAAATCATTGGAACGAGCCAAAGAAATAGGAATCCGTAAAGTGGCAGGAGCCAAAAAATCACAACTAACACTACAATTTCTCTTTGAATCCGCTTTATTAAATTTTGTGGCAATACTGTCAGCTCTGCTCGTTGTCTATCTCTTATTGCCCAGCTTCAATCGATTGGTAGGACAAAATTTAGGGTTTGATAGCGCACAATTAAAAACCCTTCTCCCCTATTTGGGTATCATGCTATTGGGCGCTTCCTTGGCCGCTTTATATCCTGCCTTTGTATTAAGTAGGTTCAGCCCAGTTAAAGTTCTTAAAGGAAAATTACAGACTTCAAAAAATGGTCTTCATTTTAGAAGAGCTCTCATCATCACTCAATTTGTGGCTACCATTGCTTTGTTAATATGCACATTCATGGCAAATAAACAGATTCGTTTTCTTAAAAATCGCCCAATTGGTGCTGATTTGAACCAAGTAGTAGCATTAAAGGGACAAGTTTTAGATAGGGCATCAGACTCGTTGTTCTATCCAAAATTTGAGACTCTTCTAGACGAGCTTAGTAAAAGTCCTTATGTGGATGAGGTGACCGCAGCAGGCACCTATCCTGGAGATGCTTATGCCAATATGAATTCCAATGTAGGGATTACCTTCCCAGATGGAAGAATCGACGATAAGCACATTTGGTATAACTATGGTGCCTACCCCAAGTATTTTAATTTAATGGGAATGGAATTCGCTGCGGGAAAGGCTTTTTCACAAACTGCCCAAAAATGGAGTCGAAATGTAGTAATCAATGAAAGGATGGCTCATTTCATGGGGGTTTCTGATTTTGAGACTATCATTGGCAAAACGATCAATTTTTGGGATGAAGATTGGACGGTGAGCGGTGTAATCAAGGACTACAATCATTTTGGATTAAAAGCAAGAGTAGAGCCTCTGATTATAAGGCATGGCAGAAACAGTAGCAATGTTTTGGTCAAGCTTGATAAAAAAGCGACCACCATGGCCGGAATAAACAAGGCCTTGTATGATTTGGAGCGTATGTGGCATAAAGTCTTTCCGCTGAGCACTTATAATTATACCTTTTTAGATCAAAAGTTTGAGGCGTTCTTTAATGAAGATCGAAAATTTGCCAAGGCTTTCCAGATATTTACTATTCTGGCAATTTTAATTGCCTCTCTGGGGCTTTTTGGACTTACTTCCTATACCTGCATTCAAAGAAAAAAAGAAATCGGCGTCCGAAAAGTCAATGGGGCAACAATTACCCAAATTCTACAATTGCTGAATCAAGACTTTATAAAATGGGTCGGATTGGCCTTTGTAATAGCCATACCAATTTCATGGTTTGCAATGCATAAGTGGCTCGAAGGTTTTGCCTACAAAACCACCATTAGCTGGTGGGTATTTGTATTGGCAGGAATCTCTGCTTTAATAGTTGCCTTGATATCAGTAAGCTGGCAAAGTTTCAGAGCAGCAATTGCAAATCCAGTTGAAGTACTTCGGGACGAATAAAAAATCATCAAATCAATCAAAAAAACAAAATTTATGATTAAGAATTATTTAAAAGTAGCTTGGAGGAACCTGACAAAGAATAAGACTTTTTCTTTATTAAATATTATAGGTCTTTCTGTTGCCTTTGGTGCTGCCATTCTTTTAAGTATGACTGCCTTCTTTGAGCTCTCTTATGACAAGTTTCATGAGAATATTGATACTGTTTATCAAATCTACCATACTGAACAAACGCCTAAGGGAGCAGTAGTTTCAACATCTCATCCAGAGCCTTTGGCAATGACTCTAAAGGAAGAAATTCCAGGTATACATAACATCACTAGACATTTGGAGGACAATGCCTTGGTAATTCGTGAAGAAACCGAGTTAAACCTGGATGGTGTTTGGGTGGATAAATCCTTTTTTTCCATATTTAGTTTGCCCGTGTTGGAAGGTGATAAAAACCCCATTCAAGAAAAGTCCTCTGTTGCTCTTACTCTGAAAGCATCAAAACGCGTTTTTGGTGATCAAGAGGCGTTGGGTAAAACATTGAACATTTTAGTGAACGGAGAGGAAAAATCCTTCAGGGTATCCTCAATACTTAAAAACATTCCTGAAAACAGTAGTCTTGATTTTGACATTGCCATTGATTTTGAAAACCATGGTAGCTATAATCAAATAAACGGGAAATGGGATAATAGGAACCATAACGTTTATGTGCGGCTTGACAAAAATGTTGTGCCAAAGTCCTTTGAAAACAATACGGTGGCATACACCAAGCAGTATTTTAATGAAGAAATAGAGAATGCTATCCGAGATGGCGCTGTGAAAGATGAAAATGGAAATTATAAACAACTCAAACTACTTCCATTTAAGGACGTCTCTTTTGCTTCATTTGGAAAAGGTGTTGCAAAGGTGGACAAAACCTTAACCTATCTGATTTTTGGAGTTGCACTGTTGATCCTCATTATAGCTTGTGTCAATTTTACCAATATGAGCATTGCCAAAAGCACACAACGCTTAAAAGAGTTTGGTATGAGAAAAACATTGGGTGCTCCAAAAAAGCAACTTTTCCTTCAGCTATGGATAGAAAGCCTATTGATTTTTTTAGCTTCTGTTGGGACAGGATTACTACTGAGTGTACTCTTTTTAGATTCTTTTAAAACCATTTTCAACACCAATATTTCTTTCCAGGATTTTAGTTCCCTACAAATTGTTCTGGGCTTTATGGCCATGGTGCTTATTATTACTTTCATTTCGGGAGGTTACCCTGCTTTGCTGATGACAAGGATAGGAACCATTCAAGCATTGAAGGGCAAACTTAATATGGAACGAAAACCTGTTCTCAGAAATGCACTTATTACAGTTCAGTTTGGTATTTCCATATTATTAATCAGTGGAACATTGGTGCTCTGGAAACAGTTGGACTATATGCGAAGCAAGGACCTTGGTTACAACAAGGAATATGTGATTTCTTTCCCCTTAAATGGAAAAAAGAATTCATATGAAGCGGTTCAACTATTAAGAAATGAATTGAAGGGCAATCCAAATATTTTAAATATTTCAGCTTCTGACAATACCTTGGGTAGAGGTAAAGATGGAAGTGCATATACAAGTATTCTTGGATTTGATTATAAAGGACGAGGAGCTAAGACCAATATGCTGGTTGTGGATCATGATTATATTGAAACTCTAGATTTAGAACTGATAAATGGGCGGGGTTTTGACAGAAAATTCGCTGCAGATAGTTTGTCATTAGTGATTAATGAAACCATGGCTAAAAGTTTAAATGAAGAGGATCCCCTTGCCATAAATATCATGATGGATGATTCTGTTAACTACAAAGTAATTGGAGTACTAAAGGATTATCATTTTGAAAAATTAAACAGGTCCATAGCCCCAATCACCTTGTTCATGAACAAGGATTGGGACATCTATTATGCATACGTTAAGGTAGCTCCCAAAAACATCTCTGCTTCTTTTGATCTAGTTCAAAACGCGTATGCTAGAGTTGAACCCAATGCAGAGTTTTTAGGTTCTTTTTTAAACGAAAATATTGATCGCACTTTTAGGAGAGAAAGAGAATTGACGACCATGATTACAAGTGGGTCTTGCATTGCCATTGTTTTAAGCTGTATTGGTCTTTTTGCCATGTCGCTGTTAGTTGTTACCCAAAGAACAAAAGAAATAGGGATTCGAAAAGTAATTGGTGCCAACATAGCTTCTATAACCTATTTGCTTATTAGGGATTTTCTAAAATTGGTCATTGTTGGATTCCTAATAGCCTCCCCCTTGGCGTGGTGGCTATCTAAAAGTTGGCTAGAAGACTATGCTTACCGAACCAACCTATCTATTTGGATATTTTTGGTGTCTGGAGCTATAGCGCTTTTTATAGCACTTGTCACCATAAGTACCAAAACGCTTAACGCAGCGCTTCAAAATCCTACAAAAAGTTTACGCACGGAGTAGCAATCAAAAAGGGATAGAAATCATGTTAAAACACAATTTACTTCTTTTCTTACGCAACATTAAAAAGCACAAAAGCAGTTTTCTTATCAATTTAACAGGTCTATCATCTGCATTGGTCTGTGTATTGTTGGTATATCTCTGGGTTACCGATGAGCTTAACAAAGATAAGTTCCACGAGCATGAAGAAAGCCTATACCAAGTCTTGCGACATGTACCAGATGGCCAAGGTTCTTTGGCCACCTATAGTTCCAACTCCAGTTTGATGCTAACAGCGTTACAGACAGAGGTGCCCGAAGTTGAAATGGCGACCGCGGTATTTGAATTCGATACTGGCGCCATGGTCAAAACTGATGACAAAAAGATGACCGCAATAGGTAATATGGCAAGTGAAGACTATTTTAAACTGTTTTCCTACCCTTTGCTTCACGGTAGCAAGCATACGGTTTTAAAAGATATAAATGCCATAGTCATTTCTAAAGAAATGGCCCATAATTTCTTTGGGCAAGAAGTAGACCCCATGGGAAAGACCTTGACCATTAAACATGGTGAAGAAGGGGTAGACGGCGTCTTTACCGTAACCGGGGTTTTTGATATTCCGGGCAGTTCATCCAAACAGTTTGACTTTGTCCTGTCCTATAAAAAGTTTTTACAGCGGCGACATGCCGATAATATCCACTGGGGTAGCAACAGTTCCAGGGTTTATGCTCTACTCAATCCCGGTGTAAACATCGATCATCTCAATGTTAAAATGGCCGATTTTATCAAGAACAAAAACGAATTCAACCTGGCTACTGTCTTTTTTACCCGTTATACCGACAATTATTTAAATGGAAATTTTGAAAATGGAAAACAAACCGGAGGGCGAATCAATTATGTCATTCTATTTTCATTAGTGGCAATTTTTGTTTTGGCGATAGCCTGTATCAATTTTATGAATCTCTCTACGGCAAGAGCTTCTGGACGCTTGAAAGAAGTTGGTGTTAAAAAAGCGGTCGGAGCAAATAGAAAAGTATTGATTTTTCAATTTTTGACCGAATCCATAGTACTTTCCTTTTTCTCATTATTCTGTGCTGCTGTCTTTGTGATACTGATTTTGCCATGGTTCAACGGTGTAACAGGTAAAGACCTTGTTTTTACTATTGATGACAATATGACCATGGCCTTGATTGCCATAACATTGCTGACAGGTTTGACTTCAGGCAGTTATCCTGCTTTGTACCTTACTAAATTTGATGCCGCCAAAGTCTTAAAAGGAAAAATCAAGACTTCGTTCAGCGAACTACTGATACGAAAAGGATTGGTCATATTTCAATTTAGTATCTCTATTTTTCTAATTGTTGCCGTTAGTGTCATTTATATGCAGTTGGATTTTATTCAGTCCAAAAACCTAGGCTACAACAAGGACAATGTCATGATTTTTGAACGCCAGGACGGACTCGTAGATAATATGGAAGTCTTTCTTGAAGAAGCAAAACAAATAACCGGAGTTGTCAATGCATCTTTCATGCAAGGGGGTATGACGAGCTTCAACAACTCTTCTTCAAATCATAGATGGCCCGGTCAAACCGAAGAATCCAAAAAGTTGACCTTTAGACATGCCCATGTTGGCCCCGAATTTATCGAGACCATGGGTATAGAAATGAAAGAAGGGCGTTCGTACATCAATGAAAAACCCAATAACAACTCAAAAATCATATTGAACGAAACTGCCGTAAGACTTATGGGGCTAGAAAACCCTATCGGTACCAGAATAGATATGCGCGGTCCAAACCGAGAAATCATAGGGGTCGTGAAAGATTTTAACATTCAATCCCTTTATGATGAAATTACGCCCATGGCATTGCTATGTAGGACAGAAAGGGTCGGTACCCTTATGGTAAAAATCAAATCTGGTGAAGAAAAAGCTACTATAGAAGCCTTGACGAATCTTCACAATAAATTCAATCCAGGACTAGCTTTCAATTTTAAATTTTTAGATGAGCAGTACCAACAGCTTTATGAGTCGGAACAACGCGTAGCCGTTTTATCAAAATATTTTGCTGGGCTTGCTATATTAATTTCTTGTTTGGGTCTTTTTGGATTGGCGGCATTCACTGCAGAGCGTAGAAAAAAAGAAATCAGTATTCGTAAGGTACTTGGTCAAAGCATTGGGCAGGTAACAGTTATGCTTTCGAGCGAATTTGTAAAATTGGTACTGATTTCTATACTGATAGCACTGCCAATTGCATATCTGCTTGCCAATAACTGGCTTGGTCAATTCGCATATCGAATACCCATAAAGGCCTGGTATTTTATAAGTGCTGGTTTATTGGCGCTGCAAACAAAAACCCTGTCAATGCGCTTAGAGATGAATAATGAATAAAAAAAACCGAATTTTCGGGTAAAACACAAAACCAATTTATACTATGCTTTTACAATTAAACAATATTTTTAAGTGGGTCCATTCTGGTGGCCAGCGTATTTTTTTATTAAAGGACATAAACCTCAATGTGGAAGAAGGGGAATTTATTTCCATCATGGGTCCTTCTGGATCAGGTAAATCTACCTTGTTAAACGTTATCGGTATGTTAGATGCATTTGACGAGGGAGAATATCATTTTTTAGATGAATCTGTACATTCCCTTAAAGAGAAGCACAGGGCCAATCTATACAAGGAATACATAGGTTTTGTTTTTCAATCCTATCACTTATTGGATGAGTTAACGGTAAAGGAGAATTTAGAGATGCCGTTGCTCTATAAAAAATTTAAAGGTTCTGAACGAAAGGCCATTGTTGCCGATATGTTAGATCGTTTCAATATAGTAGGGAAAAAAGACCTGTTCCCCGCTCAATTGAGCGGTGGACAACAACAATTGGTAGGTATTGCAAGAGCATTGATCTCTAGTCCAAAATTGATCTTGGCGGATGAGCCCACGGGAAATTTAAATTCCAAACAAGGTGAAGAAATCATGGAATTATTTAAACAGTTAAATGATGAAGGAGTTACAATCATCCAAGTTACTCATTCCGAGAAAAATGCTGAATATGGTTCTCGTATCATCAATCTTTTAGATGGGAGAATGATTTAATTAGAGAGATTGGCTAGTTCTTTTCCAACCAAACTGCCCAAGGCAATGCCCATTCCCCCTAAGCGAACTCCACAATAAACATTGTTGGATACTTGCTTGACGATGGGCGTTTTTTGTGGCCCCACTCCCATTATTCCGCTCCAACTGTAGTCAATTTCAATACTTTGGTTTGGAAAGATAACCGTGTTGAGAAGTCTTTCAAGCTCATGTTGCACAATGGGTGTTTTTCCAAAAGAGGTAGTCTCTTCTGTTTCAAAATCCAGGTTACGGCCCCCGCCAAAAAGAATGCGGTTATCAATATTTCTGAAGTAATAATATCCTTCATCAAAATGGAAGGTTCCTTTTATTTTAAGGTCATTGATTGGTTTAGTAATCAAAACCTGTGCCCTGGCAGGGTCAACTGTTTCAGTTTTTAAAAATTCTGAAGCAAAACCATTTGTGGCAATATGTGTTTTCTTAGTACTGAACGAAAAATCGCTTGTCTGTATTTCAACCCTGTTCCCAGAATCCTGAAGCTTCTCAACAACAACGCCATTAAAAATATGTATTCCTTTTTTCAAACACATTTCAAGCAAAGCGGACATCATCTGTCCTGTGTCTAGTTGTGCTTCAAAACTGTGGGTAATATAGGTGTCCTGAATATTCTCAAATCCAAAAATATTTTTAGTTTTCAAAAAAGGCGTCTTTCCAAATATTGGCTTTAATAAGGTGTTCAAAGAATCCATTCCCTCCGTGCACGTCTCAAATAATGAGGTGTCCTTTTTTAGAAAAAGTTCATGCCCTCCATACTGTTCAAACCCAATTGCCTTGTCTCCCAAAAGAGTTCGTAAAACTCGTATCCCTTCCCATCTTTTCCTAACCAAGTTGACAACACTTTCCTCAGAATGCGTTTTTAAGTCTGATAACAACTCCGAAATACTTCCAAAACATGCAAAACCGGCATTTTTTGTGCTCGCCCCTTGAGGCAAGGAGCCTTTTTCCAATACCAAAACCTTGCTTTTGGGATATTTCTCTTTAAGGTGCAAAGCGCAATTGAGGCCAACTATACCACTCCCTACCACTGTAAAATCTACATTGGTCAACCATGTTTTATATTCCCAGTAGCTTAATTCCATCAAATAAAAACCCCGACTTTCATCGGGGTTGTTTTAATCTTGATATTTTGTGTCTATTTCAAAATCTTCCATGAACTTGGTAGTATAATTTCCTGCCAAGTAATCTGGATGGTCCATCAATTGTCTATGAAATGGGATTGTTGTTTTTACGCCCTCAATTACAAACTCATCAAGTGCCCTGCGCATCTTATTGATTGCCTCTTCCCTGGTTTGAGCAGTTGTTATCAACTTGGCAATCATAGAGTCATAGTTTGGTGGAATCATATACCCACTATATACATGAGTATCTAACCGTATACCATGCCCTCCTGGTGTATGCAATGTTGTGATTTTACCCGGTGATGGTCTAAAATCATTATATGGGTCTTCTGCATTGATTCGACATTCAATAGAGTGCAACTTTGGAAGGTAGTTTTTTCCAGAAATAGGCACTCCCCCTGCTACCAAAATCTGCTCACGGATTAAATCATAATCAACTACTTGTTCAGTAATTGGATGTTCAACCTGAATACGGGTATTCATTTCCATGAAGTAGAAATTACGGTGTTTATCCACCAAAAATTCTACTGTTCCAGCTCCTTCATACTTAATGAACTCAGCAGCTTTTACCGCGGCTTTACCCATATCTTCCCGAAGTTTATCGGTCATAAAGGGAGAAGGTGTTTCCTCTGTCAGTTTTTGGTGCCTGCGTTGAACCGAACAATCTCTTTCAGACAAATGACAGGCTTTTCCGTACTGGTCACCAACTACTTGAATTTCAATATGACGAGGTTCTTCAATCAACTTTTCCATATACATTCCCCCATTGCCAAATGCGGCCGTGGCTTCTTGTACTGCACTTTCAAAACCTGGTTCCATCTGATCTTCTGACCAAATGGCTCTCATTCCCTTTCCTCCTCCACCCGCAGTGGCTTTTATCATTACGGGATAGCCCATTTTTTTGGCTATTTTTTTGGCTTCGGCCACATCTTTTAACAATCCTTCAGAGCCAGGGATTGTGGGTACACCCGCTTTTTTCATGGTCTCCTTGGCTGTCGCCTTATCTCCCATTTTATCAATCTGATCACCGGAGGCACCTATGAACTTAATTTCATGTTCTGCACAGATTTTTGAGAATTTGGAATTCTCCGAAAGAAATCCATACCCTGGATGAATGGCATCTGCATTGGTAATCTCCGCCGCAGCAATGATATTAGGTATTTTCAAATAGGATTCATGGCTTGGTGCTGGACCAATACAAACAGCTTCATCTGCAAAACGTACATGAAGGCTTTCTTCATCTGCTTTGGAATATACCGCTACTGTTTTGATGCCCATTTCCTTGCATGTCCGTATAATACGTAATGCAATCTCTCCTCTATTTGCAATCAATATTTTTTTAAACATAGTCTTTCATGTTAGCCCTAAAGTTTTCATTTTAAAACCCAACTAAATGGGTTTTGAAATTTGAACTATTGGATTTTGATTAGGAAGGGTCAACCAAAAATAAAGGCTGGTCAAATTCTACAGGTGAAGAATCGTCAACCAATACCTTAACAATTTTACCAGAAACTTCTGATTCAATATCATTGAACAACTTCATTGCTTCAATAACACAAAGAACGTCTCCTTGGTTAATTGTGCTGCCCACCTCAACAAAAACAGGTTTGTCCGGTGATGGTTTTCTATAAAACGTTCCAATAATTGGAGATTTAATAGTAATATACTTTGAATCATCAGCTGCTGCTGGTTGTTCAGTTTCCGAAGTCGCTGACTCTACTGCTACTGGTGGTGCCGCAACCGGAGCCACAGGCGCTTGAGCCATAGGGATTTGCTGTACGATTGTAGTTTCAGGTGTAGTTGACTCGCTCCCTGTACGAATCGTGATTTTGATGTCCTCCATCTCCAACTTCACCTCGCTCGCACCTGATTTAGCTACAAACTTGATTAAACTTTGAATTTCCTTAATGTCCATGGAATATGATTTAGTTAGTTGTGCTTTTTAAGAATTATATGCCCATTTTAAATAGATGGAACCCCATGTAAATCCTCCGCCAAAAGCGGCAAAAATGAGGTTGTCTCCTTTTTTGAGCTGTTTTTCGTAATCGAATAATAATAATGGTAAGGTAGCAGAAGTGGTATTTCCATATTTGTGAATATTGATCATCACTTTATCACGATCTACTCCCATTCTATTTGCTGTGGCATCTATAATACGTTTATTTGCCTGGTGCGGCACCAACCATTGTACATCTTCATGTCCAAGGTTATTGCGCTCCATAATCAAAGCAGAAACATCTGCCATATTGGAAACTGCAAATTTAAATACCGACTTACCATCTTGGTAGACAAAATGCCTTTTGTTCTTTATAGTTTCTTCTGATGCTGGTAAAATGGAACCTCCCGCATCAATTTTTAAGAATTGGCGCCCTATACCATCTGATCTTAAGTATTCATCTTGCAATCCAAGACCTTCTTCATTGGGTTCAAAAAGTGCGGCTCCAGCTCCATCACCAAAAATTATACACGTTGTACGGTCAGTATAATCAATAATGGAAGACATCTTGTCCGCTCCAATCAACAACACCTTCTTATATCTTCCAGATTCTATATAACTAGCCGCAGTAGACATTCCGAACAAAAAACTGGAACACGCTGCTTGAAGGTCATAAGAAAATGCGTTAACAGCGCCTATCTGTGAAGCTACGTAAGCAGCAGTAGAAGCTACTGGAATATCTGGGGTTGCCGTTGCCACCAGCACAAAATCTATCTCTAATGGATCTACTCCGCTTTTCTTTATTAAATCTTCGGCGGCTTTAATGGCCAAATATGAAGTTCCTTCGTTTTCCTTTTTTAAGATTCTTCTTTCTTTTATTCCTGTTCTAGAAGTAATCCATTCGTCATTGGTATCCACCATTGTTTCCAACACTTTATTGGATAAAACGAAGTCAGGAACATACCCTCCTACAGCTGTAATCGCTGCTGTTTGTTTTTTCATATAAATGTCTTTTTTTGTCAAAAACGTTAAGAATTGACCCAAAAACGGTGAAAAATAGTCATTTTCTACGACTTTTAGATCAAAAAGAGGCGGTTTTTAAAATTAACTTTGTTCCATAAAAAAACTCCCGTTATAAATAAACGGGAGTCGATATATTTTGAAAAGTTAACTACTAAGCAGCAGTTTCTTCTTCAGTTTTGTCTATTAACACTTGACCGCGGTAGTACAATTTACCTTCATGCCAATGTGCTCTATGATACAAGTGCATTTCTCCTGTTGCAGAATCTTTAGCAATTGTTGGTGCAGTTGCCTTGTAATGAGTTCTTCTTTTATCTCTTCTGGTTTTCGAGATTTTTCTTTTAGGATGTGCCATTATATACCTATTTATCCGTTAATAACTTCTTTAAATCGTCCCATCTGGGATCTGTATTTTCTGATTCTTCTTTGACTTCTTTTGGCTGCAATTCTTCCAGCTTATCCAAGATCTCTGATTGTAATGTTCCATCCAGTACTCCTGGGTGAATTCTTTTTTGTGGAACTGCCAATACCAACATTTCATAGATATACTGAGAAACATTGATTTGATACTCGCCATGGGGAATGACTAAAATTTCATCATTTTCATCATTGTATTCTTCCCCAAATTTAATAACTAAGTGCAAATGTGATGAAATAGGTTGATCAAACGGTTCGCCAGTTAAATCACCATCAACATTTACAGTTCCTTTTGCTTCAATGTCCAGTTCCATCATATTGTTCATCTTGTCCAATATAGCGGTAATTTGTACCGAAGCATCATTAAACTCTTGGTAATCAAAAGATTCAAAGAACGTATTGTTAATGTTATACCCAAACTCGTGCTTCCCCAACTTTAATCCCGAAAAAGGAATAAAAAACTCCTTCAGCTTCATCATTTCTACACTTAAGGTTTGTGTACCAGCCCATAAAGGCGGGTGCAAAGATACTACTTATTTAGAAAACTGCAATTGTATTATAATAAATATCACACTTAAAAGCCAAGTTTTAACTTGCTCGTTTTATCTTCTGTTTTTTTAAAGGGTTTTTGTTCAATGCTATATTTTCCACGCGGTTCTTAAAAACTTGTATCGCTGTAAAAACTGCTTCTTTAAACGAATTTTCATCCGCCTGTCCTTTGCCAGCAATTTCATAGGCGGTCCCATGGTCCGGAGATGTTCGTATTTTTTCCAATCCCGCGGTATAATTTACCCCTTTACCAAAGGAAAGTGTTTTAAACGGAATGAGTCCTTGATCATGATATGCAGCTAGAATTGCATCAAAATTGTTATGGGAATTAGACCCAAAGAAGCTATCTGCCGAATATGGGCCATATACCAATGTTCCCTGATCAAACAACTCTTGTATAGCTGGTTTTAAGATCTTATCATCCTCTTCTCCTATAGTTCCGTTATCCCCACTATGCGGATTAATACCAAGCAATGCTATTTTAGGTCTTCGGATTCCAAAATCCATTTTAAGTGATTTTTCCATCGTTTCCACCTTGTTCCTAATTAATGTAGGCGTAATCGCTTGGGCCACATCTTTAACTGCTATGTGGTCCGTTAATAGTCCAATCCTTAAAGTGTCCGTTACCATAAACATCAGACTTTCGCCGTTTAACTCCTGAGCTAGAAAATCCGTGTGCCCTGGAAAATTAAAATCTTCAGATTGAATATTATTTTTGTTGATAGGGGCGGTAACCAAAACATCAATCTTATTATTTTTTAAAGCAGTAACGGCAGCTCTCAAAGATTTTATGGCGTATTTGCCTCCTTCTTCTGTTGCTTTCCCATAATCAACATTAGGTGTTTCTTTCCAAACATTCACGATATTGATTTTACCATCAATCGCCTGTGAGGCATCCCTTAGTCCATTAAAGCTGATATTAAGTCCCAAATCTGATTTTTGTTGGGATATCATTTTGTTTGATGCAAAAAGAATTGGGGTACAGAAATCCAGCATTCTTGGATCTTGAAAGGTCTTTAATGCAACTTCGCATCCAATCCCATTAAAATCTCCAATTGAAATACCCAGTTTTATTTTTCCTTTTTCCTTCATAGAATAATTGCCGATATAACTACATTTACATTACAAAACTACTCAATTAAAAAGATTCATGTTTACAGGTATTATTGAGACTTTAGGTAAAATTGAAAAGCTTGAAAAAGATGGTGATAATTTGCATATTACCGTTTCTTCCGAAATTACTTCAGAGCTAAAAATAGATCAAAGCGTTTCCCATAATGGTGTTTGCCTTACCGTTGTGGCATTGGATGTCGATCAGTATACAGTAACCGCTATCGAAGAGACCTTGGTCAAGACCAGTTTAGGTGATTTAAAGGTTGGAGATGTCGTAAATCTTGAAAGAGCCATGGTATTGGGCGCGCGATTGGATGGACATATTGTGCAAGGGCATGTTGATCAAACGGCAAACTGTGTTTCTGTTGAACAAAAAGATGGGAGCTGGGTTTTTGGCTTTGAATATGATTCTACTTTAAACAATGTTACCATTGAAAAAGGTTCTATTACCGTTGATGGTGTTAGTTTAACAGTTGTCGACTCTAAAAAAAATACTTTTAATGTTGCTATTATACCGTACACTTATGAACACACCAAGTTCAGGACATATTCGCCGGGGACTACCGTAAATCTAGAGTTTGATGTAATAGGAAAATACGTTGCTAGGTTAATACAACTTCATTCCTAAAATCTGTTTTTTCCTTTCATTAGTGGAGCAACGTTACACTTTTATAAAAATCTTTCTCTTATAAAGTACATAAGCCAAAAGACAGTAAAAAGACACTACACTTAAACCATAGAGTAATGATGACAGCTCCATGGACATAAAATCATGAACATAGATTTTATTGAAAAGCCATCCGTGTATTGAGGTATCTTCATCAACTTTTATAGAATAAAACAACTTGGTGATAAAACTGGACAAAAAGTAAACCACTATGGCATTTGCTCCAACATACCTGAATATGCTCCCGAACTTGATGCCCCTTACATCTGTTAGATAGTAAATCAATGCTAAAACAATGTTCGCCCAACCTGCAGTTACCAAAACAAAACTGCTTGTCCAAAGTGCTTTATTGATTGGAAAAACAAAATCCAAGAGATGTCCCATTAACAATAGTGAACCCCCTAGTCCAAACAAAATGGTTGTTTTTTTCTCCTGCTTCGAGGTCAATATCAAACCTGTAAAAATTCCTAAGAGTGAACTTACAATAGCGGGCATTGTGCTTAATAGGCCTTCCGGGTCATAATCTGGTTTATAGCTGTGGGTTCCAAAAACTTGAACATCCAAATAATTGGCCAAATTGTTTGGCGCCCGTTCCAATGTAGACGCTATACCCTCAACAGGAATAAAAACCATTAATAGCCAATATCCTATCAATAAAACTGCTGCAACCCAAATTAACTTCTTCCAATTAAGATGTAAAAAGAGCATCGCGGCAAAAAAGAAAACCACTCCTATACGTTGTAATACTCCAGGAAATCTTATTGAGGCGAACTCCTTGATAAAAGGAAAAATAATGGTAAAAGCTCCAAGAAATAGACCTAACCCGATTAGTTTTAAGCTCCTAACTGAGATTTTTTTATAGACAGCAGTATCTGCTTTTTTGTTTTGATATGCAAACACGATTGAAGTTCCCACGATAAACAAGAAAAATGGAAATACAAGATCCGTTGGAGTATAACCATGCCACTTCGCGTGCAGTAAAGGGCCGTATACATTTGACCATGTTCCCGGGGTGTTCACCAAAATCATTAAAATGATCGTCGCTCCTCGAAAAATATCAACAGATAGGATTCTGCTTTTCATGATGTTTTATAACAGGTTATCCTTCATTTTATTCCAAGCCCTTATCAATAAAAATCCTGAAACGGCGGCTACTCCTGTCAGTATTAAAGCCAAATTAGTTTTGCCATAAATCCAATATCCTGTAGCGAACATAATGGTATAGATTAACACAACTCCCAATAACATTGCTGTTATCCCAGATGGGACGCTCCATTTTTGATCACTCTCCACAATCTCAACATTGTCCTGTTTTGCCTCTTCAATAATTTTAGCCCAACCTGGCCCTCCTGGTTGAATTTTTTTGTAAAAGCTTCTTAATACATCCTTAGTTTCTGGCTGAGTTACAAAAGTAGCTGTAAGCCATATTATAGAAGTAACCATCATGATAAATGGTAATTCTCCCCACTCTGGAAATATGCCAGTTTCCGCGTTAAAAAGCATCCCTTTTAATGAGGTCGTTTCTAAAAGTATCGCTAAAATACCTGAAGAAAACATTGCTGTAATCTCACTCCAAGCATTAATTCGCCACCAGAACCAACGTAAAATGAAAATGAGTCCTGTCCCCGCTCCAAAAGATAACAGCAAGTTAAAAACCCCCATGGCATTTTGTAATGCCAATGCCAAAAATGCACTTAAAACCATCAGTATTACTGTAGACAACCGCCCTACATTAACCATTTGCTTTTCTGTTGCGCCTGGGTTTATTTGTTGTTTATAGAAATCGTACACTATATAGGAGGAGCCCCAGTTTAATTGTGTGGAAATAGTACTCATATATGCAGCAACCAAGGACGCTAGCACCAAGCCCAATAAACCACTTGGCAGCTTAGTCAGCATTGCCGAATACGCAAGGTCTTGTCCTAATTTACTTTCCGCAACATTAGGGAATGCTTCTTGAATGCTGGCAACATCAGGATATATTACCAACGAAGCCAATGCTACCAAAATCCATGGCCAAGGACGCAATGCATAATGCATAATATTGAAAAAGAATGTGGCGCCCATTGCATGGTTTTCATTCTTAGCTGCCAACATTCGTTGTGCAATATATCCGCCACCGCCTGGTTCTCCACCAGGATACCAAGAGCTCCACCATTGCACTGCCAATGGAATAACCAACATGGTAATCAAGGCTTTTTTATCACTAAAATCTGGCAGAATACTCAGTTTATCTTTGACATTCTCATTTTCCATGATGGCTTGTATTCCACCTACTTCTGGAATATTAACCAAATAATATGCAGCTCCAATTGCGCCTGCCATTGCTACAAAAAAGAGTAAAAAATCGCTATAGACAACTCCTTTAAATCCACCAAGTGCACTAAAAATAACCGTTATGAGTCCTCCGGCAACAACTGTTTCCCAAGGTTCAAGACCCAGCATAACCCCACCAATCTTAATTGCGGCCAAAGTAACCGAAGCCATTGTAATAACGTTAAAAAACACCCCAAGATAAATGGCTCTAAATTTCCTTAAAAAACTTGCAGCCTTACCTCCATAACGAAGTTCATAAAACTCAAGGTCTGTTTTTACATTGGATTTTCTCCATAGTTTGGCGTATACAAAAACGGTAAGCATTCCTGTTAATAGAAAACACCACCAACCCCAATTGCCAGATACTCCATTTGTTCTTACTAAATCGGTAACCAGATTTGGCGTATCCGTGGAGAAAGTTGTGGCAACCATTGATAGGCCCAACAACCACCAAGGCATTGTTCTGCCTGATAAAAAATATTCTGTGGAACTCTTCCCGGACTTTTTGGAAACATAGATTCCAATTCCCAAAACAATGGCAAAAAAAACAATTATAAGACTGTAGTCCAGCGTGCTGAGTTCCATATTTATTGGTTTGGTTAGCCACGAATGTATGATTTTTTAGAATACCTTTAGCCTTTGTTCGCTAAACACCAAATTTGACGCTATCTACAACATTTGAACCTTCTTTAATAGCATGGGTAATGGCGGCAACCGCCTCCTTTCTAATGGGAATTTCCAAGGCAGGGCTAAAAGGACTTTCTATCTTCAATGTAACACTTATGGCTTTGGCTTTTGGGGCCAAAGAATCTACAGGTTTGATAATTCCCCTGCTTTTGGTCGGTGATGTTTTTGCGGTGGTTTACTATAATCGGCATACCCAATGGAATCATATCCTAAAATTCTTGCCCTGGATGCTTGGAGGCATTCTTATCGGTGTCTTTGTTGGGAAGGATTTGCCAGAACAAGAATTTAAAATAAGCATGGTTATAGTCATCCTTATAAGCTTAGGGATGTTAATTTGGTGGGATAAAAGAAAGTCCAATTCTATCCCCACTCATTGGTTTTTTTCAGGCTCCATAGGAATTATGGCCGGTATCTGCACCATGATAGGAAACTTGGCAGGGGCCTTTACAAATATTTTCTTTTTGGCAATGCGTTTGCCAAAAAATGAGTTCGTAGGCACAGCTGCATGGCTCTTTTTAATTACCAATCTTTTTAAGCTCCCCTTTCATTTATTTGTTTGGAAAACCATTTCCCAAGAAACATTGTTGATCAATATCAAGTTACTTCCGGCCATTCTTACTGGTCTTTTTCTAGGTGTTGTCCTTGTAAAAAAGATTAATGACCGTAACTATAAAAGATTCATCTTGATCGTTACTGCTATTGGGGCCATCGCCATTTTATTCAAATAGAAAAGCATATGCTTTATACTATTTAGGGTTCTCATTTATATGATTTACCATCTTACAACCATCCTGATTGCCATTGTTACATGCTGACGTGTAAAAAGATAAGGCCCTATCTAAATCTTTTTGTATTTCTTGTCCATTAAAATAAAGACTCCCCATTTGAAACTGGGCATTTGCATAGTTTTGATCTGAGGCCAGCATAAAACTGGAAATTGCGTTTTGAACATTCTTGGGAACTCCTTGACCATTGAGATACATGATTCCCAAATTATATTGTGCCGGGGCAAACCCTTTGCTGGCTGATTTTTTAAACAACTTATAGGCCTTATTATAATCTACAGCTGTTTCCTTGCCAAAGTAATATTTACATCCTCTTTCAAAACTGTTCCCTTTCGTTGGAAAAAACCATATAACTGCTAAAACAACCAGTAAAATCCATAAGGCAAAACCCCACACCCAATCCATTAGTGGGATTTCATACTCTGGTAATGGCGTTGGAAAAAACCCACTCTCTTGAAATGCTTCAATCTGTTTCTCATCTAAAGGATAATAGGATCCTGAGGTGCCGCGTACGCCAAGAACGTATCCATCATCGGACAAATATGCTCCCATAAAGAAAAACAAGCCTGTGGTCTTATAAGCAAGATAAACTTCTTCTCCATTAGGCCCTTTGCCCTCTAAAGCCATAATCTCATTTACCCTTTCGTCTTTTCCAAAAAGACCTCCTATCTTTTTGGCGGATGCTATGTTTGGAATTAAAATCGCGAATGAAAAAAGTACTAAAAATAATCTCATGTGTTTTAAGTTTTTATTGGTTGATTTGATTTATCGCCCTAAGTACCATAGTTTATACAAACAAAACCCTAGTAATAGCAACAGTATGAAAAACACAATTTTTAAATAGGTCTTAGGGGTTTTATTGTTTTCTGAACCTGTGTCTTGAATTGCTGTTGCCGACCTTGTCTTTTGTGTGTCAAGCGTTTGTTCTGTGTTCGTTTCTTTTATTTTGATGAGATACATGGAATAGTTGTCCTGGGTCTTCCCTGAAGCATTTTTCAAGATTTTGGCTTTTACTTCTTCAACAGTACTCTCTGAAGTGAACCAATGTCTTATTTTATCTTCGTCCAATGTTTCTAGAATACCATCTGTGCACAACAAAAAGAAATCATCTTCCCTTAAATCTTCAATTACTTTATGATCTATTCTAGTTGGCCTTACTCCATTTACCGCTCTTGTAATGACGTTTTTCCGAGGATGATTTTCTGCTTCTTCCTGGGTAATCTCACCCATATCCAACAAATTTTGTACTTCAGAATGATCTTTGGTCTGGAACAATACCTCCCCATTGCGCAGATGATACACCCTACTATCACCTACCCATCCAACCAACGCTTGTTCTTTCTTGTACAATAATTTTACCAGCGTTAAGGTGCTTGCCATTCCTTTTAAGCCAGGGTCCGCAGAAATATGCTCGACTAGGTTCTTTTCTGTGTGCTCCAGTGCTTTTGCTAAAAAATCAACCTCTTTTACATCAGCATCTTTTTTGTTTATAAACTCCGCCATGTACTTACACACCAAAGACGATGCTACCTCCCCTTTTTCATGTCCGCCTACTCCATCACATACTAAAAAAAGTGAATCCTTTGCCGTTGATTCTTCCGGATATATGGAATCCTCATTGTTGTTCCGATTTCCAATTTCATTAATATGGGCGGGAGTAACTATTTTCATAAATCCTTATTTGTTGTCGGTTTGGTTGACTGCATAAAAGGAATTTGTTTTTGTCTTTTAAACTCCCTAATAATGGTAGATTCTATTTTACTGAAACCCCATTTTAATCCGCCAGAGGAAATGGAAATTGGTGTTCCATAAGTTTGCATGTTCTTGCGCATAATAGAGGCTTTGAACTTACTGCTTGCATTCCCTATATACTTCTCCGGATTCTTAACATCTATAAGCAAGAATTTAGTCAACATGACTTGGGATTTTCTAATGTTCTGAATGTCTTCCCAGGCTATCAACCCAATACTTACCCCGTTGGAATTATCCCATATGCCTTTATCGCTAATTATCATTCCCATACGGTTTTCAAAAAGTTTTTTGAAAACGGAAATTAGAATGGCACCAAAAAAAAGGATGGCAATAACCGCAATTGCCCTCATTATAAATGGATTTTCAGCTTTTCGGGTTTGCATGTTTTCTGCATTTAAAAGAATAAATACACTTAATGCAAGAAACATGGCGCAACCAAGAATTATAAGCACCAGTTTTATTCTGCTCAACGGTATTTCTATATTGTCTTTCATACTCACTTGTTAACCTCGTGCTTTATCAATTCTTTTTTAACCCATGAACGCGCTTTGCGCCCCATATTATAAGAATCAAAATTATTTAAAAGGTCTTTTATCGTTGTTGATTCAAAAAAAGTGCACCCCGAACAAATAGCCACCTTTTTCTCCGATCTATACAATTCTTGCATTGTTCTTTTCTGATCCTTGGTCAAAGACAATTCCCCAGAAAACAATAATTCTTCACATACTACTACCGCCATAAACCGTTCTGCTGTATTGGGTGAATCTAAAAGTTGTCCAATCTCATCATATTGAGATGCTTTAATATACTTATGCATTTTCTCCACCACATATGTTGGTTTTCCAACAAAAGAACAACTAAACCCAATTGTTCCGCTAAAATAATCGGTTGTTTGAGCATTTATGAATCCTAAGTTAATTAAAACCAATAATACTCCCACCTTAAATCTCATTGCCGAATCCATGGTTTGCCAATATTAAATCTTGCTTGAAAAAATTACCAACTTACAGTGCCGTTCATCGTTAGAATTGTACCGGTTTCAACATTTTTCACGGTGACATTGGAAAGTGTACTTTGCTTGGCTTCGGCATCCAAAACAATAGATCCACATGCTATTGAGGTTTCAAAAAGTGAGTCGCATATGTAACGTCTCTCTATTCCATTGACCACTATGACCATGGAAACTAATTCTTGCCCTAGAACTATTACAAAAGCATTTTCTACATCCTCAAAACTTATAATAGATTCTACGTAATCAGGGTCATTTAAAGGTAAATCAGGCGCATCCTCTGATATTTTAGCCCCCTTGGGCACTATTATGATCGTTTCATCCAATCCTGTTAAATCTTTTCTCCCATAATTTATATCTCCCACTTCTAATTGGGTTCCTATTTCGGCAGTATCTTCTCCTGACAAGGTAATTATGCCTTTGGCAGCTGTACCGGTTATTTCTTCTTCGTTACTGCTGTCATTGTTGCAATTAATGAACAAGGACATCACAGATAACATGGTTAATAAGGTATAAACAGTCTTCATTTTGTGTTTTGGTTTTATATCGATTTAAAAAAATTCTAGCTATTGACCTTTAAGGAAATGGTATTCTCTGAAACACTATTTATAGTGAAGCCCTGTCTTAAGTTCTGAGGTATTTCTTGCCATATATCATCTGCCGTTTTTTTGCATTCTACACTAATGGTAGCATTATTATTGGCAAAGGTCTTAGATACCTTTTTTACACTTTTTATTCCTTTAATGTGTTCCTGTAGCCGACTCAGGTTCTCATCCCCATACTCCACGGAATGAACTTGAATGACAATGATGTTTTTAGATTTGGTCTTCCCTTCCTTAGAGCCAAAAAGTATTTTTCCAACCTTATCAATGGTCTCTTTAGTTCCTTCAATCGTGTTTTCAATACTTACAGTAGTACTATCAATCTGTGCATTGGTTTGCTCAACCGTACGATCTGTCTTGTCAATTTCTTTGGCAACAGTTCTCTCTTTGGTTCTATCTGTTCTACGTCTTTCATTTTGAGCGGCTGCCGGTCCAAAAATCATAATCGACAAAAACATCAAAAGGATTGTTCTGGATTTCATGTTTAAAAGGTTTTAGTTATACATTTATTCTTTATAACCACTTTTTAAGAATGTCATCTTTTTAATCAAAAAAAATCTCGTTTAGAACTTAAAACGTTCTAAACGAGATTCTTGTAATGGTGTTAGTAAAGGGTTTTTCCTTAAACTAAATATCCTTTTCTTCTGTAATGGAACTTAGTGTAAATCGGTCGTACGCCCTAACATCAAAAACCATGGAATGTCCAGTTGACAACCATTTTTTATATATAAGCTTGCCGTTCATATAAACATAAAGCTCATTGTCCTTGGTTTCTTTTTTGTAGATCATCTTTTTGTGCCCTCAACTCTAAAATTATCAAAATAAAGAACAGGGTTTCCGTTGGGGTTAGACACTATCACACCCATGTATTTACCTCCAGTACTTTGTATTGGCTGGTTAGAAATAACAATCTTGCCATTTAGATAACAGGAGACATAATTTCCATTTTTACGAATCATTATCGTATTTGTCAATTTGTTGGTCGTTGCACTGACCCCTTTTATTTTGTTCCATTTACCACCTTGATATTTCTGGATATTTACAGTATTGTTGCTCACTTCTGCAATGTGATAGTCATCAGAACCATTATAATCAAAAACCAGCCCTATCGAGGCTTTAATGCTTCCCCTGATTGTTTTTGTGCTTACGGAATAAGGCTTTGTAGTATCTATGTCAAAATAAGCCGTTTTTTTGTGACTTAAATCCATGTTTTTTACATTTACCTTATAAGCACTGAACTCGTAGGTCCACTCCTTATTTGTATCGGAAAATTTTGGGAACTTTGTTGAGCTGTTGGTGAAATTCTCATAATATTTAAATTCCTTGGCCTTTAGTTCTTCCTGCTTTTTTAAATCTTCCGCTTTTTGTTCTTTATCAGTAAGTTTGGCCCCTTTGTTTAGTAACAGCGTGTCCATTTTAGTGTTTTGTTGATCACGAGCCATTTGCAGTAGACTTTTTTCATCTTCAATAAAATCTACGTCTTCTGTAAACCCTCCCACTTTGGGAGTCATTAGAATCTCTAAAACCTCAGCATCATTGGTTTCAACAGCTGCTTTAAGTTGTTTGTCATCTATCCTTGTTGTTATCCCACTATGATCTACAAAAAGACGGAGCATCCTTTTTAGTTCATCTGAATTATCTTCATCGTACTTTTCCAACATTCTGCTTACCACTCCTTTTTCAAAGTGCCACTTGGCATTATTGCCCATAGCTTCTTCAAACTGGGAATAATTTACGTTTTCTATGCCTTCGTTAAAATCATATCCGATTTTGGATTTGGACCATTGACTGTAATACGAAATCACCAAAACTAGCACGATAACACTTATTACAGGCCAGAAATATTTTTTGAAATTGGTCTCTTTTACCGCTGAATAAATAATAGCCATAAACCCAAAAAACATTGAAAAGTACCACATGTAATATCCAACCTTTAAATCTTGGATATAAATTTCTTTAGAATTAACATTATGAATTAATGAACTATAAAAACCCTCTCCGTTTTTAAGGTCTAAAGATTGGGTCTCTAAAAGCAGCCACCACAAAGACGCAATAATCGTACTGGCTATAAAAAAGAAAACTACTGTTTTAAAGTAATCAATATGCTTTTTATTGATAAAAAAGAACAAAGCAGTTAAAAACAAGATATTGGGCAGAAGTGTAAATGCTTCCGTACCCTCTGAGATTAAATTTATAGAAGAGGCGCCCAATGTCCCTTCAAAAACTTCTAAGATGTACGAAATGCAATATGTTAATCCAAACAGCAAAACAAGGAAATATAATGCTGGGGGTTTGCTTTCTACTTTAGGACTTTCAGCTCGTATTTTACCTTGAACTAATGAAACGAACAATACTATTTGAGCAACAAGAAAAAATAAAGGTAAAATATCCTTTATTTTGATGTTTCTCATCCAAAATAGAACTCCTAGTACCATTAAAATGTTGAAAAAACTCAGAAAACCAAAGTTTATTTTTCTAACCCATTTATACTCTTTTTTAGGCTTTAAATAGAGAAAGCAGAAAAGAAGAATTGATGTAGGATAAATGAGGAATGGCAAAACAATGGCATCTTGAGATTTAAAAATGGTATATACAGACCAAAAAACAGCTATACCCCCATAGATCCAGAGCATAGTTTTCTGAAGTTTGGTGACTTTATGGTTCTGATCGCCTTTAGGTTTATCTTCTCCTTCCTTTGTGATAAATACCGTATTGTCAATATCCTCTTTTTGAGGTTTTTCTTCTTCAACAATTGTACTTTCTATATCCTTTTTTTTCTCAGTAGGTATCTTATAATCGGAATTTACGTATTGTAACAATTCTTCTGCGGAAGATGGTCTGTCAATGGCCTTCTTTTCAAAACATATGGAAAGTAGCTTCTTATAATCTTCTGGAATACTGTTTAAATCAGGATTTTTTTCGGTGATGGCATCACGAACCAATTCAATATCATCAATTCCCTCACCAAAAGGATATTTTCCCGTTAAGCTTTTATAGACGATTACTCCAATAGCCCATAGATCAGTCCTTGAACTTATGGTGCCGTCCAAACCAAATTTCTTCTTGTGGAACTGTTCTGGCGCCATATAATGAGGCGTTCCTATCATTTCTGTAAAAGACTTGGTAATATTTTCTGTGGACAGTGTATCCTTACTAATCCCAAAATCCGAAATCTTAGCGGTAGGAACTCCTTTTTTGTTTTTGGTAATCAAGATATTCCCAGGCTTTAGATCTCTATGCAAAAGCCCTTCCTCATGAAGATATCCCACACCTAAGACAATGTCCTTAATTAGCTTGTCCAGTACTTCCTTTGACGGTTTAGTTTTTACATATTCCTTAAGGGTTCCTTGGTTAGCATACTCCATGATAATGACAGGATAGCTGCCAGATCTACCCATAGCATCTGTATGCTTTATATAGTTAAGACCAAAATAAGTTATGATGTTTGTATGGGATAGTCCTTCCAAGTTATTGAATTCTTTTTCTAAACTATACTTGGATTGTCTTGTGCTGCCCATGTCGCCAGAGGTAACCGCTATTTTATAGATTTTGAGCGCAACATTCCTATTGGCATAGGTATCCTTGGCCCTAAACACCTCCGCAAAGGCACCTTCTCCTAGCTTATCTTTTTCAGGATCCCATTCGTATTGGTTTAGTTTCATTTGGTTGAGTGTTAGGCTAATCGTATTACAATTTAAAAACTTCTTCTATTAAACCAAACAACCTTTGCCATGCCTTATCCACTTCAATACTTGGGTGTTCAGCATTGTGCAGCTGTTTGCAAAAATCTTCATGTTCCCCTTTATAGGTTTTAAATAATTTTTGATTGTATCTTTTGGATTGTTCCATGTTGGCAATACGGTCGCATATTTTTACTACGGTGGCCTTCCAGTTTGCTTTTATCTTAGGATAGGTTTTAGTTTTACGCTCCTTTCTATTTCTTCCCAATTCATCAGTTACGGCATAAACGATCTCTGCCACTTCTTCACCAAATGCCTTGTTTAAATCATTGTATGAAAGATCTGTGTCCTCTAAAGTATCGTGCAACACAGCTGCTACCACAACAGTTTCATCATACCCTAAATCTTCAATTATTTTTACCACTTGTTTTATATGGTATATGTATGGGTATATATCATATTGTTGATTTGCATGGGCTTTTTCGGCTACAAGAAGGGCTCTTTCTTTGTTGGTCATTGTTGTTTTATTCTATATAACTAGAAAAGTGAAATGTCATCTTTCAATTTATAAATTCACCTAAAATTATTTCATTCTTTGCGTAAACCTAAATTGCTTTTTAAAAAACACTTCTATTTTACTTCTCCTTATACACTGTTGTTTCAAAAGAAGCCTTCTCCATAAAAAGACGCGCCATTTTGTTTTTAGTAATTTCTACTTGCTTTAATGGTTTGGCTTCTTTAGCATGGACATCCAACTCGTATATCATTGTGTCTTCCACTAAAAAGTAGCGCCGTCTAGTCTTTTCCTTGACTTCATAGACTTTGGCTGTTTCGGGATTCAAATTTGAGTTTATAATAAGTTCAAGGGTATTGTCTGTTTCATCAAAAAAATAAGCGTCCGAAGAACTTTCTGAATCATAACTTACCTTTAGGTTTTTGGACTTCTCTGAAAACCTAGTGATGTCTTCCAGCACGATGTTCAATCTCTCTTCGGATGGATTTAACTTTGGTTTTAGCTTCAATAATGAATTACCAAAAGAACTATCAGTTCGCAACTCTTCCAAACGTTTTATGCCAGCTGTTTTATCAATTGAAAAGTACTTGCTTTTATAAAACAAAACGTATTCTTTTTCTTTGTTCTTTATAAGTTCCAGTTGTAATTTAGATAGCAAAGGATCTCCAAAAAGGGTTAGTTTATCGCCATCAAAAGTATACCGTAGGGGAAGTGGGTATTCGATTGTTCTGACCGACTCCGGAGGAAGAGGTATAAAACCCCCAAAAGCTAATTGAGTATCGTTATTTACATTGTCCGGTAGAACGGTGTCCTTAGGCTTGTCTTTTGGCACCTCTTGATTGACCAATTCTTCGTCAACCTGGTTCTCTTTATTTATTTGTTCTGGTTTTTCTTCCTGAACCAAACGATCTTCATTAATGAGGCTTTCTATGGTATCCTTACTATTGGGCTGCACTGTATCAATGTCAACTATAGTTGGGTTAATATCTTTAAAATTAGGGTTCTGTCCATCGTTCCGATAATAAAAAAACAATAGTAACCCTATAAGAACGCAAGCCGCTATTCCGCTGCCAAATACAACTAGTTTGTGGTAGCGCCCTTTGTTGGTCTTACTTTCATTTTCCTCCTTGTAACTATTGTAATATGATGCAAGTCTTTCTTTTAAGGCAGTATCCCCCTGTTGCTCTATTCCCTTATAAATTTGTTTGTAGATTTCTAGCTCTTTGGCGAAACTTGCGTCTTCGGCAATACGTTTTTCAACCATTTCCACTTCAGAGCTGGTTAAGCTATTGCTCAAATATTTATCTATTAAATCTATATGTCTTAAATCTTCTTCCATGTTATTTAAGGCCTATAATGACTTCATAAGATATGCCGCTTCTTAGTTTTTTCAGACATCTCAATTTTTGTTGGCTTGCTGAACGTGGTCCGGAGTAATCAAATTTTTCCGCTATGTCTTCCATTCGCATACCTAAAAAAATGGTTGTCTCTAATAAGGATTTACAAGGCTCTCCAAGCTTTTCCAACGCTTCCATTAAATATTTTTTGAGGGACGGCCCTTTATAGGTGAATTCAATTTCATCATCCTCATGCCCCCAATCCACGGTCACAACCCCATCGCTTTGCTTTTCATATTTTTTCCTTCGATTTAGCTGGTTGAGCCATTGCCGTTTGGAAACTTCAAAAAGATAGGTGCTTATCTTGCTCCTAAGTTCATATTTGCCCGACATTACATTTTTGTAGAAAACAATGATAGCCTCTTGGAAAACATCAAGGGCATCGTCATCATTCCCACTATTTTGAGAAATCCATCCTTTTACCTTCCCCAAATGTTGGTAAAGATGCTTTAAGCACCCCTCATTGCCATTTTTAAGTTGGTCTATCAGTTCTTGGTCGGTCATTCAAGAGCTTTTTCTGTGTTGTTTGCTATAAAGCAAGATTTAAGTTGTCTTCTATTGGCACTATAAATTCATATCCTTCTATTTGCACCTGTATCTCTCCCAAAATACTAAAATTAACCTCGGTTTTTGTAAGCCAAGACAATTTCGCTTGTTTTAAAATGTCAATATTGTTTAAGGTAACATCTACAGGTATCAAGGCTTTTTCCAGACTCTTTTGTCTTAAGGGTTCAGAAAGCTGCCAATTGGCAACTTTGGCGCGTCTTTTATCCAGATAAAAATCAAGTTGCAACTCATTTATAACATAGTCTAATGGAAGGTTGTTTTTGGTTTCTATCTGAAGCTGTAGTTTGGTTGTGTTAAATGATGGTAGTCTATTCGAAGATATTGATCGAACTTTAAAATTATCAGCCGTGCTTAAATTTTTTTGTATTTGCTCATGGATAATGCCCTTCGTATTTAAATGGATTTCATCATCCATATCAATTGTAAAAGAATTCAAGAGAAAGCTTACCCGGCTATTTCCTTTTATGGAAAAAACGGTTGAATCAGAACTGATAAGTTCCGGGTAGTATTTGTGTAATTTCTCTACCGCTATCTCAAAACGTACCGGTACACTTAGGGTATCATTGGCCACTAAATTTATCTGTTTGTCCAAATATCCATTTCCCACTAGGGAATCTTTATAGAATATCTCCATGCCCGATTGCCTCAACTTCGTTTTTACATCGTTGGGATTGTATACCACATAATCCATGGTAACCAGTAGGATACTGTCTTTTAATCCAAGTATAGAAACATTGTCCACCTGAACAAATTTTGGTTTTTTACTACAAGAAGTACAGATAACCAATCCCAGTAAGAGTATACATATGTTTCTCATTTGAATCATTTAAATACTGTCTTTTTTCTTTAAGGCTGAATAAATCAGGATGTAAAAAAGGACATTCAACAGCGCTATGACAAGTATGTTTTTATCAAAACTGTTGAGCGCTCCTCCTATCAAACTCCCCTCATCTATTAATTTTTGATTGTATAGATCCAAAATATCCATTGCAGAAGCAGAATCTTCCACAACACCTGATGCTTCTTTTATGCTGGGGTCAAGATTACTTGGTGAAGGGTAAGAAGTTAAAACACTCTCTTTGGATCCCAAATTTCTTGGGTGGGAAGGCGAAGCTTCATCCTGTAATCTGGCAAAACCTTCCGTGCCCCATCTGCCAAGGGTAAAAAAACTTAGAATCTCTACAAGAACGTTATTGATTTTTGTCATTACCCCGGCCAGCATAATCTGTGGCATTAAAGCGATGGGAACCACGGTCATTACTTTTTCCGTGGAGTTTAATGACGATGAAAGCCATAACCCAATAAGAGATGCGGAAAAGGAAATATAGAACATGAACAGAATTCCTTGTCCATACGGTCTAAGGTAAACCTCATCAAAATTGCCATACGTATTGAATTTGAAATTGAGGTATATGACACTGACAAAAACTATGGTTTGCACTAGGGCAATAAGGGCGAGCACCATCCATTTAGAAAGTATGTAGGTGTGTATGTTAAGGTTGTACATACGTTCCCTTTTATATACGGAAAGCTCCCCAACAACTTCTTTTGCTGCATTGCTTACACCAAACCATATAGCAGATATCGCCATTAAAAATAGCACTCCTATTTGAAGTCGGTCAAACACCAAACATACCAAACCAGCAATGATAACAGGTTGCGCCAATAATAACAATAGATTCTCCTTGTCGTTTATTTTGATGTTAAAATATCTAGATACCAGCCAGTAAAGTTGCAACCATAGCGAATCCGGTTTGTCTCGTTTAAAATCTGTTGCGTTAGAATTTTTATAGGGTATTGCATTGGGCTTTTGGTAATAGGTGGATTTTACCATATTTGAATCGCTCATTTTACTATACACCTGTATAATATTTTCAGCACCAAAATGGCTGGTCAACAACTGCGCGGGTCCTTTGTAAACAAGGTGTCCTTGTACTCCCAAGAAAATAACCTGATCCACATAATTTAAGTCTTCCGGCTTATGGGTAACCATAACAATTGTAGTTCCCGAGTGTGCCAGTGTTTGCAAACTCATTAAAAAACTCTCTATGGTCTCTGGATCAAGTGGAGATGTAGGTTCATCTAAAAACAAAATGGTAGGTTCTGTCAATAATTCTACAGCAATGGAAATTCTTTTGCGTTGACCCCCAGAGAGACTTCCCACCTTAACATCCTTAATGTCTTTTTCCTTGTCTTGATTTAGATTGAGGTCCGTTATTACCTTGTTTATCCTTTTGTTTATTTCTTCATTCGTGGTGTCATCTGGCAGACGCAATTTTGCTGCATAAAACAATGTTCTATAAACGGTCAGTTCTTTATGGATAATATCATCCTGAGGAACATACCCAATCTTCTTCTTGATTAAGTTGAAGTTTTTTCTCAGTGATAAGCCATGGATAAAAACCTCACCCGAAGTTGCCGGATTATCTCCGTTTAAGCATTTGAGCAATGTAGATTTTCCGCAACCTGAAGGTCCCATAAGGGCGACAAAACTAGAATTGGGAATATCCATGGAAAGGTTCTGAAGTCCAATTTTATTGTTTGGGTATTTCTTTTGGATAGAAACAGCCTTTATAGCGTATTTTTCCTTTCTTAAATCTTTGTACCCCTCAATAAGGTTGATCATATATGAGGATATGGTGACAACATCACTATCCTTTAAAACCACCTTGCCCGTAACTTCCCTTCCGTTTATATAGGTCTTGTTTTTGGAGCCGAGATCTTCTACATAATACTTTTTATCCTCAACACTTATTCTTGCATGAACGCGCGTTACCGTAGGGTCATCAAAAACGATATCGTTAGATGACAACCTGCCCACATTCAGAAAGCCTTTTTTATCAATTTGCGACTTAAAGTCTGAGATGCCCTTAACCTGCGGCTTTTCTACATCCTCGTGTGGTGAAGAAGTTTCTTCCACTACGGGCACAACTTCATCAACCAACTTAAACGTTTGGGAAGCAATTGTAACCTTATCTTCAGGTGAGATTTCTACCCAATTTTTGGATACCATTCTTTTTGCATTTAATAAAATGCCATTGGCACTTTCTAAATCCTTGATAAATACTTTAGTATTTACTTTTTTCACCAATGCATGCTTTCGCGATGCTGTTCGGGCGTCAATTTCAACATCTGCTCCATGACCCTTTCGTCCAATTGAGATGGGAGTTTCTGACAATTCCAGTCTGGTGCCATTGAATTCTAAATGCATCTTAATCCCTGTTATTGATGGTTAACAATATATTGTTCGATGCATTTTTTTCTGTGTTCTGCAAATGGATGGGTAGAAGTAAGTTTCTTGATTAAATCTTGTTCCTGATATTTTTCAAGCTTTTTGAAGAAATCAGCAAACCTGTTCACATCATACCCTGCTTTGTACGCCAGCTCAAAACCGTGCTTGTCAGATTCATACTCATCTATTTGATCAAAAGGTGGGGAGAAAGTGCTGTTCAAGCCTTTGGCAATGTCATTAAAGATTTGCAATCGTGTTCTATTAGACAAGTCTGCGGACAGTGTTAGCTTGGTTACTTTTCTTTGGGTATGTAGTTTATCTTCATGAGCCACTTCATGACCTATTATAAATGCCAGTTCATCATAGGAATCCACAAAGTCTATTAAACCCGTTGTAATGTAGAGGTATCCTCCTAGGGTAGCAAATGCATTTATTTCATCAGATTTTAAAATACTTAAATGGTATGTAACGCCTTTCCGGTTAACATGTTTGGTAAGATTCTTTAGGATCTCTTCTGCTTTGGAGTAAATATTATGTCCATTATCTATTTTGCCCAACGCTTTATATTGATTATAGATATCTCTGCCAATGGTGCTCTTAGAATCACTTGTAACCAAAAGCATCGCATCCAACCAATTATTTTCAAATTGTTTAATGATAAAGGCTGGCCCATCAAATGCATGGCCACAATCTTTTAGCACAGTAGCATGTTCCATTTTAGCTTGGTAATCACTCACTATTTCATCAATTGTGGATTGTGGTAATTCTTGAGAAATTGCCATCTGTGCCCCCAAGAAAATCAATAGTATTAGTTTGGTTTGGCTCATTTTGTTTTATCGTATATAACCAAAAATAGAAAATGTCATCTTTCAAATACGTTTTTTAGAAATAAATGAGGTGTTTTCTTCCTTTCAAGATGCAAAATGGTTATCACTTTCAGTTTGTGCAGACAGGTTTGGAATGTGAGATGTAGCAGTTTCTGCTTGGGACAACTGGGACAGTTTTGTTGAGTATACACAACTCTTAAACCCAAGGATTCCCGGTCAGATGATTTCTTTTGTTGCTATCACTGCAACATTTTTAGAAATCCTCTTTGGACTTTGTCTATTGCTGGGTTTTAAAACTGAGTTCTTTGCTAAGCTAAGTGGCATTCTATTGCTACTCTTCGGTTTGTCCATGATTTTTTCAACAGGAATAAAAGGTCCCCTGGATTATTCTGTATTTACGGCATCTGCAGCAGCGTTTACTCTAAGTACCATGGGTTCTAAATACCTGGAATTGGATGAAGTTTTAGGAATTCCGTAGTAATCTTGAGCAGGGCCTCGGGCTTATCCATATGAACAAAATGTCCTGAGTCCTCTACAATCTCAAAGTGTGCATTAGGCAATCTTTCTGTCAAAAGTGATCCTAGTTTAACATTGATAAAACGGTCATGGCTTCCCCAGACGACCAACACGGGTTGTTGAATTTCCTGAATCCTGCTTTCCAAATAGGCCTGCCCTGGCGCATTGTTTTGGAAATAGGATAAAAATGCATTCTGGGTAGTTTTCTTATAGCCATCTGCCAAGAATTCCTCCTGAATTTCTTTGGGTATATTGTTCCCCTTATAAAACCCCTTGTAATAGGCAATCTTGGCAGAAATTTTTGGGAACCATTTGATCAATGCTTTTGCCGTAATGGAGTTCTTTCGTCCAAAACTTCTCAACTCCCATGAAGAGTAAGCCGTTGTAGGGAATGGAATTCCGTCCATCACCACCATCTGGCCAATCTGTTCGGGATTTTCTACCCCCATGATCAAAGCCGGCGTAAACCCAATGTCCGTAGCCATAATATGTGCAAACTCAATTTGAAGTGTCTCCAGAAAATCCATGCCTATGGCAGCAAAAGTGCGCGGATTGTGATCTTGTAAATCAGTAAAGGCATCACTGCCCCCAAAACCGGGCCAGTCAATAGCTAAAACATGGTAATTCTTGGATAATGCCGGTGCAATATCATACCATGCATGGAGGTTTTCAGGAACCCCATGTAACAGCAATATGGTTGGTTTATTGCTATTACCAAGTTCTGCATACCGGATATTCAGACCAAATTTCTGAACACGTACCATTTTGGTATTCAATAATTTCGAATTCTCTTGATTTGTTTTCATGTTATTCATTTAAAAGTTAAATTTATGTTGTATATACAACTTTATGTTCAAATTTTTTAATGCATTCTGTTTTCTAGCATTTTAAGGCTTTTCATTCCGTCTCCTTGTATTTGTTCTACGAGTACATCCATGGCCTTTTCCCATTGAGGGATAAGTATGTTAACCAAATCCAGGCCTTCTTCGGTCAGTTCAACCTCTGGTCTATATTCTGAGGTGCGCAGTATTAGGTTTTGCTTTTCCAAAAGTTTGATGTTTCTACTAACCGTAGATCGTTCAAGACAAAGTACTTCTCCTACTTTACCCTGCTCCACCTTCCCCAGTTCATGTAATGTGAAGAGGATGGTCATTTGGTTCTCGGTTATTTTATGGTCTCCTAAAAAACTTCTGATATGTCTGTCAGCTATTCGGGATAAACGCCTTATCCTAGACCCTATACATTGTTCTAGTTGATACTTCATGCAACAAAGGTACACATATAAGTTGTATATGCAACATATTTAATTATTTATCCGCACTGTTTTTTGTTTGAAAACATTTAATTCCTTGTATACCATTTAATTGCAAAAGGAACCAAATTATGTCCTATAATTTCACCCGTTACCACATTTCTCATCATGGTATCAGATTTTCCATTGCTTGCTGCGAGTAATGACCACTGAAGGTTTTCTTTAAACTTTATGGTTTGCGAATCAAAATCCGGTGTTTGGCCTATAATTGGATCAATCTGTGCAAATACAATGGAATCGCTTAAAACAGTAAGGAATTTTGCATCGGCAAAGTGTTCAACTTTTTTGGTTTTATCATTTGGACTTTGAGCCGACCAATAAATCCTTACTTCATCTCCTCTTCTTACTGCTTCAATTAGGGCCTCAATATTTCCTTCAATAGTATTTCCTTCCACATCATTATGATAAACCAATTCCCAATTGTCTTTATCCTGAGCAAAACCACTCAATGACAGGGTCAACAATGATGCTAATAATAAGAATTTATTCATTTTGTCACTTTATAATTATTGCCTTTATCCAAACTATGTCCCCTGTTTTTGAAACTTACTTTTGAACGGTCATGCTTCTGGTCACGCCCGAATTCCACAATACGATTTTAAGTACGTGTAAAATAACCATATTTTAGTAAGTTATCATTACCTTTTTGCTTGAGTACTATATTCATACGTTTCGGATTTCCTAAATAAGCTAATTGCAGAATGGGTTAAAGCAACGAAGAGGGTCAGTCCAAAAATGTTGATGAACATATTAAAAATGAGTAATACGTAACTAAACACCAATGAATAAAATTATAGTTCTAGCATTGTTATTGACAATTGGATTTACATCCTGTAAAAATTCTAAAAACGAAATTGACAAACTTGAAATTGCAAAACAATACTACAAGGTTCTTGACAACTCTGATGATTCCAGAATAGCAGTTTTGTTGACAGATAGTCTTGTCACCAAAGAAAGTGACTATGAGCAGACATTTTCTCTAGCAGAATATATTGAATGGTTGAAATGGGATTCCGTATTTGACCCCACGTACGAAACTCTTCAAATTGAGCATGAAAACGGGGTTGTAAAAGCAAGGGTTTCAAAAATAGATAAAAGAATCTTTTTTCTTCATGAAGGACCAATTGTCACCAATCAAACTATCCGATTTGATGATGATAAAATAATCAGCATTGAAACAACTGACTACGTAGATTTTAAGGATGATGTATTTGTTAAAAATAGAAGTAATCTTTTGAGTTGGATTGATGAACATCATCCTGAATTGAAAGGGTTCATACACGACCAAACCAAAAAAGGAGGCCTAAAATATTTAAAAGCAATTGAGTTGTATGAAAAAGAAAATTAGAGAAAATACCAACAATTTTAATCAACTAAAACAAGATGAACTTAGAATCTGAACGATTAAAACTACAAGAGGTCAATTGGGATGATTTATCAGATATTCATAGGCTTCATTCTTATTCTGAAGTTGATGAATATAATACGCTTGGTATTCCAAAAGATATTGAAGAAACGAAAGAATCTATTCGCCCAATGATTGATGACCAAAAATCAGAAAAAAGAAAATTATATTTTTGGAAAATTACCGTTAAATCCACTGATGAATTTATTGGTATTGCAGGAATGACCTTATCTTTAAACAAGTTTAAGCTTGGTGAAATCTATTACAAAATAGCACCTTCTTATTGGGGAAATGGATATGCTACTGAAGTGTCAAAAACTTTAATAAAGGCCGGATTTAATGATTTTAAGCTACATAAAATAGAGGCTGGTGTTTCAACTGAGAACATGGCTTCAATAAGGGTTCTTGAAAAATCGGGAATGACAAGGGAAGGTTTAAGAAGAAAAATACTTCCTATTCGGGGGGAATGGAAAGATAATTACCATTACGCAATTGTTGAAGATGATCCAATGGATTTTTAGAAAATAAACATGCAACCCGCCAATAATAATTAATGAGGGCTTAGTACTTAACCAAAAATTATGAAAGCGGCAGTCTATAATGAATATGGTCCCCCAACCGTCCTTGAGTTAACGGAATTGGAAAAACCACAGCCAAACGACGATGAAATTCTTATCAAAATTTATGCGGCTACCGTTACTTCTGGAGATGTAAGGCTACGCGGGTCGGATTTTCCTCCGCTGTTCTGGCTTCCTGCTAGACTTATATTTGGACTCTTTAAACCAAAAAAGAAAATTTTGGGACATGAGCTGGCCGGAGTCATTGAAGGAAAAGGAAAAAACATCACAAAATTTAATATTGGCGATAGTGTATTTGGCACTACTACAATGCTAAACACTGGTTCATATGCGGAATACATTTGTGTGCCTCAAGAGTGGAAACACGGGGTTATTAGTTTAAAGCCTGTAAACCTTAATTTTAAAGAAGCGGCTGCTTTGCCCATAGGGGGAATGACCGCCATGTATCTATTGGAAAAAGCAAATATTAAGGCAGGACAAAAAATATTGGTTTATGGCGCTTCTGGCAGTGTAGGCAGTTATGCTGTTCAGTTGGCAAAACAGCAAGGAACATTTGTTATGGCAATATGCAGCAGTTCAAATTTTGACATGGTTAAATCTTTAGGGGCAGATAGTTCTATTGACTATAAAAAAGAAGATTATTCATTACTCGAAGATAAATTCGATATTGTTTTTGATGCTGTTGGTAAAACAACTAAGGCAAGAGCAAAAAAAGTTTTGAATAATGAGGGTGTTTTTGTTTCGGTTAAGATGCTTACAACAGAAAAAAGCGAACATCTTAAAAGAATAAAAGAACTGGCAGAAAAAGAAAAATTAATCCCTTTTATTGATAGGTGTTTTCCATTGAACGAAATCGTAAGCGCACATGAATATGTGGACAAAGGGCATAAAAAAGGAAATGTCGTCATTGAGATAAAAAAATAATGTACACTGTGGGCTTCAAACCAAAATGACAAACAAATGAATCAAAACCAGTTCATCCCTTTCATTCTTTTAGTGATTCTGTTTGGATGCAAAAAGTCAACATCAACCCAATCAGAAAAAGCCATAAATACCAACACAAAAAACAAACCGGTAGTCAGTTTAACCTTCGATGACGGCATAACCAGCGATATAGTTGATTATAAATTTGAGGAATGGAACGAAATGATATTGACCCATCTTGAAAATGAAAACCTAAAAGCGATTTTTTTTGTTACAGGCAGGAATAAAACAGATGAAAAAGGTCAATTCTTACTGAATAGTTGGAACAATAGAGGGCATAAAATAGCGAATCATACATATACACATCCCTTTTTCAATTCCGAAAAAAACACAGCACTCCTCTTTGAAAACGAATTGAAAAGAACGGACTCAATCATTTCAAAATTTGACAATAGCATTAAACTATTTCGATTCCCTTATTTAAAAGAAGGAGAAAATAAGTTAAAAGTGGATAGTATTAGAACCATTCTTGCTGAAAACAATTACTCAAACGGCTATGTTACCATTGATGCATCCGATTGGTATGTAAATCAACGTCTAATTGCCAGAATTAGAGATGTAGGTGTTGAAAAAGCAGAAGTTGAAAAGTATAAAGACTTTTATTTACGACACATCATGGAAAGGGCCAACTACTATGAGAAACTTTCTTACCAGATGAACGAAAGACACATTAACCACACCCTTTTGCTACATCATAACCTAACATCCGCGTTATTTTTAGGTGACCTCATTGAAAAGTTCAAAAAAGAAGGATGGGAAGTGATAAATGCGGATACAGCTTATAAAGACAATATATTTAAAAACATACCCGACCCTGATTTTGCTGGAGAAAGCTTAATTTATTCTATGGCCAATCAGTCTAGGAAATATGAAAAATCATTAAGATATCCCGCAGAAGACAGCCAATATGAAAAGGACAAAATGAATAAACTTGGCCTTTAATCAAGATGAGAAAAGCATATGCAAGGCGCTGCGCGTTATTTGGAAAAAATAAAAATGGACATGCAATCCGAGACAAAGCGAGAGTATATCAAACAGATAAACTACATCAAAGACCTACGGAGTCATTTTAGAAAGGAATATGCTTCTGATTTTATATTTGGAAGTCTGTATCAGGGTACTATGGACTGCTCCTACTTTTCTTTAACTACTCAAGAATTAAAAAAATTGAAATTGAAATTTGTTATCATATTCAATCATGAGTTGATGCGATTTGAAATCTGCTTATCTGGCCAAAATAAAAATATTAGGAAGAACTATTGGGCGCTATTTAAAGATAGCAATTGGAGTAAATACCCATTGGCAAAATCGATTGACAATAGTCTTTCAATTATTGACCATACACTGGCAGAACAGCTTGATTTTGATAATGAGGAGAAGCTTACGGAGCAAATCGAAGTGGAATCCTTGAAATTCATAAATGAAATTAGAGGTGTTCTTGAGCACTAAAAACGGATGTACAAGAAGAATAAAAATTGTTGTCGACAGCGGCCATAAAAAACATTACCTTTTAACAACGTATTAAATCTAAACAAAATGAAAACCAAAATCCTCCTCTTAATCCTGGCTGCCACTGCGCTATTTTTAAGTTGCCAACGGAGTACCGCAATTGATGCCTCCAAAAGTAAAAAGGGTATGGTCAAAGTGACCATATTATATCCGAATGGTGAAGGAAAAACATTTGACATGGATTACTATTCCAATAAACACATGCCAATGGTGGCAAATTTATTGGGTGATTCATTAAAGCTTTCAAAAATTGATAAAGGAATAGCGGGGAGGACTCCAGATGAAGCAATTCCATATTTGGCTATTGGATATTTATACTTTGACAAGCTCTCGGCCTATCAAAATTCTTTCGGACCAAATGCGGAAAAAATTGTGGGTGACATCCCAAATTACACCAATATTCAACCTGTTGTTCAAATTAGTGAGATATTCCAATAAACACACTAAGAGTAGTCCTTTTTAATCCCCTACCAAGCATAGTCGAGATATTGTAACAAAGCTTTTTTTGTATTGTAGAAATCAGCTTTAAAACATAAAAACCCTTGCGAATGCAAGGGTTTTAAAAAGAAGTGGTCCCACCTGGGACTGAACTATTTTTGTATTAGCTTTATTTTCAGGTGTTTATAAATCAATAAATCTGATTACTCACCGAAAAACTCACCAAAACCATGTCGGATTATAAATGAACGTGTTTAACATCAAATATATTAAAATAAGAGAAATATTCTTCTTTCCTATGTCTCAACCAACAAGTAAAGTAAAAAAGCCCACGGCTAACCACGGGCTCTGATAAACTAACTCAAACTAATTATAAAACAACCTACTTAGGCTTTAAATATTTTTCTCTATTTCAATTCGTTTTAAAGGATGAGGTTTGCGACCAATCGCTCCAGTTCAAATTTTGATCTCGGTAGCGTACCCTCCAGTAATAGGTGGTATTGGGATTTAAGCGTTCGTTTTTTTCGTCGGTCAGGTCGTCATTTTCCTGTCTATTGACCTTGTAATACCAGTTCTCATTTTGCTTCCAACGTTCAAAGATCAATTTTTCAAAATCCGGTTTTTCTGAAACCTGCCAGTGGCTTGCCGCATGAAAAGCTCGGTTAAAAGAACTCTCAAAAGCATTGGCCTTTAAAGGCACTCCTTTAAAATCGACTGTTTTATTATTTGCAGGACTAATAGGTTTTGGGGTATTCGGCTTTCTTGTTTTTCTAAAGATGGTAATGCTATCACGACGTTCATTGTTCCTAAAATGTTCTTGGTTGCCACGACTTATTCTTTTTACTTTGAATTTTGGATCTGCTGGATTTCCATCCACCTCGACCATTACAAATCCGTATTCGTCTTGGGTCACACTGAATTCGTCATAATCACGCCCCTCAAATTCACCCCAATTGTCAATGGCGCCTCCTGCAGAGGCCACATTGATCCATAGGTGTTTATGGTCTTTTGATTGCCCGCGTGAGTAGCCATGGGTATGGCCAAAGAAATGAATGCTGGGCTTACCGGTTTTGGTGGAAAATTGCTCTAGCATGTTGACCATTTTCCCAGAGGATTTCACTTCCCCAGGAATCCATAATTCCGATTTATGGGGGTGGTGCAACTGGGCAAAAACAAAGTCAATGTCGTCATTTTTAGCTGTATCGTCCAGCACTTTTTGAAGCCATTCGTATTGATAGCTTACGTCACGGTAACCGTCGTTTGAGTTCAGGCCAATAACCCTAACATTGCCATAATCTTTATACCACCAATGCTCGGCATAAGCCGGAGTGCCATTTTCTGGAAGGGTGAAATACTTAAAGTAAAAAACAGAATTTCTTTCGTGGTTGCCCAAAACGGGATACACGGGAACCTCAGCAAACAGTTTTTCGGCAGGATTAAAAAAATGGTCTTTCCATTGATGGTATTTGGCCCCATTTTCGACTAGATCACCTGGAATCAAAACCATAGCCAAATTACTGGGGAGTCCACCTCCGTGTTCTTTTTTTAGGTAGGAAATCAAGCCATCGTTAATGACCTCACGAAATTTATCGGGTTCGTTGTGGTCGAATTGCATATCACTCATGGCCACCATGTTGAAGGATTCATGATCGCTGGCAAAAGGAGGGGTTTTAAACTGGAAAATATCAGAATGGACTTTGTTACCGGTCCTAACTCGATAATAATATTCGGTAAACCTTTTAAGGTCGGTCAATTTCACTTCATGTATTCTTGCATCCGAAAAATTGATATCGTAAGCAAAGCCCTTACTTTTTTTACCCAATTTTGGAGTTGTTCCCCATTCCACAACACTTTCTTCGCCAGAACTGGTCTCCCATTTTATAGTGATGGAATTGGGTTCAGCATCCTGTAAATAGGGTTGAACCAAAATTTTGGGTTGTTCTTGGGCCAAAACGACTCCAATACCCATTAAAAAACAACTAAGAATAAGGGTTATTTTTCTCATTATGCGATGGTGTTTATTTTTAGAAATGCTTCATTTAATATTTTAAGCGCATCTTGAAGTTCTTCTTCAGAGATGGTCAGGGCAGGGGACAATTGGATAACATTGCCCTTAGAAACCTTAAAGTTAAGTCCATTCCGGAGGCATCCGTACATAATTTCTTCCGCTTCAACTATGGCGGGCTCCTTGCTTGTTCGGTTGGTGACAAGTTCTATTCCCCATAAAAGGCCGATTCCTCGTACATCACCGATTAATGAATATTTCCGCTGCATTTTAAATAGGGCGGATTTCATATATTTTTCAAAATGGAGGGTTTTCTCCAACAGATTTTCATCTTGTATGATTTGTAGAACGGTCAATCCGGCCATGGCACCCATCGGACTTTTTTCGTGTGTATAATAATGTCCCAAGGAAATATGTTGAAAGGCGTTGTATTCCTCCCGAGTGACAATAGCGGCTTGGGGAACTATACCTCCACCCAGACCTTTGCCCAAACACAGAATATCAGGTTCAATACCAAAATGCTCAAAAGCAAATAGTTTTCCAGTTCTTCCCAAGGCGATCGGAATCTCATCCAGAATAAGCAACACATTGTATTTGTCACAAAGTTTTCGTGCTTCCTGCCAAAACTGTTGAGATGGAATTTGGACATCCGTGTTTCGTATCGTTTCCGCTAAAAAAGCACCAATTTGATTGTCTTTGGAAAGAACATACTCCAAATATTCCAAGGCCTTTTCTTCTCGACCTTCATAAATACCCCGATAGGTTATGGGAGGCGGAATTCTTACGACACCCAGGATCAAAGGCCCCATATGCTCCCTAAAAACAGATTCTCCACTTACGCCGACGACATTCAAAGAAGCCCCATGAAATGAGTCCCAAAAAGAAACCACCTTGTACTTTCCGGTTACAGCCCTTGCCAATTTGAGTGCAATGCCAACAGCGGAACTTCCATTGGGAGTAAGCAATACCTTGTTAAGCCCGTTTGGGGTTACAGAAACCAGTTTTTCGGCAAAAGCGACGGCCACTTCGTTGGTGTATCTTCTTGTGGAAAAGGTAAGATCTTGTAATTGTTCTTTAAGCCTACTGATGAGTTTTGGGTGGGAAAATCCTATTTGGTGCACATTGTTTCCATGAAAATCCAAATACTTCTTGCCAGAAACACTTTCAATATAAGGGCCTTCGCAGCGTTTTAATGCATCCAAACAGGGTGTGGACATGGATTGATGCAGAAAGTATTTGGCATCCTTGTCCAGCAGTTCTTTTACCTCTTGGTTGTCCACAAAACTGTTCCATTGGCCTCTTGCGGGGGTCACATTGACATCGCCCTCAATCAAATGTTCTATGTTGGTTCCTGAAGTATGCTGTTGCATGAAGCGTGTTATTTTGTTGGGTACAGATTGATGGAAGGGATGATTTGTTTGACCATGTTGGGTCCTTGGTACTTAACGTCCAAATGGTAACCTCCACCGCCATTGTAATATTCTACACGCACCAAGTGCCTTCCTTCTTTCAAGTTTATAGTGCCACTTCGTTCCCGAACCCCATGGTTTCCGTCGTTGTCAACCAAAAGTTCCCCATTTAAGTAGAGCTTGCTGCCATCGTCGCTGTTTGTGAAAAAAGTGTACTTGCCTTCCTCGTCAATGACTATATAGCTTTCTAGGACCAGGGAGGTTTGATCTTCCTTGGTGGAATCATTGATCAGTTGTTTATGGGAGAATTCGGTTACAAAGCCTTCTTGAACTGGGTTTAAGGCGGAAAAATCAGGGAGCTTTTCCAGTTTTTCACCATGAAATACTTGATACCTAACCGGGTCTTCCTTGGTTTTTGGAACAATTCTAAAACTTCCTTCTGTAACCGTGCTTTTAATAGCACCATCTTGAAAAATCCCCGCTTTTAGCACCGTCGTTTTATTCAAATAAAAGGTGTCGGTATATTGTGCGCTGTTTTCCAGTGTGGGCAAACTGCCATCCAAAGTGAAACGTATTACCCCTTTATTATTTGGATTTTGAATGACCACAGGAACCGAATCTGCTTTAAAGATGCCCCCTGCGGGTTCAAAGTAACCTGCATCCGGAAGAATCTTTGGAGGAGTTATCAGTTCGAGTCTTTTATAGGCCAGTTTAGGTTTTTCGTTTCCAATAAAAGCGCCTTTAACCGCTCTTCCAATCCATGCCTGGGGAATTTCCAATCCCATGGCATAGGCAACCGTGGGAGCATTGTCTATTTGATAGAAGGTTTCTTCAATTTGATATCCTTCTTTGATACCTGCTCCAAAGAGAATAAACGGAATTTTCATTTCAGCAAGACTTTCCCCTCCATGACCAAAACCAAGTCCCCCATGATCAGAGGCAATAATAAAAAGTGTTTTGTTGCACATGCCGGCTTCCTTGGTGGAAGCGACAATTTCTGCAATCAGGGAATCAGCCTTATGAACAGATTCATAGTATTCTTGACTTCCGTGCCCCATGCTGTGCCCTGCATAATCTACATGGTCTAGATGTATGAAGGTAAAATCGGGGGTATTTCTTTTAATATAAGCTATGGCATCTTTTGTTGTGCCACCTTCATGGTCTCCGTCGATGTCGAAATCGACGTCACTCTTTTCAAATAATCTTCCAAAACCATCCCAATCGTAAATAGCGCCAATATGAGCTTCTGGTTTTTGGTCCTTGAATAGGGTAAAAATTGAAGGGAAGGTGCCATTTGTAGTGGCTACGGCCGGAGGAAGTTGGTGGTCGAACTTTTCCCAACCGTTTGAGGTAATTCCATGCTGTTCTGTATCGGCGCCCATGATCATACTTGCCCAGTTGGGACTTGAACTGGAGGGAAGGACAGCCCTTCCATGCATGGTGGATGCTCCCTTTTGCATCATACTGTCCAACATAGGGGTGTGGGCATTTTTAATCCCATCAGGACTCATCCCATCCACACCGATAACTACAACATATGCAATGTCGAAATTGTCAGTTTTTTTTAAAGAGCATGACCATAGGAATAAGAACATTCCCATGGCCAAGCTATATATTAAGGTCTTTTTCATTAAATTATTAGTTTTCCCACCAGCCTTTGGTGTTGATGTCATCGCCACCAATCCTGGATACGGCAGCGTCGTAATTATCCTCATTCAAGGTTTGTTCTGAATCAGGATACAAGAAACGTACAGGAACCCTGTCATCATTTACATTATCGGGCCCAGGAACAATTACAGAAGGGAATCCGGTTCTTCTGAAATCGTACCATCCTTCAAGGCCCACCAAGAAGGAAGCCAGCCATTTTTGAGTGATGATGGTTTCCAATTCGCCATCATAGGCTACCCCAGCTTGCGCCAAGTAGGTAGGAATATCTTGATTTACGTTCCAATACTCGAAAGATAAGTGAACTCCTTCATTATAGAAAGTTTCGGCATCTCCGGTAATCAACCCTCGTTGGGCTGCTTCAGCAAAAATGAAATGTACTTCGGCCGTTTGGATGATAGTCGCTTTTACGGAATTGGAAGAATCATAAAAGAAAGCTTGATTAACTCTGGATACATTACTTGCTCCTCCATTGAATGTGGATGCATTGTCCTCACTTAAACCATTGGTCAAACCAACAAATAAGGTCGGGTCGTCATCTGGATTGTCGGTGGGCTGAAACCAAGCATTTAAGCGCTCATCATTGTATCGTTTCAGGATAGCTTCGCTGGTTTCGCTCATGCGATGCTCATCAAAACTTCCAATACGACTTGTACTGATGGGCCATGAATCAATTTGAGTGGATGCAGGGTAATTCATCGCGGCATTATCTTCATTGGTTGCAATGAAAATTCCGGAATCAAGAATGGACTGCATCTCAGCTGATACGTTGGTCTTACCAGAAATTCTCATCAAGTATCGCAATCGTAATGAGTTGGCGAACCTTCTCCATTTTACCAAATCCCCATTGTACAGAATATCTCCACCAAGTATGGGCTGACCAGCGGCCAATTGGGTCTCGGCCGTTCTCAAGTCGGCAAGAATACCGGTATAGATGGTTTCCTGCGTATCATAGGTCGGGGTGAAATTACCTTCATTACCAGCGATGGCCTCGGAGTAAGGAACATCTCCCCAGTTATCGGTCAAATTTGCAAAAACATAGGCGCGCAATACCAGGACAATAGCTTCGTAGCTTGTGTTTCGGCTTTCTTCCATCATGGCATTTTCAAGAATGATATTGATTTCTGGAAGAATGCCGTAATAAGTGTTCCAAAGACCAGACTCTGACCCCCAGTTGTAACGGTCAAAACCTGTAAAGTTGATTTTTGCTGTCAATTGGGCCACAATGTTTCCTTTGTCCCACCCACCATCGTCAGCGGCACTATTGGCCAATGTTGAAATGACAGTGGACAATAACAAATCTGAACTTACCTGCTCGGGTTGGTTTGGATTTGTGTTGATCTCTTCAAAATCGTTTGTACAACTTGCAATACCTAAAAAAGCAATCGTACATATAGTGATGAATTTTTTCATTATTCCTTTGGTTTAGAAAGTTACATTTAGGTTCAATCCGTAGCTTCTTGAGCTTGGCAATGCCATATCTTCTACTCCCGGTACTATGGTTCCTCCGTTAAATGAGGTGGTCTCCGGGTCAAAATGTGGGTTCTCGGTCCATAAGGCCAAGTTTCTTCCCACCAACGACAGGTTCATGGATCGGATGAATGTGTTTTTCAATAGTGATTTTGGGAAGTTGTAACCGATTTTTACTTCTCTAAGCTTTAAGAAGGAAGCATCGTACATTCCTACTTCTTCGTTTCCTCGGTTGTACCTCCACCAGTAATAATCGCGACCACTCAACCTTACATCGTTAGCTCTGTAACTACCATCAGCATTTTGGATTACACCCTCGGAGATGATTCCTGTTTCGCGGCCTACTGCTGTAAAATCCATCATTCCAGAAGTACCTCCAATTAAGACCGTTCTGGACATGATCACACCGCCTTGTCTCCAATCGAACAATACCCCTAGGTTGAAGTTTTTGTAAGAAAAGTTATTTTGAAGGCCAAGCGTGAAGTCTGGATTGTAGTTTCCTAACTTTTTAAGGTTGGGGTCTCTTAAAGAGAAGCCGTCCTCATTATGCACTACCTGTCCAAAAAATTGACTGTTAGGGTCATCTACGGTAACAAATCCTGTTCCATAAACATCGCCCATTCTACCTCCAACTTTCGCTTGAACGCTTAGATAGTTGTTGGATATTTCATACGTCTCAAGACCATCAGTAAGTGATTTTACCTCACCTCTTGCCGTGGTAAAGTTGGCTGTAGTATTCCAAGTAAAGTTTTCCGTTTTGATTGGTGTTGCATTCACGACAATCTCCAAACCTTTGTTCTGGATTTCCCCTGCGTTGATAATTCTTGAGCTAAAACCAGAAGTGTTGGCCACCGGAAGCGTCAAAATCTGATTTTTGGTGATTGAATTGTAGTAGGTAAGGTCCAAACCTAGTCGGTTGTTGAACAATCTTATATCTGCTCCAACTTCAAATGAATTTGCTTCTTCAGGCTTCAAGTCTTCAGCACGAAGTATGCTAGATGCACTAACTCTTTGGAAATTTCCAAAAGGCTCGTTGAACGAAAAAGTATTTCTAAGCGCGTAAGGATCGGTATCATTACCCACTTTGGCCCAACCTCCTCGAAGTTTTACAAAGGAGAATGATTCCGGCAACTCGAAAATGTCAGACAAGATCACACTTACCCCTACAGAGGGATAGAAATAGGAATTGTTGTCTTTAGGCAAAGTACTGGACCAGTCATTTCTTCCTGTGACGTCCAAGAACAACATATTTTTGTACGACAAGTTTGCAAAGGCGTACAAGGAATTAATTTTTCTCTCGTCGTTGAACTGTGTTTTGGAAAGAGGTTCAGCAGCGTTCTGGAAGTTGTAGATGCCAGGAACTGACAATGAGTTGGCACTAATTCTTTTGTAGCGGTTCTCCTCTTTTCTAATATTTCCTCCCAAAGAAGCACCTAAGTTGAAATCTTCGTTCAAGTCCTTGTTAAAGTTCAACAAGAAATCCGTGTTCTGCTCTTTAAAGTATATATCATCTTCTCTGTACTGTCCTCTGGCAAAACGCTGGGTACTATATGCTCTTTTTCCAGTTCTTAATTCACTGAAATAATCTATACCTGTTCTTACCATTAAGGATAGATTGTCCGTTAAGGTGATGTCTGCCCTAGCGTTACCGAAAATGCGGTGCTTGTCAAACGCATTGGTATTTTCGAACATGGTGAAGAAAGGATTGTCATGCCAGTTATAGTTATAATTGTACTGCTGCCTTCCTTCCAATCCAGGTTGCCAGTAATCCCTTAAGGAATCCATATTGATTTGGCGCCCGAACCATACCCACAAATACATGATGTTTTCCGTACCATAAGAGTTGTTGGGCCTGTTGTTACTGCTGCTGTTCACATAGTTCATGGAAGAAGAAACTTTCAGCCAATCAGTAAGGTTATACGAACCACTAAAGGCATAGGTCTCTCTATTAAAATCGGTATTTGGAAGAATTCCTTCATTGTCCAAATTGGTAAGGGACAATCTGAAGTTTCCATCTTCATTACCTCCGGTTAGGGAAAGGTTGGTGGTAAACGTTCTTCCTGTTTTGAAGAACCCATCTTCTATGTTGCCAGGATTAGCAACCCAAGGAGTTGCTGTAATCTGATCGGCAAAAGTGCCATCGGAGTTTCTTGGACGAACCGCAAAATCCCCAGCTCTGAGACCACTTGTTGTTGGGCTATCATGTTGAGTTATTAATTGTCCATTTAAGGCCGGCCCCCAGCTTTCGTCAATGTTATCATTGGTTCCGCCACCAAATCCATCGCCAAATTCAAATTCACCACCGGCACCTTGGCCATATTGATTTTGGTATTTGGGCACTCTCAATGCATCTTCAAAAGTTACGTTTTGCGTAAAGCTAATACCAAGACCTTGTCCAGCTTTTCCAGACTTAGTAGTTACCAAAACCACCCCGTTCAACCCTCGGGATCCATATAAGGCTGTTGCATTTGGGCCTTTAAGAACAGAGATGGACTCAATATCATCAGGGTTGATGTCGGCCGCACCGTTACCATAATCTGTTTCCAAGTTTCCTTCTGCTCGGTTACTTACGGTTCTGTTGGAGATTGGAATACCATCCACCACAAAAAGAGGAGAGTTGTTGCCCGGAATCAAGGACCCTTCTCCACGAATTACAATACGGGAAGTAGAGCCAACCCCAGAACCTCCTCCGGTAATTTGTACCCCGGCAACCCTTCCTGCAAGGGAATTCGTAACGTTGGTCTCCCTTGCGGTAACCAAGTTGTCGCCTTGCACTTCTTGCACGGAGTAGCCCAGTCTTTTCTTTTCCTTTTTAATACCCAATGCAGTCACAACTACCTCATTTAGTTTTTGTGAATCAGGTTGTAAAATGATTGTGGCATTGGTTTTTCCGGTAATGTCAAATTCCTGCGGGAGATAACCTATATAGGAAACCACCAAAACATCCTCATCTTGGGCTAGTTGGATTTGGAATTTTCCATCAAAATCTGTGGCAACACCTGTGCTGCTGCCTTTAATAACTACGGATGCGCCTGGCATCGGTACGCTATTTTCATCTAAGACCGTTCCCGTAAACGTGGTTTGGGAATAGCCCATAAAACTTGCCAGAATGACAAGCATAAACATGACTAGTGTTCTTTTCATTTGTTGAATATTTGTAAAACTTGGTTAATTATTTATCAACAAATATCCAACACCATTGTTAACGGAGGGGAGTATCTAGATTAAAAAATGGATACCGAAAAGTTAAAACAAATCGAGCTACGTTAGCTTAATATTATTTACAAATATTCACTTTTTTAGGCTATCTTGCGTATTATGAAGCACTTGGTATATTATTGTTTAACAATGAGTTAAGGCTTACGCTTATTTTTTAAGAAAGTTATAAATACTAAAATGTTGGAATTCAGATACTAATGGAAGATTATCTTATCAATATAGGAAAAAGAATCAAGGAGACTCGAAAGAATCACAAAAAAACAATTAGCGACGTGGCCATGAAGGCTGGAGTAACGGCGGGGTTGATTTCCCGTATTGAAAATAGTCGTACCATTCCATCATTGCCGGTCTTTTTAAAAATTGTGGATGCCCTTGAAACGGAAATGACCCTCTTTTTCGATGGAATGCCGAAGGTAAATGGGGTGAATTTTCTGGTTTCCAGAAAAGATGACCAAACCGTAATTGAGAAAGAGGATGAAGCCGTTGGGTTTACCTATAATTATATTTTTGGCAAGCAATTGAACTCCGTGGGCTTTGAGAGTGTACTTTTGGAAGTGGAACCGCACTCTGAACGTGAAAAGGTAATAACCGATGCGTTTGAATTCAAGTATATCCTCACAGGGGAATGCTATTACCTTATTGGTGACCAGCAGGTGCTTTTAAAGGAAGGAGATTCCATATTCTTTGATGGACGTATTCCCCACGTTCCGATGAACAAAGGGAAGGTGAGCTCCAAAATGTTGGTGGTTTATTTCTTTATATAAACCCTAAAAAGGTAGAAGTACTTTCTCGAGTTCTTTAAGCGAATCCAAAATCATTGTTGGATTGGCACTTTCAAGTTGTTCTCGGGTATGGGCCCCAGTCAAAACCCCGACTGTAATTCCACAATTTGCATTTTTACCTTCTTCAATATCTATGATGGAATCCCCAGCCTTCAATACTTGTGAGGCATCTGTAATCTGGAACAACTCCATGGCCTTGTCAATCATTTCAGAAGACGGTCTTCCATGTACAACATCGCTAGCTGTGATTAAACCATCAATTTGATTGTCCACTTCCCATCCTAATTTATCAACCAGTCCTTGTGCGGTTTTAGAATCGTATCCCGTGTTCAAGACCACTTTGATGTCATTCGACCTCAAAGAATGAAAGAGCTCTTCTACCCCATCATAAGGAGCTACTTCCAATTCTTCGTAAGCTTGTTTGAGCATATCTTTGAAAACCGTAAAAATCTCTTGCGCTTTTACTTCAATATCAGTTTCGGCACTGCTGTGATTCATTATATCCACAATGGCCTTGAACTTTTCCTTACCAGCACCAAACTCTAAAACGGTATCCAAATCCACTTCAATCCCAACATGGCCCAATGCCTTTTGCACAGTTTTGTAGACCACGTTATTTTCGTTCACCGTAGTTCCTGCCATGTCAAAAACGGTAAGCTTGATATCTTTCATAAATTATAGTTGTGCATTAAAAATTTTGGAGATGTTCTTTTTTGAGTATCCGGCACTACCTGTCATTCCCTTACCTCCAATGCCGGTTACAATATGAATATTCTTATGTATTGTGGTGTTAAAAATATCTTTTGTTTTACATTGGGAGTACATTCCGTACCACCTGTGCTGAATATCATAATTTGGCAATTGGAATATTTTTTTGGCTTCCTGCAACATAAAGTTGTCAATATCCATATCCAAATCAAATCCCAGATCATCTATGCGATGGGCATCGGCGTACTGGTGCGAATCTCCCAAAATCACCGAACCATCAAAGGCTTGTTTGAACAATATATGTACTCCCCACTTTTTTTGCAAGCTATCCAGTGCTTCGTTAGCTTTTATGGTTGGATAGGAAGGACATTCTGCAAATGCTTCATACCTTCTTATGGACCAGCCTGTCAAAATAGATCCTTTTAATGTAAAATTTTCCTGGGGTTTGGTCTGCATCATTTGCAACTTTGAGACTTCAAGGTCACTGTTTTCAAAAACTTCAGGATATAGTGTTTTGAAATCATTCCCATTACAGACAATGACCTTTTCAGCAATCAGCTTCTGGTTTTTGGAGCTGTGAACTTCAATATTTCCGTTGATGCTTTCGCAATAGGTGACGGAAAAATGTGTAAGTATTTCGAGGTTCATATATTCCGCTAAATAGCTTTGAAGCCTATGGATCATTGTTCTTGGTTCTACCGTTACCTCTTCAGGAAAGTAAAGTCCGGCCTTCACATAACTTGATTGTAATCCCGGATATTGGTTTAGGCATTCTGTAGGCGTGAGTATTTTGGAATAATAATCGTTGTTGCTATTGATAGCTCTTAATTCCACTAACAGTTGCTCTTCCTCTTCATTGGAAGCCAAATAGACCGTTCCTTCCTGGCGGATGGTAATATCAAATAGGGATTGTATTTCCTTATAAATCCGTAAACTTTCCCTACCGTACTTCTGCCACTTGATGTTCATGCCTGACGGAACTACCTGCCCAAAATTTTGAGTAGTTGCCCCTTTGGGATAGGCGTCTTTTTCCACCAAACAAACCTTTAAGCCCAATTTTAGTGCGTGATAGGCATGAAAAGTTCCTAAAACACCACCACCAACAATGATGACATCGTATTTATTATTGTTCATTATATAAGTGCTCGTTAAAATTTTGCAATTTATGCCTCGATTTTAAATGGAAGAACGAAGCGAGGGTGACTAGTATTCCAATTAGGGCTACCACATAGGCCCCATATATAAAAAAGTTAAGCCAAGAAAGATTGGCCTGACCAAAGTTTTTATATAGCAGAACAAGAACACTTCCTACGTATCCAAAAGCGTCGGCAATATAAATTAGGAAACCAGAATTGCCCCTTATTCTGAAGGTGGCAATAAATCGATCAAAAAAGAGGCAGTTAAAGGGGACATAACATATGTAAAGTCCAAAGCCGGTAAGTACCATCCATAGAAAGGGGTTCAAAAGCCCTGCTTGAAAGAGTAATGTAGCCAAGCCAAGTACCACAGTTCCCAATAAAAGCAGCGAATGATAAGCGAAAAGAGCTTTGAGGTTGTCTTTGATATAGAAAAGAGAGCCGATAATAACCAGCACTGTAATGGCGATTGCAATTTCGGAGGTGGAGAAAACAGAGGCATCCCCTTCATAACCAATACTGTCCCAAAGTTCTCTGGCAAAATTGTCTCTAAAATCCCTGAATGCCGTCAAGAAAGTGTAGAAGAGCACAATTATCGACAATGGGAAAAAGAAATTTTTTACAAGTTTGATTCTGTCTTCTTTACTCATTGGAATACGTTCCACACGCTGTTCGATATCTTTTGTAGTTGGTGGAGGGACTCGTTGAAGCCATAATGAAAACAGCACCAAAGGCAACAAGAATAAGGTTCCGGTTACAAAAGGCATCCAAAGTTCACTAACTCCCCATGAGGTCATTACATAAACTCCGACAGATTTCACCACCCCGCTCGAAACAATAAAGCTGGCGCATAGCGCTATTCCTAAAATATCGGTTACCCTTCTTCCCTCCAAGCAGGAAAACACAATACCCCATATCATCCCTAAAGGGATGCCGTTCAAAAACATGAACAAAATGTTATAGGGAGCGGGAACCCAAGCAAAAAAGAACAACGCTATTTCGGCAACTGCAATGAACAGAAGTAGGAACAACAATCGCTTGTTTGACCTTAATTCGGAGATTAACTTTATACCAATAAACTTTGATAGTGCATATCCCAATACCTGGGCGACTATCAACAATATTTTGTAGTCGACACCTATGAAGCTTAATCCCTCAAATGTCGCTGCGGTAAAGGGCTTTCTGTAGGCGTACATGCAAAAATAGGTCCCAAATGCTGCGAGGGAAGCGTGCAGCACAAATAGAGTCTTATTGTATCTCTCCGATATACGTTTGAATAACGCCAATGTTTACAAATAATAAAATTATGTTTCAAATTACTCACTTTTTTAATCGAGAATTGATAGGTTTCCAATTAAATAATTGTTAGGAAAAAATTATTAAATAAGGGATTAAGAACATGTTCATGCTTTGCATAATCAAAATAGTCTTAAGGTTTTCAATGGAATGATAAAAAAGCGAGTGAAACTTCGTTTTACGCTGCAAGCGTCCCAAATACTTACACAAACTAATACTACTGAGCGAGGCAAAGGTTCTAATTCAAAGCAAATTGGGTCAACTTTTTACTCTGTTTATAAGTCTTCCCAAAGGATTTGACCCAATTTCCCAAAAAAGACCAAAAGAAAATAATGGTTAGTCTATCCATTGGGGTTGGCTTAAAAGCACCGTTGCTTTGCTCACAATTATTAGATTTTACTGTAACCTTTTTCAATGTTTTAAGGTGTTCCCAGGGTTTTTACAGCAAAAAATGAAACTAGCCTTAAGAGAATGAATCGCTAAAAAGTACTGGTTTTACTGGCCTTTTGGGCAGAAATTGTACAACGTAGCACCGCTTTAGCGTGCTACCCTCTCGCTATCCCCCTTGCTATCCCCCTTGGTTTAGCATCCGTAGTTTTCATAGATATGATATCCAGTTCTATATTTATTTGCTAACTTCTTATCGAGGGAATACCTCAATAGTTGTCAACTATGACCAAACTGATAAGGGCGAATTATACGCTATTCAAAGCTTAGGACTTAGACTTTATTTGATAAAGGCCCTATCGGTCAGCTCCGAAGCGGTATTTGATGGAAATTCAGGTTTTTAGACCTAATGTCGGTCAATAGATTGTCATCTACCGAGCCATACTTTTAAAGTCTTCATTTGAGAACACAGAACTTATCCCACTTTATCAGTATCGATACATTGAAAAGTGTTTTTCGTTGAAAGTTAAGACTCGGGTCTTATCACATTTTAGAATCGAGTCTTTTTCTCTTTCCAATAGATAAAATGGCTTTTTAGTCAAATGCGAATCCGGTTGCAATTCTGTAAACGAATGCGTAAAGTACAATGAAGAACATTGCAAAACTGAACCAAGAAAAGATTTTAAAGCATCTTTCCAATAGATAATTTCCAAGATTTCGGAATCCTTCCAGATAAATTTCTTTTACGAGTAATAGTTTTTTCATAGGTCAAGCTTTTAAGATTTAAAGACAGGGCAAAGATTTGCTAAAATCCAAACATTTCGAAAAACAACTGGATGAAAAACAAAAAAAGAGTGATAAAACACATAAAACTTATTAAAGCTCTTTAAAACAAAGCTTTTCATCGGTGAAATGCATCCAAAGAAAAACAGGATATCGAGAAGAACAGCCGATATCATGCCTCCATGGGAAGATATAGTTATAAATACAATCCAAAATAGGGCCTCACCTTTTGTGAGCTAAAGCACATGGCTTTAAATTTTAATCCATTTTTGGCAAAAAGTCAATGTCTGGTTCAATTCCTTGATTACCATTAATGGACATTGCACCAATTCGACCTGGAACACCTTAATAATAAAAATTGCGTTGTTTTTTGATAACCTTAAAGAAAGTTGTTTGCGCCCCATCTAAATTTTACTTTACGCTTATCATTCTGAAGATAATAAAATTAAAATAGGGTCCATGCACAAGGTTTTTGGTTAAAGGATTGGGGGTTTAGTAATAAGAAAACAAAGTTCTTTTTTTCAGTATTTTTCGGAGATTGACAACCATGTCAAGCATTGACATATTTTTTCCTTACCAATTCCATATCCTCCATAAGCTTTTTATCAAGCACCTTGGCATATATCTGTGTGGTTTTTATGGACCGGTGCCCAAGCATCTTGCTCACCGATTCGATGGGAACCCCATTGGCCAAGGTCACCGTAGTGGCAAAGGTATGCCGGGAAAGGTGAAAGGTAATCCGTTTGTTTATTCCACATAACTGTGAAATCTCCTTTAGGTATTGGTTTGCTTTTTGGTTGCTCAAAACAGGTAGCAACGGTAAACTTTCAGGTTTTGGTGAGTACCCTTTATACCTCTTCAATATCTTTTCTACCGTGGGCAAAAGAGGTACCGTACTTTTGACCTTGGTCTTTGTCCGCAAGATCTTTATCCAACGTCTGCCATCCATTCCTATTGCAATATCGTCTCTTGTCAATTTTTTGACATCAACATAGGATAGACCTGTAAAGCAGCAAAAAATAAAGACATCCCTCGCACGCTCCAAACGCTCCGATTTGAATTCCTTCTCCATCAACATTTGTAGTTCGGCCTCGGTAAGTGCCTCCCGTTCGGTTTTCTTCCATTTGGCCTTCCAATGGAAGAAAGGGTCAGAGACAAGCCAATTGTTGGCAAACGCCATTCGAACTATCTTCTTGAAGTTGGTCACATACTTGGTAATCGTATTATGGCCTCCTGCACCGATCATATGAAGATAATGCTCAAACCTAGTAACAAACCCCAGGTCTACATCCTTGATAAAAAAATCATTCTGTCCATACTCTTTTCGTATGAATTCATCCAAATGGCTTCGTGTTCGTACATGCCTTCTATAGGTGCTATATGTATAATCCTTTCCCATCAAACTTTTTATCTTGGCATTGTGGCCATCATAAATGGACAGCACCGTTTTGAGTTCATTGCCTTTGTTCAACAGACGCCCTTTTAACATCGATGCAGTATAGGGCTTTGCCTGTGCTACAAACTCCCCTTGGATGCGCCGGATCCGTATTCTAAGTTCATCCAGGTAACCATTTATCTCTTCCCGTATCGGTCCCCTTCCTTTGACCTTGCCCGAATTTGGGCACCAGTCCTCAGGATCTACTTTTCTTTTTAAACTGAGTTCGACCCTCTTGGAATCTACCGTGATCCGAAGAAAAAGAGGGGACATTCCGTTTTTGTCGGCGTCACTGGTTTTTGGGTAAAAAAGGATGGAAAATGTGTTGCTTGCCTCCATAACTGTGCTTTTTTGGATTTTTAATATCGATTACAAATCCGAACAAAGAATTGAATATCAATTATTTAACATAGTTTTGAAAGCATTTTTGCGAATAAAAAAGTACTCACCGAATCACTCACCAGAACGGTTGATTTCATATGGTTTTATATGAAATCAATAAAAATGAAAAAGCCTGAAAACAGTTCATTTTCAGGCTTTTAGAGAATATTTGAACTTTCCCAGTGGTCCCACATGGGCTCGAACCATGGACCCCCTGATTATGAGTCAGGTGCTCTAACCAGCTGAGCTATAGGACCTGCAATTTTGCGGATGCAATATTACTATTTATTTCTGTTCATAGCAAGGTTTTAACGCCCCTACATCGCTTTTATTTCTTGACAAAGCTCTACCAAAACCCCATTTGTTCCCTTTGGGTGCAAAAATGCAACCAATTTGTTGTCGGCTCCTTTCTTTGGAATTTCATTTAAAACAGTAAAGCCTTCTTCCTTTAACCTCGTGATTTCTGATACAATATCTTCAACGGCAAAAGCAATATGATGAACCCCTTCTCCTTTCTTTTCCAAAAATTTTGCAATGGGACTATCCTCATTTGTAGCCTCTAACAATTCTATCTTGTTTGGGCCAGATTTAAAGAAAGAAGTCTTTACTCCTTCCGAAACCACCTCTTCCGTTTTGTAATGCGGTGCTCCTAAAAGCTTTTTAAACAATACGTTAGCATCTTTCAGGCTTTTAACTGCAATGCCAATATGCTCTATTTTTTCCATTGTATGATGGGTTTTATTGCATCTATGATTATGTCAATGCTCCTAACTTTCTTCAAAATTACACACTGTAAGCTAATCATATCATGAGGTTAGTCATTAATTCCATTATTTTTGCAGGTATGGAAACACAAAGGCAAAAGAAAATTGCAGGAATCATCCAAAAGGATATCGCTGATATTTTACAGCGTGCTGCTACTGATGGGGGGCTTAAAGGAACGCTGATTTCGGTTTCCAAGGTTTATGTAACTACGGATTTATCCATAGCCAAAGTTTATGTTAGTATTTTTCCAAACAAAAGTGCTGGTGAATTACTTGAAGGCATGAAATCTAACCAAAGTCTAATTAAGCATGATTTGGCGCAACGTACAAAGAACCAACTGCGTCGTGTGCCAGAACTAAATTTTTATCTGGACGATTCTTTGGAATACATTGATAAGATTGAAAATTCACTCAAAGGAGAAGAAAACCCCATTGAAAATAGGGACTTACTGGACAAACGAAAGAAATCCTAATTTTGAACTTTCCCTTTTATATCGCAAAACGCTATCTACGTTCCAAAAGCAGCCAAAATGCGGTAAATATTATCAATTTTATTACTTTTCTGGTAATTGTAATTGGGTCTGCTGCACTTTTTGTAGTGCTCTCCGCCTTTGCCGGGCTAAAGACTTTTAGTCTTTCCTTTACCAATACTTTTGATCCAGATCTAAAAGCATTGCCTATTTCAGGAAAGTATTTTTCTGTTTCTCCCGAAGAAGAAATTGCATTAGGTAATGTTGCTGGGTTAACAAACTATTCCAAAGAACTTGAAGAAAGGGGTTATCTCACTTTTAGAGAGAAGAGCTGTATCGCTTACATCAAAGGAATAGATGCTCAATACCGTTCTGTAACTGGGGTGGATAGCACTTTATATTTTGGGAATTGGGGGGTTACGGAGTTTAACGGCGTTATGGGAATTGGTATTTATAATTTATTGGGTGTGCCCTTGGATAACTACCAAACCCCTATGACCGTATTGGTTCCAAAACCTGGCAAAGGTTCACTATCTCCACAAGGGTTAGGCGCTACAAAACCATATAATGAGTTGCCCATTGTTGTAAGTGGAGTTTATGCCGTGGAAGAAAATCTGGACAAAAAATATGTTTTTGCCCATCTTCCTTTAGTTCAGGCCCTTTTGGAAAAAGATAGTACCCAGATTTCTGGAATAAACTTTAAATTGAATGGTCAAATACCTATTGAAGATACTAAGGCTTCAATAAAAAGTATTTTAGGAGATACCGTTTTGGTACTTGATCGGCAAGAACAAAATAGCACGCTGTACAGAATGCTCAATACGGAGAATTTAGCAACCTATTTAATTTTCACCCTTGTATTGATTATAGCTCTTTTTAATGTGGTTGGAGCCATTATCATGATGATTTTGGATAAGCAGCAAAACTCTAAGACATTATTTAGCCTTGGAGCTACCATAAAGGAATTGCGAACCATTTACTTTACCCAAGGGCTTTTGGTTACTTCACTTGGTGGACTTATTGGTGTGTTAATCGGTTCGTTGTTGATAGGCTCTCAGTTAGCCTTTGGTTGGTTGAAAATAACTCCTTCTTTATCCTATCCTGTTGAATATAATGTAATGAACGTGTTTGTAGTATTGGCTACAATTGTGGTACTTGGCTTTATTTCTTCAAAAATTGCTAGCAGCAGAATTTCCAGAAAATTAATTGATGCTTAAGCAAACTGAAAATCTCCAAACTTTTCCAAGACCTCATCAAAAGTCGCAAAAACATCTGAAGATTCATCGCTAGTAACCATTTTCATTCGATACTCTTTGAAGTGGGGTATCCCCTTAAAATAGTTGGTGTAATGCCTTCTCGTTTCAAAAACCCCCAATTTTTCTCCCTTCCAATCAATAGCCATCTGTAAATGTCTACGAGCCGCATCTACCCGTTCTTCCATAGTTGGTGGCGCTAAGTGGGTTCCGGTTTTGAAAAAATGCTTTACTGCCGCAAAGAACCATGGGTTTCCTATACTGGCTCGGCCAATCATAGCTCCATCCAATCCAAATTCATCCCTCATTCTAACGGCCGCTTCCGGTGTGTCTATATCACCATTTCCGAAAACGGGAATATGCATCCTAGAGTTGTTTTTTACTTGTGAAATTGGTTTCCAATCAGCATCACCCTTATACATCTGAACCCTTGTTCGTCCATGAATAGCGATCGCTTTGATACCAACATCCTGTAACCGTTCTGCAACCTCAACAATTTTAATGGAATCACTGTCCCACCCTAATCTGGTTTTTACCGTAACGGGTAATTTGGTTCTTTTTACTATCTCCTCCGTCAATTTTACCATTAGCGGAATATCTCTTAGAATCCCCGCTCCCGCATTTTTGCTGACCACTTTTTTTACGGGACAACCAAAGTTAATATCAATAATATCTGGGTTGGATTTCTCAACAATATCAGTAGCTTGAAGCATAGAATCCAGTTCAGCCCCAAATATTTGAATGCCTACCGGGCGTTCTTTTTCATAGATATCCAATTTCATGGTGCTTTTGGCAGCATCTCTGATAAGTCCTTCCGAAGAAATAAATTCTGTGTACACTACATCTGCCCCTTGCTCTTTGCACAAAGCTCGAAAAGGAGGGTCGCTAACATCTTCCATGGGGGCAAGAAGTAGCGGAAAATCAGGAAGTTCTATGTCTCCAATTTTAGGCAAACCTTGAATTTTTTGGATTGCAAAAGTACAAAATATTAGAAAATCAGCTTTTTATTCCAGCTCTAGTCTTTCCCGTTCTTTTTTGTCAATTTCTTTCTGATTATCCTCCAATCTAAAGTTTCCGAAGTTATAGGTGAAACCTACTCTAATAAATTGTGTTTCAGGACGTCTTCTGTAAAAATTGTCTTGGTTTAGATATCTAGAGCTATACGTTGGATTAAATCGTTCCAAAATGTCCTCTGCCGCAACCGAAATTATAGCCCTGTTATTGAATAACGATTTTCGAAGTCCCAGGGTTAAATTCACTTCTTCATCAGAAATGTAGGATCCAAACAGGAACTTAGAAAGGTAGGTCATGGTCAGCTCTCCTGTAAATGTACCATCCTTTGAAAGTGTCAAATAATTTGCCAAATAACCATAAACTCCCTCCACCTCGTTGGTAAATTGTTGGTTATTGCTCTCAACGGCCAAAAAAGTTTCCTCCTCATGAAACAATGAAACGTATGCATAAAGGAACCAAAAGGGCATTATACTTTTGCTAACCGTAAAATCCAATCCATAAGATTTACTTCCTAAAACATTTTGCTTCAGCTCAACCAAGGTTTGATTGGTGTTGTTTTGAAAAACCAAATCAGCAATGTTTTTGCCATTATCTCTATAATACACATCAAAGAAGAATTCACTGTTGAAGGTGTAGTTGAGATTGAAGTTGTTTGAAAAACTGGGCATCAATTGGGGGTTGCCCTCCTCAAAGTCATTTTCATTGAAAAAATAGCGGAACGGATTTAAATCATTATACTTTGGCCTATCAACATTTCTTCCGTAATCAAAAGCGAAGCTGTGTTTGTCCGAAGGAGAATATAGTACATAAAGGGAAGGGAAAGGCTCAAAAAAATCTTGGGTGTTTATTTCATTCAACGTGAGCGATGTTCCTGTTGCTTTGGTCAGTTCTCCCCTCAACCCAGTTTTTATTGACCATTTTTCCCAGTTTTTCACTAAACTAAAATATGCTGCATACACATTCTCATCATAGGTATAATTATCAGACAAGGAAGCGTCCACTTGGTCATCTGCTCCAACAAAATTGAAAAAGTCAATATTACTTTCAGAAGCAATAGATGAAATCTTAAGACCTGTCTCTATCGAAGCATTTCCTAATGGTGATGAATAATCTGCCTGCCCTGTAAAAATTTGAATGTCTTGCTGAGAATCTGTGTCAAAACCAAAGTTTCTAATAAAGCTCCCATTGTTATCAAAATAATTGGAAATAAGGTTTTGTTCCGTTTGTCCATCATAATAGGTATAATGTCCATTTAAAGAAATCTTTGCCCCCGGCTTCTTTAATTTGTGTACATAGGTTAAATCAAAGGCTAAATTGGTGTTGTCTCGGTTGGCGTTGTTTTGCGTTGTAAATGTTGAGTCTATGAGGTTTTGTGCATTTCTGATATCAGTGCTTAGAAAAGTTTCCTGTTCTTCTCCTGGATTAAGGGCCATGTTTGACGTAAGGTTTACACTATTCCGGTCATCAAAATCGTAATCAAGAATTAGGTTCGCGCTTTGGGCCTGGGAGCTATTAACCTGATTATATTGTGTACCCCATCTTGAAAAGATTGAATTGGTATTGTCAATAAAATTAATTCCTTTATTTGTTTTTCGAAGCTCTTTTTTAGGGTTGATAGTATAATTGGCAAACAGGTTTAGCTTCTCTGTTTTATAATAATGACTTGTTCCTATACTATACTTTGGAAACACTGCCTGAGTATAGCTCCCATTAATACTTCCTTTGTATCCGGGAATTACATTTTTCGCAGTAACTATATTTAAAATGGGCCCGCCCTCTGCCTCATAACTTGCGGGTGGGTTTGCAATTACTTCAATAGATTTTATGGCTGTTCCAGAAAGGCCATCCAATAAATCCTTTACTTCTTGCCCGGACAATTGTACTTTTCTATCATTAAGGTATACCGTGGCACTTTGCCCTCTTATCTGGAGTTCCTCTTGATTTACTATAACACCTGGGGTGCTTTTAAGTATGTCCCAAGAACTACCTTGAGAAACAACCGTATTTTCAACTGAAAAGACCAGTCTGTCTGCTAATCTTTTTAACGTAGGTCTTTTGGCTGTCACTACAACTTCCTCCAGGTCGGTTGTGCCCAACGGAATTATCAACGCCCCCAGGGATACATCTTTAGCAATGTCCAGTGCGCGTGGTTCAGACCCTACTCCAACATAACTGGCTTGAAGTAAATACAAATTTGGCTTAACCTCTGTAAGCACAAAAAGTCCATTATCATCAGCAGATGTTCCTTTTACAAAGGTGGAATCTGCTGCTTGTAAAAGTAAAATATTTGCATAAGGAATGGTTTTGTTTTCGCTATTTACAACCTTTCCTTTTATCTCATAAGTTTGTCCAGTTAAGCTTTTGGAGATTAAAAACACTATAAAGAAGATATAGGTGAAGTGTTTCATTTACTATTTGGGTTGAATATCAAATCTAAGAAAATATTTTAGAGCGATAGAAATGACCCAATTCTCATATTTGCAAAAAACCCATCTCCAGGTATTGAAAAGACCTATATTTGCAGTTGCTTACATGCCCTTATTTTTGCTGAGCAAGAGTTGTTATGAAGAAGATCAGAAATTTTTGCATTATTGCCCATATAGACCACGGTAAAAGTACTTTGGCCGACCGCTTGTTAGATTTTACAGGTTCCGTAACTGAACGTGAAAAACAAGACCAGCTTTTGGATAGTATGGATTTGGAACGGGAGCGTGGCATCACCATAAAGAGCCATGCCATTCAAATGGAATATGAACACCAGGGAGAGGAGTATGTGCTCAATCTAATTGACACTCCAGGTCATGTTGATTTTTCCTATGAAGTTTCGCGCTCCATTGCAGCATGCGAAGGTGCTCTTTTAGTGGTTGATGCGGCACAAAGTATTCAAGCCCAGACTATTTCTAATCTCTATCTGGCTTTAGAAAACGATTTGGAAATTATCCCCGTCCTCAACAAAGTAGACTTGCCAAGTGCCAATCCAGAGGAAGTAACTGATGATATAGTAGATTTGTTAGGGTGCAAACCAGAAGAAGTAATTCCCGCCAGTGCAAAAACTGGTATAGGTATTAAAGAAATCCTTACTGCTATTATTGACCGTGTTCCTGCTCCAGAAGGAAATCTCAATGAACCCTTACAAGCCTTGGTTTTTGATTCTGTTTATAATCCTTTTAGGGGTGTTGAAACCTACTTTAGAGTTATTAATGGTGAAATCAAGAAGGGACAAAAGATAAAATTTGTGGCTACTGGCAAAGATTATTTTGCTGATGAAATTGGAACCCTCAAGTTGACTCAGGTTCCTAAAAATATAATTTCCTCTGGTGATGTTGGATATTTGATTACCGGTATCAAAGACGCTCGCGAAGTAAAAGTTGGAGATACTATAACCGATGCCATCAACCCGACCCAAAATGCAATTGATGGTTTTGAAGATGTAAAACCGATGGTGTTTGCTGGAATTTATCCAGTAGATACCGAGGATTTTGAAGAATTGCGTTCCTCTATGGAAAAACTACAGCTTAATGATGCCTCTTTGGTTTTTGCACCTGAAAGCAGTGCTGCCCTAGGGTTTGGTTTTCGTTGTGGGTTTTTGGGGATGCTCCATATGGAAATCATTCAAGAACGTTTGGAGCGTGAATTCAATATGACCGTAATTACCACGGTTCCGAACGTTAGCTATCACGCGTTTACCCGTAAAAACCCGGATACGCCAATGATCGTTAACAATCCTACTGATCTTCCCGACCCATCATCAATAGACCGTGTTGAAGAGCCTTATATTAAAGCTACCATTATTACTAAGTCCGATTTTGTTGGCAATGTAATGTCTTTATGTATAGAAAAAAGAGGGCAAATTACCAATCAAACATACTTAACCACAGAACGTGTAGAATTAAACTTTGATATGCCCTTGGCTGAAATTGTATTCGATTTCTATGATCGTCTAAAAACTGTTTCTAAAGGATATGCTTCTTTTGATTATACGCCGATAGGTATGAAAACCTCTAAATTAGTACGCGTAGATATTCTGTTAAATGCACAACCTGTGGATGCTCTTTCTGCATTAATACATGCTGATAACGCAGCCACTATCGGCAAAAAAATGTGCGAAAAATTAAAAGAGCTTATCCCTAGACAGCAATTTGATATTCCAATACAAGCAGCTATCGGTGCTAAAATTATTTCCAGAGAAACTACCAAAGCTTTACGTAAGGATGTAACAGCAAAATGTTATGGTGGAGATATCTCTAGAAAGCGAAAATTATTGGAAAAACAGAAGAAAGGAAAAAAACGAATGCGTCAAGTAGGTAATGTGGAAGTTCCCCAAGAAGCATTTATGGCCGTTTTAAAACTGAATGATTAATTCAAGTTAAGCTTAAACACCCTTTTTTATCCTGCAATTCATTGCTACAAATTTTTTATGGGATCGTCGTTACCTTTCCATTCTGCCTAAGCTAATATTATATCTCACAAGAGAGAATGTCTCAAACAAACAGATGTAATATTATCTTTTGTACCTTACATCACAGAGCAGCCAAGCGTGAATAATCCAACCAAAAGAATTCTCATTTGCGAGGACCATCAGATTGTTATTGATGGTCTACGATCTATAATTCTTGATTTTCCTAGGTTTGATGTTGTTGATACCGCTAACAATTTTTCTGAATTACTACCATCACTAAAAAAACACAATCCCCATATTCTCCTATTGGATTTAAATCTTCCCCATAAAAACGGAATTGAAATTCTACAAGAGCTTAGGTTAAGAAAGAGTCAGGTAAAAGTGCTGATTCTCACCATGTACAATAAAAAAACCATTGTTAGAAAGGTTTTTTCCGAAGGAGCCAATGGGTTTTTGTTGAAAAATTGCTCCTCAGAAGATTTGCACAGCGCGCTCATCCATGTATCCGAAAGCGATCTTTTTTATTATGGAGAAGGGGTAACCAAAAGTAAAAAACAACAAGGACTGGACGATGATGAATTTTATAAAGGAATACAGCTGACCCCTAGAGAAAAGGAAATTATAAAGCATTTATGTGAAGGTCAAAAGGTTCCAGATATTGCACGGTCCATGCACATAAGTCCGCTCACGGTTGAAACACATAAAAAAAATATTTATAGAAAACTTGGCGTGGATACCAGCGTGAAGCTTGTAAGGTTTGTTCATGAAAATCAATTGCTATAACTATTGTCTCTTTTGGTGTTTAGCACTGCAGGCTTGTTTATCAAAAGCAAGTGATACTTTGGTATTAAATACTACCAGTACTAACCAAAACCTAAAGGGTTTCACTACCATTTATGTTTCAGAAAACAAAGTTTCTACATTTTCACTTGAAACCCTTAATCAATACAACCAAGCAAAAGATGAACGCTCCTTTTTCTATTTGGATTTTGATGTAACTGCAGCCTATTCCGCCTTCTCGCTTAAAAATGCATCCCCTACTAAAAAAGAAATCATTTTCTCTTTTTCGTATCCGTTCCTAGAAGATGTAAAAATCTACAAAGCAATAAAAGGAAATCTAAGCCTAGAAGGAAATATTGGTATTCACACCCTAAAACGGTCCGTTGAACGCACATGGAAAATACCAATAGTCTTATTGCCAAATGAAGAAGCTTCTTATTTTTTGGTTTTTAATAAATCTAAAGGAAAGCCATTGGCAACGGATATTACTTTACGAGACAGCAATACGGATTCTCGAATAAGTGGTTTCCAAAATTTGGGAATTGGCTCATACCTAGGCCTTGTTTTATTGTCTCTACTTTTTACGATCTTCATTTTTGTACTTGTTAAACGCTCGCTTTTTTTGTGGTACGGACTATATCTTATTGCCTTGGCCATTTTTATGGGTTCATATCTTGGCTACACCAATGTGTTCTTGCCCTCCCAAAAATTGGATCTTGGCCGAGCCATATATGTAATTTCTATAGAACTTTCCACCGCTATTTTTGTGTTGTTCGCGCAGCAAATCCTTATGGCTAAAAGGTATTTACCCAGACTTAAAAAATGTGTTGAGATTGTAATTGTATTTCAAGTTGCATTTCGAATTTTTCTCCACTTTGTGGCCAATTCCCTTTATGCTGGACAGGTTAAGCTGTTTATGAAACTTTGGTACGCAACAATCCTATTTTTGGTCATCGCCGTAACCGTAGAAATATTTACCTATCTAAGGCACAACAAAAAAGTTGGGTCTTACTTTGCCGTTTCATATCTGTTCATGGCCGTTGGATCTATCGCATTGGTACTTCATCACAGTTTTGGACTATTGAAACTGTCATTTTATGGCCTTCCTGGAATATTTTATGCTTCTGCTATCGAAATTTTCCTTCTGACTACCACTTTAACTATTGTTGTTGGGCAAATTTATCGTGAACGAAATACACTCTCTGAAAAACTGATACTTCAACAACAGAAATTCTTGAATGCCTTTGTCCAAGGACAAGAAGACGAACGTAAACGTGTTGGCAGTGAGCTGCATGATAATATCGGAAGTAAAATCTCTAACCTGAAAAGGTTGTTCAGCGCAAAATATTCCGATGCGAAAATGCAAAAGGAATTTGATGATATTTGTGAGGATGTAAGGGATGTAGCCCATAGCATTACCCCTGCTGAAATTTCACTCGTAGGGCTTTCTGGGGCTATTGATGAACTTTTGGAAACCATCGAGAAGACCGAACAACTCACTATAAATTTCAACACTTTTCAATTCCCCGAAAACCTCAACGAGGGAATTTCCACACATTTGTTCAGGATTGTGCAGGAACTGCTCCAAAATGTAATCAAACATGCCAATGCATCTTCCGTGGATATTCAGCTGTTTGGCCATAATAACTCCGTCACCCTAAGCTTTGAAGATGATGGCCAGGGCATTGTGCAAAAAAATTCCTCTTCTGGCATTGGCCTAAAGAATATCAAATCAAGGGTGGCCCAAATGAATGGGCAATTTCTTTTTGATTCTGTTAAAGACAAAGGCACCTCTGTCTTGGTCATAATTCCTACAAAATATACCTGAGTTCCGGTATTGTTTCACCTCACTTAAAATCTTCTATTTGACTTCCATCTAAACAAACAGGTTATGAAGTCATATCTCTTTTCCAAAATCCCATTAATATCTTTTTTATGTTTTTCAATGTTCTTCGGCTTTGCTCAAGAGACAGAGAAGAAAGGAATGACCCCAGACGAGAAAAAAGTCTATGTAGATAAAAGGGCTGGGGAAGAATACAAAAACATTGAAGCTGCTTTTCTAAATATCTTTCGAAAAGCAAACCTTGCCTACAAAAATTCAAATCCGCAGACCTGTGATGCTTTCAGTTATGTAAAAAATCTAAAAGAGGATCGCTTTATTACCGAAGGTTTCCGTTCCGAAACTATTCTCTCCTTTCAAAAGATGTTCGATTTGTTTGCCGAAGAAAACAGAAAAAACCTGATAGGCAGTCTCATGGATGAAGACAAAAAAAACCTTGAGATTGATATTGACAAAGGCGGTTTCAAGACACTTTTAGATAAACTTTTAGGTGCCTCAAGTAATTCAAAAGACTTTCCCAACTTTGTTTCCTTATTTACCGGACAAGACATTGGAGATATAAGTAAGAACGATTTAGCGTATTTAAAAGTTCAATATGACAAATCAAAGGGGTTAAGAGCCGCTCACCTATATAGTGCCTACCAATATGAAGATTATATCGAATATCCCAGAGAAGACTGCGGGGTACATCTTAAAAACACCATTAGGGAAACCAAGAAAAAATACCCAAATTCGGAATGGCTATTCACTTCGGAAATAACCTACAACTGTGGTTGCCAAGAAGGTTCCGATCAAACCACATTGAATAAGGCAGCATATAAATATACTGGTAAAGTAACTTCACTTTCAACCGCCGCAGATATTGTTTTTAGCACTAGTGTTTCAGACCCAAAATTGTCTATAGGTAATGTAATCTGTTGCCCTGAAAAAAAGGAGGAGGATAACAAAATAGGTCATGCAACAGAATCAAAAAATCCTTGGGCGATTTCGGGTGAGGCCTCGGTGGCTCTTCCAATTGGCGATGAAGCTGATTTTGTTGGAGTTGGGGTGGGTGCAACTTTAGTTGCCTCCCACTATATAGGTGATAACTTCGCTATTGGCGCTTCGGCGGGTTATCTGCGATACTCCGGAAAAGAAACCGACTTTGGTTTTGAGACCGAAGGTGAAAGCTTTATCCCGCTTAAGGTCTTAGCTGCCTATGATTTAAGCAACGCTTATGGTGTAGAAGCTGGTTTAGGCTATGCCCTTTCGGCAAGCGAAGGGGGAGAAGGTGGTCTTATGTATAGTGCTGGGCCTTTTTGGAGACCTTTGGAAACTCTTCTGATTGTCCTAAACTATGTGAACATTTCTTTTGGAGAAGGCAGTTTGGGCGCAGTAATGTTAGGCGGCCGTTTTTCGCTCTCAAAAAAATAATGCTAAAGCAATTTTGCTTTCCAACACTCCTTGGTTTTAATCCAAACCATCCGAAAGTCAAAAATTTTAAGTGATTCTATAATAACCAAAATTCAACAACATGAAACCCACATTACGTAATTCCATTATTTTGTTTTGCATCTTGTTATTTGCCTTTGTCACCGTTTCCAACGCACAAAGAAAAGGGCAAAAAACGCAAGACGTTCCCATATCCGTTTCTGCAATTACAGAAGATGATTTAGATAAATCACATGACGATTTAAAGGATATATTTTACGCAGGAGTTAGCATTGGTGTACCCTCTGGAAGTTTAGGTGATGCCAGTTCATTTACGTACGGCGCAATTGCAGGTTATTCCTTTGGGGTTTCTAAACGTTTAGGTTTAGGTCCTGAAGTTAACTACACTCACTTTGTTGGAAAAGATCGGGATTTTGGAGATATGACAATTGAAGGAGAAGGATTTGATTTTGCTGGACTAAGTGCAAGGGCAGATTATCATTTTAATGACAAATTTGGAGCAGGTGCCAATGTAGGATACGGCACTTATTTAGAGGAAAATTCAGATTTTGAAGGGTACTATACTGTTGGGCTTAGATGGAGACCAGTACCAGGGCTTGTTATCAGGCCAGAAATTACTTTCGGGGATGACAGGGAACAATATAGTGTTAGAGTTTACCGTACATTCTAACCTTTACCAAATGTGTAGGCTTAGTGTTAGTCGATATCAAACATTTTTCCTAGATATACCAATTTATGCCCTTCTCCATTAGGGGTAAAGTCTTTACTGTTGGCGGGGATTATCTGTATACTTCCATCCGGTGATTTGGTGAACACTGGAATGACATCGTTGTCTTTTTGGGTAATGTCAATGAGGCCATCATAATGTTGCTTGTCCTTTAGACTGATTTCATGTATTGCTGGATACTTGCGCACGGCATCCATTAATTTCATGAAGTCATCATTATGGGAAAAAAGACCTTCCTCCGGGTTATTTTCCGGGTTGTTCATCTCTTCGGTATTTACTAATCTAAATGCTCCATTCTCCCCAAATTGCTTTTTAAACTTGTCAATTGCAAATTTGTTAATATCAGAATTTCCCGTAAGCGCCATTAAATAGCCCATGTCGTTCAATTCAATGTTATCCGCCAAAGAATCCGAATAAATGTTAGCTGTCATAGCTTCTAATCCTAAGCTTTGTGCCTTCTCCACATTGGTCTGGTTGTTATCAATAAGCACAACATGTCTATTGTTCTTTTTTAGGTAGTTGCCTATTAATCTTGATACTTTGGACGCACCAATAATTAGTATTCCTTCGGACTTTGTTAAAAACACTCCTATCAATTTTGCAAAAAGTCTCGCTGTAGTAGCGTTTAATAGTACCGTTCCCAAAACAATCATAAAAACCAGGGGCGTAATATACTCCGCGCCAGGCACTCCTTTTGCCAATAACTTAGATCCGAATAAAGAAGCTATACCCGCAGCAACAATACCTCTTGGCCCTACCCAGCCTATAAATAGTTTCTCCTTGAGTTTTAAACCTGACCCATGTGCGCTTAGAAAAACACCAAGTGGCCTAACGATAAAGACAATTACAGCAAAAAGTATCGCGGTATTCCAATTAAAAATCAGCTCCATATCACTAACGTTGATATTTGCTGCCAGCAAGATGAAAAGAATAGATATAAGTAAAACACTCAAAGATTCTTTAAAGTAAAGTAGCTCTTTAAGATTGGGTAAGTTCATATTGCCCATAACCATACCCATGACCACTACGGCCAAAAGCCCAGATTCGTGTGCAAAAACATCTGATTCCACAAACACAAGAAGCACAACAGAAAGCGATACTACGTTCATTAGATAATGTGGAATCAAGTCTTTTTTAATGGCAAAAGCCAAAGCATGGGCAAACGTAAATCCGAAAGTAGTTCCAAAAAGTAAAATCTTGCCAAATTCAACTAAAGCTGTTTGTGTAAAGGCGCTGCCCTCTCCTACACTAATAAACTCAAATACCAATACCGCAACTAAAGCCCCTATTGGATCTATAAGAATTCCTTCCCATTTTAAAACGGCAGAAACATCCTTTTTAAGTGGAATATTTCTAAGAATTGGAGTAATTACAGTTGGCCCGGTGACAATGATTAAAGCGGAAAAAAGAAATGAAATTTGCCAAGTAAGTCCAAAAATATAATGTGCTGCAACTCCAGCTCCAAAAAAAGTTACAATAGAGCCTATCGTAATTAATTTTGTGATAACTGGGCCAACATTTTTAATCTCGGCTCGTTTTAGGGTAAGCCCTCCTTCAAATAGGATAATACTAATGGCCAAAGAAACAAAGTAATACAAACCATCACCTGGGAAAAGTCCTTTTTCCCCATTCCATATCGGCTCAATTAGTTTTGCCCCATCTTCAGTGTACAAGGTTGCAATTGGACCTACCAAGAGACCAATCAATATAAGAGGTAAAATTGCGGGCAATTTAAAACGCCACGCCACCCATTGTGCAATAATTCCAAGAATAATTATTCCTGCAAGTTCAAGCATTGCTTTAGTTTTCTTGAAATTTACTGTTTTTCTTTCATATTTTAACTAATCTGGGCACGCAGTTCTACTCTTTATACATTATGTACTATATTGGTGTTCCATCTTACTAAAAATAGTGTCTTTGAACAACCCGTTTAAAACAGTTTTATTTGGATTTGCATTTTCTCCCACCTTGAAAACCAACGTGTTGGAAACCTCAAGAATTGCCCATTTTTTTGGAGCGAAGCTCATTTTGCTACATGTAGGCAGTAAATCTGAAGAAAAGGAACGGAAAATTCATGAAATTCTATCTCATATCGAGCACAAGAATCTTGAGATTTCCATTCAATGGAAAACTGGAAAGCCTGATGAAGTGCTATTGGAAACTTGCAAAAGTTCTGGTATTGACCTTCTTATTCTTGGGGCGGTTCAACATGAAAACCTTTACCAGTTTTATGTGGGCTCCATTGCAAGAAAACTAACACGTAAAGTTTGTTGTTCCGTGTTGTTGCTCATAAAGCCTTCAGAAGAAAGAGTTCCTTGCAAACATGTAGTGGTTAATGGGCTGGAGGATGAGGAAACGCCTTTTGCTATTTCCAATGCTTTTTATGTTTCTCATGCCTTGGGTGCTAAACAGCTTACCATAGTTGAGGAAATTAGGCAAAAGGAGGTCGCGGTTGATGTAGAAGATGATAAATCATTAAAAAGAGTAACCATATTAAAGGAAAGACTAAAAAACAGGGAGGATTCCAGAATCCGAAAGATTCTAAAATCCATTCCTAAAGAATTTCTGGAAGAATTAAAAATAAAGACTCAGAGTATTTTCGGAAAAAGAGGGTATTCCATTGGTCATTATGCTGAAGTTGTTCGTGCTGATCTATTGGTAATGAATGCTCCAAAAAAAACTGGGATAATGGATCGGATTTTCCCGCATGATATTGAATACATTTTGTCTGATTTACCAACCGACCTTCTAATTGTTAGAAAAACCAATTGACTCCAAAAACCAACCATAACAATATATTTATTAAGGAACTGCCAAAGAATTTTTTCTCAGGCTTTGTAGTTTCCTTAATTGCCCTTCCTTTAGGGTTGGGGTTGGCCATTGCAAGTGATGCCCCGCCCATTTCTGGAATTATTGCGGCCATAGTTGGCGGTGTTGTAGTTGCCATAATTGGGGGTTCCAATGTTACCATCACAGGGCCAGGAAACGGATTGGTCATTGTTCTTTTGGGAGCAATTACGACCTTGGGCGCAGGAGACCTGTACCAAGGGTATCTGTTTACTCTCGCAGCCATTGTAATTTCTGGAATATTGATGTTGCTCCTTGGTTTTTTAAAAATGGGAAGGCTGGCTGACTTTTTCCCAGCCTCCGCTATTGAGGGCATGCTGGCTGCTATTGGTTGGGGCATTTTTGCCAAGCAATTTCATATTATGATTGGGCATAACAATGAGCACGGTAGCATTGTAAAATTGCTCGCTCAAATTCCAAGCGGATTGACGGATCTGGTTCAAAACGGTTCCATGGAAGAAATGGTAGCGGCTGGGATTGGCATTATCAGCCTTCTGATCATGATTTTCTATTCGAAAATTCGGAATCCATACTTTCAGTTGATTCCCGCTCCTATGTGGATATTGATTCTTTCCGTTGGTTTTAGTTACTCTTTTGGATGGTTGAACCTTCCTTTTCCAATGGACTCATCTTACCTTATTTCTATACCAGAAAATGTGCTGTCCAACCTTGCTTTTCCCGATTTTTCAAAAGCCCTGCAAAAAGATTTTATCCTTAGTGTATTTGCCATTACCCTTATTGCTAGCATAGAATCTCTTTTAAGTATAAAGGCCGTGGACAAACTGGATTCACAAAGCAGGAGGTCCAATGTGAACAAAGACCTCAAGGCCTTAGGACTGGCTACTTCATTAAGCGGTTTGGTTGGGGGGCTTAATGTGGTCACCGTTATTGCTAGAAGCTCGGTAAACGTAAATAATGGTGCTACCAACAGGTCTGCCAATTTTTTTCATGCTTTCTTTCTGGTTGTTTTTATTTTGTTGTTTCAAGAGCAGCTCAAAAAAATTCCATTGGCGGCACTTGCGGCCATTTTGGTATATACAGGTTATAAATTGGCCACACCCAAAACATTTCGCAAAGTGGCAAAAATTGGCAAAGAGCAAATCGCCATTTTCTTGGCTACTCTGTTGACCACGCTTTTCACCAATTTAATTACTGGAATAAGTGTTGGTATTTTATCTACTATGGTCATTCATATGATCATCAATAAAAGTTCACTTTTATTCTTGACCAATGTCTTTAAGCCAAACGTACTCTTGTTTCAAGAGCATGAGGAGAAAACATATTATGTAAGCGTAAAGTACTTCTGTAGTTTTCTCAATTTTTATAAGCTTAAAAACAAATTGGATGCCATCCCAGAGGATCAAAACGTAATCATAGATTTTTCTGTCTGTAGTTTTGTGGACCATACTGTTATGGAAGGGTTGGAAAATTATATGGACACTTTTTTTAAAAAAGGTGGAAGTATAGAAGTTATTGGTTTGGATAAGCATGGTGCGGATTCTAAACACCCCTTTGCAATAAGGAAAATACTGCCTTTAGAAAGCCTAAAGCCTATAGAAAAATACTTTACCCGAAGACAGGCTAACCTAAAAGCAACGGCACTTGAATATGACTGGTCCTATGAAGCTAAGAAAAGTGTAAAAACAAAGTTTTTATCAAACTTTATCTTTTTTAAAACACGTGAGATAAGTTATTTCTATAATAAGCTTATTGATGAAAAAGATAATTGTTCCGTCTTTGATGTTGAATTTACCGAAGGCGCATTTGTAGCAAAAGAAGTGGTAAAAACAACCGTTATGTACATTGCTCTTCCAGATCAACTCCCGGTTTTTTCATTAGATAAAGAAGGGCTCTTGGAACGAATCTACAAGCTAGCGGGCTTTAAGGATATTTCTATTAAGAACCACCCTGACTTTAACCGCCGTTTTTTTCTTAGTGGTGAAAAAAAGACAGAAATACAGGCTTTGTTCCATGATGATCTGATCTTCTTCCTAGAGAGCAATCCATATTATCATATTGAATCAAATGGGGATTCGTTGTTAATCCTGAAAAAAGAACGTTTGTTGAGCGTTCAAGAAATAAAGGCCATGATTTATTTTGGACAACAACTTCAAAAGCTCCTAAAGCATTCTTTGGTGCCTTAATTTTGTTAAAATAGGGCTAATAAACATGTGTTTGTAAGCCATTTGCGTTTGTCTTTTCTTATTTTGCACGCCATTTCCTTTTCTGAATGACTATTTATCCCGTTGAGACCGGTAATTTTAAGCTAGATGGCGGCGCCATGTTCGGTGTAGTTCCTAAATCCATTTGGAACAGAACAAACCCAGCGGACTCCAATAATATGATTGATATTGCCGCAAGATCCCTTCTTATACAAGATGGTGATAGGCTTATTTTAATAGATAGCGGAATGGGAAACAAACAATCAGAAAAGTTTTTTAGCTACTATTATCAATGGGGCGACCATTCTTTGGATAATTCTTTAAACGAGTTAGGTTTCCATAGGGATGATATTACAGATGTCTTTATGACCCATCTCCATTTTGACCATTGCGGAGGAAGTGTACAATGGAATCATGATAGGACAGGGTATGAGCCTGCTTTTAAAAATGCTCGTTTCTGGACCAATCAGGCACATTGGGAATGGGCAACAAATCCAAATGCCCGTGAAAAGGCTTCTTTCTTAAAAGAAAACCTGTTGCCCATGCAAGAAAGCGGCCAGCTTCATTTTGTACAACGAAATGACTCATCTTTTCTAGAAAAATCAGAACTTGGGTTTGGTATTCTTTTTGTAGATGGACATACAGAAAAGCAAATGCTCCCTCATATCAGCTACAAAGGAAAAAACATCATCTTTGTCGCTGACCTCATTCCAACGGTTGGGCATATTCCATTACCTTATGTAATAGGTTACGATACCAGGCCGTTGTTAACATTAAATGAAAAGGCTAAATTTTTAAATAATACCGTTGAAAGCAATTCTTTTCTGTTCTTTGAACATGATGCTCACAACCAACTTTGCACTTTAAAACATACTGAAAAAGGAGTGCGATTGGACGAATTGTTTTCTTTCAATGAAATATTCAAACCGCAATAAATTTTTACATTTTTACAAAATAGTATTTATGACTCGCAGATATATCAAACTTAATTTCACATTACTTTCAGCATCATTGTTCTTAATGGGTTGTGGCGCTACGTCACTTGTTTCTACGCCAGTAGAAAACATAGATGCCGTACCCCTTAAGGTTTCAGAGCTTACTGAAGCTCAGAAAAAAACTTGGGGACATGCCGATTTGATTACTGATACCATACCAGGTATGAGCGTAGACAAGGCGTATAAAGAAATCATCAAAAACAAAAGCGGAAAGACCGTAATTGTTGCCGTAGTTGATTCTGGAATGGACCTGGAACATGAAGATTTAAAAGATGTATTGTGGATCAATAAAGGAGAGCGCCCAAATAACGGCAAAGACGATGATGGCAATGGGTATATAGATGACATTCATGGCTACAACTTTTTAGGTGAGGCCTATAATGAGCAGTTGGAATATGTGCGCATGCTACGATTAAATGTGGGGGATGCTTCATTAAGGGCAAAAGCTAGATTAAAGTTAGATGAGGAGTACCCAAAAGCACTTCAGAACAAACAACAGTACGAGCAAATTTTCCAAGTAGTCAAAAGTGCGGATGAAGCTGTAAAAAAAGAATTGGGAAAAGATTCCTACACCAAAAAGGACCTAGCTGCCATTGAGGCCAAAACCGAAGAAATGCAACAGCATCTTGCAGTTTTAACACAGATGTTCTCTTATGGGGACGGTATTCCAAGTGTGATGGAAGAGCTTTCTGAAGGCATTACCTATTTTGCCGATCAAGTAAATTATAACCTTAACAAAGATTTTGACGGTAGAACTCCCGTTGGCGACAATCCTTATGATCTATCTGACAAGTCCTACGGGAATGGAAATCCAAAAAATAGGGTAAATACGGAAAGTCATGGAACTCATGTCGCTGGAATTATTGCTGCAAAGAGAGACAACGGAAAAGGTGTTAACGGTGTTGCCAAGAATGTAAAATTGATGAGTGTTAGAGCGGTTCCAAATGGCGATGAGTATGACAAGGATATTTCATTGGCAATTCGTTATGCTGTGGATAATGGAGCTAAAATCATTAATTGTAGCTTTGGAAAATCTTATTCTCCAAATGCGCAATGGGTCTACGATGCCATTCAATATGCCGCTTCAAGAGATGTGCTGATTGTTCATGCTGCGGGCAATGATGGTGACAACTTAGACAACCCAGAAAATCCCAACTACCCAAATGATCATAAATACGGAGGCTCTGAGTTCGCAAATAATGTGATAACCGTTGGTGCGTTGGCCAGCAGCTATGGTTCTAAAATGGTCGCTTCTTTTTCCAATTATGGAAAACAAAACGTTGATGTTTTTGCCCCTGGAGATGGTATCTATTCTACACTGCCCAACAACACATATGACTTTCAAGGTGGAACTTCAATGGCTGCTCCGGCAGTGGCTGGTGTTGCTGCGTTAATCAGGTCTTATCACCCACAGCTATCAGCTTCTCAAGTAAAGCAAATTATCATTCAATCTGGGTTAAGTTCAAAAGCTTCAGTGATTGTGTCTGGAGATGCATCCAACGCAACGACTTTTGATAAAGTTTCTAAATCAGGAAAAATGGTCAATGCCTACAATGCGCTTCTAATGGCAGAAAGCATTTCAAAAGGTAAAATGACCTTAAACAATAATACAAAATAGCATGAATAAAGTACGTTTCGTCTTTTTTACAATCTTAGCAGGTGTGTCCCTTGTTTCAGGACAAAATAATGATTCCTATTGGCAACAACATGTAGATTATGTCATGGATGTTCAAATGGATGTTGATACGTATCAATATACTGGAACACAAAAACTCACATATACCAACAATTCCCCAGACGCTTTGGATAGGGTGTATTACCACCTTTATTTTAATGCTTTTCAACCAGGAAGTGAAATGGATGCCAGGTTGCAAAGCGTTAAAGATCCTGATGGTCGAATGATGGTCGATGGAAAAAGTAGGATTGCCGCTCTTTCTGAAAGTGAAATGGGCTATTTACACGTACAGTCCTTAACCCAAGATGGAAGCGCTGTTTCTTTTAATGAAGAAGGCACCATTTTGGTTGTAGATTTAGCAAACCCTATCCCATCAGGAGGAAAAACAGTTTTCTCCATGGAATTTAAAGGTCAGGTTCCGTTACAAATAAGGCGCTCTGGAAGAAACAACAGTGAAGGTGTTGCTCTTTCTATGAGCCAGTGGTATCCAAAACTCTCTGAATACGATTTTGAGGGCTGGCACCCAAATCCCTATATAGCCCGCGAATTTCATGGCGTTTGGGGAGATTTTGATGTTACGTTGACCATTGACAAGGATTACACCGTTGGCGGGTCTGGGTATCTGCAAAATCCACAAGAAGTTGGTCATGGATATGAGACACCTGGAACCAAGGTAAAGACAAAAGGGAAAACATTGACTTGGCACTTTAAGGCGCCCAATGTGCACGACTTTATGTGGGCAGCTGACCCAGACTACATTCATGATACATTAAAAATGAAAGACGGGCCTACCCTACACTTTTATTATAAAAATGATCCTGAAATTCTAGAAAACTGGAAAAATCTACAACCAAAAACTGAGGAAGCTATGAGGTTCTTCAGTAATAATATTGGAAAGTACCCTTATGATCAATATTCCGTGGTACAAGGTGGTGATGGGGGTATGGAATATGCTATGAGTACGCTAATCACTGGAAAACGTCAATTTTCCAGTCTAGTTGGTGTTATGGTTCATGAAATGGCTCACTCTTGGTTTCAACATATTTTAGCCACTAACGAATCCAAACATGAATGGATGGATGAGGGTTTTACTACTTTCATCAGTAGTTTATGTATGAACGAAGTCATGGAGCAAAACAAGGAAAACCCTTTTGATGGTTCCTACAAAGGATATTATGCTCTGGTCAATTCAGGTATGGAGCTTCCGCAGGCAGCGCATGCTGATCGCTACACCACTAATTTTGCTTATGGTATTTCCGCATATAGCAAAGGTTCCATTTTTCTATCGCAGCTAGGTTATGTTATCGGACAAGATAAATTGATGGAAACCATAAGAAAGTATTATGCTGATTTTAAGTTTAAGCACCCTGTGCCCAATGATATTAAACGAACGGCTGAAAAAGTTTCAGGACTAGAGCTGGATTGGTACTTAACAGATTGGACGCAAACTACCAACACTATTGATTACGCTATAAAAAGTGTAGCAGCAGAAGGAAACAAAACTAAAGTTGTTTTAGAACGACTTGGAGATATGCCAATGCCTTTAGATTTATTGGTTGTTGGTGCTGATGGTAATCAGGAGACCTATTATGTTCCTTTGCGCATGATGCGAGGAGAAAAAGCAAATCCATACCCTGCTTTAAAAAGAACTGTTGTTGAAGATTGGGCTTGGGCTTATCCCACATATGAGTTTGTCATAAATAAACCTATAGGTGAGATACAGGCAGTTGCGATTGATCCTTCCCTGTTAATGGCGGATATTAACCCAGAAAATAACGTGTATCAGCCAGAATAATTCAAATTGGTATTTAGTTGAACGGGCTGCTTTAAAAGTATCTTTGTTCCCATAAATCATATCAATATGGTCGATATGACCGAACTTTCAACAGAAAACCCCATAAGCTTTACTTTTCCAAAAAAAGAGAAGCTTAAAAACAAAAAGCTTTTTGAACAGCTCTTTACAGAGGGGAAAAGTATAACCGCATTTCCCGTAAAATTGTTGTACACAAAAGCTGATTTTGACGGTGATATTCGTATTAAGGTCGGTGTAGTCGCTCCAAAGAAAAAGTTCAGGAGCGCGGTAAAAAGAAGTAAAGTCAAACGACTGTTACGTGAAGGATATCGTCTTAACAAGCATCTCGTTTTTAACAACATAGAGGGAAACTTTGCGTTCCTATTTTTATATCTTGGTGGCAAGATGCCAAATTATAAGGAAGTAGATAAGGCCATGAAACAGCTCTTGGAAGCTTTCCAAAAAAAAACAATCCCATGAAAAGATTGATCAGTAAAAAGGTTGTAATTCCTGTATTAGCGCTAACCTTGTTATTTGTTGGAAGTAGTTTTAAAAGTGATTTTTTTGAGATTGCAAAGCAGATAGAAATTTTCACCACATTGTTTAAGGAGTTAAACATGAACTATGTGGATGAAACAAACCCTGCGGAGCTCATGGATTCTGCAATTAAGAACATGTTGGATGGACTTGATCCATATACCCGCTTTTTAAACGAACAAGATGTTGAGGCCTATAAAATCAACAATGCTGGAGAATACTCTGGTATAGGGGCCATGGTTCGTTCTTACGAAAGTAAATTAGTGATTGTTGAACCATACAAAGATTACCCTGCTGACAAAGCAGGTTTAAAAGCCGGTGATGAAATCATTAAAATTGGGGATATTAAGGTTTCAGATTTTGATGACAATGCAAGTGAGCTTTTAAAAGGTGCAAACAATACAAGTGTAAATGTCACCTTTGTAAGGCAAGGAGAAACGAAAACGGCAACCTTAAAACGGGAAGGTGTTGATGTAGATGCTGTTCCTTACTATGACATGATCGATGACAAAACGGGCTATATTGTTCTTTCCAGGTTTAATAGAAAGGCCTCCTCCCAAACAAAATCTGCTATCCAAGATTTGAAGGGAAAGGGCGCTGAAAGATTAGTTTTGGATCTTCGTGGTAATCCTGGTGGGCTTCTTTCCGAGGCTGTCAATATTACTAATCTATTTGTTCCAAAAGGAGAGTTGATTGTTACCACAAAATCTAAGGTCAAGAAGTTTAATCAAGAGTATAAAACTAAAAACGCACCGGAAGATTTAGAGATTCCTTTGGTGGTTCTTGTAAATGGCAGAAGTGCCTCTGCAAGTGAAATTGTTTCTGGCGGGCTTCAAGATTTAGATCGCGCCGTTGTGATGGGCGCAAGAAGTTTTGGAAAAGGCTTGGTCCAGCGACCCCTTAAACTCACTTATGGCACGCAGCTAAAGGTTACCATTTCAAGATACTATACCCCTTCTGGCCGTTGTATTCAATCTTTGGATTACTGGAACAGGGATGAGGAGGGCAAAGCGGTGAAAAACACCAACTTTAAAGAATTTACGACTAGGAATGGCCGTAAGGTACAAGATGGTGGTGGGGTAATGCCAGATATTCAAATAGCTTCACTAAAGTCCAACACCTTAATAGACGCCTTGCAGAGAAACAGTATTGTCTTTGATTTTGCTACTGATTTCTATTATGACCATTCTTTTGACTCTGTTGATGACTTCACTTTTTCAGATTCAGATTTTAATGCCTTCAAAGCTTTTGCAAGAACTCAAAATTTCTCTTTTCAGACAGAGACAGAAGAATTACTGGAAGAATCTATAAATTCCGATGAACATTTGCTTGGTCCAGAAGTTCAAGAAAAATACAAGGATCTTTTACTGGCAGTAAATAAAGGCAAGATTTCTGCTTTGGATACTTTTAGAGGAGAAATCCAAAAAAACCTTGAAGATGAAATTGTTAAACGCTACTTCTATCGTGAAGGATTGTATAGGTATTACCTGACACATGATGATGCTATTTTGGCAGCAAAAGAACTGCTTGGAGACAGCGCTAAATACAATAGTATATTAAAATAAACCATGCGGCTTACGTTTTTATTTTTCTGCATCTGTTCAATCCTTGGATTTACCATTCAGGCCCAAACAGTGTTTGAAAAAGGAACTATTCATGATTCCATTCCTATTTCTGGAACAAATGATGAAAGTTTTGCGCTTTATTTACCAGAGAAATATCAAGAAAATGCACTGAATCCCATTGTTTTTGTTTTTGAGCCAGGGGCAAGAGCTGCTATTGGAATTCGTCCCTTCATTCAGGCATCTGAAAAATATGGCTTTATGCTTGTTTGCTCCAACAACTCTAGAAATGGCCCATATGAACGAAATTTTGCAATTGCAAATAATCTGTTCAATCATATTTTCACCAATTATAATATCAAGCAGGATGAAATGTATCTCTCTGGGTTTTCAGGGGGTTCTCGTTTAGCCTGCGCCGTAGCATCATTGACAAATCAGTTTGCTGGCGTTATAGCCTGTGGTGCCGGGTTTTCCAATTTACAGGAGCATATGCCCTCAACCCAAGATTATGCCTACGTAGGGCTTTGTGGAGACAGGGATATGAACTATAAGGAAATGTTGAAAAACAAAGATTATCTCAATTTAATGAAATTCAACCACACCCTTATAACTTATGATGGGGATCATTCATGGCCTTCTCCTGAGCAAATCTCCCGTGCGTTTGATTGGTTGCGTGTTCAAAAATTAAAAACAGAGAATCCTGGCCAATCCCAAGAGGTTCTTGCCTTGTATAAAACCGGTTATGGTAGAATTGGAAAGTTTAAAGCAAACGAAGAGTTTTTGTATGCTTCTGAACAGTATGAACGCCTTTTAAAGAGTTTTTCTGGGTTAATATCAGTAGATAGTTTGACTAAACAAAATCAGGAACTGTTAACCTCTAAGCCCTATAAAAAACAATCATCCTCTCTTGTCAATGTTTTAAAAATGGAGCGGAAACTGGCAGATAAATTAACTGCCAAAATAACTTCAGATTTTAAAAACCCCAAGAAAACCAATTTTGGTTGGTGGGAAAAAGAATTGAACAAGCTAAACGCTCTTAAGGAAAAGGACGATGCCGAAATTAAAAAAATGGTGTATCGCTTAAAGTTCGATCTCTTTGCAAGAGCATATTCAAGAAAAAATTCATTCCTCTATAATTCCAATGAAGAACAGGCCGCCCTTGTCGACCGTTTTTTGAATTTAATCTATCCTAAAACAGAATAGTATTGCGGCTTGATCTGAAGAGTTGGCGTTATTTTGAACATTTCGCTTCATACACAAGAGCGCCCATAATACATTTAAATTAACATATAGAACAATTTTATGAAACAAGTTATTCTTCTTACCATATCTCAATTTTTCTTATTGACATCTTTTGTTAAAGCTCAAACCAAGCAAGACTCTTTGGACATTAAACAAGCAGCATTAGACTATATTGAATCTCAACATAATGTAAAACCCGAACAATTTGAACGTTCTGCTCATCCAAGAATGGTCAAAAGGACTTTTTGGACAAATAAAAAAACGGGGAAAGAATATTTGAGGGAAACTTTTACAGATGCAATGGTTTTACTGGCGGAAACATACAATCAAGACGGAACCAAATTTCCTGACAACCCAAAAAAAGAAGTCATTATACTTGATGTTTTTGACAAAACAGCTTCAGTAAAGCTAATAGCGGACAAATGGATTGATTATATGCACATTGTAAAACTGAATGGAAAGTGGCAAATTGTAAATGTACTTTGGCAGTTTAACGATTCCGGAGAACATTGAGGCCGGGAGCCAGTTTAAAAAACCAATTTGGTTAAAAATACAGAAATGGTTTATGGCTTCTGTGTTAACTGGGCTTGCGGTAAAGGTGGCATTGAAAAAAGCAAAGTAAAACAGTTGCGGTAAAAGATATGAAATGGACGAAAATCGAAAATGTCTACATCCAAGTCATAACCCTGCCATTCCAAATCCAAAATGTCACGTTTTTATAATTCCATTTGTTATTTAGAATAAGGCTGAAACATTTAGGTTGAAAAATTATCAGAAAATACTATTCCCTTATGCCTATAACATTTTAGGTTCGGTTGAAGATGCCAAAGACGCAGTACAAGATGTTTTAACGAAGCACATTTCCATCGAAAAAAAGCATTTTGAAAATGAAACTGGGTATTTGGTTAAATCTGTCATAAACCAATCCATAAACATTAAGAATAGGAAAAGAAAAATTGCATCATATAAAATATGGCTTCCTGAACCTATATCCACCGAAAAAACAGATGATAATATTAAGAGAGAGGAGATTATATCTTACTCTATGCTTGTTTTATTGGAAAACCTTACTCCAAAAGAAAGAGCGGTTTATATACTAAAAATAGCTTTTAGCTACTCACATAAAGAAATCGCAGAAGTCATTTCGCTCTCCATTGAGAATTCTAGAAAAATTTTAAGCCGGGCAAAGGCCAAGTTGACCAACCATACTATAGATTGTGATAGAGGCCGTCCTTCTGATTCGTCTTCCTATATGGATAATTACGTGCAAACCATTAAAAACGGAGATGTAAGACGTTTGGAGAAAATGCTCTCGGAAGATATCTTGTTGTATGCAGATGGTGGTGAAGACATCAAAGTGGTAAGAGAGCTCACCATCGGCAAAAAAGCAACTATTGACCTATTGCTTTACGTCTTCAAAACATACCAAAAATCTCTATCTATAAAAACCACAGAAATCAACCATCAGCCGGCATTGTTATTCTTTAAGGATAAAACCTTAATCAACTGCCAGGTGTTTGATCTAAAAGGAGATAAAACACACCGTATATTTTCTGTTATTGACCCCAATAAATTAAAATCACTTTCGCTATAAATCTGTCACGTTTTCTCTGTCTGTATTGTTATTCATTTGAATATAAAATACTGATAGATGAGAAGATTATTAAGAATAGATTGTAGTTCTAGAATTATTGGCTCGCATTCAAGGGCATTAGCTGATTGTTTTGAGAAAAACTGGGAAAAAGCAAACCCCAATGGAGAAGTTGTTTACCTCGATTTAGCAAAAAAACAAATCCCGCATATACAAAACCAAACGATAGAGGGTTTTTATACTCCTATTGAGCAATTCTCTCTTGAAAACAAAAAAGCCACTGCTTTATCAGATAAATTAATTGAAGAATTAAGGCTTGTAGATGATGTTTTAATCAGTAGCCCCTTGTACAATTTGAACATTCCATCCAACCTAAAGGCCTATTTGGACCATGTGGTAAGAGTTGGGCATACTTTTAACGTCAATGAAAATGGGTATTATGGGTTATTAAAAAATAAGTCTGCCTTTTTGGTAACGGTAAAAGGAGGTACATACAAAGGCACTTTTATGGAACAATATGATTTTCAAGAACCTTACCTCGTGGCAATTCTTGGGCATATGGGAATAAAGACCCAAGAAATATTTTCACTTGAAGGTTCTAGCAATGCCAAATTACTGGAGCACAACAAAATCATAGTTCAAAACAGTATTGATCAATCATTCAAAAAACAAAACAATGACCTTAAATAAAGAAAACTACTTTGAAGACAAAATTGAAAACAACGCAGTTATAATTAAGCCCCGGCAAGGAGAAAAATTAGAACTGAACAGTATTTCAATAACATTTAAGATTACCAGTGAAATCTCTAATGATCAATTGGGTGTTTACGAGATTTTGCTTCCTCCTATGTGCATTGGTGCAAAACTGCATTACCACAGGTTTATGGATGAAACATTTATCATTAACGAAGGCGTTTTAACAATACAGGTTGGCAATAAAGAATATCTTGTTGGACCAGGAGCAGTTGTATATGTCCCAAGATTTACTGCTCACGGATTTAAAAATGACTCAAATGAAGCTGTAAGGTTGACGTTGATTTTCAATCCATCTCAAAAAAGAGAAGGTTTTTTTAGGGGTCTATACGAAACCTTAAATGAAGTTCCCGTTAATCCAGAAAAATACCTAAAGCTCTACAATAAATACGATAGTTTTCCAGTAGATACTTCAAATATGATACCTTTAAGAGAATAAAGAATTAAAAGCAGCATTATGTAAAAATAATGCTGCTTTTGATAAATGGGAAAAATAGTGTCAAGACGCATTCTACTCGTTTTATTCATCCTTTTATGGGCTTCAACAAGTGCTCAAAAAACTGGAAACACATCAGAAAAATATAAAAATGCTTAAAAAATATTTAGATGCTCCCTGCCCTGCAGAAGAAACCAGCATAAAGCATTTCGTTTATTTTTCAAAAGACCGAACCTTCATTAGAAATCACCCTCTTTTGAATGTTCTTCAATTTAAAGGAGCGCAAATCATGTACTCTTGGAAAGATTTGGTTAAGAACATTGAATAATTTGATTTTAGAGTTGTTATTCCTTGCGATGTGATAAATTATTTGGTTGGTCACAACCGAAATAGATTTATCTTGACATCCCAACAAACAAATCTTATTTTTGACCATGCAACAACTAAAAGTGTGCGAGCTTTTTGCTGGTGTGGGCGGGTTTCGATTGGGTTTAGAAAAGACAGGCCATTACAATGTGGTTTGGAGCAATCAATGGGAGCCTTCTACAAAAGCACAACATGCTTCTTTAGTTTATGAAGCTAAGTTTGGCCCTAAAAATCATTCCAACGTCAATATTGAAGAAGTACCTACTTCTGAGGTGCCTGATCATGATATTTTAGTGGGCGGTTTTCCCTGCCAGGATTATTCCGTAGCCACCACGCTTAAAAATTCCAAAGGGCTTATTGGGAAAAAAGGAGTGCTCTGGTGGTCCATTCATCGTATTCTCTCAGAAAAAAAAATAAAGCCCAAATACCTTTTTTTGGAAAATGTTGACCGACTTCTTAAATCCCCGTCCAATCAAAGAGGTCGAGATTTTGCAGTAATGCTTAGAAGTCTAAACGATTTGGGTTATGCGGTGGAATGGAGGGTAATCAATGCCGCTGATTATGGCATGCCCCAGCGCAGGAGAAGAGTGTTTTTCTTGGGGTACCATAAATCAACGGCCATATATAAAAAATTTAAAAGTTCACCTCCTAAAGAGTGGTTGCTTGAACAGGGTGTTATCTCATCAGCTTTTCCAACCCAAAGCGCAGTGCAAAACATGGATTCTTTTTTCCTTGAGGAAAATCTAGTGTCTTTATCTGATTCTTTTAATTCTGATAAAGGTCTTTCTCCTTTCTTAAATTCAGGTGTTTGCATTGATGGTAAAGTCTCTACTTTAAAATCAAGTCCCTCTTATGGTGAGAATCGGACGGTTCTTTCTGATGTTTTGGAAAATGGTTCCGCAAGTGAAAACTTATTTATTCCTGAAGGCGACTTGCCTAAATGGCAATATCTAAAAGGGGGAAAGAAAGAAATTCGTAAAACCAAAGCTGGTTTTGAATATAATTACAGTGAGGGCAGTATGGTGTTTCCTGATGCCCTTGATCAACCTTCCAGAACAATAATAACCGGTGAGGGCGGTAAATCCCCGTCCCGGTTTAAGCACGTAGTCCAAACCTCTGCAGGGCTCCGAAGACTTTCTCCTGTTGAATTGGAACGGTTGAACATGTTTCCTGACAATCACACCAAATTGGATGGCATATCCGATACCAAAAGAGCTTTTTTTATGGGCAATGCGCTAGTGGTGGGTGTCGTGGAACAAATGGGCAATGCCTTGTTCCAGAAAATAAAAAACCTTGAAAAGCAATTTCAAAGCTGACCTGGCCAAAGAAAAAAGATTAGCAACATTATTAGATTACTATTACCAAAAACGTTTGCGGTTTTACGATTTTGAACGTATCCAAAGCCTAAAACAACAATTGAAGGGCATAGACCTTGTTCTTAAGAACAAAACAAGCCTAAAACCTTTCTTTGTGGATGAAAAAGCACAATTGGATTATGTGAACGAATCTCTCCCAACCTTTGCTTTTGAGCTTTGTTACCTAAAAAACAGTGTTGAAAAACCTGGGTGGCTTTTTGATGATACCAAACAAACCCATTTTTATGCGCTGATCACAAGCATTTTTTCAGATGAGGATGGCGTTTATACCTCTTGTAATATCACTTTTGTAAATCGGCGAAAATTGATTTTGTTTCTTGCTGAAAGGGGTTTGACACAAGTATTTTTAAAAGAAATTATCTCCTGTAAAAAAGATTTTCACGGAAAACTGGTTTTAGAAAACCTTAATCCAAAAACCGAAGGCTATTTGTTCTTTTCTCGAAAAAACAAGGCTGAAAGCCCGGTAAACCTCATTTTAAAACTAGATTTTATGATACGAACAGGAGTAGCTAAAAAGTTCGTTTGACCTTACTTTCTAATCATTCTTATGTGTGGAATGCCATCTTCCAAATATTCTTCGCCAAGAGTTTTAAAACCTAAATCAGTATAAAACTTTATAAGATATGTTTGTGCTGAAAGTTCTATAGAATTATTTGGGAATCTTTTGTTCATTTGATTAACAGAGGCTTCCATAATTACTTTGCCATAGCCGTATTTACGTTCTTCTTTGCTCACCACCACTCTTCCAATGCTCGGATTTTTAAAATAATCACCAGGTTTAAAAATGCGGGTGTAGGCCACTATCTTTTTGTTTTTAATACCTAAAACATGTAGTGCTTTTTCGTCCTTGCCATCCACATCTTGGTACACACAATCCTGCTCCACTACAAAAACTTCGCTTCGCAACTGCAAGATTTGGTACAGTTCTTTTGTGGACAATTCTTCAAAAGTTTTTGTTACTAGCTCCATCAATCTTGTACGATTACGCTTTTAGAATCACATTTATCAAACTCTGGCTGAATGTTAACATGGTTGATTCCGTGTTTATGGTATACATGTTCCTCTATTTTTTCCAATATTTCATCAAACTCAGAAAGCTTAATATCTTCCTTAAAATCGATATGAGCCTCTAAATGTATTTCTTCTTCATTAAGCTGCCAAATATGAACATGATGCACGTTTTTAACTGGGTCTATGGTACAAATAGATTCAACAATTTCTTTAACAACAATGCTTTTTGGAGTGAACAACATCAACACTTTTGTAGATTCTTTTAATAAATCATACCCCATATAAATCAGGTATATGCCAATGGCCATGGTCAAGGCAGCGTCAACCCAATATATTTGGAAAAATTTCATCAATAATCCGCCTACAAGTACAGCAACAGAAGCCATCATATCCGTTAACAAATGAAGATAGGCTGATTTCATATTCATATTTTCATCAGCATTCTTCTTTAACAAAAGCACACTGAACCCATTTCCTAAAATAGCAATCAAAGACAACCAAATAACAAGACTCGATTCAATTTCCTGAGGTTCAAAAAACCGTTCTACCGCCTCAATCATCAAAATGACTGCAACGACCATCAATGTTGCCGCATTAATAAAGGCTGCTAAAATTTCAGCTCGTTTGTAACCAAATGTTTTGTTCTTAGAAGCCTTTTTACGTCCCAACAGGGTAGCCACATAACTTATTATTAAGGAAAGAACATCACTAAAATTATGAAGTGCATCTGATAACAAGGCAAGACTGCCAGAAATAATACCGCCAATTACCTGAGAAACGGTTATGGCTATGTTGAGAAGAATGGAAATTAATAAGTTTCTTCCTTTAAGACTATCGTGAGAATGTGAGTGACCATGGTGGTGATGGTGCCCCATGAGTTTTTATTTGTTCTATCTACAGGCTATTTTTTCGACTCTTCTTTCGTGTCGTCCCCCTTCAAATTCCGTACTCAAAAAAGTTTCAACCATTTCCAAAGCTTGTTGTAAGGCAATAAAACGTGCAGGAAGACTTAAAACATTCGCATCATTATGTTCTCTTGCCAGTGCTGTTATCTCCTTTGTCCAACAAAGCGCTCCTCTAACTTTTTGGTGTTTATTTATCGTCATACTTGCACCGTTTCCACTACCGCATATTACAATACCAAGGTCAACCTTACCTTCTTCAACATCCGTTGCAACGGGATGTGCAAAATCTGGATAATCTACGCTGTCAGTGCCATCGGTACCATAATTAATAACTTCAATACCTTTAGATTTTAATAGACCAATAATGGCTAATTTGTAATCCGTGCCCGCGTGGTCATTCCCTATTGCTATTTTCATCGTTATTGTTTTAATATGATGCTTTACAAAGGTACAATTCTTTTAATGGAGGTGTGTTGATAAAAATTACTGAATCTTTCCATCTTACTATATATCAGCTATTTGTAAAAGCGCTTGTTTTGTTTATTCTTTTACTAAAAATAAGTTTTGTTGTTCAGTAAAATAATTCCATTAGTTATTATTATTCAATCATCAACCTATATTCAATTAAAAATTAATCAACACGTAAGAAACATTAAATTGTATTAGTTAACATTAAATCAATATTTAATTTTCAATAATTTGATGTTGAAAACACTTATTAAATATCGTTTATAAAAAATCTAATCCTTTGATTTCTAATTCAATTTTATAATTAAAGATTGTGAACAAAAACTTTTATGTGTTCAAAGCAACTTTTTCTTAAATAATTTATTCCACATTTCAACAAACAATCATCATCACCATTTTTATATTAATTTAAAAAAGCAAAAAGAATATTATTTAATAATGTTAATAAAACTACTTCTTGTTTTGGATTAGTTTTATGTTACCTCTGTTGTCAAGGATTATAATTTGTAATTTTCCAAAAATTAAAAATATAAATGTCAAAGAAAAAGAAGAGGACAAGAAGTCAAAGAAAGAACGAGATAACAAAAGGCATTTTTACAGTATTAGAAAAAGAACCCTCCAAAAGCTTTAATTATAAACAAATAGCTGCTAAACTTGGTATTACAGATACTCAGGACAGAAATGAATTAATAAAACGATTAGGGCAACTTAAATCAACGGACAGAATTATAGAAGAAGAACGCGGAAAGTTTAAAAAGAAACCTTCACTCCATACATATTTTACTGGAAAGGTTGATTTGACCTCTAGCGGAAATGCTTATATCGTTGTTGATGAACTGGATGATGATATATTTGTTCCGTATAATCGCTTAAACAGAGCTTTACATGGTGACAGTGTAGAAGTTTTTCTTAAACCTAGACGTAATGGTAAGAAGCCAGAAGGAGAAATAGCAAAGATTCTAGAACGTAAGAAAACCTCATATGTTGGTATTGTTGATAAACAAAAGACCTTTGCTTTTGTAAGACCATCTGACTCGAGAATGTACAAGGATATATTTATTCCCATGGAGAAGCTTAACAAAGCGGAAGATGGAGATAAAGTTTTAGTTGATTTGGGTGATTGGCCAAAAGATGCTGATTCGCCTTATGGAGAAGTTACTCAAATACTGGGAAAACCGGGAGAACATAATACAGAGATTCATTCAATTCTGGCGGAGTACGGATTACCTTATGAATTTCCTTATGAGGTAGAGCAATTTGCCCAGACTTTGGATACGTCAATAAAAGAATCGGAAATTTCTAAAAGGAGAGACATGAGAAATGTACTCACTTTTACGATTGATCCAAAGGATGCCAAGGATTTTGATGATGCCCTTTCTTTTCAAAAGTTGGAAAATGGGAATTTTGAAATAGGAATTCACATTGCAGATGTATCTCATTATTTACAACCCAATACCATTTTGGAAGATGAAGCTTACGAAAGGGCAACATCGGTCTATTTAGTGGACAGGGTTGTTCCCATGCTTCCAGAAGTTTTATCGAACAACGCGTGTTCCTTGAGACCGAATGAGGAAAAATATACGTTTTCCGCAATTTTTGAAATGGATGAAAAGTCCAATTTAATCAACCAATGGTTTGGAAGAACTGTGATTAATTCAAATGAGCGCTTTGCGTATGAGGAAGCACAACATATTATAGAAACAGAACAGGCGACCATTCCAGAGGATATTTCAATTAGAGAAGGTAGTTATGAAGTTTCTAGGGATGTGGTGGAAGCAACGCTGACTTTTAACAAGCTTGCGAAAATCATGCGAAAAAAACGCATGGATGATGGCGCTATTTCTTTTGATAAAATAGAAGTTAGATTTAACCTTTCTGAAAATAACGAACCAGAAGGTGTGTACTTTAAAGAAGCAAAGGATGCCAATAAACTTATTGAAGAATTTATGCTCTTGGCAAACAAGAAAGTAGCGGAATTTATTGGCAAACAAAAAAAGACTTTTGTTTATCGTATTCATGACCGGCCAGATGAAGATAAATTAATAGCTTTAAATGGAGTCATTTCAAAATTTGGTCATAGTATTAACCTAAAGGATAAAAAGAGTATCAATAGTTCTTTAAATCAGTTACTGCAAGATGTAAAAGGAAAGAAAGAACAGAATTTGGTAGATACATTGACTATCCGTAGTATGAGCAAGGCTATTTACACTACTGAGAATATTGGTCACTATGGATTGGGTTTTGAATATTATAGTCACTTTACATCACCAATAAGAAGATATCCAGATGTAATGGTACATAGATTATTGCAACATTATCTAGATGGTGGAAAACCACCCCAGCAAGCTTTGTATGAAGAAAAATGCAAGCACTCATCAAGTATGGAGTTATTGGCCTCCAGTGCAGAGCGGGATTCCATTAAATATATGCAGATAAAATTCATGGAAGACCATAAGGACAGTGAGTTTTTGGGAGTAATATCAGGTGTAACGGAATGGGGGATTTATGTTGAGATTGTAGAAAATAAATGCGAGGGAATGGTGCGCATACGTGATATAAAAGATGATTATTACACTTTTGATGATAGACAATTTGCAATTATTGGGGAGCGCTCTAAACGAATGTACCAGTTGGGAGATGAAGTAATGGTCATGGTAAAAAACACGGATTTAATCAAACGACATTTGGATTTTTCGTTGATTGGTAAAAAACAGTGATACTTTTTTGGAATAAATTTTGTTATGCATTGAGAATCAATTTGTAACTCATGAAAATAGTAAAGGTTTTATTGTTGTTGTTCTCTTTTCATGCGCTATGCGCACAAGAAGAAAAGATTACACAAGAACTTGAAAAGTTTACAGCGGTAAAGGGTTTTGATGGTCTTTCCATTAACCTTATTAAATCTGATGTAAACAAGGCCGTTATAACGGGAGCCAACACCAAAAAAGTGGCCATTGTTAACAATACAGGGGTTTTAAAACTACGGATGGAAATAGATAAAATTTTCAGTGGCTATAGAACATTTATAGATTTATACCATACTGAAGAACTTAAAATAATAGATGTAAACGAGGATGCAAGAATATCATGTGAAGAACCATTTATTCAAGGTGTTTTAGAACTGAAGGCTCAAGAAGGTGGTGAATTGGTGGTGAATTGTCAAACAGAACAGCTGTTAATAAAAGCCATTACTGGTGGAGAGATTGCTGTTACTGGCTTCTCCAATAACCAAGATGTTATTATCAACACAGGAGGAATTTATAACGGAAAAGCCTTTAAAACAAAATACACCACTATAACAGTAAATGCTGGCGGAAACGCAGAAATTTATGCAACTGAATATGTGAAAGCCAACGTTAAGGCAGGAGGAGAGGTATTGGTATATGGAAATCCATTGAAAATGGATGAAAAAACCGTATTTGGCGGAAAAATAAAAAGAGTGAACTGAAGAAATGATTGAAGACATTCAAACGGCTATTCCATTAGGATTTCTATTAAGTTTTATGATAGGGCCTGTTTTCTTTGTCTTGTTGGAAACCAGCGCCATAAAAGGCTTTAGAGCGGGAGTAAGTTTTAATATAGGAGTTATTATCGCTGATGTAGTTTTTTTACTGATAGCGTATTTCAGTAGTTTTCAATTATTGGAAAACTTAAGCAATCAACCGGGCCTATTCGTTTTTGGTGGAATGATTTTGTTGATATATGGTATCGTTATATTCATTAAAAAAGCATCAAAGAAAGACAATGTAAAAGTTTCAACAGGAACCTATTTAAGCCTTATTGTGAAGGGATTCCTATTAAATTTCATCAATATTGGGGTGCTTGTTTTTTGGTTGGGACTGATTGTAATTGTAGGTCCCAGTTTAGATAATAATCCCAATAGAATAGTCATTTTCTTTGGAACGGTTATAATTGTTTATTTTATAACAGACCTGTTCAAAATACTGCTGGCCAAACAGCTTAAAAGATATTTGACACAAGAAAGGATTGTACTAATTAAGAAGGGACTGGGAGTAGTATTGATCGTATGTGGAATAGTGTTGATAACAAAAGGTTTTCTACCCAAGGAAAAATTCAATATCAAAGATGGTATTGAAAGAATAAGCGAATAAAAAAACCCAGCAATATTGCTGGGTTTTTGAAGAGGCATCGAGCGGATTCGAACCGCTGTACAAGCTTTTGCAGAGCTGTGCCTAGCCACTCGGCCACGATGCCGTTTTAGTGGTGCAAATCTATAAATATTTTATGAATGTTTAATGGGGAACAAGTCTAAATGTAAGTTTCTGTAAATAGAAACGACTTTAGAGGCATCGGGTGGACTCGAACCACCATAAAAACCTTTGCGAGATTTTGCCTATTCAATTCGACCACAATGCCATTTGATTAAACAAAATTAATGAAAGCCTAGGGTTATAGCGAATTAATAAACAGGCTTTTATCGAGAATATTCTACTTTCACCGAAACACTTTCTACATCACCACCCATCGGTGGGTTAATTTTTGATACTTCCACCTCGGCTTTATCGACCATTGTGAGTTCTAAAAAAATCCTATCAACAATTCTTTTGGCAACATGCTCTAAAAGGTTAGAACGGATTGCCATTTCTTCTTTAACAATGTTGTTTAAATGAACATAATCTACCGTCTCGGAAAGCTTGTCAGATTGGGAAGGTTTGGATAGGTTGGCATGGATTTCCAAATCTACACGATAATCACTGCCAATCAACATCTCTTCTTTAAGACACCCATGGTTGGAGTGTACCCTAATATTGTTTACTCTAATTTTCCCCACAACTAATTTGTTAAGCGGGACAAAAATAGCTTAAACAAAATAATTAGTACATACACCTACAATTACTTATACCTTGAAAAAGGTCCAGACCCACAGTTAGAACGTGAGTACCAGAACTGTAGCCTAAAATCTCATTTGTAATTACTTGGTAAGAATAACCAAAGTAAAAATCGCTCTTTTTTAGACCTGCTATTGGAGCAATATATAATGGCTTTCCAACTTGATCATTTAGGAAACGATAGGTAAGACCAACATAGTAGTAGTCCTCAAAATCATGGAATCGAAACTTTGCGTTCAGGTCAGTTACGGAACGGCCATCACTTTCAAACCATTGAAAAAAGACAGAAGGCTCTATTTCTAGTTTGCTGTTTTTGTTTTTAGAAATACTATAACCCGCATATGCATAATAGTTACGTAACGTATTTGGCTCAAAAACAGGATTAAATTGTTCTAAATCCTTATTTAGAATGTTGGATGCGTTTAGAGTGATATAGAACTTGTTCAAACGATATAAAAAACCTAGGTCGAAATTGTGATTGGTCGTGGATTTATCATCTGTGGGAAGTTGACCGTTGTTATCCCTAAAGTTTTCTACATCAATTCTGAATTGATTGAAATTGTAAGAGATGCCAAAAGAAAGAAAAATATCATCATATCTGTTCAAAATTAGATGATGGGCAAAAGAAACCCTTGCCCCTCTCTGCTTGGTTTCCCCATTACTATCATTATACATAAGCATGCCAATCCCAGACCTATTTCCTATTCGGGCATCTGCCGCCAATGTTTGTGTGTCTGGGGCATCCTCAATACCTACCCACTGGGTCAACCCATTTAAACGAACCTTAATATGATCTCCAATACCCGCATAGGTTGGAGACATTAAAAAAGGATTGTCCGCAATGTATTGAGAAAGCTGCGGAATGGTCAACTCCTGGGCTGTAACGCTAATGGTTAGCGAGAGTATAAAGATTGAGGTATAAAGTTTTTTTAACATGATGTTGTAGGTTAAGCTATCATTGTCGATAAAGGGTAAAATGTCCAATAAATTCACGGTCATCCGTCTCGCCCTGAAGCTTAATGATGTACCAGTAGTCACCAGTTGGAAGGTCTGTATTGTTATAGATTCCATCCCAACCGCTATCACCATAGCCCATACGATAGAGCTCTCTACCATAACGATCAAAAATGATCATTAGTACGTTAGGAAATGCTTCTAAATTGTCAGGTAACCAACGATCGTTTAAACCATCTCCATCCGGGGTAAAGAAATTAGGAGTTTCTATATCTATGAATTCCATAAAAATCTCCATAACAACCTCACAACCGTTTTGATCAATTACGGTCACTGGATAAGTGTCGGTTCTATTTATTATAAATGTATTATCGGTTCCATTATCAATATCACCAAAGAAGAAAGTATAATCTTCTAAACCTCCAGCCGCAATAGCTGTAATTTCATTGATGTTGCTGTTTTCTAAAAGCAAGGTCAATGGTTCAAAACCGGTTATACTGAAATCAATAGTATTAGGACAACCATTGGAGTGTAAAATGGTTAGCGTATGATCACCTGCCAAGATATTGGTAAAGTCAGGCGTCAGCTGCATCATCGCAGGATCTGAAGTGTCCAAACCATAAAGGACATCTCCTGAAACAGTTGGATCTTCAAATACGATTTCCAAACGGTTTGTTGGAAGGTTACCAGAACACTCATAAATTGGTGTAACGGTAGCCGTCAAATTAACTCCCGGATTGATTTCTACAAAAACATTGGATTCGCAACCTTGGGCATCTCTTACAAAAACCACATGTGTTCCTGCAGGAAGATTTTGGAACAAGACTTGGTCCAGCACATAATCTGCATCTGCATTGGAGTTAAGACTTGATTCATAAGGCGCTGTACCACCTGTAATATCTAATTCAAACGAGCCATCTTCACTATTAAAACAGACTTCGTGCATAACATTTATAGCTTGTACCTGAACAGGCTCTGGTTGTAAGATTTCAAACTGGAAAGTTTCAAAACAACCATTACTATCCTGGGCAATTACATCATAAATGCCAGGTGCTAAATCTGTAAATGTATTTTCAGTATCAAATTGATTCAAGTTTGGTGTTATGGCATAGAATATATCTCCAGTTCCACCAGAAACCTCAACAGTTATGGTACCGTCTTCTAGTCCAGCACAAGTAACATCTGTAGAATCCAGTGTATCAACCTGCAATGGAGCAGGGTCGATGATATTAATCACGCCACTGGTAAAATCACAATCCAAGCTGGTAACATTTACATAATATGTTCCTGCCATAAGCGTGTTAAATTGACCTGTGTTTTGTGGCCCTGCCACAGAAGTGGTCAAACCAGCATCAGTAAAGAGCTCGTAAGAATAATTTCCTAATCCTCCTATAGCGGTTGCAATAATGGTTGCAGAAGCTTCACCGGTACAATTAACAAAGGCAGCGTTGTCATCTATGATTAAATCTAAAGGAACAACAGGGTCAACTGTAACCTGGTTGGATATCATAGCATCACACCCGAAAGCATCGCGCACATAATATTGATAAGGGCCTGCTGGCACTGAGAATGTATGAGTTGTTCCCCCAGCCATTGTGGTATATGAGCCAGGACTTCCATCAACACTAAATTCATAAGGACCAGTTCCTCCTGTGGCCGAAAGCTCTATTTGAGCCTGAGCAGTACAGGTAAGTTGAGTTAATTGAATTAGATTGGCCATAACCTCAACAGGTTCGGAAATGGTAACCTGAACGGTTTCTATACCACAGCTCCATCCATCGGAAACAGTAATACTGTAGATTCCTGCGCCAAGATTATTGAAATCAGGACTTGATTGTGCACCAGAACTAAATGTAATTGTGATACCAGTTGGGTCGTATACATTCAATACATATTGATAAACCCCTTCTCCGTTCAACACGTTTATTGCAGTTACCGTGGCATTGGTATCTCCATAACAAACAAGATTTGTTAGCGTAGCATCAATATCCGCAGTAATTGGAGTAGGCTCAACCAAGGTAATAGGTTCATTTATAATACATCCATTGTCATCTGTAATCTGGACATCAAAAAGTCCTGCAGAAAGATCGGGGAATACAAAACTCACCACATCAGTTACATTGTATACTTGGGTAGTTGTAGTGTTGGTCAATTGTATATCGTATGGAGCAAATCCACCAGTTGGTGACACTTCAATTTCCCCTAAATCATTGGTACAAGTAACATTGGCAACTTCAACAGGGGTTGCTGTCAATGCCATGTCAGGTGATACAATGGTTATGGTATTCGAATCTTCAATACACAGTGGATTTGAAGTTTCGGTTACTCTTACAAAATAATTTCCTCCACCAAGTCCAGAGATTGTCAACGGATTAGCGCTAGTGTTTCCACTTCCAGTTAATCCAGCGGTAGTTCCATCAGCATTGAACACTTCATAATCATATGTTCCGCTATATCCAGTCACATTAATTTCCAGCGCGCCGTTGGTATCACCAAAACAGATAGCAGGAGCTGTTGGTGTTGCAACGACTTCAATAAGATCATAAGGTAAAATCTCATATGGGGCCGTATCCACATAACAACCTGTAGTATTATCTGTGATTCTGAAGGTATAACTTCCAGGTTCAGTCAAATCAAATATTGACGTAACATTTGTGGGTGTTGCTGTTAAGCTTCCCAATGGATTTCCAACAGGCAACAACTCGTAGGAATAGGTGTTTGCTGGGTTTCCATTATCAGTAACGGTAATCAACACTTCTTCTGGGCCCGCACAGCTTATTCCGCCGTTGTTCAGTGTTATGTTTGCAGTAAACACATTGATAGGTTCAATAGGTGCAACCACAGCTGTTTCTGAACAGGAATTGGCATCAGTGATATAAACGGTTATGTTCTGAACCGCACCATTATCAATTATATCAAAAGTATTAGAGGTTTGGAAATTTGTATTATCAATACTATACAAATAAGGCCCAATTCCTCCTGCAGCGCTTGCAGTTATGGTAGATGTATTAACCGTGTTGCTTGCGTTACACGCAAATGGTGTGGCAGTAGCAGAAACAATCAACGCACTTGGTTCGGTAACCGTTTCATCATAGAAATCATCACAAGCCCTTGCTGAAATTACGCGAACACGATAATCTCCTTGCGGAAGGTTGTCAAATGTTGCACTAGTTTGTGCAAACCTGTAGGGAGTGCCCAAATTTGAAATTTCGTAGAGTTCATAGGTATATACTGGGTCAACCACAGTTGCTGGGTCCAGTTCTACAGTAAGGGCGCCATCGGAGCCACCATTACAACTCACAGGCGTTACTACAACGTTGCTGATTACAGGATCAACTTTGTCGTCAAGATCTTGGGTAACCATTACGGTACACGGAGCGCCTGTATCATTATCAGTTACTGTAAAAGAATAAGTTCCAGGTTGTGTCAAACCAGTGAATATTCCTGTTGCATTCGATTGCGCTGTAACTGCATCTGGGAAAACAACATCGTAGGTCAAATTGGAAGAACCTCCGGTTATTGTTATTGTAATATGGCCACCTGGATCTACGGTACAATCAATTGGTTTTACAACTGATGGAGTAGCGATCATTTCATCCAATAAAATAACAGGTCCAATAGTCGAGGAACAAGACCACTGGTCAGCAATCAAAACCTCATAAGAACCAGCGCCCAGCCCAGAGAATACAGTATTTGTTTGTGGGGACCCCACATTACTTCCGTTTCTGACAAGTTGATAGGTGTAGTTTGAACCTTGACCTCCTGCTGTTCCAGTCACTTCAATTTCTCCTTGAAGTGCGGTACAATTATCTTGATTTATTTGAAGTGTTGCGGTAATGGCGATTGGATCTACCAAATTCTCGTTGGGCAACTGGAATTCACATCCGTTTTGATCTGCCACCCAAACCTGATAATCGGTTCCTGGACCAGCACCACCGGCTAAACCAGAGAACAGAGGAGAAGCTTGATAACTTCCTGGGAATGTTGGTGCAGGGTTTGAGGCTAAATCTACAAAGTAGGTATATCCACTCCAACCACCAGCGGCATTAATAACTTCTATTATTCCATCATTAAGCGCACAAGTAACATCAGTAACTTGAGTGTTGGCTGAAATACCGACACTAGGACCAGCAATGTTGAATGATTGTGTATATGTACATGCAGAACCAGGAGGGTTTGTATCCTCTACTTCAATATAATAAGTTCCTGCCGCTAGCGCGCTGATAGTGAAATTACCATCTGCATCTGAACCAATTGAAGTAACATCATCTAGTAAGTTGGTCGGTGTGTTGTTTACATCATAGTATAGTGTATAATTTGTTGCACTTGGATACGTTATTGCGCCAGCATCTTGGAGATTCAATTCTACTGTACCGTTGGTATCACCAAAACAAGTAATGTTAGTTGTATTGACCACAATTAAGTCAAGCACTTGTGGATCAACAACTTCATGTGATGTGGTAATAATACATCCAGTTACCGTATTTCTAACCTCAAAGTTGTGCATCCCGATTGCCAAGCCAGTGAAACTTCCTGAAGGCTGAAAAGCACCTGCAGGTAAATGCCTAAACTCATAATTGGCGGGTGTAGTAGTTGAATTTGTAATGGATCCAGTAGCCGTTATTGTAATATTTTCTCCGGACACACAAGTGGCGACAGCATCAATTGCTGCGCTTGCGCTTAACAATTCATCAAATGGATTGATGGTCTCATTTACAGTTGCAAAACAACCATTACTATCATAAACATTAATGGTATATACACCTCCGGCTGGATCTGTTTCAGTGAATATATTACTTGCTCCAGACTGAACAACTACAGGAGCTTCAATTGGAACAGTATTTGGATCATCTTCTTCAATGAATTCATAGATAACATAAGTTCCACTACCTCCTACTATTGGCCCTGTAGGTAGCGGTGTAGTACCGGTATTCACAGTAATAGTCGCATTGTCCCTATTGTTTCCTGTTGCACATCCAAACTCAACAACCTCTGTAACTACATTGGTGATTGGATCTGGTTGAGTGATTACTTGCGTAAGTGTTGTAGTACAACCATTCGCGGCAGTAACTTCTATAGTATATGTTATTCCAGCTGCGGTTCCTTCCAATCCAGTAAAGCTGGCTGTAGCATCACTATTGGTGGTTGGTAAAATAGGGAATGCGGCAGAACTTCCCGGACCAGAAATGATTTCAAAGGCATATGCACCAATGCCATTGTCTATGGCACTTACATTAATAGTTCCATCATCATCACCATTACAAGTAATATTTGTGTTTGAAGTGATATTGAATGAAGGTGTTATTGCCGGATCAACAACAATATTAGCGACTCTTGTACAAGGTGTTGAAGTGTTGTTGTCATAAACTGTTATCGTATAATTTTCTGGAGTAGTAGTGTTGAAAACAAATGGGTTGCTTAGCAATGCTGTTTTGGCTACCACAGTTCCCGTACCATCTGTAATTTCATAGTCGTAGCTCCCAGCAAATCCTAGATTATCACCAGAACCAGCAAGGACTTCTATAGTAATTTGCGCATCATCTGGAGCTCCAGAACAATCCAACAGTTTTGTAAGGGCAATGTCTACCTCTAGAACAGGGTGAACAGTTACTGTGCTTGTTGCAGAACAACCATTGCTGTCCAAAATAGCAACATTATATGTTCCTGCGGTTACATTGTTAAATATTCCTCCATTATCGGCATATGTTGTACCATTATCCAAGGAATACAATACTTGAGCCGCACCACTTGTTGCCGTTATGGTTACTGTTGACGGGTTTGTACAATTATCAACTGCTATGGCATCAATAGTTGGATTTGGCGTAAGTGTTAAAGGAACATTACCCAAGGGTGTAGAGCAACCATACTGATCTTCAATGGTTACATGATAGTTTCCAGCAGGAGAATTAGCGGGAATCTCTATTGGATTGTCAGATGTAGACACAATTGTCACAAATGGAGCCGGACCAGTTACGGTATACGTATAGGTTCCGCCACCACCAAATGGGCTTTGAACTTGAATCAACCCCGGAGTGTCACAACTTATGTCTTGCAATACTGCAGGTGTTCCTGTTAATGGATCTAGTTCTTCCAACAATTCGTTTTCAGTGGCTCCAATACAACTGTCAACGCCACCACCATCAACTTCAACCACTTCTATAAAGTAGTTTCCAGCGTCTAAACCAGGTACAGGAATATTTTGAGGCGAAGAAAATGCGACATTTCCTCCACTGTTTGCCACAGAAACAGGAACTCCTGTGGTCATATCAAAAACTTCCCATCTAAACTGTGGTCCAAATGGCGCTTGAGTATCCGTTACGGTGTAGGTGATACTTCCATTACTGGCACCGTCACAAGAAGGTGTAATAGCTGAAGTAATATCCAAAGGAACGGTAATTATATCATTGACGTTAACACTACTACCCCTAACACACCCTATAAAATCTCTAACATAGAATGTATATGATCTACCAGGCACCAACCCTAAAAATGTATGGGTTACGCCCAGAGCTAATGGGGCCGTCCATGTCGCCGTCGCTGGGTTAAAGTTGGCTGGGTCATCAGAAAAAGCATACTCGTAAGGACCTGTTCCGTTTTGCCCTCTTACAGTTACCTGTAATTCGTTACAGTTTACTACAATTGGTAAAATAGTAATGTCCAAATCATCCAATGGATATGGAATGATAAACGGAGGGAAATCTGTTTGGCATACCGTATTATTCGATCCATCTACAATTCTCATAGAAGGATTTACAATATCGCCTGAATTGTATCCTCTAAATTCATCTGTTGTTCCAGGAGTTGTATTAACAACCCATGTTGTTCCGCCATCCGCACTAAATTGAATAGTGCCCAAAGTGGTTGGGTAAGCTGTAAAATCAAACCCAAAGTCACTAGGTAAACCGGTGCAATTCATTGGTGTAGCGCCTACAATTGTGGCAGTTAACTCATCAGGATTCGCAACAGTTACCGGTGTTTCAGAAGCAGTACAACCTGTTGCATCGGTTACATTTATGGTATAATCCCCAGGCATTAAGTTGAAGTATGTTCTGCTGCTAGGTAATACATTTGTATCTGTTTGGTCTGAAGCTCCAGCATTGTCCAAATCAATAATTTGAATGGTATATGGACCTATTCCCGAGGTAATATCCACAAAAATGGAACCTGTACCATCATGACATAACGGATCTGTTGGCGTGTTGGTTACGGTTAGCGGAGTAGCTGGATTAACAGTTACTGTTTCGATAAAATCGCAATATGCATTTGCAGCTGAAGTATCTCTAACATAAACATCATAATCCCCATCATTTCCTGTTGTTACAGCAAATGTGTTTGTCGCAGAGAATAAGCCTGTAGGACTTGTAGTCGTTGGCACAAAAGCATATTCCAAGTTTGTTAACGCAGCTGGAGCAGTTACGGTTATACTTCCGTCTGCACAGGTGCTGATATCCACTACATCAATAGTTGGAGCTGAATGGATAGTTACATTTTCCAATGTTCCTGTACATCCAAAACCATCTCTTACATTAATGGTATAATTTCCAGATGCAAGGTTTGTAAACGTATGTGTTGTTGCGGTAGCTGGAGTTGGTGTTACCCAAGGCCCTCCATCTAAGCTGAATTCATAGTCATTATTACCTGCAGTAACATCTATTTGAATGGTACCATCATTATTTCCACCATAACAAGCTGTAAAGGTGTAGGTAATTGGAATAAATGGAGCCACTGTTAATGCGGTATCTATTGGGTCTTCACAACCATTTGCGTCTCTAGCGCGTACGATGTAATCTCCTGCAGCAAGTCCTGAGAAAACAGTTGAATTTTGGTAGGCAGTTATAACGCCACCAACGCCATCTTCTAATTGGTACTCATATGCTGGTGTTCCTCCAGAAACAGAGGCAGTAATGGTAGCACCACCATTTATACAGCTTATTCCATCCGTAATTGATGCCGTTGTTGCAAGAACTACGGGTTCTGACAATGCTTGTGACAAAGGAATTGAACAGGTATTGTCCAATACATCTCTAACCTCAATGTTATGAGGGGTTGCTGGCCCGAGTCCAGAAATTATAACTGGGCTAGCAAAAGCTGTTGTATATGGTCCAACACCGCCCAATCTATATTCAAAACCATTTACGGCATCAAAATTTTCTACTTCAAAAGTAATGGTACCATCACTGGCAGCATTACAGGTGATATCTGAAAAACCAGTTATTGAAGCTCCAAAAGCATTTCCAGCTTCAACCTCTACATCTACGGTTAGGGTTCCAGCACAAATCTCAGGTATTTGTATGGCCTGAATATCATCTATGGCGATGTCATTTCCACTGACTACAGCTGAATTAGTTCTAATTACAATATCTAGATTGGTGTTTGCGCCAGGATTTAAGCTTACAGAATAGTTCTGCCAATCGTTGGCATTGTTATTTTTTGGAACATTACCAGTAGTTGTGCTGGCTATTATTCCACCACCACCATCTACTAGTTGAATTTCAATGGAAGGATCTCCCCCACCAGTTCCACTTCTTTGTAAGTTAAAGGCCCATAGAGAAACAGTAATATCTCTATTGGGTATTACTTCAACGGATGTTTTTTGGTATACCACACCACCAACACCAGCTACACCGCCAACGTTAATTGCCAAGAATCTACCATTTGCAATTCCAGTATGGTCGTTTGGACTAACCCATGATCCATAAGGGTTAACGATTAGTTGAGTAACAGAGTATTCCCCATCCTGTATGTGAGTATCTGTTCCAAAACCGCAAAGGCTAGCGCTTCCATCCTGAGGCTCATAGCAATAGGCGGGGTCGATTTCGGAGATAGGAGTGTTTACACCAGCACCAAAATCTTCAAGTAAAAGCACACTTGGAGATGGAGGTGTATTGTTAGTGTAGTTAACCGTAATAGTATGTGAGCCCACCAACACGTTATTGAACACATTGGAAGTATTCGGTGTGTTTGGCGTTGCATCAATTTCATAGGTATAACTATATCCTGCGTTATCTGGAGTAATAGTTATGATTCCCTCACCATCACATTCATAATCTATTGCAGCGGTTACACCCGGAGGAGTTGGTTCTGGATCAATAGTAACCGTCATTGGGAATGTACAGTTATTAGCATCCTGGATAAACAACGTATGAGTTCCAGGTAGAAGAAATCCAATAGGATTTGCATTGTAATTGGTTCCACCATCAAAACTATATTCATAAGGTGCAGTACCCCCAATGGCATTTGTAATTCTTACTTCAGCACCAAGACCTGGGTTACATTCTGCCAATTGCGTTACCGCGGCAGATGCAGAAAGGGTCAATGGCTCTGTGATATTATAGATTTCCGTAATATCACAATTGTTGGCATCTCTAACCCTTATGTTAAAACTTCCTGCTGGTTGATTTACAAAAGTGTTGGAAGGCTGATAAGTTGTTCCGTTGTTAATACTGTATTGATATGGAGCTTCCCCTCCACTAGCAGTTATGGTTATGGTAGCTTGTGCCTCTCCACTACATTGAATTCCAGTATCTACAATTGAAAGCGCCAAAGGAGCATCTTGGACAATATTTAGGTCAAATGAAACTTCACAAAAACCTGGATTACCTGCATTGTCCCTTACATAAACATCATAATCGCCAGCCCCTGTTATACTTACAGGATTGGTTGTGGAAAACACTGTTGGAGAAACTCCGTCAGCTACTATGGCATAGACATAATTGTTATCACCACCTGCTGCAGTTATATTTACATTGGTGCTTGCGGCACAGGCTGTAATATTTGGCGCCGACGCGATAACACTTAATTCTGGATCAATGGTTATAGATGCGCTATCGGTACAATTTTTCCCATCCCTTACATCAATAGAATAAGTTCCTGGTGTTAATCCGGCAAAAACATTACCAGTCCCAAAAGCACCGCCATTAAGGCTGTATTCAAAACTTCCATCACCACCAGAAGTCACATTTGCTGTAAGCGTTAAGCCTACGGCATCGTCATAACAAGTGTCATTTGGAACTATTGCAAGCACTGGAGCAATAGCGGGGTCAAGATCAAAAGTTGTTGTGACCACACATCCATTAACGTCTGTAACCGATGCACTATATGTTCCTGTTTGAGTCAACCCATTAAATGCTCCTGTGGCATTTGTGCCAAAAGGAGTTGCATCTGGATTTGTCAAGGCAAATGTGTTGCCTCCCCAACCACCTGTTGAGGTCAAAATCACACTCCCGTCCGTAGGACAGGTTGGTTGTGTTTCTGCAGCACTCAAAGTTAGCGCTGCGGCTGGAGCGTTAACGGTAACGTCGGTTGTAGCCGTACAGTTGGTTAAATTGTCTGTAACCACAATAGTATAAGTTCCATCCGCTAATCCTGTCAAAGGAATTGTGGCTGCTGTCTGGCTGCTGCCGTTGAAATTGGCAGGACCTGTTACTGTGTAATCGTAGTCTGTATTGAAGTCGGCAACGGTGAACGTCACTTCACCATCGGTGTCCCCTAAACATGTAATATTGCTTATTAATTGTCCAGAAACATTGATTTGAGAAACTGGATTTATTGTAAAAGATTCATCATAAGTACATCCTTTGTCATCTGTCACCCTAAAGGTGTAGGTTCCTGGAGCAAGACCATCAAAATCTGCAGAACCTCCCGTTGTAGAAGTTGCAGCTATTGGAGCCGGAGCAACAATCTCAAAAACGAAAGGAGTATTTCCATCTACTACTGTTGCCGTAACATCAGATGTCAACGCCGGACAGTTTGGTGTGGAAGCTGTAAAGGTTAAATCTGAAGGTGGATTTAATGGGTCAAAGGTTATTCCGTTGGTTACGAAAGTACAGTTGTTGGCATCTCTAATGGTAATGTTGAACGTTCCATTTGTAAGGTTGGAAAAAGTCTCAGCACCTACTCCCTTGAAGAAATTTACACCGTCAATGCTATATTCATAGGGAGCGGTACCACCAGCTACGTTCTGAGCTTCAATAATACCATCCTGCAAACAAGTGTAATCTTGAATCATTGTAGCGTTTCCACTAATCCCTGAGGCTTGTCCACCGATAGTAAAATCTTCAAAAAAGAAACAGTTATCAGTAGTTCCGGAAGGACGTTGTCTTATACGGACCCTATAATCACCTTGAGCTAACCCGGTAAAATTTCCAGAGTTGTTATTGGTAATGGTATTTCCTAAATCGTCTAAAAGTCTAAAGCGGACATCATATCCATTCGAGTTGGTAATGTTTATTGAAATGGTTCCATCTTCCGCACCAAAACAAACTTCATCAGTTGTGGCTGTGGTGTATTGCACTGAAGCAGAAACGGCAATGGAAACACTGTTAGATACAAAAGAACAGTTGTTGCCATCAACAACTATGAATTCATAATCACCCTCTTCACCGTTAGTGAAGGTAAAATTGTTTAGAATCTGATAAGCGCCGCCTGGAATATCTCCAACAGATGGATATAAATCAACACCGTTGTAACTCCATATTGCGTAGGCATAATCAGGGTTTGGAAAACCACCCGCACCCGTAACCGTGATAACACCATCTGTACAGTCTATATTTTTGGTTGTAAGAGCAGTTGCCGCCAAATTAGTTAGATCGTTTATGGTTACTTGTTCCGTATAAGAACACCCATCATCTGTAGAAATGGCTATGTCATAAATGCCATCATTTAAATTTTCAAACGTATAGTTGTTATCGTTGGATGGACCAAATGTATCTACAACTGTTCCTCCTTGAGATATTTCATAATAATATTGTGCCTCTACATTTAGAATGGAAATTTCTATTTCTCCCAGACCGTTACAATTGGTATCAGTTGTTTCAACATCAACCTGAAAATCTCTATCAAGAATACCAATATTATCTAAGATAAATACACAACCATCTGTTACACCTTGCTGTCTCATTTCAACAGTGTATGCACCATTATTGGTAATGGTAAAGCTTGGGTCTGGGTTATAACCCACCAAAACATTTCCTGTTCCTTGGTCTATAAGACGATACTCATAATCCAAAGGCATGTTGGTTATGGTAATATTACCATCTGTAGCACAGATAATATCACTAGAAGTGTATTGGGGATCTAGTGGATTTTTAAAAACGTTGAAATTGAATCGTCTAAAACAACCATCTGGGTAGTTAACGGTTACACGATATTCACCAGCATCGGATGCCAGAAAATCATTTCCAGTGCCAACGTTGGTCCAAACAGTACATGGATCGGTATTAGCACACCCTGATGGTGGAGCAGCCGGCACAGGATTTGGTGCATTACAGGCAACCGCTGCGGCGGCACTTGCCGCTTCATCCAACTGTTCCCAAACAATACTGCTCGAATTTAAAATACTAATTTGAACAAGTTCAGTATCGTTTAAACCGCACAGAAATATTTCTGGTAGTTCACTACCATCGTTTGGACAGATTAAAATTTCTCCTTCAACGGTATTGGTGGTGTCGTTTATTAAGTCGGTGATTGGATTGGTAAGCGCAGCCCCATCTGCAAAGCGCGAAACCTCTATGATTTCTATAAAATCCTTACAAGGGTCGGCCACCTCTTTATCAACTATGTATGTTCCCGGTTCATCTACCACAATGGTGCTTGGGTCTCCATCAGGCGCAAGGTCTATTACAATAGTGTCCCCTGCATTTATGGTTCCAGACGAGTCCACGTCCAAATACCAGGTATAAGAATCAAAATTGTCTCCTGCATCCAATAAAATAGTATCCCCACATAATTCTGCTGGTCTAGTAAAACTACAAGCGCTTAAATCGTCCAACAAAAAGTTGGTTGCCCCAGGTGTGGTAAACCCGCAATCATCAAAATCCGATACACTGGGATCATCACTAATCTGGTTAGGATTTATGACTCCTTCATATGTGGAATATGCTAAGTTTTGAATGATATCCGTACAGGCATCAACAAAGTCGAAACAGTTTTGGGCCACTTGGACCCGCATTCGAATTTCGGAAATAGGATCTCCTTCCTCTATTAAGTTATCAGGAATAGTAAATATAACCTCCCTTGAGCTCGAATCATATGTATACGTGACTCCAGTAGGTACTGTTATCGTAGTTTCATCCAAGGTAACGTTTGCTGGAAGAACATCCCTAATGGTATATGCCGTACCATCATCATTACCAGTGTTGACAAAGGAAAGCACATAATCCAAAACTTGACCCAGATTAACACCCTGACCTGTAATATCTACACCTCCAATGTCTTGAACCTTTTTTTCCAGAACAATGTCGGGCTCAATAATTTCTACCCCAAAGGTTACCAAGAAAGAGGCGAACCAATCCCTGCTTGTACCAAGCCTAAGGGTTGCACTAGTGTCTCCATTATCGATGATACTATTGCCAAAATTGTTCAAATCAAAAACATCTGAGTCAAAACCGATGGCATTGGTACTATTAATGTTTCTGGAGGCTACATTAACCCCATCTTCAGTAATGGTAGAATTGAAAAAATTATCGTCGGGATTTGCGGCATTGGTAATATCAGTAAAAGTGGAGCTGCTGTTTGAAACAATACCAAATGTATCTCCATCCAAAGAAGATTCACCCTCAAGAGTACTTACACCAACTCTAGCATTTACTGGCCCAACAGGAATGGTATTAAACCCTGAAACGGTTATATCTGCAGTACTATTTCCAGATTGTGTTGTTATACCCTCATATCCATCAAAAACAGATATATATTTACCTGTTAAAGTGGGATTTTCATAAATGACAACTAAAGTCCAACCGGCCGCACCATGGTTTGTAGACCCTCTTGTACCCCTAACATTTGCAACAGTGTATTCTCCATCTGGATCGGGAAGCGCTTGCAGTAATGAGGTTACATTTTTGTAGCATACATATGGATCATTTGGCAGCGTATTATATCCATCCACAATAATGGCGTCATCTTCCCCTACGGGATCAGGATTGTTGTCTGCCACGAGATCAACATAGCTTCCGCCAGGGACCATAAGTTTTACGGCAGTAACGTCATAGTGGTTGTTATCTACAGTAAAATTGTTGTTAAAATCTCCGGCTTGATTTTTCCGTTCTTCATCATAATTACCGGCCCAGTATAAACCTGCCCAATATATCTGCGAACAATCTGGAACAGACAGTGTTGAACTACTAGAACTATATGTGGTTGGGTCAGAGTCCACATCCACGTATTCAATGTGTAGACTGTTATTACTTCCACTGCCGTTGTATGGGGTGTTAACACCTGTTCCATCAGCTAGAACACGGTTCATGACACTATTGGATAAGAAGGTGTAATCCCCCTTAATGTTTAGATAGGTGTTTCCACCATCATTAAGTCTGGGAGTAAAGGGTACTTCTTGACCTTGACCTTTAAAGCCTATAAACCATATGCCGATGAGGCATAGAACCGTTTTAAGAAAGTGATTGGTCATTTTAACTATTGGAGTTTGGTTTTACTCGCATGATCCACATTTTGTCATCATACGAAGCATTTAGTTTGGAATAGTATGAGGTGAGAGCATTGTTCCAGGTCTCGTGTTTTTTAAGGTACACGTACCTAAAATTATTTTCTGGATTTATAAAATAGCTCGCATTTAATCCTTTGGCATTCAGTTCTTTTACAAATCGATTTGCATTTGAAGGTTTTTCAAAAACATTTGCAATAATGTAAAAGCCAGAACCTAGGCCATTAATTTTATAAGTTTTGTAGGAGACTTGGGAGGCATTGCCCTTTTTCTTGGAATTGGCAATGTTTTTATGCAATGCATTATCCCCATATTTTGATTTGTTGTTTTTTTCAACCGCCACAAAATTGTTGTAAGAACCAACTCCCTCAACATTCATTACCCAAGCATCACCTTGGTATGCGCCATTAAATTGGTTATGGTAAGCCTCAACAGCTTCTTTTTTATCTTTATAGCCCTTTAGGTATACGTAGTTGAGTCCGTTTTTTGGATTTTCAAAGTAACCGGCATCTATACCTTGTGCTTCAAGTTTTTCAATGAAAGCATCTACATTTCTTGTATCCTTAAAAACATTGGCAATTAAATAATGACCGCTTTCTACATTTGGAATGTTGAAGGCTCTAAAACGTCCAATGGTTTTTTTGGAAGAACGATTTGTTCTATCTCTTTTTACCGATGTTTTTTCTGCTATCCTTGAGTTTTTGGAATCTTTAAGATTGATAACTTTTTTAGCGGCAGTGGTATTGGATAGTCCTTGGTTTGTTATAGGGCGTGTTTTATGTTTTGATAGGATGTCTACACTGTCCATATTGGCAAAATAGACCTCCTTGGCTCTTTCTTCCAGTTCTGGCATTTGACCTTTTGTTTCTCGGCGCACCATTTTCATAACAGTTTCAAACCGGCGTTCCAAATCGCTCTGTCTTGCGGTTTCGATAGAATCTTGACGAAGCAATAGTTCATCAAGGATGATATCGTTTTCTGCCAATTTTGATTCTAAATCGGCAATCTTAAGGTCTTTTTCGGAAAGCGTTAAATCTTCTTCAGGAACTGTTTCGGCATCTACCAAATCTTCATTTTCCTTCTCAAGCATTACTCGGTCTTCGGTCAAATTTGGAGTGATGGAATAAGCAAGGGAAATCTCATGGCTCACCCCAAAATTTTCGAAATTATTGGAGAGCCCTTTTTCAACGGTATACCCTATGGACAGGTTTTTATTTAGGTTGAAACCTAATCCGGCCGAGGCGCCATAAAAGTCATCATATCCTGCTTGCACCCACCCTAATTTAGGGAGGTCCATAATAAGATTTCCGCCTAAAACAAGATTTTGGTCACCAGTTTTGCGAACACGTGCCAAAGGCATTAACCTACCCTGTTCCAGAATACCGGCAGCATTTTTAAACTGATGGGTATATTGTAGGTGTCCAGAATAAGTTTTTTCATTGAACTCCGTTACGGACTCGCTGCTTTTAAGGTTGTAATCGAAAAGGTTTTCAGCAAAACCACCAAAGTCAAAATTGCCATAGGAGATATTGAAACCAGGTTGAAACGTAATTAACGAACTACTTTCCAGACTGTTTAAAAAAGGATCATTGTCTAATGCATTGGCTCGATCTTGATTAAAGGCACTTTGATAGTATGAGAAGTTGGCTCCAAAAGTGAAATTACTTTTTTGGCTTAACTTAATTCCATAAGCATAGTTTGCATGCACTCCAAAATTGTTGAACAGTCCTTCTCGGTTCGTAAAAAGACTTAACCCAACCCCGCTGCGATCTCCTATTCTACCGCTATAACTTAAAAAGTAAACCTGATTGTTATCATCAAAAGATACCGATTGGTTTCTGTGAAATAAATTGACATATGATTTATCTTCCCGTACCGTTGAAAATGTAGGGTTTATTAAGAACCTATTGAATTTCAATAAGTTTTGAGAAGGAACATCATATGCTACAAACGGGTTGTCTTCCTGGGCGCGTAATCCAGAAAAAGCAAGCATTAGGATGAAGATTAGTAATAGCTGGGGTTTGTTCGAGTGCATTCTGTTTTTATCTGATAACAGTTATAGTTCCTTGTTTTAGACTTTGTCCTTCTTTTGTTACTTTATAGTAAAAAATCATATTAGACTTATTAAACGAAGTAGTGGATTGTGGCCAATTGTTTTCATAATTGGATTGACTAAAAACTTGTCTACCTCTTTCGTCAAATATGGTAACAACAACATCATCGTTTCTTGAGTACGTGTTTGGCAATACCCACATATCATTTATACCATCTCCGTTGGCCGTAATTACATTAGGTATGGAAAAAGTATCTCTATAGGTTACATTTATAACTCTACTGGTGGTGCAGTTACCAAAACTTGCTACCAATAAGTACTCACCCTCTTGCTCAAAATTGAAGAAATCATTTGTGCCTAAAAGTGTATTATTAGTATCAAACCATTGGTAAGATTCAGCGCCGCTAGCAGTTAAGGTTTCTGTTTCACCTTCAATGACGATTAAGTCTTGTTCTTTGTCAAGCGCAAGTAATGATTCATCAAATGCCCTTATGGTCACTTCATTGGAAATCACCGGACAATCATGAGTCCTTATAATCAATTGATAAACACCTACTTCCGTTGCTGTAATTTCTTCAGAGGTGGTATCTATAATAGTTCCATCTCTCAACCATTCAAAAGTATCGTCAGTTAAGCTTTCAGAGCTATTAAAGACAATTGGGTCAGAACCATCGCATAGAACGGTACCGTTTGTAGTAATTTCTAAAACTTGGTTGGTGGGTAAAGTCACATCCAAAGCATTGGAAGTAGCATTAAAGCCACCCAAGACACCGTTTAATGTATAAGCACCATTTTCCTCAAAATCTAGAACTGTGATGGTTTTTGAAGTTTCACCGGCAACATCACTTCCATCATGTGCCCATTGATAGGTAAAGGATGATTGTATATCTGATGTAACATCTGTTTTTGAACCAGAATCACTAACAGCATTTATGGTGGAAAGGCTAATTGTTGCATCGGCACTTTGACATGAGATATATGAACCAACGTAGTCAATTACAAACTCAAAAGAACTTGGAGAAACTACGGTTGTGGTTTCAGAATCAAGTGGGGAAGCAGAACACCCACCTCCGTTTTCAGTGACTCTTGCAAAGTATACTCCTATTTCGGTAATATCTAAGGAGCTATTGGTGGCACCGGAAACAGGTGCTCCATCTTTAAACCATTGATATGACGGTGTTGTTGCGGTCGTAGTTACAGAAAGTGTTTTGGTCTGTGCAGGCAATAAAACAATATCACCATCATTTTGTCTTGTCACATTAAAATCACCAAGATTTCTTATTGTTACAGCTGACGAACGTTCTAAACAAGCCGCCGCTCCTACAACTTCAACCTCATAACTTCCATCATAACCAGATAGTGATGTATTTATATTATATGTGTCCGCTTCTAAAGTAGGACCAGAAACTACAGCTCCATCTTTGTACCATGTGTAGGTAAGGCCCATGCCTGTTATATTTGCTTGAAGGGCATGCGTGTCTCCGGGACAAAGTCCAATATCATCTGAGCCATTTATAGCGATTCCAACACTGCTACCGGTAGAAAGTGTAATTGTATTGGAAAGGGTGTTTGCAGAACCAGAACACACAGATCCGTAATCTAACTCCACATAATACATACCTGGAGTGGAAACTGTAAGGTTTTCGGTCTTTTCTGGTAGTAGTGTACTACTTCTATACCAATTGTATCTGTAGTTACTGGCATTTGGAATATTGTGTGGTGAAAGGGTAATAGACCCTCCCCGCAAGATTGGATTAAACCTCCAGAAGGAATGGACCCACTTCCGTCTTCGCTAATAAGCAAAGGAGAATTGAATTCAACATAGTGCATTGGATATGCATCTGTTGCGGGACTTGTTTTTGCAGGACTTGTACTACGAACACGCAGTTTATAGCTTTCACCACTTACATCTGTAGGGACCGCAAAAGTAAAATCAAAGTTGAAATCCATGTTTTTGTCCCCGACCCTAGAAAGTTCTATCGGGCTTCCAAAGTTTCCGTTTCGGTCTGATAGTTCAAGGATAAATTCATTGCTCGAGTCAACCAAAGGAGGACTCCATCTAAAGCTTACATCGTATTCGTTAAAACTATCCGAAGCACATGCAGCTGTCCAAATCGTTGTTGGTTTATCTAGTACTTGGGCCCCTAAGAAGTGGGTGCCAAGCAGCATAATTGCGAATGCAATCACAAAAATGCTATTATACGAACTAGTTTTCTTCATCAGCGTTAGTTTTAAGAGGTTATGGGCAATAATGCCCTATAAATTGTGCCCCTTAATTTTGTTTAGTTCTGCTAGGCGCTATAAACGCCCACTATTTCATATAATATTCTAATAACAAATATGCTTTTAATTTGGTCGAATGGAAAGATATTGTTGTGGGGTATGGTAAAAGTGTTGTGAAAATGGCTTTCTTTGTATACACCACGGCACGATTAATGGCTATGAACGCTGGATTTTACTACATTTGCGCTTCAAATTTTTGAAATGGAGGAAGAAGTTAAATCGTTGAATTTTATAGAACACATTGTTGAGGAGGATTTGGCAAACGCCTATAGCAAGCAAGACCTACGTTTTCGCTTTCCGCCAGAACCAAATGGATACCTCCATATAGGCCATGCCAGCTCTATTTGTCTAAATTTTGGATTGGGGCTTAGGTATAATGCTCCGGTAAACTTACGTTTTGATGATACCAATCCTGCAAAAGAGGAAAAGGAGTATGTTGAAGCCATCAAGAAAGATGTTTCTTGGTTGGGGTATGAGTGGGATACTGAACGTTATGCCTCAGACTACTTTCAACAGCTTTATGACTGGGCGGTTGAGTTGATAAAGCAAGGCAAGGCTTATGTAGATAGCCAAAGTTCAGAGGAAATGGCTGAGCAAAAGGGGACCCCTACAGAAGCTGGAAAGGAAAGCCCGTACAGGAATCGTTCGGTAGAAGAGAACTTATCGCTTTTTGAAGGAATGAAGAATGGCGATTTTGAAGAAGGAAAACATGTGCTGCGAGCTAAGATTGACATGACCTCTTCTAATATGTTGATGCGCGATCCTATCATGTACCGTGTTTTGCACAAACCACACCACAGAACAAATACCGATTGGTGTATTTACCCTATGTACGATTGGACACATGGTGAAAGTGATTATATAGAGCAGGTCTCCCATTCCCTATGTACGTTAGAGTTTTTGCCGCACAGAGAGTTGTATGATTGGTTTTTAGACCAATTGGTAGATTCTAAAAAGCTTCGCCCCAAACAACGTGAGTTTGCCCGAAGAAACCTTAGCCATACCGTTGTAAGCAAGCGAAAATTGTTACAATTGGTGGAAAATGGTGTGGTTGATAGTTGGGATGATCCACGCATGCCAACAATCTCTGGTCTGCGACGAAGAGGATACACTCCGGAATCTATCCGGAATTTTGCAGAAACTATCGGTATTGCCAAAAGAGAAAATGTTGTGGATGTTTCTTTGTTGGAATTTCATGTTAGGGAACACCTGAACAAAATTGCTCCAAGAGTAATGGCCGTACTTAATCCACTAAAGGTCATCATCACCAATTATGAAGAAGGAAAAGAAGAATGGTTGGAAGCAGAGAACAATCCGGGAGATGAATCAGCGGGAAGCAGACAAGTTCCATTTTCAAGAGAACTGTTCATAGAACAGGAAGATTTTAGAGAAGAGGCCAACCGCAAGTTTTTTAGATTAAAGCTTGGTGGTGAAGTTCGTCTTAAAAACGGATACATTATAAAAGCAGAAAGTTGTTCTAAAGATGCTGATGGAAACATAACTGAAGTTCAGTGTTCCTATGATCCTAAAAGTAAAAGTGGCAGTGGTACAGAAGAAAGTTTACGAAAAGTAAAGGGGACCTTGCATTGGGTTTCCGTTCCGCATGCAATTACCGCTGAGGTGAGACTATACGATCGCCTTTTTACAGATGCCACACCAGATGCGCATAAAGACAAAGAGTTTATGGAATTCGTAAATCCTGATTCTTTGCAAAAAATTACTGGATATTTGGAACCAAGTCTAAAAGATGTAAAAGCTGGAGATAGATTTCAGTTTCAACGGTTGGGTTATTTTAATGTAGATACAGATTCAACAGCAGAAAATTTGGTTTTTAATAGAACCGTAACTTTACGAGACACCTGGGCAAAATTGGAGCAAAAAGGCTAACATAGCTGGACTCTATTGTAATGATGCAAAACCATCATTTTTCTTTATAAAAACCAATTGGTTTTTAATCAATTTAAGACTGTTTTTGTCTTGTCTTATGGTTTTCTATGGGCGTTGATTCAAAATGCTTTTAGAGTTCATTTAAATTAAAAAAACACCAATTCCTGTAGGGTTTGCACTAATTTCTCGTCTGATGATGGGAAATCAACAATCCGTGAAAAAAATACTCTCGCTTTGCCTGCTACTTTCTTGTGCATTTGGATTTGCGCAAAATCAGAAAATAACCAAATTAGAATTTGAAGGACTAAAACGCACCAAAGAATCTTTTTTAAGAAGATTGGTAAAAGTTAGACCAAATACTGTTTATGATTCTGTTTTGGTCAAACAAGATATTGAACGTTTAAAACGATTGCCGGGAATAGCAAATGCAAAAGACAGTATTTATGATATTGGTGATGAAAAAACGCTTGTTTATCAAATAGAAGAAAATTTCACCATTATTCCTGGGTTGCGAATCTCAACAGCGAACAATGGAGAATTTGCATTTAGGGTATCTGCGTTCGAGTTTAATCTGTTTGGGAACAATCAACTTATAGGTGGTTTTTATGAAAGGGATGTCTTTAATTCATATGGTGTGTTTTGGGAACATCCCTTTTTATTCAGTGATAAATTAGGTGTAGGATTCAACTATCAGGACAATACCTCGCAAGAACCTGTTTTTTTTGAAGAAGGGGTCAAAGATTATCGCTTTAACTCAAAAAGTGCTGAAGGAAGTTTATTGTTCTCTTTTGATTTTAAGAATGAAGCAGAGCTTGGAGCTTCCTTTGTAAAAGAGCGTTATGATTTTATTGGGGATGAACCTTTAGCTGGAAGGCCTCTTGCTTTGGAAGCAGACAAACTGATCTATAGGGGCCAGTACCGATATGTGGATTTAGATATTGACTATCAATATTTTGATGGTACCATAAATGAACTTACTACACAATACATAAGCTTTTTAAGTGGAGATGAACTTGGCACCCAGTTTTTGGGCGATTTTTTATCTATTCGAAATGATTTGATTTATTATAGAAAAATAGGAGCAAGAGGAAATTGGGCAAACAGGCTACGGTTTGCTGCTGCGTTTGGAAATGAAGATTCCCCTTTTGCACCCTTTACTTTGGACAATCAATTGAACATTAGGGGTGTGGGAAATACAGTAGATAGAGGAACAGCAGCATTGGTATTGAACACGGAGTACAGACAGACGCTGTATGAAAAAGGATGGTTTGTGGTTCAAGGAAATGCATTTATAGATGCTGGATCATGGCGAACCCCAGGGGAGGGTTTTGGACAGTTGTTTGATGGCTCGTCCACCAGATTATATTCCGGACTGGGATTTCGGTTGATTCACAAGCGTATTTTTAATGCGGTGTTTCGATTGGATTATGGTTTCGGGATTTCCAACGAATCTACCAATGGAATTGTATTTGGTATAGGCCAGTACTTTTAGCGAATAAAAAAGGGGCCAAATAGCCCCTTTGTCTTTAAAAGTGAAGTGTTTACTTTTTCGGTTTTGGAACGCTTGTCTTTTTCATTTGTTCCCCAATCATATTGCTAGCCGTAAATGAGGCAACCATATTGTTCAACATATCGCTACCAGCTTGTGGGGAATTTGGTAAAAGAATCAAATTGGTATTGGTTTCTTCACCAATGGATTGCAAGGTATCATAATGTTGGGTCACTACAATTAAGGCAGATGCCTCTTGCGAATTAATACCCACCTTGTTCAACACCTCAACAGATTCCTCCAGACCTCGTGCAATCTCACGACGTTGATCGGCAATACCCTGTCCTTGTAATCTTTTGCTCTCCGCCTCGGCTTTTGCTTTTTCCACAATTAAGATTCTGGCGGCATCCCCTTCAAATTGCGCTGCAATCTTTTCACGCTCCGAAGCATTGATTCGATTCATGGCTTCTTTTACCTGTGCATCTGGATCAATGTCGGTAACAAGGGTTTTAATAATATCATACCCATATTCCAACATGGCATCCTGCAATTCTGATTTTACGGCTATGGCGATATCATCTTTTTTTACAAAGACATCATCCAATTTCATTTTTGGAACCTCAGCCCTTACAACGTCAAAAACATAGGAAGTGATTTGGTCATGAGGATATTCCAGTTTATAGAACGCCTCATAAACTTTAGATTTGATAACCACATACTGGACAGATACCTTCAATTTTACAAAAACATCATCCAGTGTTTTGGTTTCTACAATCACATCCAATTGCTGAATTTTTAACCCAACACGGGTTACAATTCTATCCACTAATGGAATTTTCATTTGTAGACCAGATTGGCGAATGCTTTGAAAACGACCAAAGCGTTCAACAATAACCGCTGTTTGTTGTTTAACTATAAAGAAGGAAGAAAAGAGAATGATAAGCCCCACAAATATTAATGGAATAAGAAGAAAGTTGCCCATAGCGTATAGATTTTAAGTTAAGAAGTTAAAGTACGAAAAGTGTTCAATAGATATGTAGCAAAAGATGAAGTTTTGTTACACATCCGTCAATTGGCATGCTAGATTTTCTATAAGAGCACCAAAATTTGTGTGTAGCTCGGAGAAATAGGAATTTTCTTAACTTGGACTGGTAATAGGTATATAATCATTGATCATATACAATTGTTAGCAACAATTATGAATAGATGAAAGAAATTATTGAATATAGAAAAGCAGCCTTTAAAGCTGAGCTCAATAATGATCTTATATCGGATACTGCCATTATTAGAAAAAACCTTTTACATGGTAATCCAATCATTTTTCAAGATGATGAGGAAAAGTATTTCTATTTGAAACAAAAAGTTGCGAGCTTTTTCAATATTAGTACCACGAAAATTGTAATGGTTGGTTCAGCAAAACTGGGCTTCAGCATTGCTCCTAAAAAACTTTGGAATGATTTCAATGAGGAATCTGATATTGATATTGTTGTAATAAGTGAAGAAGTATTTGATGAATATTGGAAAGAACTTTTGGATTTTAATATAAATACAAAAGCTAGAACAGAACAGGAAGATAAAATGTATCGGGAGTTTTTAGAGTACTTCCTTAAAGGTTGGATTAGACCAGACCTTTTTCCTTTTAACTACTCTAAGAAAAATGCTTGGTTTGAATTCTTTAAAAGTATCTCTTACGGCAAGTACGGAAATTACAAAATTGCCGGAGCGATTTTTCGAAACGAATACTTTTTTGAGGAATATCATTCAAGAAACATTAAAAAATTAAGAACTGAGAATCATGAATAATATTGGCAGCGCAGACAATGAAAAATTGTTGGACTTATTTAACGATTTGGAAAATGAAACTCTGATTTTAAGACCTTCATTTCAAAGAAATCTAGTTTGGAACAATTCGCATAAGGAAAGTTTTCTTGATACAATCTTGAGAGGGTTTCCTTTTCCTGAAATCTATTTAGCGGACGGTGAAATCGATTTAGAAACTAGAGTATCCAAAAGAATGGTTGTTGATGGACAACAACGATTGAACACGATTTTTTCCTATATAAATGGGGACATTCCGACTAGAAGTATCCCTCTATTTAAAGACTTGACCCCTAAACAACAGACAGATTTTTATGATTATAAAATTGTTGTAAGAGATTTGGGAAGACTTGACGACAATGAAATTGTAGAAATATTTAAAAGAATCAACTCCGTTAGTTATGCATTGAATGCAATGGAAATAAATAATGCTCTTTACGAAGGAGTGTTTATTTCTACAGCACAAGATGTTCAAGGTTCTGAGTCTTTTACGAATCTTGAAATGTTTAGTCAAAATCAATATGCTAGGATGAAAGACACCGAATATATTCTTTTGATAATGGCTACTTTGGAAGAAGGCGGATACTTCACAGGAAATTCAGAAATCGAGAGATATATTAAACTGTACAATGATGAATATCCTAATGCTGAAAGCATAAAAAAGGAATTAATAGATACTTGTCAATTATTGTTGGATTTGGGATTGGAATATGATTCTATGTGGTGGAGAAAAACGAGCTTTTTTACTTTGATTATCGAATTGATAAAACTACAGCGAGAAGAACTAGAGTTTATAGATTTAAAAATGACTCTTGAAAATTTAGAAAACGAAATACTTTCCAACAAATCCAATGATCCAGAAAGCAATAGTTACGCTAAGTTTTATAAATATATATTCCAAGGAACAAGCGGAAGAACCGGTAGACTAGCAAGAGCGTCTGTTCTTGAAAATGAATTAAGAAAATCTGTTGCTAGCAATGGCTAAAAAATCATAGCTGCCCTTTGGGACAGCAACGCTTTTTAGCCTAAACGCTACCCCAAAATCTCCAATGCCTTTGTAATCCGCCCAACACTTTCTTCTTTTCCAATAAGCGCAAGAATATCAAAAATATGGGGGCCTTTGAGTTCTCCAACGATAATTAAACGCAGTGGACCCATCACTTTTCCAAAGGAAAGTTCACTGTCCGTAATCCATGCTTTTACATTGGTTTCGATAGTAGCTGAGCTAAAGTCTTCGGTGGCTTCTAAAATTTCAGCCACTTTTTGCATGAGTTGTGGCGTATCTTCCTTCCACTGTTTTTTTACTGCTTTTTCATTGTAGGTGGTTGGCGCTTCAAAAAAGTAGTTGCCCAATTCCCAAAAATCAGAGACAAAATCGGCACGTTCTTTTATTAAAGAGACTGTTTTTTCGATATAAGGATTGTCAGGTCGAGCGGAGTCGAGACCTAATTTATCAGTGATAATAGGAGCAAACAAGGCCGCAAGTTCTTTGTCGCTTTTCTTTTGTAGGTATTGATGATTGTACCACTTCGTTTTTTCAGGATCAAAACGTGCACCAGATTTGTTTACACGTTCCAAGCTAAAAGCCTCAATTAAATCGTCTAAGCTAAATAGCTCTTGTTCTGTTCCAGGGTTCCATCCCAAAAGCGCCAAAAAGTTGACAACAGCCTCTGGAAAATATCCAGCTTCGCGGTACCCTTGAGATTCGTTCCACGACAATGGAAAAACAGGAAAACCTCCTTTTTCACCATCTCGCTTACTCAATTTTCCTTTGCCAACAGGCTTCATAATTAGCGGGAGATGCGCAAATTCTGGAGCCTTCCATCCAAAGGCATTATATAACAATTGATGGAGTGCCAAAGAAGGCAACCACTCTTCACCACGGATGACGTGCGTAATTTCCATGAGATGGTCATCCACAATATTTGCAAGATGATAGGTAGGCATACCATCACTTTTAAAAAGGACTTTATCATCAAGAATATTGGTGTCTATTTTAATTTCACCACGGATGATATCCTGTAATACCAATTCTTGATCTTGCGGTGACTTAAAACGAATAACATAATCTTCCCCAGCATCCAGTTTCTTCTGCGTCTCTTCAGCGCTCAATGAAAGCGAATTGGAAAGCTTTAAGCGGTTGTGCCAATTATAGATAAAGGTCTTGCCCTTTTCTTCATGATCTTTTCGGTGAAAATCCAATCGTTCAGAAGTGTCAAAAGCATAATAGGCATGTCCTTTTTCAATGAGCTCCATCGCATATGCCTTGTACAAATGTTTGCGCTCACTTTGTCGGTACGGGCCAAAGCTTCCTTCTTTGGAGCCTGCACTGAGCGGAGCCGAAGTGGGGCCTTCATCAAAAGGAATACCGCACCAGTTTAGGGCTTCCGCAATGTATTCTTCGGCACCTTCTACATATCGGTTTTGATCCGTATCCTCTATACGAAGCACAAAATCACCACCATGTTTTTTGGCAAACAAATAATTGAACAAAGCGGTACGTACACCACCTATATGCAATGGCCCAGTTGGGCTGGGAGCAAAACGAACCCGTACTTTTTGACTCATGCTACACTAAATTGAGCCGCAAAGATACTACTTGGTGCAGCACTAGAAAACTGTTGAGGGAATGTGTTTTAACAAAAAGTTTTCAGGACTATTCGGTGCTATCGGGTATCTTGGTAGTAAATATGGTGGATTTTGAATAGTTATCAGAAGATACTCGACAAGCTCAACGAGTTTACCAAGAGATATTATACCAAGCAATTGATTAAGGGAAGCTTGCTGTTTTTGGCAATTGGACTCTTGTTTTTGTTGGGGGTAATGTCTTTGGAATACATGCTTTGGTTAAATCAAGATTGGCGCCTTGTGTTGTTCTTGATTTTTCTATTGGTTGAACTGTTCTTGATGTACAAGTTTATCCTGGTTCCTTTATTTTTTCTTTTTAGGATTAGAAAGGGAATATCCAATAAAGAGGCTTCGCTATTGATAGGGAAGCATTTTCCACAGATTGACGATAAGCTTTATAATTTATTGGAGTTGGCCGAAGACAAGTCGGCATCAGAACTTTTATTGGCCAGTATTGAACAAAGAAGTGAAGGCTTGAGCAATGTCTCTTTTGGCAAAGCAATAGATTTTAAGGAGAGTTTCAAATATGCTAAGTATGCGGTGATTCCCCTTGGTATTCTTGGCTTTATATGGCTGTCGGGAAACATTGTGTCATTTTTTAATTCATACAAAAGAGTAGTCAACTATGATTTAGCTTTTGAGCGGCCTGCGCCTTTTACATTTCAAGTTTTAAATGAGAAGTTGGAGGTTTTGGACAATGAACCCTTGACCATTCAGGTGACTACAAATGGTGACGTAAAACCAGAGAATGTTTTTATGGTAGTCAACGGTGAAGAATTGTTGCTCAAAAATCTTAATGGTATTTACACCCATACATTTGAAGCGCCGGTTAGGGAGAGTGATTTTTACTTGACTGCTAATGGTTGGAGCTCTAAAAGCTATACCATACGAAGTTTTAGAACACCGGCTCTGTTGGATTTTAAAATGCAATTAAATTTTCCGAAGTATACACAACGAACGGCAGAGTTTGTTACCGGAACGGGAAACGCCGTCATTCCAGAAGGTACCCAAGTAACATGGAATATTGAGGGAAGGCATGTTGAAGAAATCAATATGTCGGTTAGGGACACTACAGTTGTTTTTACCAAGGAGCAGGATATCTTTTCGTATGCAGATAGGGTGTATAATGACTTTGGATATGAGTTGAGCACATCAAACACCAATGTAAAGAACTTTGAGAAACTAGGCTATCAATTAGAGGTGGTAAAAGATGGATATCCATCTGTAGAAGTTAGTCAAGTATTGGATTCGATTAACCCAAACCAATCTTTTTATACAGGCCAAGCAGCTGATGATTATAAGGTAAGTAAAATACGAGCGGTTTGTTATCCGGCGGATAATAATCAAAATATACAAAGAGTGGTTCTGGAATCACCAAATAGTAATGTGCACCAGTTTTATTACACGTTTCCATCTGGGTTTACTTTGGAAAGTGGTAAGAACTACAAGCTGTATTTTGAAATTGTTGATAATGATGGGCTTAGAAATGGAAAAGTGACTAAGAGTAAAACATTCAACACTTCTCTATTTGATGTTAATCAATTGAAAAACAAAGAGTTAGAATTTCAAAACTCTGTTTTGAACAAAATGGATAAGTCTTTGGAAGGATATAAGGAACAGGAAGAAAAGCTTGCAAAAATCAATGACAAGCAAAAGGAAGAAAAGACATTGAACTTTGATGACAAGAATGAAATACGAGACTTTTTACAGAAACAAGAACAGCAGGAGGAGCTGATGGAGAAGTTCAGTAAGCAATTAAAAGAAAGTTTGAATAAGGAGGACAGTTCAGATGAAAGAAAGAAGATGTTACAAGAAAGATTGGAACGTCAGGAGTTGGAGGCTAGGAAGAATGAAAAATTGCTTGAAGAATTGAACAAGCTGGCTGATAAGATTGATAAGGAAGAGTTAAAAAAGAAACTGGATGAACTTGGAAAAAAACAGAGCTCGAGTGCGCGCAACCTAGAACAGATTTTGGAGCTTACAAAAAGGTATTATGTAACAGAGAAGATGTCCCAACTCTCCAAAGAGTTGGAGGAACTTTCTAAAGAACAGGATGAGCTCTCAGAGAAGGAGAATGAAATTTCCAATGAAGAAAAGGAACAACAAAAGTTAAATGAGGATTTTGAGAAGCTGGCAAAAGAGCTGGATGAATTAAAGAAGGATAATGAGAATTTAAAAAAGCCAATGAGCTTAAATGTTCAAGATAAGGACAAGGAGGGAGTAAAGGAAGACCAACAAAAGGCAATGGAGGAATTAAACAAGAGTAAAGAGGAACAGGAGAAATCCGAAGGAGAAAAGAGTAAGTCCGCAAAGAACAAAGCGGCACAAAAGCAAAAGTCTGCTGCCCAGAAAATGAAGGAGATGAGCAAATCGCTACAACAAAGTTCTATGGGCGGAGGAGGTTCCTCCATTACTGAGGATGCAGAAATGTTGAGACAGATTTTGGATAATTTGGTGACTTTTTCTTTTAAGCAGGAAAAGTTGTTTGAAAGTGTGGAAAGCTCAGATGTTGACGTTTCCCAGTTTTCAAGAACCGTAAGGGACCAAAAAGAACTGAGAAGATTATTTGAGCATGTAGATGATAGTTTATTTGCATTATCACTTCGAAGAGCTGAGCTATCCGAGTTTGTAAATGAACAGATAACGGAGGTGTATTATAATATTGATAAGTCATTGGAAAGCATAGCTGAGAATCAAGTTTTTCAGGGAGCATCTTATCAGCAATACGTTATTAATGCCACAAATGCATTGGCAGACTTCTTAGCCAATATTCTTGACAATATGCAACAGAATATGAAACCTGGTCAAGGGAGTGGACAGGGAGGCGCCGATTTTCAACTACCTGATATTATAAAAGGACAACAAGGCGTTAATGAAAAAATGGGTAGTTCTGGGCAGCAGGGTAAGAGTAAGTCCGGTCAGGATGGAAAGGAGGGCGAAGGAAAGGATGGAGAAGGTGATAAACAAGGCTCGGGTAAGGAAGGTCAACAAGGAAGCAAAGGCGAGGAAAGTGAAAGAGAGAGTGGACAAAATGGAAGCGGAAAGCAAGGTGGAAAAGAAGGAAATGGAGGTCAAAACGGAGATGGGGAAATGGGGCTAAGTGAGATTTATGAAATCTATAAAGAGCAACAATTCATCCGTCAGCAATTGGAAAAGCAGTTGAATGACTTAATCAATAACTCTGATAGAAATCTTGCAAAAAAACTTATTCAGCAAATGGAGGATTTTGAGAATGATTTATTGGAGAATGGAATTACAAACAGGACAAGAAGCAAGGTAAATACCATTCAGCATGAATTGCTAAAACTTAAAAATGCGACCTTAAAACAGGGCAAGAAAAAGGAAAGAGAAAGCAATACAAACCTTAATACTTTCAGTAACCCCATCACAACAAAGCCAGAACTACTTAAGGAATACCAGAACGACATTGAAATATTAAATAGACAAGCACTACCTTTGCGGCAAAATTACGAAAAGAAGGTTAAGGTTTATTTTAAGAATGATTGATTTCCATTTCAAGTCAGACTTTGTTTTAGAGGGTAAAACCCAATATTCCGATTGGATTACTAGAATTATAGAATCTGAAGGTTTTGTTCAGGGACAATTGGATTATGTTTTTTGTACGGATGACTACCTGCTTAGCATCAATCAAGAGTATTTAAATCATGACACCTATACTGATATTATCACGTTTGACTATTCGGACGGAAAGTCAATTTCAGGGGATATTTTTATTTCTACAGAAAGAGTTGAAGAAAATGCGCTAGCTTATAAAGTTAGTAGAGAGGAAGAGTTTTTAAGAGTAATGAGTCATGGGGTGCTACACCTAATTGGTTTTGGAGATAAGACGAAGGAAGAGCAGGAATTAATGAGGAAGAAGGAAGAGGAAAAGATAAAATTGTTCCACGTGGAACATTAGATATGTTTGAAAAGGAATATGATGTTATTGTAGTCGGCGGGGGTCACGCTGGAGCTGAGGCTGCTGCTGCGGCCGCTAACATGGGTTCTAGAACGTTATTGGTCACCATGAACCTTCAAAACATTGGACAGATGTCTTGCAACCCCGCTATGGGTGGAATTGCAAAAGGGCAGATTGTTCGTGAGATTGATGCGCTTGGTGGGTATAGCGGAATTATTACGGATAAGTCCGCTATTCAGTTTAAGATGCTGAATAAATCAAAGGGTCCTGCAATGTGGAGTCCACGAGCGCAGAATGATAGAATGCGTTTTGCAGAGGAGTGGAGATTGGCTTTGGAAAACACCCAAAAAGTAGATTTTTACCAGGAGATGGTTTCTGGTTTATTAGTTGAAGGGGATAAGATTGTTGGAGTCAGAACATCACTTGGAATTGATGTCAAATCTAAGGCCGTTGTTTTAACTAATGGCACTTTTTTGAATGGCCTTATTCATATAGGAGAGAAACAGTTTGGTGGAGGAAGAGCCGGAGAAAAAGCAGCTACGGGAATTACGGAACAACTTGTTGATTTCGGTTTTGATAGTGGGAGAATGAAAACGGGAACGCCACCCAGGGTAGATGGTCGTTCTCTAGATTATTCTAAAATGATTCTTCAGCCCGGGGATGAGAACCCGGAGAAGTTTTCATATTTGGAAACCCCTATTTTAAAAACACAACGGGATTGCCACATGACACATACCAGTGCTTTGGTTCATGATTTGTTGCGTGAGGGTTTTAATCGTTCTCCAATGTTCAACGGAAGAATCAAAAGTATAGGGCCTAGATATTGCCCGTCTATAGAAGATAAAATCAACCGTTTTGCGGATAAGGATTCGCATCAGATTTTTGTAGAGCCAGAAGGTTGGAATACAGTTGAGGTTTATGTAAATGGATTTTCTACTTCTTTACCAGAGGATATTCAGTATACAGCCCTTAAATCTGTAAAGGGCTTTGAAAATGTAAAATTCTTCAGACCTGGTTATGCGATTGAATACGATTATTTTCCACCGACCCAGTTGAAGCATACACTGGAAACCAAACTGATCAGCAACTTATATTTCGCGGGTCAAATTAATGGAACTACAGGATATGAAGAAGCTGCTTCGCAAGGATTGATGGCGGGAATTAATGCCCATTTAAAGATTAATGAAAAGGAGTCTTTTATTTTAAAAAGAGACGAAGCTTACATTGGCGTTTTAATTGATGATTTGATCACGAAGGGCACAGAGGAACCGTATCGCATGTTTACTTCTAGAGCCGAATATAGAACGTTGTTAAGGCAAGATAATGCAGATTTGCGACTTACGCCCAGAAGTTTTGATATAGGTTTGGCGACAAAAGAGCGCGTTGATCGTATGGAGAAAAAGGAAAAGGAATCGGATAGTTTTGTCGAGTTTTTTAGAAAAACAAGCTTTACTACAGACGAGATAAATCCTATTTTAGAATCGGTTTCGTCCGCAACCGTACATCAATCTGATAAACTTTTCAAGGTGTTTTCTAGGCCAAAAGTTACTATGGATCATATGCTTCAATTGGATTCTGTTTCTAAGTTTGTGGAAGAAAACAAATTGAGTTCAGAGGTGCTTGAGCAAGCTGAAATCCAAGTAAAATATTCTGGGTATATAGAAAAGGAAAAGAATAATGCGGACAAACTTCACCGTTTGGAAAATGTAAAAATCCCGGATGGTTTTGATTATTCCAAGTTAAAATCATTGTCTTATGAGGCTAGGGAAAAACTTGAGGCCATACGCCCAGTTACAATTTCGCAAGCTTCTAGAATTAGCGGTGTCTCACCATCGGATGTTAGTGTATTATTGGTTTTTCTTGGAAGATGAAGGAATCAATGTTTTTCAAACAATCAAAGCCCAGTACTGTAATTATTCTAGGGGTGTTTATGCTTTTACTAACGTTGTTGTTGATTTATGAAGGCACTGTGGATTTAAATCAGATAATTGGCATGACAATTATCGGAACAGTGCTCCTTTCGTATTCGATTTCCTATGAACTCCGTGGCGATTTTGATAATATTAAACACTTTAAGCTATTTGGGTTATCACTTTTTAAGCAAAGATTTACTTTTTCTTCTGATTATATAAGCGTTTTTTCGACTTCAGCTAAAAAGAGTTCTGATTGGGGCCCAATAGCCGCTATGGGAAAAGGTACTCGAAATGAGCATTTCGTAATTCGGTTATTTAAGGAAAATGAACATTTCACTGTTTTTCGTTCAAAGTCATGTGAAACGGTAGTACCTAAAGCAACTGAGCTTGGCAGAATCTTGAATATTGAAGTGATAATTAAACAATAATTTGTTCCACGTGGAACAGATGCTTCAGTTTCTTTTTTGGCTTAATATTTGATTCAATATAGGAATCAAACTAAACCACCAATGAAGAAAATTTTGCTCCTTTCCATATTTGTGATTGTTTTTTATTCATGTATTCCAATACGGATTGCTCCGAATATTAAAGACTACAAAATCACTAAAGGCAAAAGATTTAAGCAAGGACTTCCAAAGAAAACAGTTTTTGTTTTTGAAGACCCAAAAGATGCAGATGAATTCTATAATTACGTAAACACTAAATTTCAATTGGAGGATTACTATGTAGATACAGAAGTGCCATTCACTATTGATAGCAACACATACTACTTTTCTTTTTATGAGGTTGAGATTCATGACAAGGCCATTAACCTTTTTCCAGCGATTTTTGATGTTGCTTTTAGTGTGGCACTTGGCAATGATGAAATAGAACCCATCCTTTCCGATGATGCCGAACCAGTTTTACGATCAGGAAATTGGTATATAGCTATTGAGGTTTTTAGTACTACTGAAAAAGATTGTTTGAGAGAAGATTCAATTTCAAAGGATGTGGTTTTGCCGTATCTTCGAAACCTCAAACAAGAATACCTTTCCACCCATAACTATAATGAAGTCGTATTTAAAAACTAAAGATTTTTCGGTCTCTCAAGAACCTTTTGAGTTGCTCTATGATGAGGCATTGGAAATGTTGGTAACAAATCCGAAACCAAAAGATTTAAACCCATATTATGATAGCGAGGTTTACATTTCCCATACGGATGCTAAGGTTTCACTTGTAGATAGATTGTATCAGAATGTAAAGCAATATAGTCTTAAAAAAAAGATTCAACTAATTGATAATCAAGATATTAAATCAAAAAAGCTATTAGATTTTGGCGCTGGAACGGGAGATTTTCTGGCAAAGGCCAATTTAAGGGGGTTTAATGGAGAAGGAATAGAGCCAAATGAGAAAGCAAGGGCTAATGCAGCAAAAAAGGGAATACACTTATTTCAAAATATTGAAGCCTTAAAAGAAAAGAGCTATGATGTGATTACCCTATGGCATGTTTTGGAACACTTACCTGATTTGGATAAACAGGTGGAGAAAATAGCAAGCTTGTTAGATGACAAAGGAATTGTTGTGGTTGCAGTTCCCAATTATAAGTCATACGATGCCAGGTATTATGGTGAACATTGGGCGGCGTATGATGTTCCCAGACATTTGTGGCATTTCTCTAAAACATCCATAAGCAGACTTTTTGAAAGACATGCAATGGAGGTAGTTTCAATCCGGCCTATGCTTTTTGATTCGTTTTATGTTTCTCTGTTATCAGAAAAATATAAAGGCAACAAATTGTATTTGATCAATGCTTTTTTTGTTGGATTGTGGTCAAATATGAAAGCCTGTTTTTCAAAAGAATATTCTTCTTTGATTTATGTGATAAAAAAGAAGAAATAAGCACTTTCAAGCTATTTCTGACGACTTCTTCTCATATGATGTGCAATTACCTTTTCAAAAAAAGAAATGCGTAGGAAAGCTTGCTTCTGATGTCCGGCTTAATAAAGAAAATCAATTTATATTTAAGTTTTTAATAAGCATTGCTTATAATGTTTACAAAAGGTTTTTTTGGATTCATAAAAGATAATGACAGTCATTCAAAAAGCTTTTCTATTTTTGCGCATCATTAAAAGAGAAACATGAAAAAACTTATAGTATTTGCAATTGCTTTGACCGCCATTGCTTGTCAGCAAAACAAGATTGGATATGTGGACAATGTGAAATTAATGGATGGCTATCAAGAGAAGATAGATGTTGAAGCTAGATTTAAGGTTAAAGCTGATGCATTGACCAAGAAAAGAGATAGTATTTCGCAGGCATTCCAGATAGAGCTTCAAGCTTTTCAAGCAAAAGCACAGAAAATGTCGCAAAAAAATGCTCAAGAAGAATATAGCTTGTTGCAGCAAAGAGGACAATTTGTTGGGCAACAACTTCAGCAAGAAGAACAACTGTTGCAGCAAGGAAGCCAAATAGAAATGGATTCTTTGGTAAGCAAAGTTAAAGAGGAGATTAAAGAATATGGTAAGGCCAATGGCTATACCTATGTTCTTGGAGGAGGTGACGGTGGAGCCGTACTTTATGGAGAGGATGCCAAAAACCTTACGGATGCCGTTCTAAAAATATTGAACGATAAGTATAAAAAATAGATTTTTTTATACATCATAACTAAAAAAGCCCATCGTTTTCAGATGGGCTTTTTTTATGCTATGCACACAAATTGGATTAAGAAAAGGCTATTCAAAATGCTTTATTCCCAAAGACTCATAAAGACTTTTTGGATTAAAGATTTTACCATCTTTTATAGTCAAGACCACTCTCCTAATATCGCTGATATTCTCTGACGGATTACCATCCACTAGAATAAGATCGGCAAGCTTTCCTTTTTCAATAGAACCCAATGTGTCGTCCATAAAAGTGTTTCTGGCAGATGTTGTTGTGGCGAGTTGCAATACCTCATTGGCTGGAATTCCGGCACGCACGTAGTTTTCCAATTCTTTATGCAACGCAAACCCTGGCATGGCATCCGTTCCCGGAAGTATGGTCACACCATTAGTGTGCAATTCGTAAATGATATCCAATAATTTTTGGAAAGAGTCCCTGAACTGTTGTTCCTTTCCTTGAGGAATGGGCAGGCCTACAGAATAAAAATTGCGCTGAAGCTGAATGGGCAGTCTGTCCAGAATAGCTTCAAATTGAGGATCGGGCTCACCTGCTTTGGAAGTGAACATGCCCTCAAAAAAGGAAACCGTAGGGTCAATTTCAATGCCTTTGTCTTTTAAAAGATTGACAAATGATTTAAATTTTTCACCTTTCAAATCTAGTTCGTGGGCATGTTCCGCAACAGCTGAAAATCGTAGAGGTGTTCTTGTATCAATGGTGTCTGACAAGAAATTGAGCACCAGCATATTCACATGCTGTATTTCATCAAAACCGTCTTTTATTGCATCTTCCGCCAGCATGTGTGCGGGAATATGCCCACTTACTTTCAAATCTAAATCGTGTGCTTTTTGGGCGAGGGGCTTTACCCAGGTAGGATCTATAGAGCTGTATAATTTAATTTGATGATACCCATTGTCTTTAAAATCTTGAATAGCCTTTAATCCTTCATCAACATTTGTAATAGTGAGTCCCGGGCCAGCAAAAGGGCCTTTTTGATCTATAAACCCAGACATGGTTACAACACGCGGACCAATACTTGTGTTGTTGTCGAATTCTTTTCTTATTTCAATAAGCTCCATAGAGTTGGCCATATCCCTTATTGAAGTTACTCCTGCTGCCAAATGCAATAGACCATCTTCTTTTTGAACATGACAATGATTATCAAATAATCCCGGGAGAAGAGTTTTATTTGTTCCATCAATTATGGTTGTATCATCGGGCAGGGAAGTATCATCTGTTAAGATGGCTTCGATTGTATTTCCTCTTATTACTACGGTACGATTAGGTAAAGTTTCACCGGTATTGGAATCAAACAGATTTACATTTTTTATGGCAACAGGATTATTTGGAGTCTCGGTTAATTCTTGGGCTAGAGATCTAAAAAAGGCATTTTCCTTTTCAGTTTGTATTTCTAACAAGGGCTCCATAAGCTCGCTATTTTCGGATTCAATTATGGCCAGCCATGATGAGACTGAAGCAAAAATCCTATCATCTTTATCTAGCCATATATAGGATGGAACCAGGCCAAAACCTGTAATTTCCAAAAGCCTTAAGGGTATATTTTCAACTTCAATTTCCTCAATGGTTGCAATTTTTGCAGTTCCGCTTGGCAACAGTTCCACAGAATGTTCCGGAGAAGTCAACAGTTTTCTAATCAATAGCTCGGTATCACCCAAAGTGCTGTTTACACTGGCGTAAAAAGGATTTCCATCAGACACAATATTTCCTTGCTCTGAGGTACTTTTCCAACTTGCCTTTTTCTCACTATAGTCAAAAACCTCAGAGATGGTATCCTTTAGATAATTAACCCCAGATATCTGTAGAGAGGCAATGGACCCCTTGTCATTTAGCTTTATTTTTTCTTCAATCTCAGGACCTCTTCCCCTATCATTATATTCAAAAGTGTAGACATAGTTTCCTTCAGCATCCAAAGAACTGGAGTGTTTCCCCGCAAGATTTCCCCTCATGTATACATTATGGTCTTTGGCTGCATACGTCACTTTTTTATCAGAAGAATCGCAGGAGACCAGCAGAACAATTAGGAAAATAGAAAATACATGTTTCATGTTATTTATTTTAGGAGGTTGTTGATTTTGATTTAAGTGTACTAGTTTGGTTTTTAACCAAATAATAATCTAGCATAACTCCAAAGATACCAGATAATGAATAGTTTTTATCGTAAGGAAAATCCACCTTTTAACTGTTTTTCGGACTGATGGTGTCAAAAGTAAAATGATCTACCTTTTCACCAGGTCCAAAAGTAGATTCGTAAAATTTTACAGCTTGAACATCTTCAGAATGAGCATCTACGAAAATGGTTTCAACACCAATACTGGTATTCTTTAAATAGTTGATCAATCTCTTTCCTACACCTTGATTATGAAACGCAGCCTTTACAGCAATGTCATAGAGATACAACTCGCTTTTATCCGAATAGTATTTTTGAAGTTCATAGGCGGTCAACCCTCCAATAACGATATCATTTTTGATGGCGACGATAACATAAAATTCAGATTTTTGAAGCAGATTTACCAGATGATTTTTTGAAGCGATTGTATGGTATTCATCAAAAACCTCATTAAACAATTCCACGAGCTTTATGAATAATTCCAAATCGCTATTGCCTAATCTTAAAATCTGAATTTCTTCTTTTGCTGTCATGATATTCAACTTAAGATATTTATTCTCCCCAAGGTAAGGGCACTTTCAAAAACTCTGAGTGAAGAATATGGCCAATAGAATTAAGATTGAAGCAAGTACAGCAAGAAGATGGTTGGGATGAAATAAATAACTATCGTTTTTGCCCCCTCATAGTCTTTGGCAACTCTTTGCCCAAATAAGAGCAATAATAAGGTAACTGCAGAAAGAATTGCCGCACATAAGGCCATATCGCTCTCACCTTCAGCTATAAATTGAAAAGCGCCAACTACTGATAAAATACCTGAAACCATTTCAACAAGTAAAATAATCCCAAGAAGTACGGGCACTATGCCTTTGAAAAAGGTTTTGGAAAAATGGCCGGTTAGCCAAGATAAATTTCCTTTCCAGTCCATAATTTTGTCAATACCACTTTGTAAGAATGTGATCGCTAAAAAGGCAAGCAACAAAATCTGTGTTGCATGTGAAGTAAAATTTTCCATATCGTTCGTATTGGTTTTTAAGCCGCTTTGGTATGAAGCAACCTGGTGAGTTTTATAGAGAGATCTGTGAAGATAATTTTAGAATTTCCATTGCGTTCCACGTGAAAAATTGCTTTTTCCAATTCTTCCACAATATCCAAAATGTTGTTTTCATGGACAAAAGGCGCAAACTTTTTTAAATCAAACCCCTCTAAATGCATCTTGGCATACACCAAACTGTCCGCTTTGTAATTTAACAAAAGTGCTTGGCGCATCATGGTCAAGCAATAATGTAGGAATTGTTTTTGGACCTCCCTTCCTGTTTTGGCGACCTCATCGCTCCAAAGAATCAGTTCTTGTATCGCGGCCCTGTTTCCCTTTGCCTTAAAAGCACTTCGCACCCATTGTACAAACCAGCGTTCAAACACCAAATCTTCAGAGTCCTTGTTTAATAGGTCCAAGGCTTTGTTAAAATTGCCGTGAGCTTCATGTGCAATGGAAATTGCTTCAGGTTCATTTGAACCTCGTTTTATCAGTTCAGTAGAGATATCACTTTGCGCAAGAGGCGGAAAATGCAGAACTTGACAACGCGAAAGAATAGTATTGATAATTTTTTCCTCCTCTTCAGCAATTAGAAGTAGAATCGTTTTCTCTGGCGGCTCTTCAATAAGTTTTAAGAGCTTGTTGGCAGCGGAAATATTCATTTTTTCCGCCATCCAGATGACCACTATTTTATAGCCACCCTCATAAGATTTGAGGGAAAGTTTTTTAACCACATCCTGTGCTTCATCCACGCCTATCTGGCCTTGCTTTTTCTCTATGCCTATAAGCCTGTACCAATCAAACAGATTGCCATAGGGCTGTTCATTTACAAATTGTCGCCAATCTTGAATGTAATGATCACTTACGGCATGGGACTTTACTTTATCGGAATTGGAAACTGGAAACACAAAATGTAAATCTGGATGGGTAAGGGAATTACACTTAGCATTGCAAGCCATATTTTCCCCATCGTTTTCCCCACCAAGATTGCCACAAAGTAAATATTGAGCGTATGCCAATGCCATGGGGAGGGTTCCGGAACCCTCTGGGCCAATAAATAATTGTGCGTGCGCCACCCTGCCGGAGTCAGCAGTGGTCACCAAATGTTTTTTGATATGCTCAAGGCCTAAAACGTCTTTAAACAGCATGCTCCAAAGATACATTTTTTAGGTTCCATATGTTTTAGATGATTTTTTGTTGCAACTCTAAAAATATGCTGGTTATGATCAAACTGGAAAGCAGGAAATCTTTACATTTGGGCTTGCCATAAACATATACTAATGAAGACCATAGAGGATTACAATTTTGAAAATAAAAAAGCATTGATTCGTGTTGATTTTAATGTGCCGCTGGATGCAGATTTCAACGTTACCGATACCAGCAGAATTGAAGCTGCAAAACCCAGTATCCTAAAAGTTTTGGAAGACGGTGGAAGTGCCGTCTTAATGAGCCATTTGGGCAGGCCCAAAGGAAAAGTAAATCCAGACATGTCATTAGCCCATATTTGCGAAAAAGTTTCAGAAATTATTGGAGTACAGGTGAAATTTGCAGAGGATTGTGTTGGGGACATTGCCGATGCGGCTGTTTCAGAATTGCAAAGCGGTGAAGTATTGTTATTGGAAAACCTTCGCTTTTACAGTGAGGAAGAAAGCGGAGATGAAGCTTTTGCAGAAGCACTTTCCAAGCATGGCGATATTTATGTGAATGATGCATTCGGAACAGCACATAGAGCACATGCTTCTACAACTATTGTTGCAAAATATTTCAACGAAAACAAGTGCTTTGGGTATTTATTGGCTAAGGAGATTAAGGCCATAGAAAAGATAATGCAAACAGGGGAAAAACCAATAACTGCCATTTTAGGGGGTGCAAAAGTTTCTTCTAAGATTACAATTATTGAAAACATCTTGGACAAAGTGGACAACTTGATTATTGGAGGTGGAATGACCTATACTTTTGTAAAAGCACAAGGAGGAAAAGTTGGAGATTCCATATGTGAAGATGATAAAATGGAATTGGCTCTTACTATTTTAAAGCAAGCGTCTGAAAAAGGGGTAAAAATCCATTTACCTGTTGATGTTTTGGCTGCGGATGCTTTTGATAATAATGCCAACACTCAGTTTATGGATGTTAACGAGATTCCAGATGGGTGGCAAGGTCTTGATGCCGGACCACAAACTTTGGAAATCTTTAAACAAGTGATTTTGGATTCCAAAACTATACTGTGGAACGGACCTGTTGGTGTTTTTGAAATGGAGAGTTTTGCCAAGGGAACAATTGCCGTGGGCAATGCCATTGATGAAGCAACACAAAACGGAGCCTTTTCACTTGTTGGAGGTGGAGATTCTGTAGCTGCGGTAAAACAATTTGGCTTTGAAGATAAGGTGAGTTATGTCTCCACTGGCGGAGGTGCAATGCTGGAGAGTCTTGAAGGAAGAACACTACCTGGAATCGCTGCAATATTGGGCTAATATGCACGTTATGAATTAATAGGAGAAATCCTATGCAATGCTATGTTTTGGACTGAAAACTTTAATATTTCAGAAAAAAACACCATTTTCGTTTGCCCCAAAATCAAACCTTGTCCAAAATGAACCAAATATTTAAAATAGCTGTATCTACAGCGCTTCTTTTTTCAGCTTCTTCACTCTTTGCACAAGAGATAGATTCCACAGGCACAAAGCAAACTAATTCCACGGAAGTTTTGTCACAAACTTTACAAGAAGACTCTGTTTCTGTGCAGCCGGTCAAGCCATTGAACCTAAAAATTGCTGAGGACAAAATAGATGGCAATACCATGGCAGTGTCTGTTGGGGAAGACAGCAAAACTAAGTTGATGGACTTGGAAGAGGCAAGAAGATATGATAGTCTTTGGCTTAAGGAACTGCATGATAGTGCACAGCTCTTTAGTGAGCTGCTGCTTGAGGTACAGAATCCTTCCGAAGAAGAAATCACAATGGTTGATTTACCTACGGATACACTTAAAGCAAGATTGGCATTGTTGGATGAAAAAACACCTTTCAATATTTCGTACAACTCTTCTTTGGAAAGTGTTATAAAGTCCTTTTTGGTAAGAAAGAAAGATTTAATGCAAAGGATGATTACTGCTAGCCAGTTTTATTTCCCATTATTTGAGCAAGAACTGGATAACCAAGACGTTCCGTTAGAGATAAAATACTTGGCCATTATAGAATCTGCATTAAATCCTAGGGCAAGATCAAGAGTTGGCGCTAAAGGGCTATGGCAGTTTATGTATGGTACCGGAAAAATGTATGGTTTGGAAGTTAGCAGTTATGTGGATGAACGTAACGACCCTATTTTTGCAACCAAAGCAGCGGCAAAGTATTTATCAAAACTCCATGGTATTTTTAACGATTGGGATTTGGCATTGGCGGCATATAACTCAGGCCCTGGAAATGTAAACAAAGCCATAAGACGATCGGGCGGCTACAAGAACTATTGGAACATTAGAAGGAACCTTCCACGTGAAACAGCCGGTTACCTGCCCGCCTTTCTAGCGACCATGTACATTTTTGAATATGCCGAGGAACATGGGCTTCAATATAAAAAAGCTGATAGGCCTTATTTTGAAACGGATACGGTTCACGTAAAAAACCTAATCACATTTGACCAAATATCTAAGTTGGTAGACATTAGCAAGGAAGAATTGGAAATGTTGAACCCTGCATACAAACTAAATATTATACCTAAGATAAAGGGCAAAACGTACGCACTTCGCTTACCAGTTACTAAAATTGGAAAGTTTGTAAGCAATGAAGAGGCCATTTATGCATATGCCAAAAAAGAATTGGATTCTTTGGAAAAACCTTTGCCACAGCTAACACAGGCAAAAAACCAGGTTAGGTATAAAGTTAGAAGCGGGGATTATTTGGGGAGAATAGCTGAAAGATATGGTGTTGGCGTAAGTCAAATAAAAAGATGGAATGGATTGCGAAGCAACAACTTAAGAGTAGGACAGCGACTTACTATTTTTCCGAGAAAACCATATATTTCCAAACAAGCCGTGGCTAAAACAAGCACATCAAATTCATCTACAGCGACATTGGCAAGCAATGGCTCCAAAGTGCATACGGTTAAGGAGGGGGACTCCCTTTGGACCATATCAAGAAAATATCCTGGAGTTTCTATAGAAAATTTACGAAAATGGAACGGTCTTAGTGGTAACAACTTAAAACCGGGCACAAAACTAAAATTGTGCGATTGTTCTTCGTAAATTTAACTCGAGATGAAAAAATTATCAGTATTATCCATTGCCATGATATCCATGGTGATGTTATCATGTAAAGATTCTGGACCAAAGCCGCGATTTCTGCCCCCTTCAACAGGCGGCATTAACTCTCTTATGGTTGTTATGGACACTGAGCTTTGGCAAGGTGGTGTAGGCGATAAAATTAGGGAACAGTTTGCAGCTCCTGTATTGGGTCTACCTCAAGGAGAACCTAAGTTCAGTATAACTCAAATTCCGCCGCAAGTATTTAAAGGAGCTATTACATACTCAAGGTCTGTTCTTTTTGTGCAACAGGATACATTATCGCTTGCCCATATAAAGACAGATGTGTACGCCAAACCTCAAAAAGTGGCGGTAATAAAAGGAGAAACCTACAATGATTTGGCAGGAAACATTGATTCCTTAGCTGGAATGGCCATTGCATCGTATAAAAAAGTTGAAATTGCCGAGGCTCAAAAACGTTTTACACGCTCTTTGAACAAGGAAAAAGCATTTGAAGAAGAGTTGGGAATAAGCTTAAAGGTTCCATCATTATATAAGGTTGGAAAACGTGAGAAGAATTTTGTTTGGATGGATATTCAGATTCCTAAAGGAACTATGAATATTGTTGCATACAGCATGCCGTGGGATAGTTTTTCTAACGATTCCACTTTTGTGAACGATATTGTAAAGATGAGGGATTCTATAGGTAAGAAGTATGTACCCGGACCTTATGAGAACACTTTTATGATTACTGAAAAAGCTTTTTCACCCTATGTTTTCCCTGCTCAAATAGGAGGAAAAAAAGCTGCAGAAGCTAGAGGAATATGGGAAATTAGCGGATACCCCATGGCAGGCCCTTTCTTGACCTATATTATCAATGACAAAGAGAATAACAGGAAACTCGTTCTGGAAGGGTTTACTTTTGCACCTTCTGCAGAAAAACGAGACTATATGTTTGAATTGGAAGCAATTCTGAGAACCGTTAAATTTAATAGCGGTTCCTAAAAATCAGACAACTTAATTGTAAAACAGAAAAGCCCAGTGCTCCCCAGCTAGCCGGGCTTTTTTGTTCTTTAAACACTTTGGATTTACTTAGTCAAAAGCAAAACCAGTAGCAATTCTATATACAAATGCATACAGCACTATAAAGAACATTACAAAACTAAACCAGGCAAATACTTTAAAGTACTTTTCTAATAAAATACTGCCAAGGTTTCTAAATCCTTCTAGATAAATTTCTTTTACGAGTATTAATTTCTTCATAAGTCAGCTTTTTAAGATTTAAAGACAGGACAAAGATTATGCTTTGACAAACAGCTCGAAAAACAACAGGATGAAAACCCAAAAAAGATTGACAAACAGCCCGTTTTTTTTTAAAACCCTATGAAGCACAAATATTCATCGGTAAAATACAAGTCAAGAATAACAGGATAACGAGAGGAACATCGGTGTAATGCAGTCCGAAGTATGAAAAAACATTAAAAAAGCCCCAACTGATAGGAAGGGGCTTTTATATTATAAGGTATATAGCAGCTACATTTCTACTATTATAAATTCTGAACGCCTATTCTGTTGGTGCTTATCTCTAGAGCATCTAGTTCCATCAGCACAATCATTTAATAGCCGTTCCTCACCATAACCTATGGCGCTTTGTACTCTTGAAGAGTCAATGCCCTGCGAAATAATGTAATCTCTTGTGGCTTTTGCACGTTTGTCCGATAGGTATTTGTTGTAGGCCTTCTTGCCTATGGCATCTGTATGGGATTCTATTTTTATGACCATCTCTGGATATTCTCTCATTACCTCTACCAACTTATCCAGCTCTTGTGAAGCCTGTTGTTTAATGTTAAATCGGTCAAAGTCAAAATAAATAGTTTCCGTTTCTAGTTTCAGAACACCTTTTTCTTCTGCGATGATTTCCTTTAATTGTTTTAAGGATTGCGTCACCGTAATCCTTTCATTGTTTTTGGTGTTTGTGGATAGGCTATCTTCAAAATAACCTTTTTTAACGGTCCTTACGGTATACTTGTTTGAAGGCGCAAGGTTTTCAAAGATAAAACTACCATCCTTTCCAGTTAGCACGGAATCAATCCTAAGATTGTCCTTGTCAAATAGACTAACCATGGCATCGGCAATGGGATCTTCACTAATAAGGTCCTGTATGGAGCCTGAAATGGCATTGAGATTTAAAATGTGTTTAAAAGAATATATATCATCATCTCCTTTTCCTCCTTTTCGGTTTGAGGCAAAATATCCTTTTTCGTTGTTTTCATCTATTATATAGGAAAAATCATCCCTATTACTATTAATGGGTTCTCCCAAATTAATGCCAATGCCAAAAACGCCACCTGCGTAATCTGCTTTGTAAATGTCTAAACCACCCATTCCCATATTCCTGTCGGAAGAAAAATAAAGGGCATTTTCTGTTATATAAGGGAACATCTCCTTTTTGCTGGTGTTTACTGTCCTTCCTAGGTTTTCTGGTTCAGAGAAAGCACCATTTTCTAGAATATCCACCTTATAAACATCCGTTAGGCCAAAGCCACCCGGTCTATCTGATACAAAATATAGCTTTTTACCATCTGGACTTACAGAAGGATGACCTGTAGAGTAGTTTTCACTGTTAAACGAAACCTCCACTGCTTTGGTCCATTGATCATCTACAAACTTAGATTGATAAATTTTTAGATGATTTATTCCATTTTTGCCACGCTTGAGCTTTTTACCATAATTATTTCTTGTAAAATAGATGGTTTTTTGATCTGGCGAGAACGCCACTGAAGCTTCATGGTATTTTGTGTTGATTTGTTTAGAGAATTTTTTCGGACTTGTTAAATCCTCACCCTCGCTATCTGCCTTTGCCACATATAAATCTAAGAAAGGCTGGTTGTTCCACTTATACCTTCTCGTAGTAAGGAAGGAAGAATCATGTGCCGATGCAAAAACCACTTCTGACTCATTATGGAACATTGGAGAAAAATCCGAATATTTTGAATTTATCGCCATATTCTTAATCTCTACCAAAGCAGGTGCGTTAGACGTAACGTTGTCCTTATCCAATTCGTTAAGTGGTTCATCTCTTTTTTGTCTGAACAGTTTGGTGAGCTTGGCAGCTCTACGATACCGACCGGTTCCTTTTAGACTATGGGCATACTTGAAAAACTTTTCCTCAGTAATTCTTTCCCTAAATGTCTCATAAAGCTCATGGTACCATTTATAGGACTTTTCTAGATTACCGGTATAATAATGGGAATCGCCTGCATTGGAAAGAAGTTTGAAAGTATGCTCTGCATCACTTTTTTCCAAGACAACATCATAAACGCGGGCCGCTTCGGCGTACCACATTTTATCAAAATAAGAATCTGCTTGTTTAATGAGCTTGGCGGTTGTCCCTTTTACGCGAACAAATTTGGTTAATTCTCTACGGTCAAGGGTTTCAAGTTGCTTTATAAAAACAGGCTTGAAATATTCAACCTGTTGTTCGCTTGGGGAGCTTAAAGACAATTCTTCATCCTGAAACTGCAATAGGGTGACCTCCTGGGATTTAAGCCCTGGTGAAAGAATGAGAAATAAAATTAAAATCAGTCTTTTCATAATCACTCCGTCTGCATAAATTATCGTCAGGTGATTGATTTGGTATTACACGAAAACGCATAATACCAGTTTCAAACGCTAAAATAGAATATGGGAGTAGCGTTTATAACTTTTTGTTGTGAAAGAGGGAATTTGTAACGTGTATGCGATAAAAATGTGGTTCTTCATCGACAAACCCTTTGAATACAGGGTTTTTGTGAGTAGGAAAAACCTTTATAATATAATAGAATTAAGAGTCCGATTCTTTGCCGCTCTCAAGTTTTTCATCTTCTTTTGAAGCATCTTTAAATTCTTTTATACCACTACCTAATCCTCGCATAAGCTCAGGAATTTTTTTGCCTCCAAAGAGTAAAAGAACAACCAATACAATAAGTACAATCTGCCATGGGCCTAGCATACCAAGAAAAATAGTTTGAGCAATCATAACGTCAACGCCTTTAAATGAAAAGTAAAATTACTAAAAAGAACCTTAAGGCCCTGTCCAATTAACGAAAATTAGCATCTCAAATTGTCTATTAGGGTTTTACAATACCCGAAGACATTTTAAAAAGCTTAACAACAAAATTAAAATCTAAGGTTATCTTTGTTCATTATGGCAAAGGATAAAAAGAAAAGAAAAGAGATCAAACGCAAGCTGCTGCACAAGTATCGGCTGGTGATATTGAACGAAAATACCTTTGAAGAAAAGATTTCTTTTAAACTTAGCAGGCTCAACGTTTTTGTAACAGGAACGCTGTTCATTATTGTTTTAATTGGTCTTACCACACTTATCATAGCTTTTTCACCTTTAAGAGAGTATATACCAGGATATTCATCCACAAGATTAAAAAGACAAGCTACGGAACTTACTTACAAAACGGATTCGTTGGTTACAGTTTTAAATTATACCAATAGGTATTTAGATAATGTTCGCCTTGTTTTGAGAGGGGATATTGAAAATAATGAGGTAAACAGAGATTCACTTTTTGAAAAATACAAACTTGACCCTTCCACTGTTGATTTAACACCTATTCGTGAAGACTTGCTGTTAAGAGAGGAAGTGGATTTGGAAGACAAATACAATCTTTTTGAACGAAATGTAGAAAATGTTGGCAGCTTGCTGTTTTCACCGGTTAGCGGAACACTGTCCCAACCTTTTGATGCTGAGGCCAAACACTATGCCGTGGATGTTGTTGCACCCAAAGAAACTCCAGTAAAATCCATTGCTGACGGAACCGTTCTTTTTTCAGAATGGACTGCAGAAACAGGATATGTCATCATTATTGAACACCGAGACAACCTTACTTCAGTGTACAAGCATAATGGCTCTTTGAGCAAATCACAAGGGGATTTGGTAAGAGCAGGCGAGGTTATTGCCTCAATTGGAAATACGGGAGAATTAACTACGGGGCCACATTTACATTTTGAAATTTGGAACAACGGAAAACCTGTAAACCCCTTGAATTACATTGATTTTAAATAAATGTCCTTAAAATCCTTTGCAGCAAAACTTTTTGCTAAAAACATTGTTGGGAAAACGGCTAAATGGGCAAACAACCCTGTGCAGGCCCAACAAAAAACGTTTAAACATCTTATTTCCATTGCGAAACAGACCCAATTTGGCAAAGACCATGATTTTGACGGGATTAAAACTCATGCTGATTTTGTGGAAAAAGTTCCAATTAGGGATTATGAGGAGCTAAAGGGGTATGTTGAACAGATAATTGAAGGGAATAGTAATGTTCTATGGCCAGAAAGACCCATTTATTTTGCCAAAACATCTGGAACTACCTCAGGAGCCAAATATATACCTATCACTAAAGAATCTATTAAACATCAAGTAGAAGCTTCCAGAAATGCGATTTTAACGTACATTCATGAGACTGGTAAAGCAGATTTTGTTGATGGAAAGATGATTTTTCTTCAAGGAAGTCCCGTTTTGGACGAAAAAGGAGGTATTAAATTGGGACGTCTTTCAGGGATTTCTGCGCATTATGTGCCTAATTATCTGCAAAAAAACAGATTGCCGAGTTGGGAAACCAATTGTATAGAAGATTGGGAAACCAAGGTGGAGAAAATCGTTGAGGAGACCAAAAATGAGGATATGACCGTAATTGCAGGAATACCATCATGGGTTCAGATGTATTTTGAAAGACTTAATGCAACCTCCGGAAAAAAGGTAGGAGAGCTCTTTAGAAATTTTCAGTTATTTATCTATGGAGGAGTAAATTATGAGCCGTACAGAGCCAAGTTTGAGAACTTAATAGGAAGAAAAGTAGATAGTATCGAGCTTTTTCCGGCAAGCGAGGGTTTTTTTGCCTACCAAGACTGCCAAAAGGAAGAAGGAATGCTGCTTCTTTTAGATTCAGGGATTTTCTATGAGTTTATAAAGGCGGATGAATTTTTTAATGAAAACGCAAAACGATTAACTATAGCTGAGGTTGAGTTAAATGTAGACTATGTGATGATTATCTCCACTGATGCCGGATTGTGGGCATATAATCTAGGAGATACCATTCGGTTTATTTCATCAAAACCGTATAGGGTAATTGTTTCTGGAAGAATCAAGCATTTTATATCGGCCTTTGGCGAGCACGTTATTGCAAAAGAGGTTGAAGAGGCCATAAAAATAGGAATAGAACATACTGATGCACTAGTAAACGAATTTACAGTTGCCCCACAAACCTCACCAGAAAATGGAGAACTGCCTTATCATGAATGGTTTATAGAATTTGAAAGAATTCCCTCGGACCTTTCTAAGTTTTCCTGTCTTATAGAGGAAAGCATGCAAAAACAGAATAGCTACTATTTGGATTTACTGGAAGGAAACATCTTGCAGCCATTGAAAATCACTTGTATTAAACCGGGAGGCTTTCAAGGATATATGAGAACCATTGGGAGGTTGGGAGGACAAAATAAGGTTCAAAGACTGTCCAACGACAGGAAAGTAGCAGAGGGGTTGACTACATTTCAGATTTAGATAACAACCAACAGTTCTTCTTTAGTAGGAATTCATGTATTTTTGCCAGAACGTATGATGGCAACCGAAGTAAAACAAACTACAAGAGCACAAGAATCCACCAACGCAATAGAGCGCCTGTATATTACAATGCGGCATTTGCTCAACCGAGGGTTTTACAAACCTTCAGGGGTTTCAGGAAACGCTTTACGGACCGCATTACTATTACTAAGGCCAGAAATTTATGGATCAGTAGCAGATGAAAAAGCTGAGCTTGATGGCCTTATCTATGTTTTGGAAAGATTGCCAGAGGGTATTGAAGAGTGTCGGTTTATCAATCTAACATCGGATGAAGGCTTTTCCAAATCCCATCTAAAAGCAATTGTACCTCCCAAAAGAAGAAGAAATTGTTATCGGATTGATGATGAACAAATGAATATTGAGATAACCCGCGGCAGAAGCGATATCTATGATATTCTTACACACCTTACCTTTTTGTTTATAGAATCCGGAAAGATATGCGAACGTGTTTTGGTAGAAGATGGAACCGCTACCATACGGGATTGGGATAAATTGGTGAATTTTGTTCAAAGTGAAGAAAAGAGTGAGGCAGAGCGAGAAGTTGCGCTCATACATGTTGCAAATATTCTTGGAAGAACTTTTGAGGAAGTTGTAGCAATTGAAAATAAGCTAAGCACACCAACGCAACCCGATCGCTTTTTAAACATCATTTTTTGGCTGGGCAAGTTAGCAATAGAAGAAGAAACAACAGGCAATAAACGGACCATTACATTTAGCCCATTGTTACGAGAAAGATTGGGGCACCACATTCATGGTGAGCGCTGGGCAGCTCTGATCAAACAAACACTGAGTAAACATAAATTGTTGGATAGGCCCATTCACATTATAAGTGCTAACATGCACAGTGTTATGAACTCTCTATTTGCAAAGAAAGTTTTGGCAAAAGAGTTTCCAGATACAAAGTCTTTGGATATATATGAAGCGTTGAGTTCTTCAAAAAACAAGGAGCTTAGAAAAAAAGTCATGGAAGTTGGCAAAAAGAATGGCATGATTTTCATTGATGATGAGTCTGGGGCAAACATTGATGTACAGATTTTTGATTCGGCCAAATTTGGAAAGAACACCTGTTGCTATGATTTCCCAAGCGACATTTCTGACGATGAAAAACCCGTTATCTTTGTAATGGATTATGCATTTGGAGAACAAGCCTACGAAACCATAGATGAACTTTTAAAGCCAATGGAAGGAGAAGTTCAAAAGAAATTTTTAAATGTGGATTCCATATCGGTAATGGGAAAAGCAGGTATTTTAGAAGGAGGAAAAGGAGACTTGATGATTCCGTCTGCTCATATTTTTGAAGGAACTGCAGACAATTACCCTTTTAAAAATGAATTATGCGCCTCGGACTTTGAAGGGCATGGGTTAAAAGTATTAGAAGGAACCATGGTGACCGTTTTAGGAACATCACTTCAGAATAAAGATATTCTTCGATTCTTTCATGAATCCACTTGGAATGTAATTGGACTGGAAATGGAAGGAGTGCATTACCAAAAGGCAATTCAATCAGCGTCTAAAATCAGGAAGAGCATCAACAAGGATGTTAAGGTAAGATATGCGTATTACGCCTCTGATAACCCATTGGAAACTGGAAGTACTTTGGCTTCAGGAGGTTTGGGAACAACGGGAGTAAAACCCACATATTTAATTACGGACAGGATTTTAAAACAAATATTCAATTCATAAAATGGCAGACCAACCAGTAAATAACAGTAATTCTGATGAAATAGATTTGGGACAACTGTTTCAAATGATAGGGAAGGGGTTTAATAAAATTGGAATTGCTTTCTTGAGGCTGTTTCTTTATTTGAAGAAGAACGCTATAATATTGGGTATCCTTCTGGTGATTGGGGTAGGTCTTGGATATGGGCTTAACCAGATTTCTAGAAATAAACTGAAAATTGAGGTAATTGTAAAACCTAATTTGGAAAGCAAGAATTATCTATATGATGTTGTTGCGGAAATAGAAAGTAACATTAGGGCCAAAGATTCAGTCTTTTTTAAAGAAATTGGAGTTGAGGTGAGCAATTTAGGAGAGTTTAAGGTTTCTGTTGAGCCCATAGAAGATGAGAAAAATAAAGAAGGAGGTATGGAATACCTTGAGCTTTTGGAAAAATTTCAGGCCAATGAAGAATTCTTAGATATAATTAAATCCGAACTTTCGAATAAAAGCACTTTAAATCATAGAATCACTTTTTTATTTAAAGACCCTTCGCAGGGTAAGATTTTTGCAGAAAAGGTAATGAACTATATAAATTCCAACGGGTATTTTAAAGAATTAGTGGTTACATCCAATCAAAATGCTTTGGAAAGAATTGAAAGAAATGAAACGTTTATTAAACAAATTGATGAATTAATTTCTAGGTATTCTCAAAGCTTCAACGCTCAAAGCAGCAAAGAGATTGATGAGAGAATTGTTTTGGACAATACTGAAAAGATGAATGTTACGGGTCTTTTCGCCCTTAAGAATGAATTAATTCAAAATACAGAGCGAAAGAAAATTGAAGTTAAAGAACAGAAGGAAGCAATTAATATTATCAATTTTGGAAACACCCAACAACAAAAGAAAATCTTTTTTGCAAGAGGGATGGTTTTGATACCGTTATGTTTGGTAGGCTTGTTTTTAGTCATTTCCGTAATGAGGTATGCCGATAGAAAAGCTTCTGAATTGTTTTAAAAAATATACGATTGAGTAAAAAACGAAACTTAATTATTTTTGGAACTAGACCTGAGGCAATTAAAATGGCCCCCTTGGTTAAGGAGTTTCGTAAGCATAGTGAAAAGTTTGAAACAAAGGTTTGCGTGACTGCCCAGCATAGGGAGATGTTGGATCAAGTACTTCGTTTTTTTGAAATCGAGCCTGATTATGATTTGAATTTGATGCGGCCAAATCAAAATTTGTATACCCTTACAGCGGACATTATCACTCAACTTAAACCAGTAATAGAGGAATATAAGCCGGATTTTGTTTATATACATGGGGATACTACTACAACAATGGCTTCAGGTTTGGCCGCTTTTTATGCTGGAGTCAAAGTATGCCATGTAGAAGCAGGCCTTAGAACTTTTGATATGCAGTCTCCTTTTCCGGAGGAAATGAACAGGAGTGTTACTGCGGTAATTTCAAATGTACACTTTGCGCCAACAGTTACTTCAATGAATAACCTGCTCAAAGAGAACAAAGAGAGTAACACCGTTTTAGTTACTGGAAATACTGTAATAGATGCATTACAGTATAGTGTTAATAAAGTAACATCAGCCGATTTCTATGACCCGGAAGTGGTTAAGTTGAATAGTCTAATTGAAGCAGAAAAGAAACTGATCTTGGTTACGGGACATCGCAGAGAAAACCATGGGCAAGGCTTTATCAATATTTGTAGTGCTTTAAAACAACTTGCGATTCTTTATCCGAAAGTTCAAATTGTCTATCCTGTGCATTTGAACCCAAATGTCCAAAAACCTGTCCACGAAATTCTAGGAGATATTGATAATATTAAATTGATTGACCCTTTGTCTTATCCAGCATTTGTTTGGTTGATGAACAAGTCTTATATGATTATTACGGATAGCGGGGGGTACAAGAAGAAGCCCCTAGTTTGGGAAAACCTGTCCTAGTTATGAGAAATACTACTGAGCGACCGGAGGCAGTTGAGGCTGGAACGGTGATTTTGGTGGGAACAAATAGACAAAAAATCATTTCGGAATCAACAAAATTGCTTGAAAATACAGAAGCATATTTAAAAATGAGTAAGCTTCATAATCCGTATGGCGATGGCAATGCATGTAAAAAAATAATAGATTATATATCTAAAATTCAATAATGGATAAAAACCCAGAAGTTGTGATGATGGGACTCGGTTATATTGGGCTTCCCACTGCTGCTTTGATTGCACAGAACAAAACCTCAGTTCATGGAGTGGACATTAACCCATATGTTGTTGAAACCATAAATGCTGGTAAAATACATATCATTGAGCCCGACTTGGATAAAGCCGTTGAGATGGGTGTGGAACAAGGATTTCTAAAAGCCGCATCAACGCCTGTTGAAGCTAACAACTACCTTATCGTGGTTCCAACGCCATTTAAAGATAAGAATGAACCGGATACATCTTTCGTTCAAGCTGCTACAGAAGCTATAATTCCTCTTTTAAAAAAGGGAGACCTTTATATCATTGAATCTACCTCACCGATTGGTACTACTGAAAAGATGATGCAGCTCATCTTCGAAAAAAGACCAGAACTTAAAGGTAAACTTCACATAGCTTACTGCCCAGAAAGGGTGCTCCCAGGAAATGTTATGTTTGAATTAGTAAACAATGACAGAGTAATTGGTGGAGTTGATAAGGCATCAACTGATAGGGCTATAGAATTTTACTCCCAATTTATTAAAGGACAACTTCATAAAACTAATGCAAGAACGGCGGAAATGTGTAAATTGGTGGAAAACTCTTCAAGAGATGTTCAAATAGCTTTTGCTAATGAACTATCGCTCATTTGCGATAAAGCAGATATTAACGTGTGGGAATTAATCTCTTTAGCAAACAAACACCCGAGGGTGAATATCTTACAACCAGGGTGTGGTGTTGGAGGCCATTGTATAGCGGTTGACCCATATTTTATCGTGGCAGACTATCCCATGGAATCCAAAATAATAGGTACAGCTCGTGAAATCAATAATTATAAATCTTTTTGGTGTGCTGAAAAAGTAAAGTCATCTAAATTAGAGTTCGAATTAAAAAATGGGAGAAAACCAAAAATTGCTTTAATGGGGCTTTCGTTTAAACCCAATATTGATGATTTACGAGAATCTCCTGCGAAATATATTGTTCAAAAGGTGCTTCAGAATGCCAATGACGAAGAGTACTACATTGTAGAACCCAATATTAATTCTCACAAGGTGTTTAAGCTTACAGATTATAAAGAGGCCACTAAAAGAGCTGACATTATTGTCTTTTTGGTAGCACATAACGAGTTTAAGACCATAAACGTTAATTCAGCTAAAAAAGTAATAGATTTCTGTGGGGTTTTTAAATAGACCCCTGTTCTAAGTAAACTAAAATGAGCTCATTTTTTGTACGAATTAAAAGGCATCTTTTTGAAAACATCAAGGACAGAATACCCGTTGAAGTTAACAAAGTATTGATTGAATTAAATTGCTGGCCTACACTGGTTTTTGGAAGAGAATATAAAGAACACTTTTCCAATTTAAAAAACAACCAGATAAACCCCAATTTAGAGCAACAAGTGCTGAACATCACAAATTTTTGCTTAAAAAATGTCCCTTATTATAGGAAAAGATATAGCAGATACTCTATCAAATCTATTGCTGATTTTTATAAGATTATAAAGCCAATCGACAAGCAAGAGGTTTTAGATAATTTTGAAGACTTTATAGCGGACGGAATAAAAATGTCTGATTATGACTTTGTAACAACTGGAGGAACCTCTGGAAAGCCCCTAAATTTATACCTTCCAAAGAAACGATACGCGGTTGAACTGGCCACTCTTCATTATGTATGGGGCAAATTGGGATATAATTTTTCAAAGCGAGGAGTTATACGAAATACTAAACTAAAAAAAAATAAAGATTACATAATAAACCCAATCTCCAAGGAGTTTATTTTTGATGGTTTTCGCTTAAACAATGATTATTTTGAAACAATTTTTGATACTTTAAAAAGGAATAACATAAATTTTCTACACGGATATACGAGTAATCTGTTTCTTTTTGGCAAGTTTTTAATTGCTAATAATAAGGACTTTTCATTTATTAAAGGACTTTTTACAACTTCTGAGAATACATCACAACTAATGAATTCTTTTTTCAATCAAGAACTGAAAATTCCTCATATGAACTTTTATGGACATACAGAAAAACTTGTGTTTGCCTCATATTGCGAAAACACAGACTTTTACCATGTTGATTCGTTTTATGGGTATACTGAAATTCTTAATAGTTCAAACAAAAGATCAAAATTTGGCGAAATCACAGGAACTACAATTAATAATTATGGCATGCCACTCTTAAGGTATAAAACGGGAGACTATACTCAAGTTGCAGAATGTGGATGTGAAAATTGTGATTTTAAGGGGTTAATCTTTAAGGAAATATATGGTAGGTGGGATGGAAGCAAAATCTACAATAAAGATGGCTCATCCGTTACAACAACAGCTCTAAACCTACATTCTGAATTGTATGCCAAAATAGAGGGGATTCAGTATTTCCAACATCAAAAAGGTAAATTACAGGTCAGGATAATTAAAGGAGAGGCTTTTTCAAAAACTACAGAATTAGAACTTAGAGATGAGATATTGTCAAAATTTAATTTGGATTTTGAATTGGATATAAAATATGTCGGAGCTTTAGAAAAAAAGAGCAATGGCAAATTTCTTCTTTTGATATCCAAAATCCATTGACACACAAAAACATTGGATTTATGTTTGCAGAAACTCTAAGAAAATTAAAATCCATACTTCGTAAAGGGTTTTTTCATCTTTTTTTTTCCAATTTTTTGGCGCAATTTATGGTTTTTGGTTCTCATATGTTGGTTGCAAGCTTACTTTTACCAGAGGAATTGGGAAAAATCAAAGTGCTTCAGACTTTTGTAGATGTTGCCTCAATAATTGGAGGTGGAGGCCTAATTGTTGCAATACTAAAGATTGTACCTCAAAGCACAAAAAAAGCAAAACAATATTTTGTGCTCCAGTACGTATTGAAGAATGCGTTTTTGTTTTCTTTTATTGTCTTTTTTGTACTAAATACTCTTGCCTTTTTTGGATTGTTGTCATCGGATAATCAAATCAACCAATTGTTTCATTTATTTTCGATTGTAATATTAATCAGTCCCATTTCTCTCCTAATGATTAGATATTATCAAGCACTTGAACTTTTTAAAAAGGCTAGTATAATACAGGTGATAACAAAGATGTTTTCTGTCACCGTGATAATTTTATTGACATACTATTTTGCCATTAGAGGATACGTCGTTGCTGTCATTATTGGGTTTTTGGTTACCGCCCTGTTTCTCTTATTTGACTTACGAGATCATATTTTTTCCAAAAACAACATTATTGAATACGCGAATAAACTTAAATCAGAAATTAAAAACCTTTCAAAATTTAACTTTTTTGCCCAAGTTTCAGATCAATTTAGAATATATGTAACTTTTTTTGTGGCCAACTACCTCATTACAGATAGAGAAATTTTTGGACAATATAGTTTTGCCTTGATTTTGGTACAGGCTTTAGGGGTTTTATCAAGTAGTGCGCAACAGTTTGTAATTCCAAAATTTTCTAAAGAGTCTAATAATGGTAAATTATTTTTTTCACAACTAAGATATTATGAGAAGCAGTATTTTATAGCAGGATTATTTATCTTCTTGTGTTTTCAATTAATAGCACCGTATTTAATCAGTTATTTTTTTGATGGAAAATATGATTCGTCAATACCTCTTTTGCGTGTAATGTTGATAGGGTGGTTAGTGTATAGTGCATTTACCTTAAAAGGTCCAGCATTTATAGGCTTAGGAAGATTGGATGTATCATTTAAAGTTTCTTCTATCGCATTGGTAATAGCGATTCCGCTTTCCATACTTTTGTGTTACCACTGGGGGATTTGGGGAATAGTTATAAGTTATGTTGCGCAAACGGCAGTGAGCTGTCTGTTATCGAATTATTTTATGAATCTATTAAAAAAGACTTCACTTTCTTAATGACTATTTCTATGATGAGAATCTTAATAATCGGCCCAGTTCCCAAAAAATATGGTGGTAGCTCATTTGGTGGGATTGCAACACACATAGAAGGGTTATCAAAGGAACTCTCAGATTTGGACCATGAAGTATTTCTTTGGTATCATAAACCCTTAAAGTCAAGTAAATCTGGCAATGTGATTATTGAAGGAAATTCTTTATGGAAGCTAGGCCAATTTTTACCCAGATTTAAGTTTTTTTCAAAAGGTAAATTCAATTACCTTTCTTTTAAGCAAAAATGGATTTTGTCTTTTCAATATAACAGATTAAAAAGGATTCTGTCAAAAACCGACTTCGATGTGATACATATACACTCACTTCATAATACTAGTTCAATAGCCTTACAAGAAATTGATAATGTTTCAACTTCTTACGTGATAACGGACCATGGCTTTTGGAACCATAATGATATCATATTGAATAATGAAAAAGGAAAAATTAAACTAAAAAATGCAATAAGAGGAGCTTCAAAAATAATCTATATTTCAGACCTGGCTGAACAAAAGCATGAAGAAATCGACTTAGATCAGAATGGAAAGCTAGTAAAAATTAAAAACCCGTTGCAGATTGTTCGGAAAATACCCATTAGGAAAACTAATAAAAAAAAAGTTGTTTTTTTTAATGGATTGACCAAATCTATTGAGATAAAAAACCTCCCAATTTTATTGAATGCAATTGAAATCTCGCCAATGTTATACAATAGTATTGAACTGCTTGTTGTGGCAAATAAAGCGGGTTTAGATTATATAAAAGAACGTTCTTGGAATTTTGAAATTAGAGCCTATGGAAAATCCACATGGCCTCAAATAGCCAATTTTTATGCAAGTAGCGACATTCTGGTGGTGCCCAGTAAAAGTGATAGTTTTGGGTTAGTTTATTTAGAAGCCCTAATGTTTGGAATTCCAATTATAGGATTAAGCACGCTAATAAACGAATTTCAAAATGACTTTGGGACATATATTGGTGAAGGAATTGATTCCAACCATGAAACAGAAACGGATTTAGCTGAAAAAATCCTTAAAGTCTTTGATTCTGAATTTGACCCTCAAAAAATTTTAGATTTATTAGAGAAGAAATATGGATGGAACAATAATATACAAAAGTTCATAGCTACTTATGAAAGAGCCAATTAATAAGAAGATATTGTTTTTAGGATATCGCCCTTACTTGAGTTCTATTTTATATCAACTAAATGGAACTCCTTTTTTGAGGGAAAACTCCATTGACATTATTTTTGCAACGCCATCTTCAAAATCTCTTTTCCAATCCTTTAAGAAAATAATTAGTGGTAGAAAATTTATGAGGGCTTTAAGGGAATTTATGATAAAAACAGACAATTTAATCTATGCAAATCAAAAGAAAGAAATTCTGAAAACCATATTCCCAGAAAAAGATTTGAGTTTTCTTAACAAAAAAATCAATATTTCCATTTTTCCGTTTCGGGGATTAGAGAATTTAGATAATCTTGAAGAATATGATTTCTTAATTGTAGCATCGTTTGGAATTAAAATTCCCAAGGATATATTTAACAAACCTAAAGGGAGAACTTTGAACATTCACCCATCTTATTTGCCTGGTTTACGGGGTGGATACCCTACCTATGTTGAGGCTTTTAAAAATGAAATCTTTTCTGGAACTACTATCCATTATATGGAAAGCGGATGGGACAATGGAGATATTGTTTTGCAAGAAAGGTACAAAGTGCAGAATACCCCAACAAATCAGAAAAGAATGCATTTAAGTGCTTCTACAGCTTCTAAAATGTTAAATGATCTACATAAAAATGGCTTTCAACTCACAACAATCAAACAAGACAAATCAAAGGCCTCCTATTGCCATAAAATTGTTAGATATAAATCTTTTTTAGGAGATATAGATCAAAATCTTGAGGGGTATGTAAGAGCAAATCATAGCAGGTCATTATATCCATTTACATATGGATTTTACCGAGGGTTTTTGGTTTCAATTCTTAATATCCAGCTATTTTCTGATAATAATGAATCTACAGGATATAAGTTTTTTAGAAAAAAGAACATACTTTTTTTAAAGCACAATGGAAAATTGTATCTAGTAACTGAATATATATATAAAGGTAAAATGCATAAACATTACGAAAAGGCTAAAAATGATTTAATTGTATGAATAGGGAGGCCAATTATAAAAATTCTTCTTCAAGGTTAGAGTCAATAGATTTTCTTAGAGGAATTGCAGCTATGTCGGTAGTTTTATATCATCTAACGCACACAAGTAACTTGTTGGATACTAATGGACTTGTTTACAATTTATTTAAGTATGGCGGCGGGTTTGGAGTATGTGTTTTTTTTGTTATTTCTGGCTTTATTTTGCCCTATTCGATGTTGAGGGGTGGATACTCCATTAAAAATTTTAAATCCTTTTTTATAAAAAGAATTATAAGAATAGAACCGGTATATGTTGCCTCTATTTTTTTAACAATATATGTGTTTTATACTGCCAGCGAGTTGCCCAGCGAATACTGGAAGTTTGGGGACTACAGAGTAGACTTTACAAATTTTTTGCTTCATTTCGGATATCTCGTTAGCTTTTTCAAAAACCAGGAATGGATAAACCCAGTATTTTGGTCTCTTGGAGTGGAGTTTCAATTTTATTTGATTATAGGTTTGATTTTTCCTCTACTGGTTTATAAAAGGAAATTGATAAATTTTCTTTGGATGTCGATATTTATATTGCTTTCCTGGCTGCTATTTGTTTATTTTATCAAAGGAACCTATTTGCATTATGGCGGGACAGCTTTAAGAGTAATGCCAATTTTTTTTATAGGGATTGCCATTTTTCAATTTAAAGAAAAGCTTATTGACAAATATAGTTTTGCCATTCTTCTAGTAGTACTATTTTATATCTGCACTACAGATTATAAATGGGGCGATATTGCCGGAGTGTTTTTTGCTGTAATTAGTATCTTTTTGGTAAGAAACCCTCCCAAACTTTTCCTTTTTTTTGGAAAAATATCATTTTCTCTTTATTTGATTCATGTGCCACTAGGTGGCATTATGAAGCTTTTCATTCGAGAACATTTTGAAAGTGATTTTGTAAGAACTTTGTTTACATTTCTTAGTATTTTACCAATAATTGCTATTTCATACGGATTCTATAAGTTAATTGAGGAACCAAGTGTAATATGGTCGAAAAAATTCAGGTATAGTGGAAATAAGGATAATTAGTAAAACAGAGACCTTTTCGAAATTGAAGGAAGAATGGCATTCATTGGAAAAGACCTCAAGTGAAATGACAGTGTATTGCACTTTCGATTATTTATATACTTGGTGGAAAGAAATAGGGATTAACAAAGGGATTCGACTTTGTATAATTTGTATCTATGAAAATAGTAAGATTATTGGTATTGCTCCTCTTATGATCGAAACTAAGAGGATATTTGGCATTCGTTTAAAAATATTGAAATTTTTGGCAAATGCCGATTTCCATAATTTCCTTTTGAACAAGGAGCTAGGAGAACAAAGAATCATTAGGAGAGTCTTTGATGCAATTTATTCAATTGAATGGGATAAATTGGAATTGAGTCATATCTCCAATAAAACTAGTTTAACCCATTTCCTGCTTAAATCTGAACAATACAATAAAAAAGTTGAATTTTTAGGAGAAAACCCAATTTTGTTTTTGAAAAATTATGACTCTTTTCTTATTTATAAACAACTTTTTTTTAAGAAGAAAATCAATAATTATAGAAATAGGCTTAAAAAGGATTTTAACGTAGTATTTGAGGTTATAAAAGGGGATGAAAAAGACATTTTAAGTAAGATTTCGAAAGTTCATATCGAAAGGAATCAAGATGGTAATAAACGAAAAAGCCTATTTGAGGATACATGTAGATATAATTTTGTTAAGGAATTTTATAAGGAATGTAATAGGGCAATGACTTTTTTAATAAAAACAGATGACGGTACAATTGTTTCATATGCAACCTGCTATTCATATTATGATACGATATATAATTGGAACACAGCTTTCAATCCAAAATTTCAAAAATATAGTGCTGGCGACTTGATTTATTATGAAATGATAAATTTCTTTTTTGAAAAGGAAAGTGAAATTAAGAAACTTGATTTTGGAGCTGGAGGATATCCATGGAAGTTTAGAATGACCAACACTTTTGAGACCACATACAAACTAAATCTTAACAATAAGAATTTCAAAAAGCACCATTTTTTGGAAATATATGATAAGGTCTTTAAAATGGGCAAGATAGTATTGAATAAAAAGTAAAAATGTTAATTAACTATTGATGTAAAATTCTATCGTTTAGAACGAAAACAACTATTCATGAAGGCAGCAGTTTTGATTAGTGATGATTACCTAGGCTCGTGGTTAAATCATCTGAATACCGTTTTTGAAAATCAAGAGATAGAAATAATAATTATTGATTCCCCCAAAAAGAGTTTAGTTAAAAAGTTAGCTTTAAAAATTGATGAAAAGTTTTTTGGAAAGCCCAAATCATTAACAAAGCAACCTATTGATTGTAATTGTATTTTCATCAAATGGGACTGTGCAGATGATTTACTGGAAGGTTACGATACTATTTATAATACGACCTCTCTAATACTAAAAAATGACCAATTCAAAAATATCTATCAATTTAAAGTGTCTGGGATTACCAATATCAGGGATGCTATAACCTATTGCACAGTTGATACTCATGAAAATATAACATTATCAATTGATAACCGACGGATGATTTTCCAGACATCCTTAAGACCACATTCTTTCTCACTTTCTCTGAACACGGATTTGATTCTTGGCGCTTTCTTGTCACTGTTGTTTATATCAAATAAAAAGAAAAGTCACTTCATTAAAAATGAGGACAACAATCAAACAAAGAAAGCACCCACTTTTTTGGAGTATACAAAATATGCAAAAAGAGTTATCGCAAAAACTTTCGAAAAAATGCTGTTCAATGAACAATGGATAATTGGATATAATGAACATTCTTACAACAACGAAAGGATAAATGAGAATAATTTTAAAAAGCTAATTCCTCCAAAAGATAGGTTTTGGGCAGATCCATTTGTTGTTTATAAAAATAAAAAATATTTCCTATTTGTTGAAGAGCTAGTTTATAAGAATAAAAAGGCTCATCTTTCCGTTATTCAATTGAACTCGGACGGCACATACAGTAATCCGATAAAGATTCTAGAAAAACCATACCATTTGTCATACCCTTTTATTTTTGACTTTCAAGGCAAGTATTATATGATTCCCGAAACTTCAGCTAACAATGATATTCAACTTTATGAGGCCGTCAATTTTCCTTATGAATGGGAGTTTAAAAAAGTATTGATTGATAATGTAAAAGCTTCTGACACTACTTTGTTAGCATATAACAATAAATGGTGGCTTTTTACTTCGATAAAACATTACGATTATGGCACTTACGACAATAATTTGGCAGTTTATTACTGCAATGACTTTTTAAATGGAGATTGGGTTGAACATAAAATAAACCCAATAAAACAAGGAATTTCAAATTCTAGACAAGGAGGAGGTTTTATAAAAGAGAATGGTCAATTATATAGAGTTTCACAAAATTGTTCAAAAAGATACGGTTATGGATTTAATCTAAACAAAGTTGAAATACTTACAGAGAATATCTTTGAAGAAGAAAAAGTATACACCTATACCGCAAGTGATTTGGGAAAGATAAGGGGAATACATACTTACAACAAGTTAAATAACGGGTTTGCGGTTTTTGACGTTTTGATAAAAACAAGAAAGTTTTAATGTAATACAGCAATGAAGGTTAAAATAGAAGAAAAACAGCTTGCAGTATTTATTTTAACGACAGGTCTTGTGTTGAACTATATTGTTGATGGTGTGAATAAGGTCTGTAGTATTTATTTGCCCATATTGTCTAGAAGTGCTATAATATACAGAGCGTTATTGCAAATTTTGTGTATAGTTATTATAGTACTTTTTGTAAACAAAAAAAGAGTATCATGGCTTCTCAGTTTTCTTTTCTTTTTGGCATGTTTTTTTATTAGCAACCTTTATCTAAAATATATTGTAGGAATAGATGTCTATTTGATTGAACAGTTTATTTATTTTAATAAGTATTTTTTTATTTTCTTTCTTTTTTTTGCCACCTATAAGGTACTGGCCGAAAGTAGTTATTTAGAGAAATTCATAGAGGTTTTTAAGAAGGTTTTTCTTTTTAATGGTTTTTTAGCCCTTGTCGGCGCGCTTTTAAGCATTAAAGCTTTTTTCATTGTTCCGGAAGGCCCCTCAGCGTCTAGATTCGGATATGATGGATTGATTATATCTGGTAATGAAGCGTCTATTTTTTATTTGTTAGGTCTTTTTGTAATTTATAAAGATTGGCGATTTAAGAAGAGAGGGTTTAATTTTTTTTTATTGGCTATTGTATTTTGTTTTTTAACAGGGATGAAGGCCGTTTTACTTGGAATGGCACTACTTTTTTTCTATCATCTTTTTACAACAATAAGCATTAAAAAACTGATTGGGATATTTTCACTAATGTCAGCTATGTTTTTAACTTTGTTTTTATATGCTCCAAAGATTCGAGACTTGTTTGGCTATTATTTTTATTTTCTGAAAGAAAAAGGTTTTGTATTCATGTTTACAGGAGGTAGAAATACATTGATTGACTCGAGAGTACTACCATTTTTAGAAAATTGGGATATAATTAATTATCTAATAGGGGGGCAAAACATTTCTAATATTGAAGATTTTTTATCATTGACAGAGATGGATATCATTGATTTGTTCCTCTTTTTCGGAGTAATCAACGGAGTTTTATTTTTACTACTATATAAAACCCAGATAGTCAGCAAAGTAAAAAACACCTTTTATCTTTTTTGTGTTGGGGTTTTCATATTACTTGCTTTTTTTGCTGGACACTTTTTTACGTCTAGTGTTAATCCAATTTATATTATTGTAGCTTTTGCTTATTTAAATGAGAATACGGATGGGATTATCAGAAAAACATAATCAAGAAATCTTTGTGCTTTTATCCGGCCTTGTAATTGTTACACTTCCAATAAAAGAAAGCCTAAATAGCATTGCAATCATATTATTTTTAGCGTTTCTGTCATATAATATAATTGTCGTTTATAGGGAGAGGAAGTTGAAGTTTAATAAGCATAGCCTCATTTTTTCATTACCCTTTGTTTATATTCTAATTCAGTTTTTTTATTCAGAACACGAAGTGTATTTCAGAAACTTGTTACGGTCTATAACTATTTTATTGTTTCCTGTTGGGATATCTTTAACGACCATTTTGTTCAAAGCAAGTCATAAAAAGATCCTATCTATATTAGTATACTCGGCTCTATTTTTTTCATTTCTTCTGTTATTGATTGCCTTCTACCGGCAATTAGTCTTTTCTCCTGATTTTTCAGAAATTAATTGGTACTTTTTTGCATATAGAGATTTTGTGGCCCCATTAGGTGTGCATAGCTCTTATATGGGCATGTACAACTGTTTGGCTTTTGCTGTTCTGCTAAATGAGGTAATAATGAGGAACAAAATCACAAAACGAACATTAAGCTCCCTTTTTCTATTGATGCTTGTCATTTTCCTTACAGGAAGTAGAATAAGCTTGTTATGCCTTTTTGTAATTTTTTTTTATTTGATGTTCACACGCTTTAAAAAAATTGATAAGAAAATACTAACTATATTTCTTCTCTTTCTGACCATAGTACCAACTGTTGTTTTTAAAACAGTTCCGATTGCTAAAGAAAGAATGATCGATATGACTTTTGGTTTAAAAGAGAAATACTCTTACGCCATATATGGCAACAATAATAATGGTGAAGGCACCATAGCTCCTCGAATTAATTATTGGAAATGCGCACTTGAGATAACAAGAAACAATATTCTATTTGGAAATGGGTATGGTTATACCCAAAAACGGTTAAATAATTGTTACAGTAGTATAGGGCAACATAATTACGCCATATTAAACTATCAGACTCATAACCAGTATTTCAATAATCTAGCAAGAGGAGGGATATTTAGTTTAGTTATTTTATTTGTTGTGCTATTTTACCCTCTTTTTTATTCAATAAGGAGAAGGATGCCATTATACACTTCATTTTTGATAATAATAATTTTAACCTGCGTGACAGAGAACATTTTAAATAGACATTTTGGAATCATATTTTATGGTTTTTTTAATAGCATGTTCTTTTTCAATCATAAATCTTTTGCAAATGAATGATTTCATCATCGATTCCTTCTCAAAACTTAGAAATTATTGTGAGAAGGAGGAATATATAGGATGGGACCCATATGATGGCTTAAACAGTAAGGTGTTTAATACAATGCCTGGGATTATTTCAAAAAGAAAATGGCCACGTATTTTTATTACACAATTATTAAAACATAGTCCGTTAAACTTCAGGAAGATTCTAGGGGTTGAAAAGGGATTGAACCCCAAAGGAATTGCACTGTTCCTAACGGGTTATTGTAATCTTTATAAGATTTCCCAGGATGAAATATTGAAAGAGAAAATAACATATTTGGCGAATAAGCTAATTGAATTGCAAACAACCGGATATTCTGGATCATGTTGGGGCTATAATTTTCCGTGGCAATCAAGAGCCTTTTATCAAGAAAGATATTCTCCTACGGTTGTTGTTTCATGTTTTGCGGCATATGCTCTTTTGGATGCTTATGAAATAGTCGGGGATGATAATTTTTTAAAAATTGGATTATCATCAAAAGATTTCGTTTTAAATGATCTTAATAGAAAATATGATGAGAAAGGACTTATTTTTTCTTATTCACCATTTGATAATACTGAAATAATTAACGCATCCTTGTTAGGGGCCAAGGTTTTATCAAGGTGTTATAGTTATACAGGCGATAAGGCTTTGATTGAGATTGCAAAGCAAGCAGTTTTATACGCAAGCAACTTGCAAGAAAAAGATGGCTCATGGCCTTATGGCCAATTACATTATCAAAATTGGGTTGATAGTTTTCACACAGGATTTAACTTGGAAGCGATTTACGATTATCAAAAATATAGTGGGGATAATTCTTTTAGCAGCTGTATAGAAAAGGGTCTTAGTTATTATATGAAGAATTTCATCATGGACGACGGTACTCCAAAGTATTACCATGATGAAAAATATCCAATCGATATTCATTGTCCTGCTCAATATATTAGTACTTTAATCACCTTAGAAAAAAACGACCCGTCTATAAAAAAAACCCTTGTTTGGACTTTGGAGAATATGCAGGGTAAGAAAGGGTATTTTTATTTTCAAAAAAAGAAGTTTTTTAAAATAAAAACCCCTTATATGAGATGGACTCAAGCATGGGCGTTTTATGCGATATCCAAATATTTATGGCTTTATGGAACAAGTAATAGAATCACGTTTACTGAATAATAAAAGGACTTATGCCTTTATTTCCAAGAATCAATTCTTAGAATTTATTCAGGATAAAAAAAAAATATTGATTGCTTTAAATGCTGAAAAGCTTAATGCTTCGAATCAATCCCTAAATACTATAATTAATGAAAATATAGGCTATCCTGATGGAGTTGGAGCAGTGTTAGCGCTTAAAAAAAAAGGGTTGAAATCAACTAAAATTGCAGGCTCAGAGTTTTGGTTAGATGTTATTGGCACATACCATAACTCAAAATCATTTTATCTTTTGGGATCATCTCAGGAAGTAATTGAAAAAACAAGATTATTGCTTAAAAATCAATATAAGAATATTGATATAAAGGGATATAGAAATGGTTATTTAAGAGAAGGAGAGGAGAAAATGATTATGCAAGAACTTAAAGTAAGCAAACCAGATATCATATTTGTTGCAATGGGAAGTCCAAAGCAAGAGTTTCTAATGGATAGGTTCATGAAAGAATACCCTGCACTCTATATGGGGTTGGGAGGAAGTTTTGATGTATATTCTGGAATAAAAAAAAGAGCGCCTAAGGTATACCAAAAGCTTGGTTTGGAATGGTTTTACCGTTTACTTAAAGAGCCTACCAGGCTCTCAAGGCAAAAGAACTTAGTAAAGTTCTTTTTTAGAATTATATTTAACAATATTTAATCAATTACCGAATTAGCATTGTATTTTCTAGAAACAGCATGTGCGCTATTTATTGGAGCTTTTCTGCTCACCTATTTGACAGTGCCTAAAATTATTGGAGTTGTTGAATATAAACGCCTTATGGATAATCCCAATGGGCGAAGCTCGCATACACGGAAAACACCAACTTTAGGGGGCATATCTTTTTTTTACACCTTAATTTTTGCTCTGTTTTTCATTAAAGAAAGGGGGTTGTTGGGAGAGGCAATGTATATTATTCCAGGTTTGACAATTCTTTTTATAGTTGGCTTAAAGGATGATATGGTTGTATTATCGCCAGGATCAAAACTAATAGCCCAAATGTTGGCAATTATATTTGTGTTGGTTAATGAAAGCTTTACCATAGAATCACTCAACGGCTTTTTAAGTATTTATGAAATACCATATTATCTCTATTTGGTAATTGCAGGGTTTTTGATGATTACCATAATTAATTCATACAATTTGATTGACGGAATTGATGGTTTAGCGTCAATAGTTGGAATTGTGATAATGGTTATTTATACAACCATATTTTATCTGTCTGGGGAATATTTTTTTGCTTTATTGAGTATATCAATGAATGCTTGTTTAATGGCCTTTTTTGGTTTTAATATATCCTCGGATAAGAAGATTTTTATGGGAGATACTGGCTCGTTGACGGTGGGCTTCATTATTAGTGTACTCACCTTAAAATTTTTGGCACTAAAACCGGAATCTTACGAAGGGCTACCCTTTCTTTTAGAAAATGCACCTTTAATAGCAATAAGCATTTTAATTGTTCCTCTATTTGACACTGCTAGAGTATTTACTATTCGGATTGCCAACAAAAAAGGGCCTTTCTCACCAGACAGAAATCATGTACACCATGTACTCATAGACTTTTGGGGATTGTCCCATAAACAGGCAAGTTTTATCATTGGATGTTTTAATCTATTGTTTGTTGTTCTGTTTATAATTTTAGGAAGTAAAGCGAAGAACCTTGGAATGGTCATTATGTTGGTAAGCGTTGTGATTCTGCTTGGTTATATTTTCTTCAAGTATAACTACAACTTTACAACACTTAAGCAAAAAATTCTTTTGAAACGAAAAATAGACTCACTCAAAAAAAAGACTGAATCTTCTACGAAACAGAAAAAAAAGAACGATTGAAAAAAACCCTAATCACAGGCGCGGCAGGTTTCCTTGGATCACATCTTTGCGATAGATTCATAGCAGAAGGACACCATGTCATTGCTATGGATAACCTTATAACCGGAGATTTAAAGAATATTGAACATCTCTTTCCACTAGAACATTTTGAATTCCATCACCACGATGTTTCTACGTTTGTTCACTACGGAGGTGATTTGGATTACATTCTTCATTTTGCATCTCCTGCAAGTCCAATCGATTATTTAAAAATTCCGATTGAAACCCTAAAAGTAGGCTCCTTAGGCACATTAAATTTATTGGGTCTTGCCAAGGAAAAGAATGCAAGAATTTTAGTGGCATCAACCTCAGAAGTATATGGAGACCCATTAGTACATCCGCAAAACGAAGAGTATTATGGTAATGTAAGCCCTATCGGCCCCAGAGGAGTATATGACGAGGCCAAACGCTTTATGGAATCTATAACTATGGCGTATCATACCCATCATGGATTGGATACCCGTATCGTTCGCATTTTTAATACCTATGGTTCAAGAATGCGCTTAAATGATGGCCGAGTGGTTCCAGCGTTTATGGGTCAAGCACTTCGAGGTGAGGATTTAACGGTTTTTGGAGACGGATCCCAAACAAGATCTTTCACTTATATAGATGATCAGGTTGAAGGCATCTACCGTCTATTGATGAGCAACTATCATCTTCCAGTCAACATTGGTAATCCAGATGAAACTACAATTCTGGAGTTTGCCGAGGAGATTATAAAACTGACTGGAACCCATCAAAAAATAATCTTCAAACCACTGCCAAAAGACGACCCATTGCAGCGTCAACCAGACATTTCTCGTGCAAAAGAAGTTTTGGGATGGGAGCCCAAAATACATCGTTCGGAAGGACTTAAGAGAGTATATGAATATTTTCAATCACTTTCTCCTGAAGAATTGAGCAGAAACCATAGAGATTTCTCTGCAAACAAATAGTCAAATCGGCATCAAACCGTATTTTTGCCAAAATTTTGATTGATGAATATTCTGGTCCTTGGCTCTGGCGGTCGTGAACATGCGATATCCTTTAAAATATCACAAAGCTCAAAAATAGAACAATTGTTTGTTGCACCAGGCAATGCAGGCACTTCTGAAATTGCAACCAATGTTGAAGTTGGGGTAAACGATTTTGAAAGTATTAAAGCATTGGTTTTGGCCGAAAAGATAGATTTGGTTGTGGTTGGTCCAGAGGATCCATTAGTCAATGGAGTTCATGATTTTTTCTTGAATGATGATGCGCTAAAAGATGTTTCAGTCATAGGGCCACAACAAGCTGCTGCAGAACTGGAAGGGAGTAAAGAATTTGCCAAAGAGTTTATGATGCGCCATCAGATTCCAACAGCTGCATATGAAAGTTTTACTTCGGAAACGGTAGAGAAAGGATACGCCTTTTTAGAAACATTAAGGCCGCCGTACGTTCTTAAAGCAGATGGATTAGCTGCTGGCAAAGGGGTGTTGATTCTTCAAGATTTAGACGAAGCAAAAGCAGAGCTTAAATCCATGCTATTGGATTCCAAGTTTGGTTCCGCTAGTGCAACCGTGGTGATTGAGGAATTCTTGGACGGGATAGAATTAAGCTGTTTTGTGCTAACTGATGGCACAAATTATAAAATACTTCCTACCGCAAAAGATTACAAACGCATTGGTGAAGGAGACACGGGCCTTAACACAGGGGGCATGGGAGCCATTTCCCCGGTTCCTTTTGCAGACGAATCCTTTTTACACAAAATAGAGCAACAAGTAGTGAAGCCTACCGTAGAAGGTCTTAAAAAGGATAATTTACCATATGTAGGATTCATCTTTATAGGATTGATAAAAGTTGGGGAAGAACCAAAGGTCATAGAGTACAATGTACGCATGGGCGATCCAGAGACTGAGGTTGTTGTTCCTAGAATTAAAAATGATTTGGTTGATATCCTTACAGCGATGGCCAAAGGAAAATTAAATGAAATCAATCTTGATATAGATCAAAAAACCGCTACAACGGTAATGGCCGTTTCAGGAGGTTATCCAGAGGCATATGAAAAAGGAAAAGAAATCACAGGGATTGAAAATATAAAAGATTCCTTGGTCTTTCATGCTGGAACAAAGAAAAGTGACGGAAAGGTGGTTACCAACGGAGGGCGTGTTATTGCCATTACCTCCCTTGGAAATGATTTTCAGGAAGCGCTACAAAAATCCTATCAAAATATAGAAAAATTACATTTTGATGGAATGTACTACAGAAAAGACCTCGGGTTCGATTTATAGATATGAATGAGAGGTAATGCTCTTGTCCTCTTCACCGCTATCGTTGAAAATTTTCAACTGGTTCATCCAATAGACCATGGCTACAAAACCAATAATTGCAAAAACCCAGTTCACAGCGTTAGAAGACCACCAACTTTGCATAAAACGGAAAAAATCATAAGGAGCAAAAAGACCATTTACAAATAAGTCTTCAATGCCGTAAAAAAACTTGCTCATCTTAGCTATATTTACTTTACAAAAGTAGTAAAACCAAACATGATTTCAAGCTTTTTCGGAAAAACAAAACCCATAAACTATATTGTTCTATCGGTTTTCCTATTCCTCTTTTACAGCGTTTTTGTTTTTTTTGAAGCAAATCAAGAGATTAATGTGGATACGATTCCGTTAGATGTTTTAACGGGAGGGACACTTTTGCTCTCTATTTATATTATCAGTAGAATTGTTCGTGTTGAAAAGGTAACTGATTTCAGCTCCTATGCTATCTTTTTTTTTGTTTTGCTGTTCGTTGCTTTTTCAAAGGTCCTTGGAGATAAAAATGCTATTTTCTGCAACTTTTTTTTACTGCTCGCTGTCTGGAGGTTATTGGCGGTTAAATCCATCAAAAATGTTAAGCATAAGATTTTTGATGCATCACTCTTAATCTGTATTGCAAGTCTTTTTTACGATTGGGCCGTGGTGTTTTTTCTTTTGGTATTTTTTGTCATCAATGTTTACGATAGAAAGACATTTAAGAACTGGTTGGTCCCAATCGTTGGTATTTTAACCTTTTTCATATTGGTTTTTACCTTTTTAAAGGTGAACGGAGAACTTTCTTTTTTTGCGGACCATTATAGATTTTCAATAGATTTTTTAAAAACTGATTTTTTTACAGAACCAGCGATAATAAAATTATTGATCTATGTCTTTTTATTAGTAGTGGTGATGTCTTTGGTTTTCTTAAAAGTAAGAAAGAAAGGGGGCGGAAAGTTAGTACCGTTGCGCATTGTTTTCTTGGCTTTTATTTTTGGGGCCTTCATCAACCTTTTCAAATCTGTTGATGCCTCTCCCGTTTTAATTACATTTTTTCCAGCGGCGGTTTTTTTAACCAATTATATAGAGACCATAAAAAAGGCCAAGCTCAAGGAAGTTGTAGTAGTAATATGTGTTGCTTTGTCCTTTGTCCTTTTTCTGGTAGAACTTAATCTGTAAACCATAAAGCAATATCTTTGTGCTAAATTAATTGGTCCATGTTTAGCTCATTTGCCTTCAATATTTTTCAGGAAAGTATACGTACATATCATCTTAAAGATGATGTCTACCAAGAATTTGTGAATCCCTACCCAAAGGATAAGGTAGAACATTTGTTATACAGAAAAAATTGGATTGATACAGTGCAATGGCATTATGAGGATATTATTCGTGATCCATCTATAAATCCGGATGATGCTCTAGTTCTTAAACGAAAAATAGATGCAAGCAATCAAGACCGAACGGATTTGGTGGAATACATCGATGGTTATTTTTTGAATAAATACCAATCTGTGGAGATAAAAGAAGGGGCCACAATAAATACTGAAAGCCCAGCTTGGGCTTTTGACCGACTTTCCATTTTGGCGTTGAAGATTTACCACATGCAAGAAGAGGCAAACAGAACGGATGCTTCTCCCGAACACATTGCCAAATGCAATGATAAGTTGGCTGTGCTATTGGAACAAAAGAAAGACCTTTCAACAGCCATTGACCAATTATTGACGGATATTGAAGCGGGAAATAAGTATATGAAAGTCTATAAACAGATGAAAATGTACAATGATGACGAATTAAACCCGGTACTCCGTGGACAAAAAGGGTAAGTCCCATATTTTGGTCATTAGGCTATCTGCTATGGGAGATGTGGCGATGACCATTCCTGTTCTGATTGCATTGCTGGCCAAAAATCCTGAACTAAAGATTACCGTTCTTACTAAAAAACCATTTACCCCCATTTTTTCTGCATTGAAAAATGTTGAGGTGTACGAGGCTGATGTGAAAAAAAACCATAAAGGTCTAGTTGGATTATGGCGCTTATATCAGGAATTGAAAAAATTGGATATTAATTATGTTGCAGACCTGCACAATGTACTCCGTAGCCAAATTCTGAAAAAGTATTTTGCGTTGGATAAAACACCTTTTGTTCAGATTGATAAGGGTCGCACGGATAAAAAAGCACTTACGCGTTCCAAAAATAAAATCTTCCAACAATTAAAAAGCACCCATCAACGCTATGCAGATGTTTTTACGGAGTTGGGATTTCCAATAGATTTATCCAACACAAAATTATTGGATCGTCAACCACTTTCAAAAAAAGTACTTGAACTGGTTGGGCAGGGTACTAAAAAATGGGTGGGTATAGCTCCTTTTGCCGCCCATGAAGGTAAAATGTATCCACTCAGTTTGATGAAAGAGGTAATCAAAAAACTAAACGATACCGAAAAGTATAAAATAGCGTTATTTGGTGGTGGCGCCAATGAAATCAATCAGTTAGAAGGTATTGAAAAAGAACTCGAAGGCGTAGTTAACATGGCAGGAAAGCTTAACCTGTCTGAAGAATTATCGCTGATTTCAAATTTGGATCTAATGCTCTCCATGGATAGTGGCAATGCACATTTGGCAGCAAATTATGGTATTCCTGTGGTAACGCTTTGGGGGCTTACGCATCCTTATGCCGGGTTTTACCCCTTTAATCAATCTTTGGAAAATGCATTGCTGGCAGACCGCAAACAGTTTCCATTGATTCCAACCTCTGTGTATGGCAACAAACTTCCAAAAGGATATGATAATGTCATGCAATCCATAACTCCAGAGCAGGTAGTCACCAAAATAAGCCAGCTGTTAGCTTCTTAAGCCATCACGTTGCGTTCTGCAATAGAACTAAAATAGTGTTTTAACTGTTGTACGTACTGGTACTTTAATTGCCTGTTAGTACTATCCATTAATAGGGAACGCATTCCCAAATACGAAGCAATAATATAGGTAGCCACTCCTTCACAATCGATATGGCGTGCTATATGGCCGTCAATTTTGCCTTTTTTCAACACAGAGACCAGATTTACCTCCCATACTTTAAGGATATCCTTAAGGTACTTGCTGATTTCTGAATTACGCTTATTGAATTCGGTCAGGAAGTCATTTAACATAAACCCATAGGCCATTTCATTGCGCTTGCCAGGTTCCAAAGCATTTTCTAGACTATCTAAAATAATGGGCAATGGATTATCATGAGTGTTCAAAGGTTCAACCAATAAGGCGTATACTTTTTGAACCACAAGGTTTTGTATAATGCTTATAAAGTAATCTTCTTTAGATTTAAAGTGATGATAAAATGCACCTTTAGAAAGCTCTAGTTCTTTTAGAATATCATCTAAACTGGTATTGTAATAGCCTTTTTCATGAAATATTTCTAGGCCTTTGGCACATAAACGATGCATGGTTTCGCGTCTTTTTAGGTTCTTTTCCATAAGATTTAGGTTTTGGGTTAAATAGACCGTTAAGTCTGTAACAAAGATTCGGCAGATTGAAACCAACAGAAAGAAATGAGGATGTAGTTGTAGGAAAAATCGGTGAAAAGCAAAAAAAGGGACTAAAAGAGGGAGTCCTTAAAAAGTGAACCGACCGGCGAGTCTGTTTAACAGATTCATTTATTGGATAAATGACAGGCGGAAATGATTGATATCCATTTTAATGGTGATAAAAAGCACTAGGATTTAACACTATAAGTTTACTCAGAACACCTATCTGTCAATTTTGGTGACTAGTTTAATCAAAAACCTACGAACTTCACTTAGTTGAGCTAAACATATTTTCAGAATTGCCCATAATATCTATAGAAAATGAAAAGTACTTTAGTTTGGATAACAATTTTATGCTGCAGTGTTGAATGTCTTGCCCAAAAGGAGTCGTTTGAAAATAGATTCCATTTAGATTCTTGTTCTAGGTTTGGAAGCTTATGGGGCAACGAAATTAAACGATGGGAGTTTGAAATAAAATCAGAATCGGCTCTAGAAGATAATCTTTGGGAACAAATACTGCCAAAATCAACTCTTGATGACGATAAAATAATAATCAACAGGAATGAATTGGATTACTTCCTTAAAATCGATGTTATAAACAGTCTAGCTAAAAATCAACCAATTTCAAACCCAGCTCATTGGGAAAGTCGATTCGGAAAGCAAATTCAAACAATCGAATTTGAAAAACCGCTTCATGTTTTAACGATTAAAAATGATAAGCTCGTTAAAATGACTTTGGATTCTCTAATAGGCCTAAGGTACCCTACCTTTTATCCATATGGAAAATATGACATTATCGATAAAGGAATGGCCCCAATAGTATATGGGCAAGCAAATCAGTTCGACTTCAGGTCTCCTGTACTATTTGTCACATGTAATTTCATGGAACATGTAGATCTTGAAAGAGCGAAAATAAATAGAGATACCATAAATTTTGGAGGAAAAGATTTTCCAGGAATATTGTACAAAACCGGAATAGATTTTAATAATGATGGTCAGAACGAAGTCTTAATGTACCATGAAGAGGTAAAAGATACTATTACTCAAGAAGGTGATGAGGATTCTGCATATATGTATTCAATCATAGCGATGTATTTTAAAAATAAATGGTACAGAAGCTCATACTGGGTGGAAGGGCCAAATGGTGTTGAAGGGTTTTAGTGTTGACTTTTAAGATAAGATTACTGAACTTCACTCATCGTTAGATATACGTCGTTAAAACCAACTCATATCCTTTTTAGTTGGAAGTAATAAGAGTAAACAATACATATGATTAGGCTATCCATACTATTAATACTTATTTTTAGTTTGTCAGGCTTCGCTCAAAAGAACGCAAAGAATGACAAAGTCACGAAAAATGAAGATTCCATAAAAAAAGCAATGGACTTGGATAAAAATCAACTTATAGATCAAGCCAATAAAATTATTAGTTCCAAATACCCTGATTTTGTATTCGATCCTTTATTGTATGAAATCACAGCATGGAAAAACTCTAAAAAAATAACCGTTAACTACAGACGAATAATAAGGTTTACTCCTTTTGACAAAAAGGATGTGAATTTAACCTACGATTTTGAAGTTAACCTAACTAACCAGAATATTTTACCATTTGATACTTGGGGATTTGATAGATTTTATTTTCCGACAACCCAAGAACAAGAGAAGATTGATTTTGTTATAAAGGCATTTGACTTACCACGTTTTGGGTTCAATAATAGCATTGTTGAAAACCCAGACATGTATTGCATTTATATAGATAACGAAATGGCGTTTGGAAAATACTTCATAAGTAAAACAACGGGTAAAGAGTGTATGGGGTCAATAGAAGGAAGTTACGCCCAAGCGCCTGACCATCCTGAATTATTTGACACGGACCCTTTAATTGAAATCAAAGAATAATCATAATAGAATTTTTTGATGAAATCAGAAAATAGTAACTAATGCCAACAAAGGCTATGGGTAATACGTGTTTGGTGTTTAACCCAAAGTTTAGCGCTTTTAACTCAAGTACCAACTATAGCCGATACGAAAAGTGACATCCCCAAAACCTAAAAAACCAACCAAAGGAATGTTGGGTGGTTTTGTATCTAATTGTTCCTGTTTTCTAACAAAACCCACATCAATTTATAATAGGGACCAATCAATTATACCTTGATTTCCAACAAAAAATTCTCGAACTTCACGTATCGGGCGTTCCCACTAGCAAAAATATAGCATGGAAGAAATCAAAAAGTTCATTGACCGTATCTATCCAATGCATAGTGCTGACTGGGACTTCTTTTCTTCAAAACTGCAGAAGCAAACCGTAAAGAAAAACACACCGCTTATAAAAATCGGTGAAATTGAGAACTACCTGTCTTTTATTTCCGAAGGGATAGTGCGGTTTTATATTCCCCAAGAAGAAAGTGACTTAACTGTTGGATTTTTATTTGAAAACGAATTTGTTACGGCCTATGATTCCTTTATCACCCAAACACCTTCTCCCTATCAAATCGAAACGCTGACCAACGCGACCTTGTGGCGCATATCGTTTAAAGACCTGCAAGAGGTGTATAAAAAAACCGAAAGCGGAAACATAATTGGGCGGAGAATGGCAGAAAATATGTTTTTGATTAAGTCGAAAAGAGAAATTTCCCTACTGAGCAAAACAGCAGAAGAACGCTATTTGAACCTGTTTCAGGAACGCCCCAAATTGTTGAAACAGATTCCGTTAAAATACATTGCCTCTTATATTGGGGTTACACCTCAAGCCTTGAGCAGAATACGAAAGCGAATTACTTAACCTAGGTTCATTGTCTGGCCTAAAATCATTTATGAATTTTGTAAATGAGTTAAAGCAAGACCTTATGAAACCATTACTCGTACTTCTATCCAGCTTTGTGATTGCCATTTTTGTGGTGAGAATTGTGAACAAGCAATATGATTTTGCGCTATCGGCAAGAATAGCCCTATCCATCATGTTGTGTTTTACGGCTATGGGACATTTTGTCTATACCAAAGGTATGTCTATGATGATACCTGAACCTATTCCATTCAAGATAAGCTTTGTTCACCTCACCGGACTCTTTGAATTCCTTTTGGCCATTGGCTTGCTTATCCCTAAACTAAAAGTGATTAGTGGATGGACTTTGATTGTTTTTCTCGTATTGATGTTACCAGCGAATATTTATGCTACCATGCATCATATAAACTATCAAAAAGGAACCTTTGACGGTCATGGACTTACGTATTTATGGTTCAGAATACCATTGCAAGTGCTGTTTATTGTTTGGACGTATATCAGTTCAATCCGAATGTTGTAATGAAAAAGCCCCTCGCTGGCACGAGTTTATAACTCGTGCAAACTCTCTTTAAGCCAAGTTCTATTTACAACACTAAGCCACCGTCCCCTGACAACTACTCCCCGCGCCTGCGGTACACCCATAACAATGTTGCGAAATGATAATGTTCCTATCGTTTAAGATATCTTCATTATAGTCTTTAATGTGCTTTACTTTACTGGCGACCTTAAGGTCCAGCATTTGGTTAAAATCACAATCATACAACCAACCATCCCAGCTTATGGAAATAGTGTTGGTGCACATTACATTCGCCACCGCGGCCGGGTTATAGGCTTCAACCAGGGCGTACATATAATCTTCATAATTTTCAGAGGCGACTAAGTAATCTAGAAAACGGGCAATAGGCAGATTGGTAATGGCAAATAAGTTGTGGAACTGAATTCCAAAATCTTCGTCCAAAGCCTTTTTAAAATCTTTTTCCATCGCCATTTGGTCTCCGGGCAAATAAGCACCAGATGGGTTATAGACTAAATCCAAACGTAAAGAACTGCCAGGCATGCCGTATCCTCTGGCATTTAATTCTTGCAAGGCTTTTATCGATTTATCAAAAACCCCGTCCCCACGCTGCTTATCGGTTTTGCCACGGGTATAATGCGGCATGGAAGAAATTACATGAACATTGTGCTTTTTAAAGAAGTCTGGTAAATCGTAATACTTCTTGTTCGCACGGATAATGGTTAGGTTGGAACGAACAATAAAATCTTTGATTCCAGCTTTGGCCGCTTCTTCCACAAACCATCTAAAATCTGGATTCATCTCTGGTGCCCCACCGGTAAGGTCCAAGGTATGCGCCCCTGTATTTTTAATGACTTCCAAACACTGCTGCATCGTTTTACGCGTCATGATTTCCTTACGGTCAGGTCCTGCATCTACATGGCAATGTTCACAAACCTGGTTACACATATAACCAACATTGATCTGTAGAATTTCCAACTTATTGGGGCGTAACGGAAAATGCCCTATTTCTGCAATTTTATCCTTAAAATAAGGAAGCTCACCATCTGCAAAAACGCCACCATTAAGAATTTCTAATTGCTTATTGATTGCAGCCAACTCATTTTCTTGAGCTTTCATGGACTTTTTGGCCTTTTTCATTTGAGGTAATATGCTTTCACTCATAACGCATTATTTTATAGCTATAAAGTAGAAGACACAATTCTTGTTTTGAATTGGATTCCGCCTTTACATTGATAGTTTATTGTATTTGTTCATCATCTGCACGCCATGTACCAAGGTAGCACCACTTTCAATGGCTGCTCCTACATGCACGGCTTCCATCATTTCTTCTTTGGTGATGCCTTTTTGTAAACCGTCCTTTGTATAGGCATCTATACAATAAGGACACTTAACTACATGAGATACTGCCAAGGCAATCAAAGACTTCTCTCTTGCACTTAGTGCACCTTCTTCGAAAACCTTACCATAATAGTCAAAGAATTTGGTTCCGAGTTCCTCGCTCCATTCAGTGATTTTCCCAAATTTTCTTAAGTCCTTAGGGTCGTAATACGAATCTGCCATCTTTTTAGGTGTTTTAGGTTCTTTATTTTGTATTGAATTGTTATCAAAATTAATTGGAATGCCCTGACCCATTTTTTCCAGCTCGGGGAGGATTTCCATATTGTCCCAAATACCGGAAGCCAGTGTATCTGCATATGCCTCGGGCAGATGGTTTTTGTACATTGATTGTTGTGCTGCCTGATAATCATATTCAAAAGACCGATGAGTATATTTTAATTCACCGTTTTCAATTTCCAAAAGCATATACCATACCCGTTGGGTACCATCATTGGCCGGCATACCAATAACGCCAGGGTTTAACCAAAATTTGTTGCCAATGGCTTGACTAAACGGTAATCCACAATGTCCGGCGATAACCACATCGCTTTTGGTTTGTTCCAAGCAATCTTTTTTAATGTTTTCTGAAGTGGATTCAAAAATGAATTCCGAAACATTTTCATAACTGCCATGTACCACAGTCACCTTTTTACCGCTATAGTCAAAAGTGATAAATTCCGGAAGATGGGAAATCCATTCCAAGGATGATTCTGATAGATGTGCTTTGGTGAAGGGGAACCACATTTTGGAAAAACTATCACATCTGCCACCTGCTTTAAAATCGCATCCGCAATCTTCGCTATCATTGGCCAGCTGTAATTCCACGTTGCCAGTAATGCTCAAGGCGCCCCAATTCTTAAAAGCGGTTATAGTTTCTTCCGGTTGGGCACAATACCCTGTGATATCTCCGGTACAAATACAATTTTCAGGAGTAACCCCTTCTGTTTTTGCTATGGATATCAATTGTTCCAACGCTTGAAGGTTGCTGTAGACCCCACCAAAGAGCAACAGCTTTCCACTTTTTGTGCCGATATGTTTTATTTCTTTATCCATAAAGGCGTCAAATATAAGGTGATACAACATAGAATGCCCCAGAAATTAATCCAAAGCAAATCTGCATACTTTCCTGTGGTAAAAATCAATGATTTGGGAAACCAGTCAAAAATCAATAAAAAGCCAAATAGCAACCCGCAGAAAACACTTAAATGAAAACTTATTTTAGGAGGTGATTTCTTCCAAAACATAAAAACGGGTGTCAATCCTATGACCATAGTCCCACTGATAGTAGTAGCCGAAAGAATTTCAGCATCCAAAAAAACGGGAATTGTTCCTAAGAACGCAATCAATACCATTGCAATGCGCCCAAAAGTTAAACTGTTTCCAAGCTGCAGGTCTATTGAAAGTAATTTTGAAAAAGATGAAAAGGTAGAATCCAACGTTGATGCCGCCGAAGTGATCATGATAAAGTTGATGACCAATAAAATAACAATGCCAAAGGACTGGCCTACAACAACGGCAGCCTGACCTGCAAAGCCCTGATGCTGTGCGTAGACACCAATAATGCTAAATAAAACAATACATAACCCTCCAATAATACTGGCCCATAAAAAACTCTTTAATGTAATCTTATGAGAACTTAAAAACCCCCTATCTGTTAATACAGGATCATGAAAAGGATAACTAAACGATTGAAGGACCGCAGCAAAAAGCAAATTGAGCCCAGTTTCAAAAGACCAAACCCCTGAGGTTATCACCGTTCCTCCAGAAAAGGTGCTATCTGCGGCAAAAACATTCCATAAAATCACTAGAAGCAATATGGAGAACAACACCATTTGAATGCTGTCCGTAAAGATGGAGCTGCTCAATCCCCCTTTTAGGGCATAGGCCAAGGTCAACACGGTAAAAACCAATATGGATAAGTAATATGGCGTAGAGCCCATATCCCCAAAATAAGAACCGATTACCATTGTATTGCTCCAAACCTCATTGAACAAACGAATGGTAATTAAAATTGAAAAGACAGCTACCGCGGTTTTTCCAAATTTTGAAATAAGAAAATGGTGAATGCTTTTAAAACCTCCAGACTTTCGCATTCTATAAATAACAATACCTGCTACGGCAAAAGAGAGATAATATGCAGCGTAGGCTGCGCCCCCAACTATACCAAATTCCAAACCTAGATTGGCGGCATTGGTTATACTTTTTGCAAAGATCCATGAAATGACCAAAGACCCCATAAGCACAAAGCTGTTAGGGGTCTTTTTTTGATAAACAGCATTAAAAAACTGATTGGTATTTTTAGCCAAAGGAGAGATTAGGAACAGCACCAAGCTAGATGCTATTACCAAACTCCATTGCCAAAAAATTGCCTCAGTCATTTACTTCTCTTAATTACTAATTATTGTCCCACCAAACAGGAACGTTTATACTATTTCCATCTGTTCTTGAAGCTGCATCTGCATAGTTAACACTATTGAGCGCTTCTTCTTCAGCTGGATAAGGCATGCGAACAGGAATGATATCATTGTTTAAACTTGCGGATATCGTCTTTAACTGTGGAAAGCCAGTTCTGCGGTACTCAATCCAACCTTCATAACCATTGATGATATTTGCAATCCATTTTTGAGTGATGATTTGCTGAATCGAGGTATCTCCACCTGTGCCGTAAGGCGCACTGCTAGTTAAGTAATCCGCAGGAAGATCCACTTGCCAATATTCGAAAGCCTGTGTTACTCCTATCTCATAAAGTTGTTGCGGGTCTGCCGTAATCAAACCCCGTTCTGCTGCTTCCGCCAAAAGAAAATGAGTTTCCCAGCTTGTTATAAAATTGGCGTCCAATTGTCCTGTGTTTTCCCTAAAAACGGTTCCTGCCAGAGAAAAATCAGCCAATACTGCAGCATTTTGAGTAGCATCAATACCATTGAGCAATCCATTGAACTCCCCTGAATCACTGTTGCTAAAAGGTCTAAAAAGTGTTTCAATTCTTGGATCGTTAAACCCAACAAGAACCTCTTCCATAGTTTCTGATAGGACAAAATTGTTAAAGTCGCCAATACGCAATCTTGCCAAACGGAAATTATTAGGCTCGCCATCCGTAAAATTGAAAATGGCATTTTCAGCATTCACAGCTATAAAACTTCCGCTTGTAAAAATCGACTGTAAATCGTTGGAAACATCTGTTTGATTTGAAATTCGCATTAAGGATTTTATCCGAAGGGAATTCGCAAAACGAATCCATCCCTCTAAATCTCCATTAAAAAGAATATCTCCTTCCAGAGAAATACTTCCAGAATAATTTTCCAAAGCAGCAATACCTTTGTTTAGGTTGTCCAAAATTCCATCATCACCAGTATAAATGGTTTCTTGGGAATCATAAATAGGGGTAACTGTTCCTTCTTTTCCTCTAAATGCTTCAAAATAGGGGACATCCCCAAAAAGGTCTGTAAGTGCCGCCGCCATATATGCTTTTAGAATCCGGGAAGGGCCTTCGTACACAGCAAAGGTCTCGTTTTCCATTGCCAATTGGATTATACTTTCATTATCCCTTAGGTTTTGGAAAAATATAGGCCATGGGTTACCTCCCAATTGCGGCGATTTTAAATCGTGGCGATCAAAAAGATTGAAATCCAGAGCTGTAGTATATTGCCCTAGAAGATTACCAGCAGTAAATCCTTCATAAGACATTTGCTCTCCATAGTCATAGATAACCTGTCTAAGCAACAAACTTGGTTGTACAGACAAAGGCTGATTGGGATTGGTGTTTATTTCTTCAAAATCTTTGGTACATGAAGCAACAAGTAACAAAGCCAAAACTAAAGATGTTATTGTTTTATATGTGTTTTTCATATTCTTCATCTTAAAAATTAAACCCGGCTTTAAATCCAATACTTCTTGATGTGGCATAGGATAAATCTTCTACTCCTCCAACAAAACTGTTTCCTTGCACGGCAAACTGCTCTGGGTCAAAATGTGGGTTTTCTGTTATGGCAAAAAGGTTACGGCCAATTAGGGATAGTCTTAAGCTCGCATCATTTTGGAACAATTGAAAACTTTTGAACGTGTACCCAATGGATACCTGCCTTAGCTTTAAAAAAGAAGCATCGTAGACATTGTTTTCTTCATGGTTTCGGTCAAAAAACTGCCTGTAATAACTTTCTGCGGAAACTGCAACGGTGTTTTGTTCAAAAACAGGATTTTCTGTGGTTCCTACATTCACCACTCCGTTTGGAACAATGCCTTCTTCAGGTCTAAATGCGGTTTCTGCCAATTGCCCACCAACATTACCTAATGCTCTGGTCCTAGATACAATGATTCCGCCCTGGCGCCAATCCAACAGAAAACCTAAATCCCAATTCTTGTATTGAAATTGATTGTTGAAACCCAACATAAAATCTGGATTGTTATTCCCTAATTTTTGCAATGTGTTATCAGGAATAAATCGACCCTCATCAGTTAAAATGAAATCGCCATTATCATTTTTTAAATACCCTGTTCCGTATAGGTCACCGATCCTACCGCCTTCTTCAACCTGTAAAAATACCGTTTGGTTTTGACTGTCATAGATTCTGGAAAAAGCCAAAGTCAATCGACCCGCTTCTTGCGGCAAATCTTCTACAGTGGCCCGGTTTCTACTAAAATTGAAGGTGCTGTTCCAGCTAAAGTTTTCATTGCTGATTGGGGTAAGACCGGCTATAATCTCAAGTCCTTTGGACCGTACCCTACCACCATTGACGACTTGCTGGGTAAAACCTGACGAAATGCCAATAGGTAAAGAAATAATTTGATCCTTTGTAACCGCATTGTAATATGAGATGTCAAAATTCAACCGATCTCCAAACAACCGAACATCTGCTCCAACTTCAAAAGAAGAGGTCTGTTCTGGTCTTAGATTAGGGTTTGCTATGACATTCTGATCACTAAAAGTAGGTTGCCCATTAAATGGGGTTTGCGCTACAAAAGCCCCTGTAGTTTGATAGGGGTTTGTGTCATTCCCAACCTGGGCCCAGCTAGCACGTAGTTTTGCAAATGAAACGGCTTGAGGCAATTCAATTACTTCCGAAAGAATAAAACTACTGGAGACCGATGGGTAAAAGAACGAAGTGTTATCTACAGAAAATGGTGTGGCCAATGCGCTCGACCAATCGTTGCGCCCTGTGATGTCCAAAAAGAGGAAATCTTTGTAGCCAAACTTTGCCAGACCATAAAAACTATTGATACGTTTGTTGGACTCAAATTCGAAAACCTCGAGAGGAGATGCAGCATTTGATAGCCTAAAAATACCGGGTTGTGCCAAACTGGTTGCTTGCGATTGTGAGGTGAACGCTTTTTGGTCCAAACGATTTCCGCCAAGGGAAACATCAACTTTAAAGTCACCAAAGGTGTTGTTATAATTTAACAAGAAATCGGTATTGATTTCTCTGTAGAACACATCATGCTCGGCATACCCTCCATTGGCAAAGCGGTTGGAACTAAAGGAGCGCCTAAATTGGCGAAGCTCATCAGAATAATCCATACCTGTCCTAATGGTGGCGGTTATGTTATCGGAAATATCATAGGAAGCGGAAACATTGCCAAATACCCTATCTCTATTGAATGAGTTTCTATTTTCAAACAGGATGAAAAACGGATTATCAAAGAAAGTATAGTTGTATGAAAATTGCTGTACACCTTCCAGGCCAGGTTGCCAATAATCCCTAAGACTATCAATATTTAAGGAGCGAGGCCCCCATGCAACTAAAGAGTAATTCACATTTTCAGAGCCGTAACCACTAGATGGTCTGTTATCACTTTGCGAGTTTACGTAACTGATGGATGAATTGATAAGCAGTTTTTCCGTTGGCTTAAAAGTAAGTCTGGCACTTATTGTCTGTCTATCCAAGTTGACACCTGGAATAATGGACTCACTGCGTAAATCTGTAAATGAAAGACGAAAGTTTCCTTTGTCAAAAGCAGATGAAATTGCTAGATTATTGATGAAAGTTGTTCCGGTTTCATAAAGATCCTTCAAATTATCAGGATTTGAACGAAACTCGGTGGGAGTAATGGGCAACCCATTATATAATGAAGTGTCACCTCCCCTTACCACAGTTCCATCCGGCAGGGTAACGGGGCTATCAAACTGCGGAATGAGGTTACCAACATCCAGCCTTGGCCCCCAACTATAGGTAATATTATCACTAGTTCCACCTCCTAGCCCATCAACAAATTCAAACACTCCGGACTGTCCTTGTCCGTATTGATTCTGAAATTCAGGTAACTTAAAAGCAGAGTCCACAAAAAAACTGGTATTATAACTGATGCCAAGACCTTTGCTTTTTGAGCCATCTTTGGTTTCTATAACAATAACACCGTTGGCTGCTCGCGTTCCATAAAGTGCAGCGGCACTTGGACCCTTAAGCACCGAAACTTCGGCAATATCGTCTGGGTTTACCTCCATGGCACCATTACCAAAATCAACCTCTTGAAAACCTGCGGCGGCCTCATTGGTAAAATTAAAAACGGAATTGTTATTTATGGGCACTCCATCCACCACGAACAACGGATTGTTGTTAGAGAAAGAAGCTTCACCTCGAATACTAATTCGCGAAGTGGAACCAACTCCCGTTGCGCCTTGACTAATAGTTACACCAGCCAGTTTCCCTGCTAAATTATCCAGAAAATTAACGGCCTTTACTTCTGTGACACCTTTAGTATCAAGGCTTTGTACTACATAACCTAACTCTTTGGTTTCCCTTTTTAAACCTAAAGCGGTCAATACCACTTCTTCTAATTGTTCGGAGGATTCAATAAGTTGAACATTGATTGTTGTCCTATTGTTTATGGTGATGGTTTGCGTTTGGTATCCTAGAACAGAAAATTCAAGAACGGATGAAGAAGCAGGAATATCAATAGAATAGTTTCCTTGCTGATTAGTAGTTGTGCCTGTTGCTGTGCCAACCAAAATAATGTTGACAAAGGGAACAGGGACATTGTTTACATCCGTAACCTTACCAGAGATGGTTTGTTGTGCTTGATGGCTCACTCCAATGAGCAACGCCATGGCCAATAAAATATATTTCATTTATGGGTTTAATCGTTAGTCTTTGCATGACAGAAATGTCACTACTTATTAATGCTTAGGAAAATTGCATCAAGACAGGTGAACCCTTGTTAAAATGAAGAGAGGTAAAATGATGTTGGAGTATTTGAACGTTTTTGGAAACAATACGAACACTCCTTTTTATGAAGGAATCTAGAATTTTTAAAATGGAAGAACCAACCGTTTTGGAAAAGTTTAATAAGGTCCTGATATCTGCTACTGTATCAATATCGTGTAAAACAGGAAGCCTATATAGATGCGAATCATAACTTTCAAATAATTGGGAAATCTTATTGAAAAGCCCAAAACGTTGCCAAGGCAATCTTAGAAATAAGGTTGGGTCAAAATTTGAATGATGGAGCCCCATCAGATAAAAACCACCATCAGAAGAAGGTCCTAGTACGGTTTTACCAAGTTGTAATTGCTTTTCAGCCTCAATAATATGCGAGGCCTTTAATTGAGGGCTATCATTACCAATGGTAATAACATTTTTATAGCCCTTGTCATAAATTGCTTGGATGGCATTGGAAAAACGTTCTCCAAAAGTTGTGCCCTGTTGTTCTTTTTCGGTAAAGTGGAAATAAGGTAATGCGGAAGCTTTGGCAGTTTTAACCGCGCGCTCATTTAATGCACGGAACAAATCTAAATTTGCCACAGTCTTTTTATGGCGAGTTTCCGCAACTGCGGAATTCGCAAAAATCAAGATTGCCGTTTCTTTTGAGAAAGTGTTTTTCAAGGTTTACTATACTATCGTAAACTTACGATAAATATCTATCTAGGCTTTGGTCGAAAAGGAGGGTTAGAGATTACATTTTTCTTTGATAAATGTCAATTTTAACATTCCGACCGGCTAGTCGGTTTTGGAATTGGATGCATATCAATAAGTAAAGATTAAAATCGAAGAGGGATCGACGAACTGTCTAAATGATGATCATATTTGGAGGTAACAGACTGGCAAGTCGGTAATGTTCTCTTAAAAAACAATTGTAAAACCTTGGTTTTAGCCTCTAGAGACTAAATTTGCAATGCTTTTAATCTACTTATCTCATGAACACAACAATTACCGGAGCAAAATCTATAGGAATGGTTCTTTCGGGAGGAGGAATTCGTGGAATGGCTCATATTGGATTGATAAAAGCCATGAAGGAATTTGGACTGGATGCTAAAGTAATAGCAGGTTCTAGTGTGGGCGCCTTGGTAGGTGCTTTATATGCAAATGGAAACTCCGTGGAGGATATGTTACAGTTTTTTAAGGACACTCCCTTGTTCCAATATAATTTCTTTGCAATTAGTAAACCTGGCTTTATAGATACCGAAAGGTATTTTAATATTTTTAAAAGTTATTTCCCCCAAAACTCCTTTGAAGGTTTAGAAAAGCCTCTATATGTCGTGGCTACCGATTTGCTCAAAGGAGAGGAAAAAGTATTTTATAAAGGGACGCTTATTAAACCTTTGTTGGCCTCTGCGGCCCTAACTCCAGTATTTAGCCCCGTTGAAATAAACAGAACCCTATACGCAGATGGAGGGGTAATGAACAATTTTCCCAAAGAGTACGTAGATGGGAGGGCTGATTTTATTATTGGAAGCAATGTTTCTATAGCTGGAGAAGTACAAAAGAAAGACCTTAGAAATTCCCTTCAATTGGCGGGACGTGTTACAGGCTTGATGATTTATGCCTCATGTCACCAAAAACTACAAGAATGTGATTTGTTTATTGAGCCCAAAGCATTAGAGAAAATAGGGTTCCTCGATAAAAAGGGTATTCAAAAAGCTTTTACAATTGGTTACGACCATGGCAGTAGAGCCATAGAAGGGCAATTAAAAGCAAAAAAGTAAAATGAAATAGAAAATTTACAGCAGATTCGACGCGGCTTTCAATTATTTACACATCATCATAATCAACCTTAAGTGTTGGGGTCAAAGGATGTGCCTGGCATGTTAAAACCAATCCTTCTGCAACTTCCCCATCCGTTAGTATTTGGTTTTTGACCATTTCGGCTTTCCCCTCAGTAATCCTTGCAATACAACTACTGCACACTCCACCTTGACAGGAATAGGGAGCATTAATATCCTGCTTAAGAACGGCATCAAGCACCAATTCTTTCTTATCCATAGTAATAGAAAAGGTCTCGTCGTCTACAAGTACTTCAACCTTTGTTTTACCATCCAATTCTTCTGCCAACGTATCTTCCGTATCAGGACTTGTGAACAGTTCAAACAAGACTTTCTCTTCAGAGATCCCATTATTTTTTAGGGTATCGGAAACTGTGGTAATCATTTCTTCTGGACCACATAAATAGAAGACATCAAAAGAAACATCCTTGAACTTATTTTTGATTACAAAATTCACCGTTGAGGTTTCAATTCTACCAAACAGCGCATTTTCTGCTTGCGAACGACTATAGATATATTCAACAAAAAATCTATTGGTGTATTTATCTTGAAGCTCTTGTACGGCCTTTAGGTACATGGTTTCTTCAGGAGATTGGTTTCCAAATACCAAAACAAAAGTACTTTCTGCATGACTTTCCAAAACGGTTTGAGCAATGCTCATAATAGGAGTTATTCCGCTTCCCGCAGCGAATGCCGCCACGTTTTTAGCTTCAGAAACACTTTCAAAAACAAATCGCCCTTCCGGAGGCATAACTTCTAAAACGTCTCCTGCTTTAATGCGTTCATTTGCATAAACAGAAAATGTGCCTTTTGGCATTTTTTTAATGCCAACGGTAAGTTTTCCGGAAGATGGAGCTGAAGAAATGGAATATGCCCTGCGCAATTCTTTTCCATCAACTTTATGTTTTATGGTAATGTACTGACCTGCAGTAAAAGCAAAGACGTTTTTAAGGTTTTCGGGAACTTCAAAAGTAAGCGCTACTGCATTTGGAGTTAAGGTATCAACTGCAGCAATCTTTAATGCATGAAAGTCATTCATGGAATATCAATTTTTTTGCAAAACTAAGCATTCATGTAATTTTGAAAGGCAGATTTTAAAAAAAGCGTTCCTTTTGTAACAAATCAAGTATTTTAGGTACAAACATCTAGAAAATCACCAGCCCATGTTTAAACGTTTCATCAATCTTCAATGGAAATCTTTTTTTAGATCCTCTTCATTTAGGAAGGGGTTGGCACTGAAGATTGTAATGTTTTTTTTTGGTATTTACATGATCGGGGCCTTGGTGTTTGTTGGAGGGTTTCTATATGAAATCCTTAGAAAAACCTTTCCAGACCAATCTCCAATGTGGGTACTTAGTGGGTATTTGGTTTATTGGGTCCTAATAGAACTGCTTTTTAGGTATTTTTTGCAGAAGCTTCCGGTGATGGACATTAAACCACTATTGTTGATTCCGATTAAAAAAAGCACCATAGCACATTATATATTGGGCAGGTCAGGTGTGTCTGGTTACAATTTGTTGGCACTTTTCTTTTTTATCCCTTTTGGCATTGTGCTTTTGTTTAATGGATATCCTGTTTTGAATGTAGTGTTATGGCTTGTGTCAATTTTCTCTATAGTGCTGTGCATCAACTATGTCAATTTTCTTGTTAACAAAAGTGACAAGGCATTGGGAATTATTGGAGGCATTATAGTTGTCCTATATGGACTCGATTATTTTCAATTATTACCCGTAAAAGAATTTTTTGGACCTATTTTTCACGGATTGTATCAATACCCCATTACTCTACTAATACCCCTGGGGCTGTCCATCTTGGCATATGCTTTAAATTATAGACTCCTTAAAAACAAACTCTTTTTGGATGCTTCTTTAAAGTCCAAAACGAAAGAGGTAAAGACGTCCGATTTGTCATGGACAAAACGCTTTGGTGACATGGGCACTTTTTTACAATTAGACCTTAAAATGATTTGGCGCAACAAAAGAACCAAAGCCCAAGTTTTTATTTCCCTCCTTTTTGTGTTTTACGGTTTAATATTTTATACCCAAGAGGTTTATGCCAACATGATTCCGATGTTTGCTTTTTTGGGAATCTTCATGACGGGAATTTTCTTAAGCAATTTTGGGCAATTTATTCCTGCATGGGATAGTGGTTACTATAGTATGATGATGGCACAGAACATACCACTTAGAAAATATTTGGAGTCCAAAGCAACTCTTATATCTGTTAGTGTGTTGGTAATGTTTATACTGACCATTCCTTATGTCTATTTTGGCTGGGATGCCCTGGCCATAAATTTTGGAAGCGCACTGTATAATCTGGGCGTAAATATTCCTGTGATACTGTTCTTTGGATCTTTCAATAAAAAAAGAATAGACTTGGATAAAAGCCCCTTTGGCAATATGCAAGGAACTAGCGCGACTCAGTTTTTGATTATGTTGCCGGTGCTGGGTCTTCCCATTTTAATTTTTACTGCACTTTATTATCTCATATCAATGGAAGCTGCGGTCATAACACTTTCTCTTTTGGGAGTTATAGGTTTTGCGCTAAAGAATTATCTGCTGGACAAGATTACAGAACAATATAGAAAAAAGAAATACGGAATGATTGCTGGCTTTAAGGAAAAGAACAGTTAAATAAAATTCACGAAAGTGAAAATAAAGAATATATAGATGATTGTAACGGAAAACCTTTCCAAAAAATACGGATCTCAAACTGTCTTGAATATTGAATCTTTGGAAATACCTAAAGGCCAAAGCTTTGGTCTGGTGGGGAACAATGGTGCAGGCAAGACCACTTTTTTTAGCCTTTTATTGGATTTGATTCAGCCAACCTCTGGTCATATTATAAACAACGATGTTCAAGTGAATAAAAGCGAAGGATGGAAACCATTTACATCTTCATTTATTGATGAAACCTTCCTTATTGGGTATTTAACCCCCGAGGAATACTTTTATTTTATAGGAGATTTAAGGGGAAGGAACAAAGCCGATGTGGATGCATTACTGTCCAACTTTGAAGACTTTTTCCATGGCGAAATTTTAGGTCAGAAAAAGTACCTACGTGATCTATCCAAAGGAAACCAAAAAAAAGCAGGGATAGTTGCCTCTTTTATTGGCAACCCAGAAGTAGTGGTGTTGGATGAACCTTTTGCTAATTTGGATCCTACTACGCAGATACGTCTAAAGGGTATCATTAAGGAACTGGCCGCTAAAAACGAAGTAACCGTTTTGGTTTCAAGTCATGATCTGCAACACGTTACTGAGGTGTGTGAGCGTATAGTTGTATTGAACAAAGGCGAAATTGTAAAGGACATTCAAACTTCTGCGGAAACGCTTAAAGAATTGGAAACCTTTTTTGCAGGATGATTATCAAAATTTAATTGTCGCGTCGAGCGCAGTCGAGCTATCTTGCAATAGCTACTTTTAAAAATTCTCGACTGCGCTCGAACGGACAATATTCTTATCTAAAACATGGCTGAAGGGTCATAAAAGAATTGTGCTTTCTTAATTTTCCCATTTTCTACCTGATACATGGAAAGCTCTTCCATATTCACTCTACCTCCCTGTTTAAAAGTAACATCGCTGGTCATGGGTACTACAAAATGATTGCCCATAACAATAGCATCTCCAACAGTTCCGCCATGTGCTTCTTGAATGTTATTGGCCCACTGTTCAAAACCTTTTAAGATATTGTCTAATCCTTCGGTTACTTCGTTTGGCACTCCGGGCATTTCAACGCTAACGGCATCTTGGGCGTAAAGGCCATAAGCCTGATCGTATTTGCCTTCTCTACAAAGGCTCACTAATTTGTCCGCAACTTCTTGTGTTGTCATTTTTGTCTCTGTTTTTATGATTAATAAATAAACTCAATGATTAGTCAAATGCCTGGCTTAAATAAGTGTTCAATGGTTTAATGGCCTTAAAATGGTTTAAGATTTCACTGCTTAATTCATCAGAGTTGTAAAAAGGCTCCAATGGAAATTCTGCCATGGCATAGAATTGTTTGTTATAGATTAAGTCTGTTTTTTCTGCAAAGGGAAGCAAAGTTTTATCCAATCGTTTGGACTTTTCTCCTTTAAGCCTCCCAAAATTTTGGATGAACGATGGTTTGTCAACGATTTTAGTTAAAGCCAAAATATCTTTGGCAATATGGTTTCTGATCAAAGCAAGTTCTGGCGGTCTTAGCATGAAAAGTCCACCTCCAACATGAATACTATCGGCATCAATACCCAAATAGTAACCAGGCAAAACGGATTTTTTTCCGTTTGGTGAAAAACCAGCTTTTAAAATGGTATGATAGGGTGTTTTATCCTTTGAAAAACGAACATCCTTATTAATGCGGAACATAGCCTTTTTAGCATCTGGAAGTATACGACCATCCCATTCTGTTAAGTTGGGCAACAAACTATCCAGCAAATCCAAAAAAGGAGTTTTCACTTCATTTTCATATTGCTTTTTGTTTGCATGAAACCACTCCTTGGTATTGTTTCTGGCAAGTTCTTTAAAAAAACTAGTATGAGCTTTTGTAATCATTTATACGCTAATTTTTATTTGATTTAGGGCTATTTTAGAAAGCTCCTTCCATTTTTCATGATGTTCAAAATCAACTTCATACCAGCCTGCCAATGGTTTTTTAGTTTTAAATGGGTTGAATTCGGAAAGCTCAAAATTGTGCTTTTCCAAAGCATAGCCCTTTCCTAATTTGAATACCATTTTATCCTTTTTTGAAAAGAATGCAAACACTTTGTTCTTATAATGAATAGCGGGAGAACTCATCATTTTTCCCTCGGTTACTTCAGGATGCTTCAAACAGAATAGCTCACGAATTTCCTTGAATTTTTCAAACTCCATATTCCAAAGCTACAAAAGGAGTTCAAGCAGGTATAAGGGCGAATAAGACACTTTTAAGGGTTGATTGTGCCAAGTATTACTACTACATTTATGGTGCTAAAAACGTTGACAATGAAACACGTAAGTATTTTGGTGCCCAAGGGGAATGCCATTTTAAGCAATGTTGTTGGTCCATTTAAGGTATTAATGGCAGTAAATCAGTTTTTAAAACAGACGGGAGCAAGAACCGATGATTTTTTTGAAACTCATTTAGTAGGTCTTGAACATGATTATTCATTATATAACGGTATGTTCAGTATTCATTGTGATAGTACAATTGATGATATTGAAAAAACGGATTTAATTTTAATACCCGCGCTAAGACCAGATAAGTTGGCTGAAGACCTAGAGAGCAACCAAGCTTTTGTTCCTTGGATTTTGCACCAACGTAACAAACATAATGCTGAGGTTGCAAGCATGTGTATGGGTGCTTTTGTATTGGCACAAACGGGGCTGGTGGATGGAAAACAATGTGCAACACATTGGGCAGCTATGGAAATGTTTAAAAAAATGTTTCCACAAGTTAATATGGTTTCCAACAAAATTGTGACAGATGAAGATGGAATCTACTCTAGCGGAGGAGCATTTTCCTTTTTAAACCTAATGCTACATTTAGTGGAGAAACACTGTGGTCGTGGAGTGGCTATTTACATTTCTAAGTTTTTTGAAATTGATATGGATCGGGTAGATCAGAACCAGTTTGCTATTTTTCAGGGACAAAAAGACCATGATGATATTGCGATAAAGGAAGCGCAAAAATATATTGAGAGCAATGTAAAAGATAAGATTTCGGTAGAAAAGTTGGCGCAGAAGTATGCTATCAGCAGCCGTAATTTTGTGCGTAGATTTAAAAAAGCGACCCAAAATACTCCTTTGGAATATATTCAACGTGTAAAAATAGAAGCTGCCAAACGCAGTCTGGAGTCCACGGAGCAAAATGTAAACGAAGTCATGTACCAAGTGGGTTATGCAGATCAAAAAGCGTTTAGAACGGTGTTCAAAAAATACGCAGGACTATCTCCGGTAGCGTATAAGACAAAGTACAATAGAGGTAGGGTGAATTTTGAGAGACCTACTGCTTGGTAGAACATTGTTTTTGCTAATGTTTCCGTTACTAGAAAAAAATATTGCATTTTACCGATGAGCCTTATAATAATCTGACCGTTTTTAAGTTAAGATTAGATACGATTATCAATAATTTTGAAGCTTCAGAAAACACTTTTAATAGCGACCATTTTAGGGGGACTGGTTTTTAACGCTTGCTCCACCAAAAAGGATAAGTTCATTAACCGTAATTGGCATGCGCTAAACACCAAGTATAATACACTGTACAACGGTAATATTGCTTTTGAACAAGGACGCGAAGAATTGAACTCCAGTTACAGGGATGATTATTGGGAGATCCTTCCAGTAGAACGTTTAGAAGTTACTGAAGAAATTAAACTGGATTCAGAAAACAACAACCCCAACTTTATCATTGCAGAGGAAAAAGCCACTAAGGCTATCCAAAAGCACAGTATGGACATTAAGGATGAAGAACGCAATCCCCAGACTGATGAAGCTTTTTTGCTGTTGGGTAAGGCAAGATATTTTGACCAGCGATATATTCCTGCATTAGAGTCCTTCAACTATGTTCTTAGAAAATATATAGAAAGCGACAAGTTGAATGAAGCCACAATATGGCGTGAGAAAACCAATATGCGTTTGGACAATCCAGAGTTGGCAATCAAGAATTTAAGACGACTCTTCAAGTTTGAAACCCTAAAAGACCAAGAATACGCGGATGCCAATGCTGTATTGGCTCAATGTTATATGAATCTAAAAGCCGCTGATACTGCTATTCAAAAACTAAAAATAGCACAAGGGTACACCAAAAAAAATTCGGAAAAAGGACGGTACTTATTCATCATAGGCCAACTGTATAATCAAATGGGACATAAGGACAGTGCAAACTATGCTTTTGACAAAGTGATTGCACTTAATCGAAAATCGCCGAGGGTCTATATGATCAACTCCCATTTAAAGAAAATTCAGAATACAGAAATCACAGATACCAATAGGGAAGAGTTATTGGAGTATTTGACGGATTTAGAAGAGAACAGGGAGAACAGGCCTTTTTTAGACAAAATTTATAGAGAGATAGCGCAGTTTCATATGGCCAACCAATCTGATAGTTTGGCGATTGTATACTATAACAAATCACTTAAAGCAAATCAAGGCGAAAGAAAGTTAAACGCTTTAAACTACCAAAGTTTAGCGGATTATAACTTTGATCAAGATGAGTATAAAGTTGCCGGAGCCTATTATGACAGTACGTTGACCAACCTCACTGAAAACACTAGAAAATACCGCAGAATAAAAAAGAAGCTGGACAACCTTGAAGATGTTATTAAATATGAGGACATTGTGCAGCATGCCGATAGTGTTATTACTGTTTATGATATGCCGGAAGCTGAACGCAAAGCATATTTTGAAGAGTATATTGAGGAGTTAAAACGGAAAGAAGAAGAGGCCGCAGAAAAAGAATTGAAAAGAACAACAGCAGGTTTTGCCGCATTTTCAGAAACCAAAGGAGGCAAGGAGAATAAGGGCAAATTTTATTTTTACAACATCACCAGCTTAGGATATGGTAAAAATGATTTTAAGACACGCTGGGGCGATCGCATACTTGAAGATGATTGGAGATGGAGCAACAAAAACCGCGCATTGCCTTCCGAGGCTACAGGAGAAGATATTTTAGCCAATGGCCAACCTGCTGCTGAGGTTACCGACGAACAAAAATATTCACTGGACTTTTATTTGGAACAAGTTCCTACTGATGTTACCGTAATTGATAGTTTGAAAACCGAAAGAAATTTTGCAAACTATCAATTGGGTCTTATTTATAAGGAAAAGTTTAAGGATAATTTTCTGGCGGCTGGCAAATTGGAGCGCGTATTGGTTTCCAGTCCAGAAGAAAGATTGATTCTGCCTTCAAAGTACAACCTCTTTAAAATTTACGAAGAAACGGGAAGCCCCTTGGCTTTAAATATGAAGCAGGATATTATTGCCAATCATCCAGATACGCGTTATGCGGAGATTCTTCTGAACCCACAAGCTATTCTTGAAGGAAATACAGATAGTCCAGATGCAAGATATGCATCATTGTATAAACTTTATCAGGAGCAAGAATTCCTTCAGGTTATAACAAAATCGCAAGAGTACATTAACAGATTCACCGGTGATCCAATAGTTCCCAAATTTGAAATGTTGAAAGCCAATGCCATTGGTCGCCTTCAAGGTTTTGAATCCTTTAAAGAAGCGCTTAACTATGTGGCATTAACCTATCCCAACAACCCTGAAGGAAAAAAGGCCGAGCAGATGGTGGCGGATCAATTGCCAAAGCTGGAGGCTAAAGAATTTTCACCAGAAATTGGCTCCACAGGAGCAGGCAATTGGAAAGTTGTCTTCCAGTTTAAAATAAAGGACAATGAAAAAGCGTTGAAACTTAAAGAGAGACTAGAAGAAGTCATTAAGGACTTAAAGTACAAGAATATAATATCCAAGGACATCTACAATTTAGAAGACCAATTTGTAGTGGTGCACGGTTTTAAATCCAAAGATTTTGCACTGGGCTATACCGAGCTTATAAAAAAGAATAAGGACTACCGTATCAAAGATGAGAATTTTGTAGTTTTATCGGACAATTACAAAATCATACAGGTCCATAAAAATTTAGAGACTTACAAAGAACAAATTTTAACCCCAAAACCCTAGAACACAATGTTTTCTGACAACAAAAAACCTCGCCCTATGACAGAATTTGGAGGACAGCCCAATAGAATTGAGAAGAATACAAAAATTAAAGGAAATATTACATCCGAAGCCGATTTTAGAATTGACGGTAAATTGGAGGGTAATGTAAAAACATCCGGTAAAGTAGTTATTGGTAAAGATGGCTACATTAACGGAAAAGTAGAGTGTGTAAATGCAGATATTGAAGGAAAGTTTAATGGCGAACTTTTAGTCAACGACCTACTTTCTTTAAAAGCATCTGCCATTATAGAAGGAACAGTAAGTGTTTCCAAGTTGGCCGTTGAGCCAGGAGCAACATTTAATGCTGCTTGTACCATGGGCAAAGGAGCTACAACAACAGCTTCAGCACCGGCGCAAAGATTGCAGTCCACAAAGACCAATGAGCCAGCAAAAGTCTCCTAAGAAGAAAAACAATTTCAAGAATGCGGCAATGCTATCTGGCATTGCTTTTGAAATGGGCGCCATTATCTTTTTGGCCGTAAAAGGCGGAAAGTGGTTGGATGTCCACTATGAAAACGAAAAAAATATTTTCACAGTTATTGCCACTTTGTTAGGAGTGGCAATTTCAATTTGGGTAGTTTTGCAGCAGTTGAAACGTATTAAATATTGATGCCAAAACTAAATTTACCAACACAATTTTTTGTTCTTCTAATATTTTTAGTATTGCTTTCCTTTGGGGCACATATACTAATTCTTACTAGTAAGAACCTACCCGTTTTCGATAATCTTATTGTCCGTTCTTATTTAGTAAACGCCCTTCTGGCTGCCATTATATTCTTATTGCTGTATCGGTTTCGGTTAAAACTGAAAAACCAGATAGGGTTTTTGTTTATGGGTGGAAGCTTCTTAAAATTTATCTTTTTCTTCCTGCTGTTTTATCCAACATACAAGAGTGATGGAGACATGTCTGGTTTAGAATTTGCCTCCTTTTTTGTCCCATATTTGGTTTGTCTTTTTTTAGAGACTTTTTTTACTTCAAAAATGCTGAATAATTTAGAAGAATCCAGCAAATAATTAAGCCCTCAAAATCCTCAAAAATAAAAGTTTGAAAGCTTTTTTCTTTTTGTAAGAAAGACTTACATTTGCACCGATTTTGAGAGACCGATATTTTGAGCGAAATGCAAAAAAACACTTTGACTAGATTTCTTCTTGTAGTTGCACTATTTTTAGGTCAGTTCACTTTTGCGAGTGATACGGAAAAAGAGGCCGGCGAACACGGTAAGGACCTTAAGACAGAAATTAAGGAATATATCTCCCATCACCTTCAGGATGCACATGATTTTTCTTTGTTTTCTTATACCAAAGAAAATGGCGAGCATAAATATGTTGGCTTTCCATTGCCTGTTATTTTATGGGACAATGGACTAAAGATTTTTTCCTCTTCAAAATTTCATCATGGTGAGACATTGGCTGAGGCAGAAGGCAACCATTATAAGCTTTACCATGGTAAAATATATAAAACAGATGCAGAGGGTACTATTCATTATGATGAAGAGCACCATGCAACCAACGTAAAGCCATTGGATTTTTCAATCACCAAGAATGTTGTGATGATTATCGTTACAGGATTGTTGATGTTGTGGTTGTTTACGAGCTTGGCTAGATCTTATGCAAAGAACAATGGCGTACCAACAGGTGCCGGTCGTTTCTTTGAACCAATAGTACTTTATATAAGGGATGATATCGCAAGACCTAATATTGGAGAAAAGCGTTATAGAAAATACATGCCATTTTTGTTGACCATATTTTTCTTTATATGGTTTTTGAACATGTTTGGATTGACTCCATTAGGGATTAACGTAACAGGTAATATCGCCATAACAGTTTCTTTGGCAATCATGACCTTTTTAATTACCAATTTAACAGGAACAAAGGATTATTGGATGCACCAATTTGACCCTCTAGGAAAATCATTGCCTTGGTATGGTAAAATTCCATTGTACATTATTTTGGTTCCTATTGAATTATTGGGATTGATCATTAAGCCATTCTCATTGTTGATTCGTTTGTATGCAAACATGCAGGCAGGACATATTGTATTGATGAGTTTGATTGGTTTAATGTTCATCTTTAAAAGTTGGTTGGGTAGTCCATTGTCTTTTGGACTTGCCTTCGCCATTTCATTGATTGAAGTATTGGTAGCATTGCTACAAGCATATATTTTCACCATGTTATCCGCTCTGTATTTTGGATTTGCCTCTGAAGAACACGAGCATGAGCATGAGGCAGAAGTTGCCCATTAATAAATGAACAAAATTGTCACTTCGAGCGTAGTCGAGAAGTGCTGAAAATTGAATTTTAATTTTTAAACTAGATAGATATGGAAATTCCAGTAATGGTAGGTGCAGGTTTAGTAGTTATTGGTGTTGGTATGGGTATCGGTAGAATCGGTGGTTCTGCAATGGATGCTATAGCACGTCAGCCTGAAGCTTACGGAAAAATCCAAACAGCGATGTTGATTGCAGCAGCGTTGATTGAAGGAATTGGTTTTGCTGCTTTATTCGCAGTAAACTAAATCTAATTAGGGTTATGGCTGTAACGGTTGGTTGCAGCCAAACCTTGTTTAAAAAGTTATACTAATAGAAAGTAATTATGGCAAAGTTATTAGAAGAGTTTTCATTAGGACTGTTTTTTTGGCAAACACTGTTGTTTGGACTATTGTTGTTCCTCATGTGGAAGTTTGCATGGAAACCTATCCTAAAAGCTATAAATGACCGTGAAGATGGTATTAAGAATGCTCTTGATGCAGCTGAAGATGCCAAAAAAGAAATGCAGAATGTTACTGCAGATAGCGAGAAGCTTTTAAAAGAAGCAAGAGCTGAAAGAGAGGCGATGCTTAAGGAGGCTCGTGAAATCAAAGATAAAATTGTTGCCGATGCCAAAGACCAAGCTCAGGTAGAAGGTGATAAAATGGTGAAGCAAGCACAAGCAACCATTGAAAGTGAAAAGAATGCGGCTGTTGCAGAGATAAAAACGCAAGTAGCCAATCTTTCAGTAGACATTGCAGAAAAAATCATCAAAGGAGAATTGTCCGACAAGAAGAAGCAACTGAAGTTGGTAGATGATATGTTGGGTGATATCAAATTGAACTAGATAAGCATGAACGAGAGTAGAGCAGCCATACGCTACGCAAAAGCAACCTTAGATTTCGCTATCGAAAAGAAAGCGGCAGATGCCGTTGAAAAAGATATGCGAGAAATAGCAGCTGTAATCGCAGAAAACGTGGAGCTTCAAAATCTTTTGGAAAGCCCAGTGGTTAAAGGTGAGGCAAAAAAGAATTCGTTACATGAAATCTTCAAGGGTTCCCAAGAAATTACCAAAGGGCTTATTAGTACTTTAACAGACAACAAGAGGATTGCATTGCTACAAGAAGTGGCATTAAAATACATTATTCTCCATGAGCAATTAAAGGGAGAGGATATTGCCTATGTTACCACAGCAGTTCCTTTAACAGGAGAGCTGGAAAAGAAAATATTGGCCGAGGTTGCTAAAATGACCAAAAACGAGGTCACTATAGAAAACAAAGTTGACGAAAGCATCATAGGAGGATTTGTGTTGCGTGTTGGGGATTTACAATATGATGCCAGCGTAACAAACAAATTGAACGGATTAAAAAGAGAATTTACAAATAGTCTATAAAAATGGCAGGAGTAAAAGCCGCTGAAGTATCAGCAATTTTAAAGAAACAATTATCAGGATTCGAAGCTACCGCTTCTTTGGATGAAGTAGGTACAGTATTGCAAGTAGGTGATGGTATCGCACGTGTATACGGTTTATCCAATGTACAATACGGAGAATTAGTTGAGTTTGAAGGCGGACTGAAAGGTATCGTTTTGAACTTGGAAGAAGATAACGTTGGTGTTGTACTATTGAGCCCTTCACGTGATGTGAAAGAAGGTTCCGTTGTAAAAAGAACACAGACGATTGCTTCTGTTAATGTTGGTGAAGGCATTGTTGGTCGTGTGGTAAATACTTTAGGTGTTCCTATCGATGGTAAAGGTCCTATCTCAGGCGAAACTTTTGAAATGCCATTGGAGCGTAAAGCACCTGGGGTTATCTTCCGTGAGCCGGTAACCGAACCATTACAAACCGGAATCAAAGCAATTGATGCTATGATTCCTGTAGGTAGAGGTCAGCGTGAGTTGGTAATTGGTGACCGTCAAACAGGTAAGACTACGGTTTGTATTGACACCATTTTGAATCAAAAGGAATTTTACGATGCAGGTGAGCCTGTATATTGTATCTATGTGGCCATAGGACAAAAAGCTTCTACTGTTGCAGCTATTGCCCAGGTTCTAGAAGATAAAGGTGCTTTGGCCTATACTACTATAGTTGCGGCTAACGCATCTGATCCTGCTCCAATGCAGGTGTATGCTCCATTTGCAGGTGCTGCTATTGGAGAATACTTTAGAGACACGGGTAGACCAGCTTTGATTATCTATGATGATTTATCAAAACAAGCGGTTGCTTATCGTGAGGTTTCTCTTTTGTTAAGAAGACCACCGGGACGTGAAGCATATCCTGGGGATGTATTCTACCTTCACTCAAGACTATTGGAACGTTCGGCAAAAGTGATCAATGATGACACTATTGCAAAGGATATGAATGACCTTCCAGATACCTTGAAGCCTATGGTAAAAGGTGGCGGTTCTTTAACAGCACTACCTATTATTGAAACACAGGCGGGTGATGTATCAGCATATATACCAACCAACGTAATTTCTATTACAGATGGTCAAATATTCTTAGAGCAAGATTTATTCAACCAAGGGGTAAGACCTGCAATTAACGTGGGTATCTCGGTATCTCGTGTTGGAGGTAATGCTCAGATCAAAGCGATGAAAAAAGTAGCGGGTACATTGAAGCTGGATCAAGCTCAGTTCCGTGAACTTGAAGCTTTTGCAAAGTTTGGCTCTGATTTGGATGCGGCTACATTGAACGTAATTGAAAAAGGACGTAGAAACGTTGAGATTTTGAAACAAGCGCAAAACGATCCTTTTACAGTTGAAGATCAGGTTGCCATTATCTTTGCAGGTTCTAAAAACCTTTTGAGAGATGTTCCTGTTGATAAGATAAAAGAATTTGAAACAGATTTCATTGAGTTTATGAATGCCAAACACAGGGATGTATTAGATACCTTAAAGGCTGGAAAATTGACAGATGAGGTAACAGATACATTAACTGCTGTTTGTAAAGACCTTTCAGGAAAGTATAGAGGGTAAACGATTGTCATTCCTGCGAAAGCAGGAATCCATAACTAAATAGATTCCGCATCAAGTGCGGAATGACAAAAAAATATAATGGCGAATCTAAAAGAAATAAGAAATAGGATAGTTACGGTATCATCGACCATGCAGATTACCAGTGCCATGAAAATGGTTTCTGCTGCCAAGTTGAAAAAAGCCCAAGATGCTATTACCGCAATGCGTCCTTATGCAAATAAGCTTACTGAGTTATTGCAAAATCTTAGTGCAAGTTTAGATGGTGACACAGGAAGCAAGTTTGCCGATAATAGAGCGGTTAATAAAGTATTAGTTGTAGCCATTACCTCTAACCGTGGATTATGTGGTGCTTTCAACACCAACATTATTAAACAATCCGTTGCTTTGATTGAGGATACTTATGCAGGAAAGCAGGTCGATTTTTTAGCTATTGGAAAAAAAGGAAATGATATCCTTGGGAAGAAGGGCAATGTAATTGCCAATCACAGTCAAGTTTATGATGATTTAACCTTTGATAATGTAGCTGTAATTGCCCAAGATTTGATGAATCATTTTACCGAAGGCAATTACGATAGAATAGAATTGGTTTACAATAAGTTCAAAAATGCTGCTACTCAAATTGTGATGTCGGAGCAGTTTTTACCTATTGTCCCTGTTGAAGGAGATACATCTGGTGCTGCGGATTATATTTTTGAGCCTTCCAAGCCTGAGATTGTGGAGCAATTGATTCCGAAATCATTAAAGACACAATTGTACAAAGCTGTTCGCGATTCTTTTGCCAGTGAGCATGGAGCGCGTATGACAGCGATGCACAAAGCAACAGACAATGCTACAGAGCTTAGAGATCAATTAAAATTAACCTATAACAAAGCAAGACAAGCTGCCATTACCAATGAAATTTTGGAGATTGTTGGTGGTGCCGAGGCATTGAACAATTAAGCTTGATATAGATATTTATAAAAAGCCACTTCTTTGGAAGTGGCTTTTTTGCTTTTAGTGAGTTCGAGCGTAGTCGATAACTATATTAGCCTTTCTTATTCAAAGGCGAATCAATACTATTTGCGTGATGAATATCGATATACTGCTGATTCAATTCATCCGAATCTTTGTATTGAACACGTAGCTCTTCTAGTTTTTTCTTGAGTTCTGTTACCACATCTTTATAAGCAGGATCATCATACACATTGTTCATTTCTTGTGGGTCTTTTTTGCGGTCATAAAGCTCCCATTCATCAACATCGTAGTAGAAATGAGCTAACTTATAATCAATGGTCACTATCCCATAATGCCTTTTTACCTGATGTACTGCAGGATATTCATAGTAATGATAATACACTGCATCTCTTGTCCATTCGGCGTTATTGGATGTTAAAAGAGGCATCAGACTTTCACCTTGCATATCCTCAGGAGCTTCAATTTGCGCAGCCTCTAAAAAAGTTTGTGCAAAGTCTAGGTTTTGCACCATTTCTTCGCTTGTTATTCCTGGCTCAATCCTGTTTGGCCAGCGAACCAATAAAGGAGTCTTAAACGATTCATCATAAATAAAGCGTTTATCAAACCAACCATGCTCACCTAAATAAAAACCTTGGTCAGAAGTGTAGACCACCATGGTATTATCAGATAATTTGCTATCATCCAAGTATTCTAAAACACGCCCTACATTATCATCCACAGAAGAAATACAGGCCAAATAATCCTGCATGTATCGCTGGTATTTCCATTGCATTTTTTCTTTATCCGTCATCGATGGCCAATTCTCTTCAAAATCTTTATTGATTTCATCTAAAACAGGCTCATACAAGGCTTTTTGTTCCTCAGTTATTCTGTTTATATAAGGATTTTCCCATCCCCCAGGATACTCTCTTACATCTGGGGTTACATGCTTCATTCTGGCTACAGTTTCAGGACGAATCTTGCTATCGTGACTGTACATCATGTCATACAGTAAATTCATTTCCGCAGTTTTAGCTGCTGTTCCTCGATTTTTGTAATCATCAAAAAGCGTAGCGGGCTCTGGAAATTTTTTGCCCAAAAACTCCTTAAACTTGTCCGGTCTTGGCCACCAAGGTCTATGCGGTGCTTTGTGGAGATACATCAACATAAAGGGCTTTAAAGTATCTCTTTTTTTGTCCAGCCAGTTTAAGGTCAGGTCCGTAATGATGTCGGTCACATATCCCTCAATTCTAGTGGTATCCCCAGTTTTTGTAATAAAATCTGGGTTGATATAATTTCCTTGACCAGGTAGAATCATAAATTCATCCACACCTTTGGGGTTGTTGCCAAAGTGGAGTTTTCCAAACATTGCTGTTTGATAACCTGCCTGTTGGAAAATTTGAGGAAAGGTAACCTGGGTCGTATCAAAAGGCATCTGATTATCTACTTTGCCATTGATGTGTGTATGCTTCCCAGTTAAGATAGTGGCTCTAGATGGAGCACAAATAGAATTGGTTACGGAGGCATTTGTAAATACAATACCTTCTTTACCAATGCGATCAATGTTTGGGGTCTCTATCAAATGATCACTATAAGTGCTTATGGCTTGGTACGCATGATCATCTGACATGATAAAGATGATATTGGGTTTTTCGTGGACCACTGGGCCAGCTTCTTTTTTCTTCTCAACACAGGATACTAATGCTAGAAGAAGTAGGATGGCCGCTATTTGTTTTGATAAAGTTTTCATTGGTTGAATTGTTTGCACTGAAAAGATATTAATTATTTGCTTCAATATGATTGAAGAACAGGTTTTAGTTTGAAGCGGGGTATTCATAAATTTACGAGGAATGAAAAATACAAGTTAAGGTTGCACACCAATAACTAAGGGGTTTTGCGTAACTTGTGCCCACCTTGTTAGAGGTTTTCTTAAAGAACAAATTCCTATTGAACCCACTAAAAAGACTTTTTAAACAAACTTTTATTTATGGCTTGGCTACTGTTTTGCCAAGGGTCATTTCCTTCTTTTTGCTCCCGCTGTACACTTCCGTTTTTGAAAATGCCTCTGGCTATGGGCAGTATGTAAACATATATGCTTGGATTGCCATTTTCAATGTCTTTTTGGCGTACGGAATGGAAACTGCTTTTTTCCGCTTTTACCATAAAAGAGAAGATAAGAAATCCGTAATCTCCACCTCTATAATTTCTTTATTGGTATCATCGCTATTATTTCTAGTGTTGGCACTAGTAGTAAAGGAAAGCTTGGCGGACTTTACCAACATCAATGTTGACTATATTAAGTTTACCACCTATATCTTGGTTTTAGATGCATTGGTCATTATTCCTTTTGCACTTTTAAGAGCTCAGGAAAAACCAATGAAATATGCAATCCTAAAAACGGTGAATGTTGCCATTAATTTGGGCTTCAACGTTTTTTTCTTGCTCATTCTGCCAAAAGCCGTTCAAGATACCAATGAAGGGTTTTTAAATTCCATATACAGAGAAGGTTGGGAAATCCAGTACATATTTATCTCTAACATTATTGCAAGTGCTGTTACCTTGTTATTGCTTTTGCCGACATACTTCAAAATTTCCTATAAATTTGATTCTTCCCTATGGAAGCAAATGCTTAAATATTCCGGACCTATTATGGTAGCGGGGATTGCGTTCACCATAAACGAGGTGGTGGATAAGATTTTATTAACTGAGCTTTTGCCGCCCGAAACGGCGGCTGCAGAGGTGGGCAAGTATGGTGCATGTTACAAACTGGCACTTTTTATGACCTTGTTTGGAACCGCATTTAGAATGGGTGTTGAGCCTTTTTTCTTTAGTCATGCCAAAACTGAAAAACCCCAAAAGACATACGCCCAAATCACCAATTATTTTGTGATATTGGGAAGCATCATACTGCTTGCCGTAGTGGTTTTTATAGAAGTATTGGGGAAGCTTTTAATTAGAAACGCCACTTATTGGGAAGCATTGGATGTAGTTCCCATTATATTGTTGGGCAGTTTATGTTTGGGAATCTATCATAATCTGTCCGTCTGGTACAAGATTACGGATCAAACCAAGTTTGGAGCCTATATTTCTTCCATAGGAGCGTTGATTACCTTGATTGTAAACATTGCTTTCATTGAAAAAATAGGGTACATGGCTTCGGCATTGGCCACTTTGTCTGCATACGCAAGTATGATGTTACTTTCTTATTACTTTGGAAGAAAGTATTATCCAGTTCCCTATAATATGCGCAAAATAACATTCTACCTATCCATCTCCATATTGTTTTCTGCCTTGTCTTTTTATGCTTTTAATCGAAATTTAATAGCAGGTGGGGTCTTACTTTTGCTATTTTTGATGCTAGTTTACAAAATGGAAGGAGACAAGTTAAAGACCATATTTCTACAGCGTGAAAATTAAAATAATCAATACCTCAAATCATCAATTGCCCCATTATGAAACACTTGCTTCAGCAGGCATGGATCTAAGGGCAAATATTACCAAACCCATTACGTTAAAGTCACTCGAAAGAGCTATCGTTCCCACAGGAATTTTTATAGAATTGCCTGTCGGTTATGAGGCGCAAGTAAGACCTCGAAGTGGCCTTGCAGCAAAAAAAGGGATTACCGTGCTAAATGCTCCGGGAACAGTTGATGCCGACTACAGAGGCGAGGTGGGCGTTATTCTAGTAAATCTTTCTAAAGATGATTTTACCATTGAAAACGGGGAACGTATTGCCCAAATGGTTATTGCTAAACACGAACGCGCGGAATGGATACAGGTGGATTCTCTTTCTGAGACGGATAGGGGCGCTGGAGGTTTTGGCAGTACCGGAACACAATAAATCTAAACACTAACTACGTTATATTAGAGAACATATGAAAATTATTGTACCCATGGCGGGAAGAGGTTCCCGATTAAGACCACATACATTAACAGTTCCAAAACCATTAATTCCGGTTGCAGGCAAACCTATTGTCCATCGTCTGGTGAGTGATATTGCCAAAGTATTGGGAGGGCAGATAGAAGAAGTTGCTTTTATTTTGGGTGATCCAGCCTTTTTTGGAGATGATGTTGTGGAAAGCCTTATGCAATTGGCGGAGAGTCTTGGCGCCAAAGGATCAATTTACAGACAAGATGAACCCTTAGGGACTGGACACGCTATTATGAGTGCAAAGGATTCATTAAGCGGCCCTGCAGTTATTGCTTATGCGGATACACTAATACGTGCTGATTTTGATTTGGATAAATCTGCAGACAGTGTCATTTGGGTGAAACAAGTGGATAAACCAGAGGCGTTCGGAGTGGTAAAACTAAGCGAAGAAAATGAGATAGTGGAGTTGGTTGAAAAACCCGAAGAATTTGTTTCGGACCTGGCTGTAATTGGTATTTACTATTTTAAGGATGTAAGTGTTCTTAAAAATGAATTGCAATACGTTTTGGACAATGATATTATCAATGGTGGAGAGTATCAAATTAATGATGGAATAAAACGAATGATGGAGAAGGGCATGAAGTTTGTCCCAGGAAAGGTAGATGAGTGGATGGACTGCGGAAACAAAAATGTGACCGTGGAAACAAATCAACGAATGCTTGGCTTTTTAGAAAAAGATGGAGAGGGATTGATTGCAGATTCTATTCAAAAAGAAAATGCAAATATTATTGAACCTTGTTTTATTGGTGAAAATGTAATGCTTAAAAATACTACAGTTGGTCCTTATGTATCAGTAGGCGCAGATACGGTTATTGAAAACTCAACCGTTAAAAATAGCTTAATTCAAAGTAAAAGCACCATCAAAAATGCTAATTTGGATAATGCCATGATTGGCAACCATGTAGTTTTTGATGGTAATTTTGAGACCATTAGTATTGGGGATTATTCCGTTATGGAATAGTTATCCAAAAGTTGCTTAGATAAAACGTAAAATTCTATGTAAACTGGAAAAACAAGTAAGCACATATATAATGATATTCTTGCTTTCTCTTGGGACATATGCCCAAGAAGAAGAGAAAAGCGCTGAGGTTTTTTTAGAAGAATATACCGATGAGTTTCAAGAAAGTTTTTTTGAAGCATTAAAACAAAAAGGGATTCAAAACTATGATAGAGCCATTGACTTTTTTTTAGAATGCAAGCAATTGGATTCCTCAAATAGCGTCATTGATTATGAATTGGCAAAAGCTTATTTTTTAGATAAGCAATATATTCAGGCTCAGGAATTTGCTATTGATGCCTTGAATGCAAAACCAATGGATTTTTGGTATTTAGAAACCTTGTTACGGGTTTTGGAAAAACAAGGAACTTCCATTGATGCAGTTCAGCAACAACTTCCTTTTTCCAACAACAAGTTGCAGGAGAACCTTGCTGTTTTCTATTTTAAAAAGAGAAAATATAATGACGCATTAAAGGTTTTGGAAGGTCTTGGCGACTCAAAATTTGCCACAAATCTAACTTTAAAAATCAATGATTCCATACAACGAATAAACGAAAAATTAACTGCTGTGGTTAAGCCGGAAAAGAAGCTGCAAAAGGAGGATAGCCCAATAGCTCAATATCAATCGCAAATAGAAGAACTTTTGGTAAAAGGGGATTTCAAGAATATGGAAGAGGTTTCTAAAGAAGCTTTGGATTCTTATCCACTTCAGCCATATTTTCACTATGCATATGGAACAGCACTTAATAGAACTTCAAAATCTACCAAAGCGGTGGAAGTTTTAGAAAGCGCTCTGGATTATCTGTTAGACGATGTTCCCTTGGCCAACAAGATTTACGCAGAATTATCAAAAGCATATACAACTATTGGCAACGCTTCTAAGGCAAACGAATACTTGAACAAAATAAAAACAGGTCTGTAATGCGGTTATTGCAAATAAGGAAACGGTTCACATTTTTGTTTTTATGCGCTATAGTTATTAGCTCATGTAAAAGCACAAAGAGTGTTGTTGGGGGTGAAGTTGATTCAGGAATTTCTACAAAACGTATTATTGAAAATCATTATGCCAACCAGGTCGATTTTAAAACCTTGAGTGGAAGGGTAAAAATTGATTACTCGGATGGGGAAAAAAACCAAGGAGTAAGTGTGAGCCTTAGAATGGAAAAAAACAAGGTGATTTGGATCAGTGCTCCATTAGGTGTAGTAAAGGCACATATAACTCCAGAAAGAGTTTCCTTTTATAACAAACTACAAGGAGAATATTTTGATGGGGACTTTGGTTACTTAAGTGAACTCTTAGGCACGGAGCTTGATTTTGACAAAGTTCAAAATCTGTTGCTGGGGAATGCAGTTTTTGATTTGAGAAAGGAGAAATATACTTCTGCAATCAGTGAAGGAGATTATCAATTAAAACCAAAAAAGGCCAAAGAGCTATTTAAAATATTGTTTCAATTAGAGCCTCGAAACTTTAAGATTTCTTCCCAAGAAATTTCGCAGCCGGAGGAAGATAGACAGTTGCAGGCAAAATATACCTATCAGGATATTTCAGGCAAGATATTTCCAAACGAAATTCAGATTGTGGCTGCTGAAGAACAGGATAAAACCATCATCGATTTAAGTTTTAAAAACCTGGAGATGAATAGAAACTTGAATTTTCCTTATAAGGTTCCAAAGGGATTTGATGAAATTATATTAAAGTAATATGATAGATAAGATTTCATATTGCATTTGCTGTCTGGTTTTTACGATTTTCTTTTCAATTTCTGCCACTGCGCAGACCAGTGAGCAAAAGGCTTTGGAGTCCAAGCGAGAGAGGTTGCAGCAAGAAATCAAGGAAATCAATAGATTACTTTTTGCCGAAAAGAAGGAAAAAGGGACTGTCTTGGATCAAATGGAAGCTCTGGATAAGAGAATTAATGTAAGGCAAGAGCTTATCAGGGTTACCAACCAACAATCCAATTTACTCAACAGACAGATAAACGTAAACATTAGAAGTATTAGCAAGCTTAGAGAAGATCTTAAAATTCTAAGAAATGATTATGCCAATCTTATTCAAAAATCATATCAGAATAAGGCGCAAAGTAATCGGCTAATGTTTCTCTTGTCCTCAGAAAACTTTTATCAAGCATTTAAGAGACTTCAGTACATGGAGCAATATGCAAAGCATAGAAAAAAACAAGGTGAAGATATCATTATAAAAACCAATGAGCTTGCTACCCTAAATCAAGATTTGGTAACGCAACGAAAGACCAAAGAACAGTTATTGGTTGAAAATAGAAAGGTAAAAAACGAGCTGTTCAACGAAATAGAATCCCAAAAGAATTTGTTGCGCAGTATTCGACAAAATGAAACAAAATACACAGCGGCAATTGCAGAAAAACAGAAGGAAGCCCGTAAAATTGACAGAGAAATAGAACGACTAATAAAAAGTGCTATTGTAAGCACCAATAAAAAAGCAGGGAAGTCCAGTAGAACGAAATTTGTACTGACTCCTGAAGCTAAATTGGTTGCCAACAACTTTTCCGCAAATAAAGGGAAACTTATTTGGCCTGTGGAAAAAGGAATAAAAAGCCAGGGGTATGGTGTTTACAGCGATAAACTTTACCCGGGAATAAAACACAGAAACAACGGGGTTACTATAGCTACTGACCAAGGCAGTAAGGCTAGGGCAATTTTTGAAGGCGAAGTTATTGCTATTTTAACGGTTCCCGGAGGTAGCAGAGGAGTGCAGATAAAGCACGGAAATTACATTAGCACATACTACAACCTATCCAATGTATATGTAAAAAAAGGAGACAGAGTAGGCGTAAAGGAAGTGCTTGGAGACATTTATACCAATCGGTTTGACGGTACAACAAAATTGAAATTCTACCTTTATCAAGATTCCAATCGATTAAATCCGGAGGATTGGATATATCAATTGTAAAACATGAGAACAATTACAGATTTAAACGGAACGTTTGAGCTGAACAACGGCGTTTTAATGCCCTATTTTGGTTTGGGGGTGTACTTATCAAAAGATGGCGACGAAGTTGTAAATGCCGTTAAGGATGCCTTAAACCATGGCTACAGACATATAGATACAGCTTCAATTTATAAGAACGAAAATGGTGTGGGCGAAGGCATCAAGCAAAGTGGTGTAGATCGGAAAGATATTTTTGTTGTAAGCAAGGTTTGGAACGATGATCAAGGGTACGATACTACGCTAAAAGCATTCGATGATAGCCTAGAAAGATTGGGGACGGATTATTTGGATCTCTATTTAATTCATTGGCCTAAGGGGAATAAATCTAAAGATACCTGGAGGGCCATGGAGCGTTTGTATGATGAAAAGAAGGTTAGAGCCATTGGGGTGAGTAACTTTATGCAGCACCATTTAGAGGATTTGTTGACGGAGGCAAAAATAACACCCATGGTCAACCAAATGGAGTTCCATCCGTATTTAGTGCAGCAAGATTTGATTGATTTCTGTCATAAAAATGGAATTCAGTACGAAGCATGGTCCCCTATGATGCAAGGGAATATTTTTGATATTCCTGCGTTGAAGGATTTGGCAAAAAAGTACAATAAGACAGTTGCCCAAATTGTTTTGCGTTGGGATCTTCAGAAAGGAGTGGTTACCATTCCAAAATCGTCAAAGAAAGAACGCATTATCTCAAATGCTGCCATTTTCGATTTTGAACTTTCCAAAGAGGATGTCCAATTGCTTGATGGCCTAAATAAAGACAAAAGATTTGGTCCAGACCCTGATAATTTTGATTTCTAAACCTTAAGAAGTAAACAAAGCTTTCAATTCGGTAGCATCTGACGGCTTCATTTTTCCTGCCAAGACCAGACTAAGCTGTTTTCTACGCAATGCGGCTGCAAAACGTTCTTTTTCCAAATCTGTTTGAGGGTCTAACTGTGGAACTTCAGTTGGTACTCCAGTATCATCGACTGCCACAAAAGTGTAAATTGCCTCATTTGCTTTGGCTCGTTCGCCTGTAAAACGATCTTCCATCCAAACATCAATAAATATTTCCATAGAGCTTTTAAAAGCTCTTGAAACGGCAGCTTCAACGGTTACTACGCTTCCTAATGGCACAGAACGGTTAAATGCAACATGGTTTACAGCTGCTGTGACCGTAATTCTTCTACTGTGTCTTCTAGCAGCTATACTTGCCGCTCTATCCATACGGGCTAAAAGTTCACCTCCAAAAAGATTGTTCAAGGGGTTGGTTTCACTTGGCAATACCATATCCGTCATTACAGTACGTGATTCACTCGGAGTTTTTGTGCGCATAGCTTTTTAATTTTGCGCAAAGATATTGAAGTGTGGAATATGGTTTTAAAGAAACAAGGATTATTTCTCGGATAACATCCAAGCGTCTGCAGACTCTGTTCTCTTAATCTTTCTTAAAAAGGAAAGGGCTTCCTTCGGATTCTCAAAGCTGTCATAGGCCACTTGATGTAGACCAAACTTGTTTGCACCCAAATAAATAGCATTGTATCCCTTTTTCTTGAGCTGTGCTACTTTCTTTTCAGCATTTTGTTCAACTCTAAAAGCCCCGGCAATTACATGATGTTTGCCAAGTTGCTTTTTATTGACTTTGATGTTTATTGCAGGAAACTCTAATGGGGCAGTTTCAAAAAAAGTAGCTTCCTGAATAAGTTTGGAAACCTGTTCTTGAGCATCTTGCTGTGCCGCTACTTGATTTTGCCGAATACCGTCATAAGCTGTATAGGAAGTAGAACCTAAAGAGACAGCCAAAAGCAAAACTGCAGCATATTTTAACCATGGTCTAAAAGAAGATTGCTCTCTTTTTTCTGGAGTTATGATAAATGGAATCTTTTCCTCCAATTCTTCAACTTCCTCTTTTAATACTTCTCGTTGAATGGGCGTTGCAGCAAAGGTGGAAAGACCAAAAGAAGAGGTTAGGTAGTTGATTTTATTTTCAGGTTGAAACTGAATTCTTTGCTCTCTGTTCAACCACAACTTGCCAACACCAAAGAGTTCAATATTTTCTCCACGCTGCAATTTTTTGTTCCAAGTTTCTGCTACATTTTCAACCTCTTGCAACAATTCTTCATAACCAAGATGTTTTTCCTTGGCAATATGGGATACAAGCAAGCCATCGTTTTTGGACAATTGCGAGTTAAAAGAAACTGTTTTGGAAGGAGGTATTAAAGTATTCGTCTGGTTATCAAGCTCCGCAGATTTTCCATGTGCCAAAAAGGCTCCAAATCCTGGGACAACAACACAATTGTAATTGTATAATAATTCTTCTATGTAAGACTCAATCTGCATCGTCACAAATATTGAAAAAAAACCAAGAGAACAAAATAGAGAGGATCACTTTTTATTAACATTTGAAATTCTGTATTTTGTGAACAACTTAACCACTTATATAAATGACTGAGGATGAAATTCTTGCTGCACTTAGACTGCAGAAAGTTCCAAATATTGGCGACGTAACGGCAAAAAAACTGATTTCCCATTGTGGTAACCCAAAAGCAGTTTTTAAGGACAAAAAGCAAAACTTACTAAAGATTGAGGGAATTGGGCAAACAACACTGAAAGGACTCCATGATGCAATTCATCTAGAAGAAGCTGAAGCAGAATATGATTTTCTTTTAAGAGAGAACGTTGACTTTATCTACTTTATGGATGAAGATTACCCAAAGTATCTTCAGCATTGTATAGATGGCCCCATATTGTTTTTTCAAAGCGGTAATATCGATTTGAGGAATAAAAAAATCATCAGCGTAGTGGGCACTCGAAATATCACCAGTTATGGCATTGCGTTTTGTGAAAGTTTTATTGAGGAGATTAGCGCACTAGACCCCATTATTGTAAGTGGCTTTGCTTATGGAGTGGATATCACAATTCAAAAAGCAGCAAATGAAAAAGGATTACAGACCATTGGTTGTTTGGCACATGGATTAAATCAAGTTTACCCTAAGGCACATAAAAAGTATGTTTCGCCAATAGAAAAGAACGGCGGGTTCTTAACGGAATTTTGGAGTACAAGTAATCCAGATCGGGAGAATTTTTTAAAACGAAACAGAATCATTGCAGGCATAAGTGAAGCTACCATTGTAATTGAATCTGCGGAAAAAGGAGGCAGCTTTGTTACTGCAGATATTGCAAATGGGTAGCATTATAATCTAGAGTTTTTGCAGTAAAAATATCTTTAAAAAGCGAATTCAAACTAAAATAAAATATAAAAAATGCGGCAAACTCTTGAAAGCTGCCGCATTTAATTACAATTCAGAAAATTTAGTCATTTCTGACTACCTCAAACTCAAGGCAGCCCACAACATCCACTTGCTGATTAGGAAGAATCTCACGTCTGCCGAAGCCATTCAATTGAAATAAACAAAACCTTGGTCCAACATATCCTCCCAATTCAAGAAAATGGGAACGCCCGTAGCGACCTTTTTGTAAATCAAATTGACGCTTGTTTATTATGACTTCAAAGAATACATCATCAATTCCCAAAATGGTTTTTGTGATACCGTTCTTTTGTACCGATTTGATACCATTTTCCATTGCATACTTGGAACTGTAAGTCTCGCTTACACCCAAAATATCACCAGTATCATCTTTAAATACAAAATAAGGCTCCCCATTTTTTGCAACCCTTCTTTCGAAGAATTGAGGATTTGTACAATTCGACTGTATCCAAAGAATGGCCTTTGTTGCATCCTTCTTAGAAGAATAGCTATCGCTGCTTCTCAATATGATTTTGTGATTGGCAGCTTTTAGATTAAAATAATATTTACCGTTCTTACCTTCGAAGACGGTGTATCGCTCTTTAAGCATGATTTTTATTTTTTAATTAAACATATTCGCCCAAAATTGACCTAGTCTCAATCCCTGAAACTGAGGCATAACTTTTCAGGACTATTCGGTTTTGAAAAGTTAAACGAGTAATTATTAAATAAATAGATGAAGCGAAATTTGTTTAATTCTATGTTGAATGGGAACGACCTTTGGATAAAGTCAGAAAATAAAGTACTTTTGAATTGCTAAATTGAAAAGACTCATTGGATTCATCAGTCCAAAGTTTCTAAAATTTTATCCAAAAATCAGGTCGGTCTCATATCTTCCTGATTTTTTTTTCAAATATACAAGATCAATTATTTGATTTTAACCAAAATGGTAAAAAATGAAAAATAGTTATTAACTGTTTTGTTGATAACTTTAATTGGCAATCTATCAACAACTTACATTATTCGGTAACTTACAAAGAATGATTTTTTACCTAACTGAAGAGGTTAAACTTCTCTTGAAGTGTTATATTGCGGTCTTTGTTCACTCTAAAAAATTTATCTTTTGAAGTCAAAACTTTGGGAAAACTTTGATAGTCCTGGCCAAGCCTTAAAACATTGCCTAAAGGCAAAGGGGTGGACTCAGGAGGACTTGGCCCTAATTCTCTCTATTTCAACAAAACATACGAATGAAATTATAAAAAATAAAAAATCTGTATCCGTTGAAATGGCTTCACTTTTAAATAAAGTTTTTGAACCAGAAGCTAGAGACTGGGTTCTTTTGGACGCTATATATCGACTCCAAAATAGAACGGAGGAGGTCATTGATAAAGAAAACAGTGTTGCTCTAAAAGCAGATATTTACAAGTATATGCCTGTAAACGAACTTATTCGAAAGGGCTGGCTCAATAAGTATAAAGATATAGATGAGCTTAAAATTCAATTAAAAAAGTTCTGGCAGATTGATTTAAATGACGAGCTAGATTTTTCTTTTTTGGAACAGGGAGTGCAAAATTTGGCTTTTAGAAAGTCAGAAGCTCACAAAGGCTTTCAATCATACAATGCACTTATTTGGCATCAAAAAACTCTTAATCACTCAAATAAATTAAAATCATATCCCTATGATAAAAAGAAGCTTGAGGAATTATCGGTTTTAATTCCAGAGTATTCCTATAGGAAAAATGGAGTGAAATTGTTTCTTAAGGAACTGGAACAAACGGGTGTTAAGTTTGTGTACCTTTCACATCTCTCGAAAACATACTTGGATGGAGCGGCTTTCATGTCTTCTGAGGGGCCTGTTATTGGAATGACTGGTCGATATGACAGAGTAGATAATTTTTGGTTTACTATCTCACACGAAATAATTCACGTAACAAATCACTTAGATTCAAGCAACGCTAAATCAATATTCATTGATGACACAGCAAAAAAAAGCAATCGAAAAGCAAAAATTGAACAAGAAGCAGATGCCGGAGCAGAACGAATATTAATGAGTGAGAAGATTCTAAACTTTTTTGATGAATATCTCGGTTATATTCCTGAGGATACGATATTGGAATTCTCAGAAGACAATAAAATTCATCCTTCAATTGTAGTTGGCAGTTTAGCATATAATGATATGATATCTTACTCGACTTCACATAGATTCAAAGAAACCATAAGGGATAAAATACCCAATACTTATCGTGCAGATTGAAAAAGCGCTAACGTACGAGACAGAAATTTAACCATCATGGTAAGACCATAGCTATTCATTGTCCTATAGTTACTAGTGCGGAATAAAAATGGACAAATTCTACTGGAACAAGGTCAGAATAAATTATGATCAATAGACGTAAAGGTTTACTTTGGCGTAAACATTCTTTACAACAATGTCCAAAACTTTAAATGGTTCACCTGACCTATCCGAGTTTATTAAAGAGGCCTATGGTTCTCCGGAACAGTTGGCAGCAGTGCTTGATTTAGGAATCGAAATGCTGTTCTATTTGGAGGAGGATACTTTTGAGCGCAAGGATGTTCAGCACGTAGCATCTGCCATGAGATTAGTTAGGGATGTTCTAAGACAGGGCAACTAAGCTAAGAATTATAGCTTTTGTTTTGGGAAGTTTTTATAACACAAAACTTGTCATCTCATCAGTTTTACCCTTTTCTATTATTCCTAGTTCCTCGGCTTCACAATAACAATTTATTAGTGCTTGTTTCATTTCCAACAAGTCTTTTTTGTAAACAGGTTTTAAGTGTTTTACCCATAATTTAAGTCCTTCCTCAGAGTTTATTCCAATAGGATGTTTTTTGGCTAGTATTCTGGCTGATTTCAAAATTTGTTCAGCAAGTTCTTTGTCAATTACATTTGATGGGGAACTCCATTTTTTTGAGGAAAAAATATCTGTGTAAAATGATAATTGCTTTAAATTATCCAAAGTCTGTCCGTGAGAACTTTCTTTATTGTACAGCCATTTAAGGTCATCTATTTTTCGTGCTCCTTTTGCATACAATTCTGGCATTATCCACGCGAGATTTTTTTCAGTATGCCTCCTATACCTTTTCCAATTATTGCTTAGCTCCTTCTTGTCGTCCGTTAATAACATAGAGCGAATAATGCTAGATTTGCCTGCTTCTTCAATTGATAATATTGCAATTGCAACACACCTTTCATAACGATTGTTGTCAAATAGAAGTTGCGCATCCTTAACTAAGGAATCAGCGTTTTCTATAGCCAACCTAATTCCTTCTGAGGCGGTTTTTGGGTCTAGTCTAGAATTATATTGTTTCCCTCTCATTTTTAATTACCCACAACGGTTCTGTGTATGACTCGTTGCGAGTTTTAGCAACTAAATTAGCAAATACAAACCAATCAGAAGTAAGCAAGTACTAGCAATGAATTATAGCACGTTGTTGCCAGTAGTTTTTATTCCGATTTTTTAAACTTTTCAAGAGTTCCAATCTTTAATGATTCAGTCGCTAATAAACTATCTATTTTTTTAACAGAAAACTCATCTTTGATAAAATCAGTTAGTTCTGAAACTTCTCTTTCTTTTTCAACTATTAAATGTGTTATATTTTCAATGTCAATTTTTAGTATGTTTTTCGGCTCGTTAAAATGAGGCTTATCAGTTCCAATCCACTTTTCGAATTCTGGATTTTTTTCGCCACTCATTTTTGTTTCAAAGATGATACCTAAATTAAGGAATCCTTTTCTCCATTCTCTTTCGTTGTAAGCAATTCTTGTCTGATTATTTTTGTTTTTGACTTTATAAGGTTTAGAAAGAAGAATTTGAAAAAAAACATTTTGATGAGCTTCTTCTGCATACTTTTTAATGGCTAAAATTAAATTATCATCTGTGTGTTTGTCTATGGAATTAATCAATTCTTTAACTTCTTTTGGTAATGGATTAAACTTGATATGGTCAGTTATTTTAATAAATCCTTTTCCTTTAGATATGTCTTTAAGAATGTCAAGTGTTTGTGGAACAAGTGAGAGATTCAGTAAGTTCGTAATTGATTTATCTACTATGCTATTTTCGTAAATGTAGATTACTGGATTCAGTCCATTTTGTACTGCAAATTCCCTGTTAATGACAACTCCATAATTTCCATAATCGACAACTTCTTCCTCTCCAATATCTCTAAACAGCAAATTGCTAAAAGAAACCATTGGAATTAGAATTCTTCTACCACCTAAATTTTCAACTGCATACGAAGCTTTAAATCCTTGCGTAACGATGTTTTTAACCGTAGATAAGTCGTTTGTTATATGTAATAAATTATCTACTTGTTTCAATGTTTCTTCAAATTACTGGTAACGGTCACGGCTATGATTTCGTTGCGGACATTTCCAACGGAAATTGTCCCTATGAAATCCAGCCGTTTATTTGTTATTTGGTTTAAAGTTAGCAAGAATGCAGCAATGAATTATAGCCAATGTTGTGCGTAGCTTTAATTACTTTGACAAACAATACTAAAGACTAGCCTGTGGCGTTACCCAGCCGGAATATGGCAGCCGTTTAATTTGATTATCTGAAATCATTTGAAGAATTTCTGATGGGTCAAATTTGGATTTTTGAGAAATTTTTAAGGAGTCATAAAACTGTTGAGAGTTCAATAGGTGTATTGGCAGAGTTTTTTTCTTGAATGACTCAGCTGCTGAAATTGCTCCCGGTTGATAGTCAGATGTAGTTACAAAAACCCCCTTGTTATAACCGTTAAGTAAAAGTGCGCCAGCGAATGCACGTATTTGCTCCACTTTGATTTTATTTTTATAACGCTTTACTTGAACTCCAATCATTTTTTGAGAGGAACTGCCAAGCACAACATCGATACCTCCATCATTGCTATATCCGGTCACATGAACATTATAACCGACGCCCTTAAAAACGCTACCTACCACCTCCTCGAATAGTCTTGGGTTAATAGAAAATCTGTCTTGGTATTTTGCAATTAGATATTGAGAAACTTCATTTAATGGTGCATTTATGTTAATTGCCTCTAAGTTCCTAAGTGAGCCGGTACAAGTAAAAAAAATATCCCAAACTTGCCATACTTCAGCACAAATTGTGAAATTTTTGAATATTCTCCACCAACCGCATGTGTCGCAAAAATCCATCCACGTTTCTGCGCTCTTTGTATCCATGTCAAGATTGAGATAGCAATCTTCCAAGCCCTCCTCTTTATAACCTTCTCTTATAGTTCCGTGGGCATCTATAATCTCACTGTCCTTAATTAACCATGTATCATTTGAAAGGTCAACTACATTTAATTTCTCATAGCAAAACTCGCATTTGCGATCGTGTGGATTATTATAAATATCACTTGGATCTGAGAATTCTTTGTATTCGAAAATCATTTTTTGTCGGACTCAATTAATTGTTTTTTTAGGCGGGAGTGATATTCTATAAGTTAAGTTTTAGTTCCGCACAACTTGTTTATATAGATGTATTTTACATCTATATACCGCCAAAATAAGAATAAACCCGATAAAAACTAGTTTTCAATATTTTAGAGGGAAAGTTAAAAGCAATGTGTTCCTTACTATATTAAAATCAGGCCATACTTTAGATGCATACGGATTGTTATGGCATTATTGGGAGCTGAGGTAAGGCCTTGAATGTATAATCTTACCTAGCCTTAATTTGTTACATCTTTTGCTCTTACATAAACTTATTTACCTTTTGGGCAGTACTTAAATATTTACCAATCCTCATCCTCCCTTCCAAGACTTCCTGATCCGATATAGTTTTTAAGGCTTTCGTTAAGGTCATTGAAGTAATTCTCAATTCTGCTAGGTGATCCGCCAAAGTTCTTTACCATGGTTTTTTTGGTCTTAATACCCTCTATGTTTTTATAATCAGCCCCACTTCCATACTCGTTGGGAGGAGTCTCTATGGAAAAGATTTCAAATTTGTAACGTCCATCTTTTACAGCAATTTCAACAGTGTATTTTAAAGGAAAAGTATGCTTCTTCTTTATAATCAATAAATTGGATGCAACCCCTGTTAACCTGATTTTTTTACTCCCGATAGTCGCTTTAAGTACCTCGTCTGGGTTTTTGTAGGTTTCCTTTATCCAATTAAGTGCGCTAGTATAAATTTCATCAGCCGTTTTACCCTCCGTATAAGTAATAACGTAATCGTTCAGTCCCTTTTCCTGATACTCAAATTTTGTGGCATCCTGTGCCGTAAGGCATATTGAAAACAATAACATGATTAAGCTGGTCGTACTTTTCATAAGGTTTTGATTTTTTAGATTACCAATCAAAGATATAATTTTGCCGAGTAAACAATCCCTTGTTTACTCGCTTTTGTTGTCAAATTGCCATTTAATGTTGCGAATAAATGGCTGATAATAAAAAAGATACCAGCGAACCTTTAAGAAAGTTTGCTGAAAAGATATTAGAGATTAGATTGAAAAGAGAGATGTCTCAAATGGATGTAGGAGCAAGAATAGGCATTGATAGAGAAAACATCAGGAAATACGAAAAGGGTTTACAAGAGCCAAGATTATCCACCATTGTCAAGTTTGCAGAGGCCTTTGAAATTGATTACAATGAATTGTTAGGGTATGAAAAGGAGTGAAATAAAATTCAGCTTGAACCCTTATATATAGATTTTCGCCAATCTATTGTTAATAAAAGTACTTAAAAAGGTTAGGTATCTTAGTGTTATAAAAAGGTTCAGTAAATTAAAGACCAGAACAATGAAAGGACTACCATTGCTTTTTCTGCTATTTACATTTATGTATGTAAAAAGTCAGCCATTTCAACTAGAAAAAAAACAAGGTTTCAAATACGTGAACCACACTACATACTCAAATGAAAAGTTGGCAAAAGTCCTTGCGGACTGCAATTGTCCTCTAATAAAACAAAAAGGTGTTGAAGGATTGCAGCAGGTTTATCAAAATCTATTTAGGGATGAGCATGGTTCCTTGACAGAATATTATACTGCGGCTGACGTAAAAATATCTGCAAATTCCGGAGCAGATAATTCTGCAAAATACAGTGGCGAACTAAATGATATTTTTACCGATTCCGCTTTTCTTAAAGAGCTTAATCGGCATTTACTTAAAGCTTGTTTCTCAAAAGAGCAGCATAAAAAGTTCGAGACAAAATCGACTAACCCAAGATCAGTTATGGTAAAGATTGCGCCGTTAGCTGCTAACATGACATTGGTATTTGCTTCAAGAACAATTTGTATGGACATTTCTGAACTTGAAGTTCCAAGCGGAAGTCTTTATTTGGCACTATTCAAGCAAAAACTTTGGAAATTAATTGATTATTTTTTCATGGAAATTGAAAAGAGCTTTGGACCTCTGGAACTAAATAACATTGTACCTCATAAAGAAGAAAGAAGAAGCTTACAAGAGATTCTATGTTTTGAACTAACGATGCCCGATACAACCCAAGAAGATGAAGAAAGGATTCGATTTTACCAAAAGAAGTTTTTTGGCACTACTATTTGCGATTAGTTTGATAGAATGTAACTGTTATGGAATACTAACCGCATATTGGGATGAGAAAGACAAATGGGGATCATTAGTAACGAGAGCTGATAATACTTTTATAGAACCGATTAAAGGGTCATGTTAACGTTGCAACTCACGACTATTTATTTATGTGATGCCTTTGTTTTCGCCTAGAATTATGCTGTCTGCTTTAGTTTGTTCAGCAATCGGCGTACCGTATTAGCTCCGAATTGCTTGCCCGTACTTGTCTTAAAGCCAGATTCGTTGAGTTTGCAAGCCATTTGGCGTAGGGTAAGCCCCTCTTTCTTTAGTAGTGCTATATGGGCGTTTGCCTTTACGTTATTTGGATTTTCCTTGGCTTTTGTCCTATTGGCAAACGCCCCTAGTTCTCTAGCTTCTTGGGTCAGGTTTTGGGGGTTACCAAGCTTTATCCCTTGCTTCTTTAATTGTTGTAGTGCTGTCCTTGTACGTTGCGATATAAGGTCGGCCTCATGCTGTGCAATGGCTGCGAATATGTGTATGGTAAGGTTGGTGGCATCAGGCAGGTCAAGGGCTTTAAACTTCACCTTACTGTCCATCAATGAGGATATAAACGCAACGTTACGGGAAAGCCTGTCTAGTTTAGCTATTATCAGCGTTGCATTCTCTTGTTTACACAGTGCGATGGCCTCGGCCAACTTTGGTCGGTGTTTCTTATTGGTTCCAGTTTCCTGCTCTTGGAATTCTTTTAATAATTGGTTATCGCTATTTCTGGTCAAATGTGCCAGCACTTGACTTTGTTGTGCATCCAGTCCTAAATTTTGGTCCGAAGTTGAGGTTCTGTAGTAAGCGACATATTTTTCCATAATTGACAGGCTTTAGATAATTTGATACAAAACTTAAACGGGCGTTTATGTTATGTAACACTATAAAAATAACCTTACCCGTACGAAAATATTATCAATTGACGTTGATTTCAGGAATTAATTAGTTGAAATTCAGATGATTGAAATTGAACGCTTTTATTCTTTGACTTAACGTATTTTCTTTAATGAATGGCAAAGAAGTGGTAATTTTATATTGAAATCTTACGTAACCTACGTGCTGTAACCTCATAAGCCCATATAAGAAGGAGGACACCACCTACCTTTTTTAAAAAAAGACTTCATTTTATTTTCTAGCGGATTAATGTAGGATGATATTAGTCGCCCTGCATCTGTTTTTTGTGAATTTGGTATGTACACCTCTTTTGAGCATTTGATACGCTGTTATCGTCTGTATCAATAATTGGGAGTGCTCCGATTTTTAACGTCTTTTTTCCTTGAGTCAGCTAATTTTCTTGGCTAAAAAATCAAAAAAGCTCCCGAATTTTTTTGGAATTTACTGGCAATAATCGGCTTTCGCACGTTGTGATATTTGTTACTTATTGAACAGAATGTTGTATTTGTAACTATAGACTAAAGTGGCCGTAATACGGACTTTCTTTCCACGGGTGAAAAATTGCATCGTTGGCAAAGTGTACATCTATCTTCCTTCCAGTCGGAATTTTCAGACGATTACGTTCGCCGTTGTCCGGCCTGTGGTATAGTTGGTGAGCAATGCGCAAAAAAAGCGCATAGAATTAACTATGCGCTTCCTTAACATGAAAAAAGCACCAGAGGGTCAAAGGCTCCGATACCATTTTAATCACAGAAGAAGATTTATTGTATGCCGTAATTGATAAAGTCCAAGTTTGGTCTGTTGCCACTGGTAAGGATTCTTTTGATTGTATGGCTATCACCATACTTGTCTATATATCTATTAAATAGCTCTACCAGTTCTAATCTATCATTGGCCTGTTCACTGGATGTATAAGTGGTGGTGAGTGCTGTGAACACCTCATCCACCTTTTCAGTTATTTTTATTTCATTGTTGACCAGCCAATCCTCACTTGTCATTCCTTTTGCAAACAGATTAGAGCCTTTTAACTTATTGGCTCTTGCTAGGAAGTCCAATTGCTGTTTGTTCAGCTCCACGTTTTCTAGCTGCTCTAGCTGAGCCAATGTTACGCCCTGATTCTTTGCCCTTTGCTTTATGGCGGATTTTTCCACCTCTTTGAAAAGAGTTTCCAATGATTTTGGATTTTCAATGAAGTCCACCACGTCCGCAAGGTTAAAGGTAGGATCTAACTTGGCGTTTAAATCCAGTTTAAGCTGATTTACATTATTGGACAGATTGCCAAATTCCTTGATTAAATTCTGTTTTTCGATTTCATTGGTCTTGATGACCTTTCTTCTAAAATCTTTCATTCTTCTTATGATTTAAAATTAATTGTTGGCAGCTTAGTTTATCTGCCGATCTGATATAAAAACACCCGAAATTTTCATTTAGAAAAATCGGGCGCACCACTCAATTTGTTGTACATCGTTAATCCAAAATGAATTGTCAAATGGTTTCGGCACCTTCAGTGCCTCCCCTTTGCCAATCATTTCTTCTTTTTCGTTTACAACTGAGTTTAAAAACTTTTACGGATACTACTTTGTATTCAATATATCGCCGTAAGGCGTATATATAATATACTATTATACGTTAGTATAATTATGTAAAGAATCTTTACTAGCAAACTGGAAAGTGTCAGTAAATACTAGGATTTGCAAAGATTTTAAAACAAAATAGAAGTAAAATTTCTTTACTATCAATCTTGCAAAGCATAAATTTTACTGATGTTTCCAGCAATTTTAAAAATTGATGTCAAATGCTGAAATTATACTGGTTTATCTCCTCCTTCTATTATGTTCTATCGATTCAACCATAGCAGCCGCCTCGACCATAGCTTTTTCCGTTTGCTCTTCTTCTGTCATAGGTTCGTCTTTTGGCTCGGAGCTCTTATTTGATACACTTTCCAAATACTTATCCATTTGTTTATCCGACTCACTTTTATTGCTTTCGGGTTTACTCTCGACAGTTATAATGGTACTGGTTTTATTATCATTACTTTCCTCTGAACCATTAGTTTTTGGTAATTCTCCAGCAGGAGGCACAGTGAAATAAGAGCGTTCTCCCTCTTTGTAGAACAATCTACTCACTATTTTTCCTGCTTCCTGGTTATGCCGTTGATAGGAACGCTGTATCGAAATTATTGTGCTCTTAAGAGCTTTGGTATTACGGTTTTCGTACTTACCATGCATTTTTATCCAATACAATTTAGTGTCACTTAATTTGGAAAGGTCTGTGTATGTAATATCCTGTCCGTTGCTAAGTTTCAATGATGAAGCATTACCTGCCTTTTTATCGTAGGTTTCCTTAAAAGAACTTTTCTCCTCCTTAATGAGGTTCAACTTCTTCAACTTGGCAAATTTTGGCTGATAGATAAGCGGTGAACTCTTTCGATTTTCTCTGGAAAGCTTGACAAGTCTGCCGTTCATTTTGGTCTTAACCTCAATGAAGTTTTTATCCTCTAATCCTTTGCGATGCGTATTCAAAGTGGGCTTGCTAATATTCAAGTCCTTACAAATTTGAGCGTTGAACAGCTTTTTGTAATCGAATTTACAATGATTTTTATGATGCCTTAGGATATACATTAGCAGCATTTTTTCATTGCTGTTAAGCTTATCACTTACAATAATCTCGCTCCAATTTACCTTGAAGTTCTGCTTTGGATTCCTTTTATACTTTTTTGTGTTCATCGGTCTCGACGTTTTGGTTATTGATACTTTTTATCTGCCCTGATTTTCTTAGTGCGCTGTACTTCCTACGGCTAAAGCCAAGCGAATTACAAACGTGTGCCATATCACGGTATTCTATTCCTTTGTACTTGTATTTATTTTTCTGTTCAATGTGAACACCTGCAAAGTCTACCATATCATCCTCTGTGGTTTTTTGGATTCGACCCATAGCCTCTAAGGATTTAAACCGTTCGGGTGTTAAATTATTTTCGGACATCAATTCCAATTTGGAATTATAACGTTTTGTCTTGTACATAAATTTTCCCATGCTATATTGATTTTATCTTTTCATCTGGATTAAACCCTCTTTTTCCAATAGTTCGTAGTTGAGTCTGTAATAACGATTGACCCCTGTACCTTCTATTACAATCAACTCCTTTTGTTGTAACCCTTCGACCACCTGCAATAATAATTCCCAATCGATAGCTGTGTCTTTTTCAAATTTATCCTCGCTAATACGGGTGATCTTCTTGCTATACTTTCGTTTATGATCCATAAAGAGTGCTAGCAACACTATTTTCTCGTTGCCGTCAAGCTCTTGGTTCGCCAGTACGCTGGTCATCTTGATCTTCAGGGGAAATTTTTCTAATTCGTTCATTTTTCTTCTTGTGATTTAATTAAATAATAGTCCGCCCGTAAACTTCAAAGAAGGGATTGCGAAGGCCTGACTTTTTGCGTTTAGGCGGACTATTGTATTATACTAGGTTAAGTTTGTGGCTCTGTACTTTTTGCCGATTTGTAGATAACTGCTGTAGCTGTGGTCAACTTGCACAATTCCAGCTTTTATTAACGGGTCAAGAAACTTTCTGTACTTACTTCCGTATTCTGCCGTTAATTGCTTCTTGGTGAGTTCAACAAACCCGTTGTGCCGTTGCAGATATTGTACGAATCGAATTGCCTTGGCTTCAACTACTAGATGTAGATTTAGGTTTTGTATTGTTTTCATTTTGAATGTAGGTTTTAATATTTAGGGGGGTACTTGCCTGATGAGTAAAAAACATAATGCGTCTTTTACCCAAGCTGTCAGAACCACTTTTCGGTATAGATTTTCAACAAGTCCTCTTTTTGTTGGGCTACCAAGTGTTTTGGAAGTGATCTTTCGTCTAGCTGGATGAGGTACCGGATATTGTTCCTAGCCGTGGGTTTTATGGCCTTATGAAAAGTTCAAGGCGTAACCTGAATGCGTCTTTTACCCTTACCTCAACGCACTTTTCCAATTACCCAACACCCAATCATTTATAGCACAATGATTTAAGGGTGGTATTGGGATGATTTTTCGTCATGCAGTTTTTAGGCCGTGCTTGGCAGGGTTACGCTACCCTGAAATTGGAGTAAGGAAGAATACGACGATGTATGTCGTTATCTTTTGAAGAGTGGTATTACCATACCAAAAATAGATTTGGACGATGTGGTCAGATGAAAAACAGAGCGTATCGCCGTACCGGGATTGTTTTCAACTTGGAGAGGAGGAACGTTTGGTTTGGAGGGGTAGAATTTTAGTCGTTCAAAAGGTAATCAAGGCCAGATTCCTTTATGTATTCCATAAGTTCTTCAGAATACATTTTCTCATATTTGGTAATCAGTATTCCGTGTTCTAACGGGTCGTATGGTTGTTCCAATGCATCATTATGTTTTGCCTGTTGTCGCATTGCTTCCTGAAGTTCTTCGGGGGTATGTCTTTGGTTATCGGACAGCAGTTCCATCAAGGTCAGCATATCTGTTTCTACATTCTTATCGACTCCCATTTTAAGATTACCGTTGTTGAATTTTTGAAGTTTGCCAAGTCTGTAAATGGGCAGTATGTAATCAAAACCTCCTTTTATTTTCACCTTTACGAATTGTTCCCCGACTATAACATATTTGACACTTTTTTGAACAACGTCTTTGAAATCGGCAAGGGATTCCAATTGGTTTGTGGGTATATCCCCCGTTAAAAATTTTTCCGCACTCGCAATATCTATATTAATGGTATCCAAACGGTTCAACTCCCTGTTTTTAATGGATTCCAAATCATCATTTTTGGACTTGTATTGTTCTTTAGGCACAGTTCCATCCAACATACTATCCAACAATTTATCTTGACGCTTTTTGGTACTACCTATCTTTTTCTCAATCTCATTTTTATTGGATTCAAGTACTGTCAACTTTTCCTTGACCTTTGCCTTTTGCTTTTCAAATCCTTCTGCCTTGTGGTAACGTTCCAAAATGAATTTTACCTGATGTATTAAGTGTGTCCGGCTAACTGCCTTGGAATTACATTTCTTATTTGGGCATCCATATTTGTTAAGTCTATGTTGAGGTTTGTCGGCTACATATTGCCGCATCAGCGTATTGCAGTTTTCACATTTCAATATTCCTGCAAACGGATTTATGTGTTTGTTCCCAAGGTTGGTGCGCTTGCGGTTGTCCATTATGTCCTGAACATCATAAAACAAATTCTCAGGTATAATTGGCTCAACTTCGTTGACATATTCCGCTATCTTCCATTTGCCAATGTAGATTTCGTTTCGGAGCATACTACGTATTCCACCCTCAGTAAAGCGTTTAATGTGTCCATATTTGTTATTGGCATAATTGGCCACTGTGTACTGACTACGATGTTCTAAATACTGCTTGAAAATATCTTTGACTATGTGTTTTTGTTCAGGATCAATAATTGGCCTGCCCTCACTATCCCTTTTGTAACCAACAATACGAGCATTGAAACCTCTTCCGTCTTTATATCTGTTATTAAGTCCATATTTGACCCTGTAAGCTAACTGCTCACTCTCCATTTGTGCCATAGAACCCAATACTGGAAGCATTATATCTAACATCCAATTTTTAGTTCCATCATTATTGATGGTAATGATGCTGTCTTTCACTATATGAATACAGATACCTTTATCTGTACAATGCTGAATAAACTTTAAGGTTTCAATCAGCTTCCTTCCAATACGACTGATTTCTGATACCACAATACATTTTATATCGTTCGTATCAATATAGTCTTGCATTTCATTGAACTGCTCTCGGTGGCCATATTCTATTTTGTAGCCACTTACTTTGTCAAGAAAGGTCTTAGTGATATTTAGGCCCTTGCTTTTTGCATAACTGGACAAGGTATCTATCTGGCCTTGCTCGTCCTGTTCTTTGGTACTTACACGTATGTATATTACTGCCTTCATATTGTATATACGAACTGCAATATACCAAATTTATTATGCTACAATAGAGAAGTATTTGCCGTTCCGGGAAGGTCTACAGATAAGTATAGTAAAGGATGCAATGACTTGATTAAACGCCAAAAAGCTCATATGCTCACTTCGGCAGCGGAATTGGTTTATTTATTGGGGTGGGAATTGGAAGAAAAAGAAAAGAAAACTACTATTCAAAAACAACTGTTTGTAGAATTGGATGAAACAGAACAAGCTATCTATTCTTACTTACAATTGAATGGTAAACAGTTACTGGATACCATTGCTCTGGAGTGCAATCTGCCCATTTTTAGAACATCGTCCACGCTTTTTAATATGGAAATGAAAAGTGTTATACGTCCTTTACCAGGTAAATTGTTCGAGGCGATTTAATACCCTAATTTCCCCCTAACCCTATCCAAAACCCCATCGGCTACTTTTTTGGCTTTTTCTGCTCCAATGGCCAAGGCTTCATCCACCTCATTTAAGTGGTTCATGTAGTACTCAAATTTTTCACGAGGCTCTTGAAATTTGTTTAGGATGACCTCGTAAAGTGCTTGTTTGGCATGACCATATCCATAATTTCCAGCTAAATAATTAGCGCTCATTTCCTCTATTTGTTCTGGCGATGCCAAGATTTTATATAAAGCAAAAACATTATCCTTAGCTGGGTCCTTAGGCTTTTCCATGGGAATACTGTCGGTCAGGATACCCATGAGCTGTTTGCGTAATTTCTTATCTGGTAGAAAGAGGTTTATAATATTCCCCTTGCTCTTGCTCATTTTTTGGCCATCGGTGCCTGGTATATACATGGTGTCTTCTTGTACCTTGGCTTCGGGCATTACGAAAGTTTCCCCTAATTGATTGTGAAACCTTGATGCGACATCTCTGGTCATTTCAAGGTGCTGTAACTGATCTTTGCCTACGGGAACAATATTTGCATCGTACAATAAAATATCGGCCGCCATCAACATTGGGTACGAAAACAAACCTGAGTTGACATCTTCTAATCGATCTGCCTTGTCTTTAAAGGAATGTGCCAGCGTTAGGCGCTGGTATGGAAAAAAACAGCTTAGATACCATGCGAGCTCTGTTACCTGTGGAACATCGCTTTGTCTATAGAAAACGGTTTTTTCTATATCCAAGCCAAAGGCTAGCCAGGTAGCTGCTGTTGCATAGGTATTATTTCTCAACTCTTCCCCATTCTTTATTTGGGTAAGAGAATGCATATCCGCAATAAAAAGAAAGGATTCATTTTTGGGATCTTGTGCCATTTGAATGGCAGGAATAATCGCCCCCAAAATATTTCCTAAATGGGGAGTGCCTGTACTTTGAATTCCGGTTAAAATTCGGGCCATACCTAATTTTTGCCCGTAAATGTAAGCATCCGAATGGGATAAAAAAAGATGAACTTATTTTTTAAAGAGCCCAGCAACAAAGAGAACAACAACTGCTCCAATAACCCCAGTGATTAAGTCTCCGACAATTCCAGAACCTATGTGAACTCCCAAAACACCAAATAGCCAATTACCCACCATACCTCCTACGATACCGAGTATAATATTAATGAGTGCGCCGAAGCCACCACCTTTCATAATTTTACCAGCAAGCCATCCCGCAGCGGCCCCAATCAATAAAGCATATAGTAATCCCATTTTTAAGATTTTTTGGTTATTCCAATAAAGATATTCAAAAATTCTACTTTTGGCGAATGCATTCTTTTTTGAAGAACATAGGATATGGTTTATACAGAATTTGGTTTTATATGCTGGTGGCGCTTCCCATTTTTGTTTTCTTCCCTTTTTTATTATTGACCACACTTTCTGAAAAAACCTATAAACAATTCTTTTGGTTAGCTCGGAATCTTTGGGCCAAAACCATCCTATATGGAATGGGATGTTTTCCCAAAATTATGCGAGAACAAAGGATGGTAAAAGGCAAAAGTTATATGCTAGTGGCCAACCATACCAGCATGTTGGATATAATGTTCATGCTTGTGGTGAGCAAAAACCCTTTTGTATTTGTGGGCAAAAAAGAATTGGTGAAGATTCCGGTATTTGGTTTTTTCTATAAGCGAGTCTGTATTTTGGTGGACCGAGACAGTGTTAAAAGCAGAACTGGCGTGTATAGAAGGGCACAAAGAAGATTAGATCAAGGATTGAGTATTTGTATTTTTCCTGAAGGAGGAGTGCCCGAAGAACATATTACTTTGGACGAATTTAAAGATGGCGCTTTTAAAATGGCCATAGCGCATAAAATCCCAGTTGTTCCAATTACGTTTTATGATAACAAAAAACGCTTTTCCTTCACATTTTTAAGTGGAGCCCCAGGTGTAATAAGGGCAAAAGTCCATCAGTTTTTTGAAACGGGTATTTTAGGAGAAGAAGATAAGTCCACCTTGCGGGAAGAGGTACGAGAAGTTATTTTGAAAGCGTTGGCTCAAGATCCGGAACGCAGTTGATTAATTCAATTAGATAGTTATTGGAATTCTAATAATCACTTTTGTTCCCAAAGCATTGCCATTGATATCTTGTATATCTATTATCTCCAAGGGATTTAAAGCTTCACCAAAAGACTCCAAACGTTGTTTTGTCACCTCCAATCCTCTGGATTTCTTTTCTTTTTGATAAGTATGTATTCTTTTTTTTGCTACTTCTCTTCCAACACCGGTGTCCTCTACTTCACAAATAACAACACCATTCCCTTTTTTAAAATTAATTGTAAGCGCCTTAACACCATCTTTTTTTGGCAGCAATCCATGGACAATGGAGTTTTCCGCAAAGGGCTGTAATATCATAGAAGGCATTTTAACATCTTCAACATCTAAATTTGGATCTACATTAATCTTAAAGGAGAAGGCTTTGTCAAAACGGAGCGATTCCAATTCCAAATAGTCTTCAAGTATTTTAATTTCTTCTCCCAATATTGCATCGGTGTCGATTGAATTTTCAAGAACATTCCGGGTTAGCCTACCAAACTTTGATATATATTTTAAAGTAGAAACTTTATCGTTTTTCGTTACCAAGTGTTGAATGGAATTTAAAGAATTAAAAATGAAATGCGGATTTATTTGTGCTCTAAGCGCTTTGGTTTTATTGACCAGGGCTTCCTCCTTGAGCCTAAAATTTTCCCTAAATTCTGTATTGGCCTTATAGTTAAGACCAAATGCAAATATGATCACTTCGATGGACGATCCGATGATCATATAATAAAGGCTATCAAGATGTAAGCCATCTTCTGGGGCAGCCCAATAGTAACGGGCCAGCCCTCCTAGAGCAAGGGCAATAGTTGCAAAAACAACAATAGTACACAAGCTGTTAAGCCATATATGTTCAACAGCTTCTGGCAATTGGAAACAACAAAAATCAAACCCTTGTAATAATCAAATACGTAAAAAACACCCATTAAGCCAATAATGGCAACGTTTAAAACTACTGCCCATAAACAAAGGGTATAGAGAATCTTATAATTTTTTTTGGTGTTCAGGTAATAAATAATGAAGAACGCATAGAAAACGTATGATATGAATAGAAAACTCTGACGCACCCAATAGTATCCTGAAGAATTCGTATTTAGAAATGATTCTAGAACGTTAAAATGGCTGTCTGTTAAGTAAACAAATAAAGCGACGAGGTATAGTGAGTAATGGAGAAATTCCCGATTTTTCCTAAAAACATACATTGAAAGGGAAAAAAACCACATAATAAAACAAACACCTGTAAAGAAAAGAAAGGGCACTTGTTGGGTTACACTTTTTGTATCGAGGGAGATATTCGGGTGGAGGTTCTGAAGTGTGAAATGCCAGTTTTTTACTTCGTCCTTAAAGGTAACACGTCTGATTTGCAACACAAGAAAACGACCATCGAACAAATCTTTGGGGTATATATGGAAGTATGATAGGTAGTTGGAAAAATTTACTTTCTTGGTTATGCGTTCTTTCTCAAATTGTCCTATGGGTTTTTGTGAAGTGGCGCCATCTGCTTGATAAAAAACTTCCCCATAATCAAAAGTATTTAGTTTTAAGTAGAAATCTTTGTCTAAGGTGTCATTGGAAAGCAGATTTTCAAAGTCCAGTTTTATCCAGTATACATGGTCTGGATCAGTTTTTTCTGTAAAGACGCTCGGATCATTAAATCTGTTCTTGGAGTTTAGAATATGGTTAAAGTCTAAATTCCTGTCCTGTGTTTCAAATACATGAAATGGAATTTCTTTTTCAAAAGTTTCCAGAACGTTGCGTTCCTGTCCAAAACCTAAAAAGGATATTACAAGAAATATAGGAATTAGGAAAGCACTTAATCTAATAGGCATACTTAAATTAAAAGTAAGGAATTCTCATAGTTGAGATACTTCCTACTATTCTTGGTCAGATAATGCCTATAAAAAAACACCCCAAAAAGTGGGGTGTTTAATTGATTGCCTAAAGGGGCAACCTTCCTAACCAACTTCTTTATATAACTAAAACTTAAAAGTAACACCACTATAAACGCCAACTGAAAATGGTCTAAATGCGCCAGCGGTTTCAGAAAAGGTGTTCAATTGATATTTAAAAACAGGCTCCAAATTAAGCTCCACTTTTGGAGAAAACTCATAATTAAGACCAACCCCTACATTAGTGCTAAAGTTTACAGAGTTTGCATTATTTGCTTCACCTACTTCTGTAACCAAGCCTTCTGATTCTAATAAAACAGAATTGTCCACAAGGAAAAGAGAGCTGACTCCTCCAATAAGGTTAACCCCAAATTTTTTATCAATGAGGGCATAGTTCAGTTCTAAAGGCACTTCTATATAGCCTAATTGCTGCACCATTTTACCATCTAAAGCGGGACTTTCATTAGCTGACAGTTCCAAAAAGGCATCGTTCGTTGCAGCTTCCCGTGGCACACTGTTCTTGCTTTGTAGAACAAGATTTCTAGAAGTTTGACTGTAACTGATATTATCGATCAATTCGTTAGTAGAACCCTCCAGGGAAGAAGAGAATAACACTTCATTGGTGTCATAGCCAAAATCAACTTTGTGGATACCAGAACGCACTTTAAGTCTTTTGCCCACATTGTAAGCAACGGTAACACCATAGCTTAAATTGACATTTCCAGATTTTGAGTTCGATGCAAAATTGGAATGAATAGGAGAACCTTCACCAGTGGCATTAAAATAAACAGGAGCAACTGAGGGCCCAACAGACCATTTTCCTTTTGTATTTTCAGCAATGACTTCTTCTTCCTGTTCTTTAATCACTTCAAAAATTGATCGTTTTTCACTTTCTTCATCATTTTGCGCGACAGCCCCATCTTCTGTGATCTTTTCCAATACTCTTTCCTCTTGTACTACTTCTTTTTGAGTTTTATCTGAAGGGAATACGTTGTAATTGTCTTCTTTCTGAGTTGTTGCAATAGCGTCAGATTTTTTCTCATTGGAAAGACTTATTATATCAGATTGTTCAGAATTCTCCTCTCTGTTTTTAATTCCTTCAGTACTTGCTACAGTAACGTTCTGATCTGCATTCTTGGTAACATTTGATTTATTGTCCTGCGTCAAGTAATTTTTTAATGGTTCTTTGTTTTTAATTCCTTCTTCTTTTGTATTCGATGTTATTTGCTGCTCTTGAAATTTTACGCTTTGATTTCTGATGATAGAATTCTCAGCATCTTTTTCAGTGTCTGTTACCGAACCACCTTCGGCACCTTCATTATTTTCATTGGATGTTTCCGCCAACTTCTCTGTGTTATTCAATTGTGATTCTTGGTTGGACTTTTCTGATTCCTTGATTACACTGTCTTCCTGAAAAGGAACAGTATTGTCTTTGGTTTCTGTAATAATGATTTCTCCATCATTAGTTGCTTTATCAAATGGATTGATAACATAAAATAAAATTGCCAATAGCGCGGCCACCCCTCCCAGGCTCCACCATATTGGAATAACTCTTTTCTTTTGTTTCTTTTTGTCCAAAGAATCTTCAATGGAACTCCAGACTTTTTCTTCTGGAATTTCATGAAACTCTTTAAAGGTTTCTTTGAACAATTGCTCTAAATCCTTTTTCCCCATTCTTAAATCATTTAAGCAATGTTTATATTTTCTTTTTCTATTTTTTCCCTTAAAATCATTTTGGCCCTGGCCAGGTTAGATTTTGAAGTTCCAGTGGATGTCCCCAACATCTCACTTATTTCTTTATGGCTATACCCGTCCAAAACATACAGGTTGAATGTTAACCTATACTTATTTGGCAACTCTTGAATGTATCCCAATAACGTGCTCAGGCTTATATCTGCTTGCTCTACGTCTACATCTATTTCTTCACCAACATTTTCAGAAACCACATTTAGATGTTGTTCTTTTCTGTATTTCTGTAGTACTGTATTTACTGTGATTCGTTTAATCCAACCTTCAAAAGAACCATTAAAATTGAATTGCTCTATTTTGTTGAAAATTGTCATAAAACTGTCGTGCAGATTGTCTTCTGCCTCAGTTTTATTACGGGAGTATTTAAGGCACATACCGAAAAGAATACTGGAATATTTCCGGTATAATTCAGCTTGCGCTTGTCGTTTGCCCTTTTTACAATTATGTATCAGCTCTTCAATATCCAAATGTTGGTCATTTTTGGATTGTTGATATTAAGTTTGTTGGCACGGTAATTATTGAACTACTGGAACTGTATATTCTACATAAACCGCGTCCTCATTTTCATCTATTCCTGCATAAAGCCTAAAATGATATTCTCCTGTAAAAATCACATTGAATTTTAAAATGGCGACAACTTCTTCTATCGCTTCTGTACAAGCAGTATCATTGTCCGTAAATACGGAACCAATTACAACCACATCCCTGTCTGTTTCCCCTGTTTTGACCACATCGAACCCTTCAAAAAAAGTACATCCATTGGGTCTAAGATAAGTGACCTCTATGTCATACGTTTCATTTAGCTCAAAAGAGTCAGGAAAATTAGCTTCTACTCCAGCAAGTGTTGTAAAATGAAAGTTTTGGCCATCATCATCCAAATCGCAGGAGGTAACCAATAGGTTTATCCCCAAAAGAATAAATAGCACAATTCCCTTTTTCATCATAAAAATCTTTTTTAACCCTTAGATGAAATGTATATACAAGGGTTGCGTAGGATTTTCACAACCTAAGGAAAACTGGAATATAAGCCAGGCGAGATTTAGGCGTTAACTGCGTTAATGGCCTCTCTAATTTTTGCTTCTAATTCATCGGATAATTCCGGATTGTCTGCAAGTAGTGATTTTACGGCATCTCTTCCTTGACCAAGCTTTGTGTCTCCATAGCTAAACCAAGAACCGCTTTTCTTTACAATTTCATAGGCTACCCCAAGATCAAGGATTTCTCCAATTTTAGAGATGCCTTCTCCATACATGATGTCAAATTCTGCAGTTCTAAAAGGAGGTGCAACTTTATTCTTTACCACCTTGACTCTCGTTTTGTTCCCTAGTACAGCTCCGTCTGTATCTTTTATTTGTGTAGATCTCCTGATATCTAAACGTACGGAAGCATAGAATTTAAGCGCATTTCCACCCGTGGTAGTTTCCGGATTTCCAAACATGACCCCAATTTTTTCTCGCAATTGGTTAATAAAGATTACAGTGCAATTGGTTTTGCTGATTGAAGAAGTCAATTTCCTCAATGCTTGAGACATTAAACGGGCATGAAGTCCCATTTTAGAATCTCCCATTTCTCCTTCAATTTCACTTTTTGGAGTAAGTGCGGCAACAGAATCAACAATAACAATATCAATAGCGCCTGATCGTATAAGGTTATCTGCTATTTCCAATGCCTGCTCACCATTATCTGGTTGAGAAATAATAAGGTTGTCTATATCTACGCCTAATTTTTGAGCATAAAAACGGTCAAAAGCATGTTCTGCATCAATAAAAGCAGCAATACCTCCATTTTTTTGAGCTTCGGCAATTGCATGTAGCGTCAATGTAGTTTTACCAGAAGATTCTGGGCCATAAATCTCAACAACCCTACCTCTTGGATAACCGCTTACGCCCAAGGCAATATCTAGTCCTAACGATCCAGAAGGAATCACCTCAACATCTTCAACTACGCTATCTCCCATTTTCATGACAGCACCTTTTCCGTAGGTCTTATCCAATTTATCCAGTGTAAGCTTTAAGGCTTTTAGTTTTGCTTCTTTTTCGTTGCTCATTGTTCTCGTTATTAGGAAGGCTAAATTACCATTTCTTTCTACATACGGCAAAAGGGACGCAACCTTTTTAAAAGAAGGAAATCTTCTAACTAAAAACACCAACCAATGAAAAGATACATGTTGATTGTTCTGCTGGTAGTTTTGTTTTCTTGCTCAAAGGATCAGGATAATACCATTGATACTAATTCATTGTCAGGAATAATTGAAGGAAATTGTGGAGAAAACCCTTCAACTGTAATTAAGGAAAAAATAGAATTACTTGTCAACGACACATCAATTGTCAAAGATTATCTTTTTGTTTTTAAAGGAAATTATCAAGGCGAAACAGTGTTTGTTTTTGGAAACTGTTGTCCTTTCTGTAATTCACTGCCTCCAGAAGTCCTTGATTGTTCTGGTGATTTTTTAGGTTACATAGATTATACAAACAGCCAAGAAAGAGACTTCATTGCAAGTGAAAAAGTAACGAATAGGACTGCTATTTGGCCAGAAACACCCATCTGTGGGTTTGGTGGGTAATAGCAGTTACGCAACCTTTTTAAAAGACGGTATCTACACAGTACTAACTCGAATAAACAAAATAGTGGATTCCATTCTGGAATTTGCGGCCACAAGGCAAAAGGGAAATTTGCGCTATGAAAAGAAACATGTGGTAAAAAAGGCCCCTTAAATTTAAGGGGCCTTTTTCTTTTTAAGAATGAAGAATTTTTACCTTTGCATCCGTTTTATTATTTAGACTATTCTTTAACTTAAACTATTGGTATAGCATGCAACTGTACAATACATTAAGTGCAAAAGAAAGGGAAAAACTTATTGAGGAAGCCGGTAAAGAACGGCTTACCATCTCTTTCTACAAATATGCACATATAGCAAATCCTAGAATTTTCAGAAACCATCTATTTATCCATTGGGATGAATTAGAAGTGCTGGGCAGAATTTACGTGGCTCTTGAGGGGATCAATGCGCAACTGTCAGTTCCTGCAGAAAACTTTGAATCATTTAAAAAGCATTTGGATAGCATCACTTTTTTAGAAAATGTGCGCCTTAACATTGCGATAGAACAGGATAATAAATCATTTCTTAAGCTGAAGGTAAAGGTTCGTGAAAAAATAGTAGCGGATGGATTGAATGATAAAACCTTTGATGTCACAAACAAGGGAATCCATGTAGGGGCGAAAAGATTCAATGAACTAATTGAAGACCCAGAAACCGTTCTGGTAGATATGCGCAATCACTATGAAAGTGAAATAGGGCATTTTAAAAATGCGGTCACCCCAGATGTGGATACCTTCAGGGATTCCCTGGACATTATTGAAAAAGACCTTGCTGAACACAAGGAGGATAAAAAATTGGTCATGTACTGTACCGGTGGAATTCGATGTGAAAAGGCGAGTGCGTATTATAAACACAAGGGCTTCAAAAATGTGTACCAATTAGAAGGAGGTATTATCGAATACACGCGTCAGGTCAAAAACCAAGATTTGGAGAACAAATTCTTAGGAAAGAATTTTGTTTTTGACCATAGAAGAGGAGAGCGCATATCTGAAGACATTATCTCTAATTGTCATCAATGTGGAAAACCCTGTGATACCCATGTCAATTGTGCAAATGAGGCATGTCATCTGCTTTTTATACAATGTGAAGCATGTGCTGAAACTATGCAGGACTGTTGCTCCATAGATTGCAAGGAAACCCACTCTTTGCCATTTGAGGAACAAAAGGCATTGCGTAAAGGCAAAAAAGCAAGCAACAAAATTTTTAAAAAAGGGCGATCAGAAGTATTAAAGTATAAAAAGTAGCATTTCTCTTCTGAGACAATTTGTGCTATATTTACAACTAGTTATTTATGAACCCTTTTTTAAGGAAATGGTTATCATTTCTTTAAATCAAGATACAAAATATGGGATGTAGCAGTTGTTCAACCGGCAAGGATGGACAACCGCGTGGTTGCAAGAACAATGGTACTTGCGGCACTGATGGTTGTAATAAGCTAACAGTTTTTGATTGGCTTTCCAATATGTCGCTACCCAACGGTCAAAAACCTTTTGATTGTGTTGAGGTACGTTTCAAGAATAGTAGAAAAGAGTTTTTTAGAAATGCGGATAACCTCTCTTTGGCAATAGGGGATGTTGTGGCTACGCAAGCAAAGTCTGGACATGATGTTGGAATTGTAACGCTTACCGGAGAATTGGTAAAAGTGCAAATGAAAAAAAAGAAGGTTGCACCAGGCGATAATGAAATACCAAAGATTTATAGGAAAGCATCTCAAAGAGATATAGACATTTGGCAAAAATGCAGAGACAAAGAACCTGAAATTCAGAAAAGATCTAGAGAAATTGCTATTTCATTAAAACTTCAAATGAAGCTTAGCGATGTTGAATTTCAAGGAGATGGATCAAAAGCAACATTCTATTATACCGCTGAAGACCGTGTAGATTTTAGGCAATTGATAAAGGATATGGCAAAAGCCTTTAGTATCCGAATTGAAATGCGCCAGATAGGATATCGTCAAGAAGCTCAACGCCTGGGCGGGATAGGATCTTGTGGGAGGGAACTTTGCTGCTCTACTTGGCTAACAGATTTTAGGTCTGTAAGCACAGCCTCTGCCAGGTACCAACAACTTGCCCTAAACCCTCAAAAATTGGCCGGGCAATGTGGTAAATTAAAATGCTGTCTCAATTATGAGTTGGATATGTACCTTGAAGCGTTGAATGACTTTCCGCCTCAAGACAGCAAGATCATGACCAAAAAGGGGATAGCCTTTTGTCAAAAAGCGGATATTTTTAAAGAAACATTGTGGTTTTCTTATAAAGATGACCCAGCCACTTGGCATGCTTTGGGGAAAGACCATGTATTGGAAATTCTGGAAATCAACAAAAAGAATGAAAAGATTGCCAGCTTGGAAGAATACGCCCAAGACAATGTGAGCGAAGAAAAAATGGTCTTCGAAAATGTGGTAGGTCAAGATAGCCTTACCAGATTTGATAGGCCTAGAAAAAAGAAACGAAATAATAAAAAAAGAAGAAAAAATAAACCAAAAGCTTCTTCCAATGCACAATAAATTCCTCATTGTCTTGGTTTTCTCTTTATCCCTGGCTTCATGCAATAATAATCTGACCTTTTCAGATTACAAGGCAATGGAGAACGGATCATGGAGAATTGATAATCCAGTAAATTTTGAATTTTCAAATTTGGATTCCATTCAGACGCATAATATGTTCATCAACATTAGAAATGATAATACCTTCCAGTTCAATAATCTTTTTTTGATAACAGAATTGGAGTATCCCAATGGAAATACATTGAAAGACACTTTGGAGTTTAAGATGGCCGAGCCAAATGGCGAGTGGCTGGGGAAAGGGCTTGGGAGCATTAAGGAAAATAAATTATGGTTTCAAGAAAAAGTCGTTTTCAGTGATTCTGGCGTATATAGAGTAAGTATTTCCCATGCCATGCGCAAAAATGGAGATGTAGATGGTATTTATGTGTTGGATGGCATTACGGACGTTGGTTTAGAAATTGAAAAAAGCACTCAATAAGAACAATGACAAAGGCTAAGCAAAAGAAGCAAAAAGGTTTCTTTACATACATCAAGTGGTTTTGGATTCTTTTCGGATCTGGTTTATTCTTAATTATACTGATTTTTCTTTTGGCTTCATGGGGAGTGTTTGGTGAAATGCCCACTTTTGAGCGTTTGGAAAACCCACAGACCAATCTTGCCACAGAGTTTATTTCTTCAGATGGGGAAACATTAGGTAAGCTTTATCTAGATGACAATAGAACACCGGTTTCTTTTGAAAAGCTTCCGCAGAACCTGGTCAATGCACTTGTGGCTACAGAAGATGCACGTTATTATAATCATTCAGGGATTGATGCTAGGGGAACCATAAGGGCATTTGCCTATTTAGGTTCTAAAGGTGGCGCAAGTACTATTTCTCAGCAATTGGCCAGACAGCTATTTGTAGGAATACGGGCAAAAGACTGGACAAAGTATACCCAAAAAATAAAGGAATGGGTCATTGCCACTAGATTGGAACGCAATTATACCAAAGAAGAGATAATAGCCATGTATCTTAATATTTATGATTTTGGCTATGCGGCGGATGGGATACGTTCCGCTGCCAGAATTTATTTTGGAAAAGAGCCAACAGATTTAAAGATAGAAGAATCTGCAGTCCTTGTTGGGATGCTCAAAAATTCTTCGCTATACAACCCTTTAAGAAGGGAAGAACTGGTTTTTAACCGAAGAAATACGGTCCTATCTCAAATGGCCAAGTATGATTACATTTCTGAAAAAGAGAAAGATTCGCTTCAGCAACTTAAAATGAATATCAATTTTAATCCGGAGTCTCATAGGGAAGGACTGGCCACCTATTTTAGAATGTATATGCAACGCTGGTTGAACAAATGGGTAAAGGAAAACCCAAAGCCAGACGGAGAAAACTACAATATCTACTTGGATGGATTAAAAATCTATACAACAATTGATTCCAGAATGCAGCAGAATGCTGAGAATGCTGTCCAAGCACATATGAAAAATCTACAAGCCGAGTTTTTTCATCAGAATACCCCAGATAGAAACCGTACAGCACCTTTTCTTGATTTAACCAAAGGTGCAATAGATACCATTATGAGCAGTGCAATGAAGAGCTCAGATAGATGGAGAATCATGACCAAAGCGGGTAAAACAGAAAAAGAAATAAGGGAGTCATTTGAAAAGGAAACTGAAATGACGGTATTTGATTGGAACAGCGATTCCTTTGAAAAAGATACTATAATGACCCCCATGGACTCCATTAGGTATTATAAAACGTTTTTAAGAACAGCCATGATGTCCATGGAACCTCAAACAGGTCATGTAAAAGCATGGGTGGGAGGTGTTGACTACAAGCATTTCCAATACGATAATGTAATCCAAGGAGCCAGACAAGCGGGTTCAACCTTTAAACCTTTTGCATATGCTGCGGCTATTGATCAGCTGCGGTATTCTCCATGCGATTCCCTTCCTGACAACCAATACTGCATAGAGCCCTTAAAACATGGAAACATGGAAGCTTGGTGTCCAAAGAATTCAGATGGAAAATACTCTGGGGAGAATTTAACATTGAAGAATGCATTGGCCAACTCTGTGAACACGGTTACAGCTCAATTAATAGATAAAGTTGGGCCTAGTTCTGTGGTGGCAATTGCAAAAAGTATGGGATTCACCCGAGAGATTCTAGAAGTTCCTTCCATAGCATTGGGAACAGTAGATGTCAATGTTTATGAAATGGTTGGGGCATATGGAACTTTTGCAAACCAAGGAGTTTATGTAAAGCCGGTTATGGTAACACGAATAGAGGACAAGAATGGCGCTGTACTCTATGAATATGTGCCCAAAACAAAAGATGTTTTAAGTAAAGATGTTGCCTATGCCATGGTAAATTTAATGGAAGGAGTAACCCAATATGGTTCTGGAGGTAGGTTAAGACATTCTTTTGCCAAAAACCAGGACGTATACAAAGAAGTTATTACAGGATACCCATATGAATTGACCAATCCCATTGCTGGTAAAACAGGTACTACACAAAACCAAAGTGATGGTTGGTTCATGGGAATGGTGCCCAATTTGGTAACAGGTGTTTGGGTAGGCGGAGAAAACAGGTCCATTCACTTTAAAAGACTTGCCTACGGCCAGGGAGCGTCAATGGCGTTACCCATATGGGCTATGTATATGAAACAAAATTATGAAAACGAAGAACTGGGAGTTTCCAAAGACGCTTTTGAAAAACCAGAAAATATGTCGATTAACGTAGACTGTACAAAAGTGCTCAAGGATCTTCAAGACGATTTGGATACTGAGGACGATTTAGAAGATGTCGGATTTTAATCTTCAATCATATTAAAAACTTTGCCCCAAGATGCATTTATATCTTGGGGCTTTTTTATTTAAATCGTAATTTCAATCCATTAGAAAAGATAAGAACAGATGATTAAAAAAACAGTTCCGAATGTAGAAGGTGCACTTAAAGGAGTGGCCGATGGGATGACATTTATGTTAGGCGGTTTTGGACTATGTGGAATTCCGGAAAATGCAATTGCAGCATTGGTGAAGTTGGGGATAAATGATATTACCTGTATTTCTAACAATGCAGGAGTTGATGATTTTGGACTAGGCTTATTATTACAAAAACATCAGATAAAAAAAATGATTTCATCCTACGTAGGTGAAAATGATGAATTTGAAAGGCAGATGTTGAGTGGTGAGTTGGAGGTTGAATTGACTCCGCAGGGAACGCTTGCAGAAAAATGTAGAGCTGCACAAGCTGGCTTCCCCGCTTTTTATACTCCAGCAGGCTATGGAACCGAAGTAGCTGAAGGAAAAGAAACTAGGGAGTTTGATGGGAAAATGCATGTGTTAGAACCAGCATTTAAAGCAGATTTTTCATTTGTAAAGGCATGGAAAGGCGATGAGGCAGGGAATCTTATATTTAAGGGAACCGCACGCAATTTTAATCCTTGTATGTGCGGTGCGGCAAAGATTACCGTTGCAGAGGTAGAAGAACTTTTACCGGCAGGAAGCTTAGATCCCAATGAAATACATGTACCAGGAATATTTGTACAGCGTATTTTTCAAGGCACCAATTATGAAAAAAGAATAGAACAAAGAACCGTTAGGCAAAAAGGATAGATATGTTGGATAAAAACGGAATAGCAAAGCGAATTGCAAAGGAAGTCAAAGACGGATATTATGTGAACTTGGGTATTGGCATCCCCACCTTGGTTGCGAATTTTGTTCGGGATGATATCAGTGTAGAGTTTCAAAGCGAGAACGGCGTGCTTGGGATGGGCCCTTTCCCTTTTGAAGGAGAAGAAGATGCAGATGTCATAAATGCGGGAAAACAGACGATAACGACCCTTCCGGGAGCTTCTTTTTTTGATTCTGCAATGAGTTTTGGTATGATAAGGGGAAAACATGTGGACTTGACCATTTTGGGAGCAATGGAAGTTGCTGAAAATGGGGACATTGCCAATTGGAAGATTCCAGGTAAAATGGTCAAAGGAATGGGTGGGGCCATGGATCTTGTTGCTTCTGCTGAAAATATTATAGTTGCCATGATGCACACCAACAAGGCTGGAATATCCAAACTGTTGAAAAAATGTACGCTTCCCTTAACGGGGGTTGGTTGTGTAAAAAAAATAGTGACCAATCTAGCTGTTATGGAAGTTACAACAGAAGGTTTCAAACTATTGGAAAGAGCCCCTGGAGTTGCTGTGGATACCATTATAAAAGCAACAGATGGTAAACTACTGGTGGAAGGAGAAATACCTGAAATGGAGGTATAGTAAATACCGATTAGTTTGTTTACCACAAGATTGGATTATTTCACAACATTTTTTTGTTTTTGGTAGTACGTCGATGTTATATTTGCTTTTATCGATTTTTTTACCCAAATTAACACCATAAAAATTTACATCATGGCACCCAAATTAAACCAAACATCTATGGAAGACAGTATTCAAGTCTACCGAAACGATTTCTTTACAGGATTTATGCTATTGATCAAAAAGCTTTTCATGCTTTAAGAACAATCAAATCACAAAAAACTTGAGAGTCAACTAATATGTTGGCTCTTTTTTTTGCCGTATTTTTAAGTTAGAAACGAACATGGATGAACTTGACTTTTCGTAGGTGTACAAATTTGGATTTAGAAGAATTGGTTGATATTTCCAGAGAGACTTTTGCAGCTGCTTTTGAACAGGCTAACGACCCAGAAGATTTTAAGAGGTATATGGATTTTGCCTTCAACAATGAGAAGTTGCTATCAGAACTGGAAAATGAAAACTCTAGATTTTACTTTGTGTTTGAGAAAGATGAATTGGTAGGATATTTTAAGTTAAATAAGAACGAAGCACAAACAGATATAAAGGATAAGCACTCTTTTGAATTGGAACGCATTTATGTAGTAGGGGCGCATCAAGGAAAAAAAATTGGAGCATGGGTATTACAGCAAGTTTTGGAGCTTACCCAAAAAGAAGGCAAGGATTATCTATGGCTTGGAGTGTGGGAAAAAAATACCGCTGCCATTAGATTTTATCAAAAACATGGCTTTAAAAAATTTGATACACATCCCTACTACATAGGAAAAGATAAGCAAACAGATTGGCTCCTTAGACTAGACTTTTAGAAGACTGTTCAGAAATAGAATGTCACCTTCGGCCTGTAACTTAAAAGCAATGGCATTTTCAAAAGCGGCATGAATCAATAGCGAAATTGCCTTGGCATTGGCCTTGGTTAAGCTGTTAGTTCTATACACTACATCTCTAATAGTGGAAAAACTAATGTTACTTCTTATGGCAATATTGGCAAAATCGTTTTTTGAGACATTCCTCCGCAGAACTATAGAGAGTCTTTCGCTGATTGGTTTCCCATAATCTTCATTTAAAAAAATGTCATCGCTATTGATAACAAGGTCAAAATGTTTGATTGAACCCATAACAATTGTATATGTACTTATTGATTAATGAATCGTGGTCGAATTCAATTTTCTATATTTGATTGTAATTGAATTACAGAAATGAGGTTTTTTATTGCATAAAACACGATATACGCAATAATATTACACAATATAGCAATAATATGTACATCATAAAACAATTAAGGCGCAAAAAAAACATCAGCCAATCAGATTTGGCCAGAGAGATTGGTGTTAGCCTGCGCACAATACAGCTTTATGAAAGAAAGGATGCTAATATTCCAATTAAAAACCTCACCAAAATTTCGGAGTACTTTGGAAAGAGCATTGCAGAATTGTATTTGCATGAGGTAAATGATTTAGAAGGGACCTATGTGAAAAGGCAACCTTTTACAAAACACGGAAGTGTTTTTTACCCTTTGGAGTATGGAAAATACCTGATTATGGCACCATTGGTGCTAATGGAGAAACAAAAGGAATATATTAAAGACCTTGCTGTTGACGATTCGGGTAAAAATACATTTCAAACTGGGTTTATTGTAGACTTTTTGCATGAAGAAGCACATAGGGCTTTTGAAATTGCAGGAGATTCAATGAATGACAATAGTATTGCTGCAATCCCCAACAAAGCAATTGTTTTAGGTTTAAGACTCAATGCAGACTTGCTTGCCAAAGAGGATGGTATGGTATTTAATAAATCTTATGTATTGGTTTGTAGGGATAGAATTATTTGTAAATGGATTACAGGTTTCAACAAGAAAAAGAACACCATTTATTGTCAAAACCTGAACAAATCTCCAGAGTACCAAGATTTTGAATTGCCTTTTAAAGATGTTTTACAAGTCTATAAAGTAATTAAAAAGCAACTTTAACACTTAATCACGAATTGGAAAACTCCTTAAATTCGGTTTAGAATTTCTGCTGCTTCATCCAGAACATCCTTGGTCTTTGCAAAACAAAAACGAAGTTGCTTATTATCAAGATTATTCAAATTAAACACTGAAACGGGAATGCTCGCCAATTTATAGTCTTTGATCAACCTTTCCGCAAATTCAGTGTCCCCTTCAGTGGTAATATCAGAATAGTCCAATATTTGAAAGTGGGTTCCAGATGAGGGAATCATTTTAAAACGTGAACTGCTGATAGCGTTTAAAAAATAATCTCGCTTTTCCTGATAGAATGGTCCAAGGTTAAGATAATGCTCCGGAGTTTCTAAATATTTTGCCAATGCTTCTTGAGTGGGATGGTTTACGCAGAACACATTAAATTGATGCACCTTTTGAAACTCGGTCATCAAAGTCTTAGGAGCAACGCAGTAGCCAATTTTCCAACCGGTTACATGAAATGTTTTTCCAAAAGAAGAACAAATAATGCTCCGTGACGCTAGTTCGGGATATTTGGCAACGCTCTCATGTTCCTTGCCATCAAAAACAATATGCTCATACACCTCGTCACTCAGTAAAATAATATTGGTGTCCTTAAGGATTTTCTGGAGCTGAAGCATATCATTTTTAGACCAAATGGTTCCAGCAGGATTATGGGGAGTATTTATGATGACCATTTTAGTTTTAGAGCAAATGGCAGCCTTAAACGTATCCCAGTTTATGGTATAATCTAAACCTTCCAACTGAACAGGAACCGTTTTACCACCGAAAACTTCAATTGCTGGTTCATAACAATCATAAGCCGGTTTTAGAACAATGACCTCGTCACCAGGTCTTACAAAGGCAGAGATGGCTGTAAAAATAGCTTGCGTTGCTCCAGACGTAACGGTTATTTCAGATTCTGGGTGATATGTTTTTTTGTATAAATTTTCAATTTTCCCTGAAATTATGGTACGTAAAGAAACTGAACCCTGCATAGGTGCGTATTGGTTGTAACCGCCTTTTAAAGCATCATCAACCAATTGCAGAAGTTTTGGATCCGCACCAAAATTTGGATACCCCTGAGACAGATTTACGGCATTGTTTTCGTTTGCCAATTTACCAGTAGCGGTAAATATGTTTGTGCCCACATTGGGTAATTTGGAATCAATTTTGATCATTTTATATGGTATTTCTCTAGTGAAATCAATACTTTTTGTAAGCAGGCATCTAGGTTCTTTTTTACATCAGTTTCCCAAAAACGAAAAATGGTAAAACCAAGATTTTCCAAAGCTGCATTCACTTCTTTATCTCGTTGAATATTACGTTCAATTTTTGGGATCCAGAATTCGCGATTGGTCTTTATTTTTTCTTTTCGCTGCTTCCAATTATGGCCATGCCAGAATTCCCCATCTATAAAAATGATCGTCTTGTATTTATTTAAAACGATATCTGGTTTCCCGATCAATTTTTTATAATCAATACGGTAACGGTATCCAGCTGCCCATAAAGCTTTTCTGAAAGCAAGTTCTGGTTTGGTGTTTTTGCCCCTGATCTTACTCATGATTTTTGAACGCTGTGGAGTAGTGTAAAATCCAGATTCCTCATTAAATCGAGGAACTTTGATGCGTTCTTCTGAGTATTTTTTAGGCATGTTTGAAGATAACAAAAAACCCAAACTCCTATATCAGGAATTTGGGCCTTTAGTTTTTATTTAGGAAGTGGTTTATCCCTTTACACTTGCAGAAAGATACTCACGATTCATACGTGCAATGTTCTCTAAAGAAATCCCTTTGGGACATTCAATTTCGCAAGCTCCTGTATTGGTGCAGTTTCCAAAACCTTCCAAATCCATTTGGCGAACCATGTTTTGAACACGCTCTGCAGCTTCTACTTGACCTTGCGGCAGTAGGGCAAATTGAGAGACTTTGGCTGAGGTAAACAACATGGCACTTGCATTTTTACAAGCGGCAACACAAGCTCCGCAACCAATGCATGTAGCTGCATCCATTGCTGTATCCGCTATATGTTTTTCAATGGGGATTGCGTTGGCATCCACAGGTCTTCCAGAGGTATTCACAGAAATGTAACCGCCTGATTGTTGAATCCTATCAAAAGCACTGCGATCAACAATTAAATCTTTAATAACAGGAAACGCTTTTGCCCTCCATGGTTCAATTACAATTTCATCACCGTCATTAAAGCTACGCATGTGCAATTGGCATACGGTAATCATGGTATCTGGCCCATGAGGTCTGCCGTTTATTTGTAATGAACACGTACCGCAAATACCTTCACGGCAATCATGGTCAAATTCAATAGGTTCTTCTCCTTTGGAAATCAATTCTTCATTTAAAATGTCCAACATTTCCAAAAAGGACATATCACTTTCCACACCGTCCAAGGTATAATCCACCATTTGACCCTTAGCAGAAGCATCTTTTTGTCTCCAAATCTTTAAGTATAATTTCATAGCTTTTATTTGTAAGAACGTGTTTTTAGTTTGATGTTTTCATAGACCAAATCTTCCTTGTGCAGTTTTGCCGTACTTGGTTCTCCCATGTATTCCCAAGCAGAGACAAATTTGAAGTTTTCATCATCCCGCAATGCTTCTCCTTCTGGAGTTTGGTATTCTTCTCTAAAGTGTCCGCCGCAAGATTCCTTGCGTTCTAAAGCATCTTTTGCAAAAAGTTCTCCTAACTCTAAGAAGTCAGCAACCCTTCCTGCTTTTTCAAGCTCCTGGTTTTTGCTATCTGGCCTCCCCGGAATTTTTACATTTTCCCAGAAGTCTTTTCGTAACTCAGCAATCTCCTTTATAGCCTCTTTCAATTCTTTTTCATTACGGGACATTCCACATTTGTTCCACATGATTTTACCCAATTTCTTGTGATAATAATCTACGGAATGGATTCCTGTCCCAGACATTAGCTTCTCCATTCGATCGCGTACATCTTTTTCTGCGGCATCAAACTCTGGCGAATCTGTAGGAATAGCACCTGTTCTAATATCATCGGATAAATAATCCCCAATGGTATATGGCAATACAAAATAACCATCCGCCAAGCCCTGCATTAGTGCAGAAGCACCCAAACGGTTGGCTCCATGGTCACTAAAATTAGCTTCACCGGCAGCATAGCAGCCAGGAATTGTGGTTTGAAGGTTATAATCTACCCAAAGACCACCCATGGTATAATGTACCGCCGGATAAATCATCATAGGAGTTTTGTATGGGTTTGCATCCACTATTTTTTCGTACATCTGAAAAAGGTTACCATACTTGGCTTCAACGATTTTCTCCCCGAGTTCTCTAATAGTATTGTCGTCAGGATCTTTCATACCAGAAGTCAATGCTTTCTCTTTTCCATAACGCATAATTGCCGAAGCGAAATCCAAGAATACGGCTTCACCAGTTTTGTTTACTCCAAAACCAGCATCACACCTTTCTTTTGCTGCTCTGGAGGCAACATCTCGCGGCACTAGGTTTCCAAAAGCAGGATAACGTCTTTCCAGATAATAATCCCTTTCTTCTTCGCTTAATTGAACAGGTTTTAATTTACCTTCCCTAATTGCTATAGCGTCCTCTTTTCGTTTTGGAACCCAAATACGACCATCATTTCGCAAGGATTCTGACATCAATGTTAATTTGGATTGATGATCTCCTGAAACTGGGATACATGTTGGGTGAATTTGAGTAAAACATGGATTGGCAAAGAAAGCACCTCTTCGGTGTGCTCGCCAAGCTGCCATTACATTGGCCCCCATTGCATAGGTGGATAGGAAAAATAGATTTCCGTAACCCCCGGTGGCCAAAACCACAGCATGTGCCGAATGTCTTTCAATTTCTCCTGTGACCAAGTTTCTTGCAATGATTCCTCTTGCTTTCCCATCCACAAGAACCAAATCCAACATCTCATGACGTGTATAGGATTTTATTTTACCCCTTTGAATTTGTCTGTTCATAGCGCCATAGGCACCTAAAAGTAATTGTTGCCCGGTTTGGCCCTTAGCGTAGAAAGTTCTAGAAACCAAAACCCCACCAAAAGAACGGTTGTCCAGCAGACCACCATATTCCCGCGCAAAAGGAACACCTTGAGCAACGCATTGATCAATAATATTGGTAGAAACTTCAGCCAAACGATACACATTGGATTCACGGGAACGGTAATCCCCTCCTTTTACGGTATCATAAAACAAACGATAGACACTGTCGCCATCACCTTGATAATTTTTAGCTGCATTAACGCCTCCTTGTGCAGCAATGGAATGTGCTCTTCTTGGGGAATCTTGATAGCAAAAGGTTTTTACATTATAACCCAATTCGGCTAAAGTGGCTGCCGCAGAACCTCCTGCCAGACCTGTTCCAACAATGATAATATCAATATTACGTTTGTTTGCAGGGTTAACAAGGTCAATTTCATTTTTATGTTTGGTCCACTTATCGGCCAATGGCCCTTGTGGCTCTTTAGAATCCAATATGCCCATAATTAATGTGTTATTGGGTTAAGGTGGTGATAAAGGGCAATGAATGCAAAGCCCAAAGGAATTACCACTGAAAATATTTTAGCGAATGCCTTTATCGCTGGAGTGTATTTATTATTGACCCCCATGGTCTGAAAAGAAGATGAAAAGCCGTGCCATAGGTGTAACGTCAATAAAAAAAATGATACTATGTAAATAATGGTTCTCCAAAAAGGCGCAAACTTTTCTACAGTTTCGGCATGATAACGAGAAGGGTCCTGAGGTAAGAATTCCACATATTTATATGTCATTTCATGTACCCAGAAGTCATAAAAGTGAAGGAATAAGAAAGCCAATACGACCAGTCCGGAATAAATCATGTTTCTAGATACCCAAGGAGCATTAGCGCTTCCTTTGTACTTTACATAGTTGATGCCTCTTGCTTTTTTGTTCTGAATTTCTAGAACAAAACCCATAACAAAATGAATAATTACACCGGCAATTAAAATCGGTTGCAGAACAAATTGTACTAGTGGGTTATACCCCATAAAGTGGGACCAAGAGTTAAAGATTTCTGGGTCTATGACCGAGGTAATGTTGATGACAAAGTGTTGTGTAAGAAAAAATACTAGAAAAAGGCCCGAAAGTGCCATCACTACTTTACGGGCAATCGAAGATTTTATCAATCCACTCATTAGTGCTGGTTTTACTTACAAATTTACGGCACAAGTAAGTTTTTAACAAGCTTTGAATATTTTAAAAGGTTCTATTTAGAATGAATATAAGGATAAATGGATTTTGTGGAATGAGCAGACACATTTATTGGCAAAATAAGGTATATACATAAACAAAAAGCCCAAAAAGTGGGCCTTTTGTTTAAAGTTACAGAGGGGGAAAACAAGCAATTTACTCTTCAATGCCAAAAAATTCCATGATTTCTTGGTAAGACATTTTAGAATAATCGGGTATCTCCTGTTTTGAGGCTTTGCTTCCAATAACAATTGTGGTGCCGCCAGCTGGTTGCCCACCGGGAATAAGGATATAGCGATAATCTTCAATAACCCGAGATCCTACTGCAGCTCCATTCAAGGATGAAATGGTAAGTCGGATATTTTCAGGACTATTGACCCTAAAGCCATGATTATCATTACTTATAATCTGTGGCAAAGGAAAAATTTCATTTGAGGGAAGCACTATATTTCTTCCATAAACCAAAACCGTTCCTTGGTCAATGATTTCTTGGGTGAGGCCAGGAGCATCAAGGTCAATACCAGCCGCCGGGTCGGTTATATTGGCATCAAACTCAGAATCAATCCAATCGGAATAGATTACATTGGCAGTGCCTGTGTCTCCTTGGTCACCTTGCTCTCCGTCAGCGCCATCAGCGCCATCAGCGCCGTCAGCACCATCCGCTCCTGCTGTTCCTTGTTCACCTTGTGGACCTGCCGGTCCAATGGGACCTGTTGCTCCGTCTTCTGCCGAGCATGATGCTATTAACAATCCAAGTACTGCCACATGGATTAGAATTCTGATTTTTCTTGTTTTCATAATAAACATTTATTGTTAAGTCATCGAATTTAAAATGGTTTGGAAACAGAAACTTAGATGAGTATGATAGTATGTGTCAACCAATTTATTTGTGCGTACTTTTATTGTATAACCGGAGCATATAACGATTTAAAACCCCATTCTGCAGCTTATACGCATAAGCAACCATTTGTACATCAATTTTGGTCATTGATAACAATACCAAATCAAATGAGTGTGACAGCATGTATTTTGAATCAAAATCTATGATATGATGAGAGCAATCGTAGTGGATGATGAAATTGCTGCTATTAATAGCCTTACTTGGGAGTTGCGTAAATTTTCAGATACCTTAACCGTTGTAGAAACATTTACTTCTGCCAAAGAAGCCCTTTCAGGAATTAATTACCTGAAACCTGATTGTGTTTTTTTGGATATTGAAATGCCAGAGATGAATGGGTTTGCCTTACTCCAGAAATTGGATTATCGCAATTTTGCAGTTGTTATTACCACAGCATACAATCAATATGCTATTCAGGCCATAAAGGAAAGCGCGTTGGATTATTTGCTAAAACCTATTGATGGTGATGAGATCAAAGCGGTAGTTGAAAAATTGAAGAAGACAAATGAGGCCGATAACTTTCAAGTTCATTTTCAGGAAACAATTGATGCACTTTCCAAGGCAAGTGCTCCCCAAATGTTGCAGATTCCTGTTAATGGTAAAATTTTATTTATACGCGCAAATGATATTATATACTGTGAGTCTGACGGCAATTATTCAAAAATACATCTTGAATCATCAGAAAGTCTTTATGTTTCTAAAAAACTCAAGGAGTTGGAAGATATGCTGACAAATTCAACCTTTTTCAGGGTACATAACTCATATATAATACATACATTGAAAGTCACAGAATTCCTTAGGACAGAAAATTATGTAGTGCTCTCAAACAAGAAAAAAATACCAGTATCCCGTCTTAAGAAAGAAGCCTTTCTGAATAAAATGTCGCTCTAATAAACATGAAGGAGACAACAGGCTTTCTTAACCTTTTGGAGAATAGTAATCAAAATGGCTTCGGCTTTTTGGTGGTTACAGTGCTGTTCTATCTTTTTGTTTTTTTCCTAATTCAGTTTTTTCAACATAAAAAACGGTTTTACCTGCTCTACAGTTTGTACGCACTAATTAATGGAGTGGGTCTTCTTAAATATATTGATGGCGTTTTTTTTTCAAGTTATTTTGATTCTGCTACAGGCAAAAACTTTGTTGTTTGGTCTCACTACCCATCTCAGCTTTTTGGGACCATGCTTTTTACCTACTTCATTTTGGAGATTATGCAAATTAAAAAGGGATACCCGAAAGCTGTAAAAATCATCAACTATTACTTTTTGACTTTATCCATAATCTACTTGAGCTTATGGATTGTCTTTGCAATAGATAGAGGCTCATTTTTGATAGATTATTTTCATGCATTTGTTTTTATACCTGTCGGTTATTTGGTGTTTTTTTGGGTGCTTTATATGGTTTTTAAACAAAAAGTTGCCATTAAATGGTACATCTTGACGGGCATGCTTGTTTTGGCAATTACGTATTTTATCATTTTCTTTTATTCCTTTCAAAACCTAAGCGCAAATAACCAGACCTTGTATGTTTTCTACATTGGCATTTTAATAGAGAGTCTGCTTTTTGCGTTGGCCATTGGGTTGGAACAAAAAGTTGTTTACAAAGAAAAGGCGGTAGTACAGGAAAAATATATAAAACAACTGGAGGAAAACCACGCAATAAAAGAAAGTATCAATAGGACGCTTTCTGATGAATTGACCCAGACCCGTTTTGAGATGGAAGATATTACCGCAGAAGCGCAACGGGAACGAACAGAAAAGTTGACCATGAAATTTGAAAACAAGTTCTCTCAGCTTAGGTTGGATGCCATACGAAGTCAAATGAGCCCTCATTTTATTTTCAATGCACTCAATTCAATCAAGTCATATTTTATTGAAAACAATCGGGACAAGGCTATTTTTTACTTGACCAAGTTTTCAAAATTGATCAGAAGTATTCTGGAAAGCTCTAGAAAGGAACAGATTTCACTGGCAGAAGAGTTGGATATTCTCAAGATGTATGTTGAGATTGAAAGTGACCGATTTAAAAATGATATTGAATTTACAATAGTCATAGACGAATCCATAGCCACAGAAAAGGTTTTGGTTCCAGCCCTTTTTCTACAACCATTTGTGGAAAATGCTATTTGGCATGGCCTTTCCACCAAACAGGGAAAGAAACTATTGAGCCTTAAGATTGAAAGGGATAAAGCTCATGAAACCGTAAAAATCAAAATAGAGGATAATGGTGTTGGCAGAAAGGTGACCCGAGAACGAAATGCAGAGAACCCATTTAAAAAAGAATCTCTAGGGCTTACTTTGGTAAGGGACAGGCTAGATTTATTTTCTAAAAAATTTGGAAAGACATATCAATACACCATTCAAGATTTGATTAGTACTAGCACAAAGAAGCCCACAGGAACTTTGGTGTTAATTCAACTTCCAGAAACAGTTGCAACATAGTACTTGCGAGTTTGAATAAGTTCTTTTTGCTGATTTTAAAGTAATTACCTGTAAGGCATATTACAATTTTTACCGATATTGAAGGCTAGTTTAAAAATTGCTAAACCAATCCTGTGGACATTGCCATCTTATCCGTAAGTCTTAATGTACATTCAACAAGCAGAATAGCAGAAGAAGCCCAAGCGGCCGGTCATTATGTAGAATTAATTGACCATACAAAATGCTCTGTTAAGTTAGGCGATGGAAAACCTCAGATTTATTTGGGAGATGAAAATGTAACGAATGAGTTTGATGCCATTATTCCTAGAATAGGAGCTAAGGTAACCAGACATGGAGCTGCTATAGTGAAGCAGTTTGAAATGAACAATGTTTTTAGTACGGCCCGTTCTTTGGGGATAACTCGGGCAAGGAACAAAGTACGCACACTTCAGATTATGGCAAGAAAGGGGATTCCCATTCCAGATACAGTGTTTTCCATAAACCCTGATAATATTGAAGAACAAATAAAACTGTTGGGGGGGCTCCTGTTATTATCAAGCTACAGGAAGGTACCCAAGGCTTAGGGGTGATTTTGGCCGAAAGCAAGAAATCGGCAAAATCCATAATAGATACCTTTTATAAAATGGACACCAGTATTTTGCTTCAGCAATACATAGAAGAAGCCAATGGGGAGGATATTCGAATAATCGTCGTTGGAAACAAAGTGGTTGCCAGCATGAAGCGCACAAGCGATTTGGATGATTTTAGATCCAACGTACATCGCGGAGCAGATACAGTGGCCATAAAGCCAACGGCAAAAGAACAGTTTATTGCTTTAAATGCCACTAAGTATTTGGGTTTAGGTGTAGCAGGTGTAGACTTAATGCGTTCCAAAAGAGGACCAGTTTTAATTGAAGTAAATGCTTCTCCCGGTCTAAAGGGGGTTGAGGCTGCTACTGGAATTAATGTAGCTAAACATATAATTCAATTTGTTGAAAAAAATGCCCACAGAAGTAGAAAATAAAACGATAGTTATAAATGGTGATGCAATTTTGCCAGGCCAAAACAAATTGGTTCAGATTAATATTGCTCGCCTACCAACGGGCACCTTAATTGATATTCCTGTACATGTGTTCAATGGGAAAAAAGCTGGCCCTACAATTTTGGTACAGGCAGGACTCCATGGCGATGAAATAAACGGAGTGGAAACACTGCGCAGGTTACTTCAGGACAATCAGTTTAAAATAAAAAAAGGAGCAGTTATCGTTGTTCCCATCTTAAATGTATTTGGATTTATCCATTTTTCCAGAGATGTGCCAGATGGCAAAGATGTAAATAGAAGCTTTCCAGGAAGTAGGACAGGATCACTGGCAAGTAGGATTGCGTATCACTATACCAATGAAATTCTACCCCAAATAGACTTCGGTATTGATTTGCATACTGGAGGAGGACTACGTCATAATTTCCCTCAAATTAGGTATACATTGGAAGATCAGCAGAGCAAAGACTTGGCGTTATTGTTTAATGCTCCTTTTCATTTTTCTTCTAGATTGATAGGAGGTTCTTTTAGAAAAGCTGCTTTTAAGATGGGGAAACCAATTATTGTTTATGAAGCAGGGGAGAGTATGCGTTTTGATGAACAATCCATAGAAATTGGAATTCGAGGTGTAAAAAATATTTTGATCGGGTTGGAAATGCTTTCAGGAAAAGCACCAAAGAAAGCTTCAATTCAGTTTGATTCAACTAGATGGATCCGTGCATCTAGAGCAGGAATGTTTATTCCTAAGGTAAAAAACGGCAGTCCTATTTTAAAAGGACAAATATTGGGAGCTATTACAGATACCTATGCCAAAAAAAGCAAAAAAATAAAAGCCCCTTTTGATGGATTTGTGTTTTGTATAAATAATCAGGCTGTAGTAAATCAAGGAGATGCCCTATTTCATATAGGGAAATAAAATCCGCTAAACCAATTGCTTTTGCTTCTCAATTTTTGCAAGGCTCCACTCAACGGCTTCTTCCAAATCTGAAAACTGCTTAATGGAATTTTGAAAGAACATACGCTCAAGCACAAGGCTTGCAAAACTACCTTTTGTGTCCCCCACAACAGAATAAAAACTAAGTTGATGTCGATGCTTATAGAACTTTGCCCAATCCGAAGGCACTACGTAATACTTGTTAATACGATTAGAGATGTAAGCAAGGGGTTTGTCCTCTCCAAAAATTTCATGGGCGGCAGCAACAGCTTTTTGGGCCATATTCCAATTCATAGTGACCCCTTCTTTCATTTCAGAAATGACCAATCCTTCGAAGTAATAGAAAATTCCAAATTCAAATTCCCTTATCTCCCTTATGTTTTTAAAAAAGTCTAAATCCGTCACACGCTTCATAGCAACGGTAAAGATATTAATAATCTTGATTTTTTCTTGCAAGGAAAAGCTTTCGAACTACAGTAAAGTTCCTGAGTTTTTGTACTATAATACTTATTTTTTAATATTAATTCTCCATATTCTTTAACTGAATGCCCAATGCCTTGGTGGACAATTGTACTTCTATAAGTGATAAAAGTAAAGAGATGATCAATTCGATAAGACTGGCGCCAAAGATGATATTGGCCCAGATATTCTGCTCCACATATATGAGAAACATTGTAATTACAGCCAGCAGAAAACTAATTATGGCAGTGGCTTGCATGTTTTTAATAATGCTCAGTCTTTTGCGCAATTGCTCTATTTGTTTTTTCACCGGCTGGGTCGCATCGTCTGCATATTGTTTGTGTAATTGCCGAATTAGTGCGGCAATGGCCAAATAGCGCGCGTTGTAAGCCAACATGGTCAATGAAATGGCCGGAAACAAAAGCGCTGGAATGCTGAGTGACAATTGCATTTACTCTATTTTAAATTCAATTTTTTCAACCTTACCATTTACAGAGATTTCTACCACGTAGCTTCCTTTTGGAAGGTAGGTCTTTCCATTTTTGGCCTCGGTAAGCTTCATTTTGTTCTTCTTTAGAAAATTACTTTTTCCTTTCTTGGAAAATGCCAGATCATAGGAAAGGACGTTTAAACCTTTGCTTACATCCATCTCTGTTGAACTTACTTCCGTACCGTTAGCTGTAAGTACTTTGGCAGTGCATGTACCTGGTGCCGCACAATAAAAGTTCACATCCAATCCGGGGGTATCTGGCGTTATCCAAGAACTCCATGAGTTACCCCAGCTTTTCGAATGTTTTATGTCTTCAACACCAAAAACCACCAAATCTTTGGAGAGTACTTCGTGGTTTATTTGCTGTAATGCCGCAATATCTGCTTTGTAAATACTGCGTCCGTGCGTGCCAATAAGCAAATGCTTTGCTTCTGGCTGAATTACCAGATCATGCACTGCCACATTTGGCATGCCGTTTTGGAACAACTCCCATGTATCTCCACGATTGAAGCTTACATAAAGACCATTATCCGTTCCTACAAATAAAAGGTCTTCGTTTTCTGAATCCTCTACTAAAGCATTTACTGGAGAAGCTGGAATATTACCAGAAATGTTTTTCCAGCTTTTCCCATAATTGTCGCTTACAAATACATACGGGGCAAAATCATCCCAACGATATCCGTTCAAGGTAGCATATACCCGTTCCTTTTTATGTTTGGATGCAGCAACTTCACTCACCCATAAATTTTTAGGGAAAGAGGAAGAGATATTTTCCCAACTTCCACCACCGTTTTTGGAAACTTGAACCAAACCGTCGTCACTACCTGTATAGATCAAACCAAATTTGAATGTGGATTCTGAAATAGTTGCTATGGTACCGTATGCAACATTACCTTTTTTACCTCCTTGTGTTAAGTCTTCAGAAATGGCCTCCCAATCATCACCTTGGTTTAAAGAACGATGTAACTTGTTTCCTCCCAAATAAAGAATGTCTTGATTGTGCGGGGACAATAAGATTGGTGTTTGCCAATTGAATCGATATGGAGATTCGCCCAACTCATGTTTGGGCTGAATGTATTTTCGTTTGTTATTTTCCAAATCCAAACGATAATAGTTTCCAAATTGAAAACCAGTATACACGATATTGGCATTTCTATTATCAATCTGTACCTGCATACCATCACCGCCCATGATCATCTTCCATGGGTTTTCTCCGGTTTGGTGCCAATGGCTATCCTGTTTGTTATTATGTGCGCCTTTCCAAACACCATTATCCTGTAGACCGCCATATACATTATAAGGTTTTTCATTATCCACATTTATGGCATAGAACTGAGCCACGGTAGGTGAGTTGTTTTTCATCCAATGTTGACCATCATTATACGAAATATTTAAGCCACCATCATTCCCGTTTATAAGATGACCTGGCATTTTTGGATTGACCCAAAGAGCGTGATGATCCGCATGCACATTTTCCTTTCCAATGGAGGTGTATGTATTTCCACCATCCTCAGATTTAATCAAGGGAACCCCTGCCAAATAAATACGATTCTTGTTGCTTGGGTCAACTCTTATTTGAGCAAAATAATAACCATAACTATAGAACAGATCATTTATAAAATTTTCATTCATCTTTTTCCAAGTGGCTCCAGCGTCATCACTTCTGTATACTTCGGCACCTACAACTGGGGTGTCAAATAAAAGGGAATTGGCATTTTCTAAATACTTGGCAAGATCAACTGGTTTTACTGCACCACTACGCACCATTTGTTTTACGTTCTCTGCTCTGTACTTTTCTTGAAAGCCATTGGTCTTCAAATAATCATTGAGTTTTTTAACATCCAAAGCCAGGAAAGCTTCCTTGTCCATAGTTTTAAAATCATCTTTGATAAGCTCATCTTTCTTCTCTGTTGCTTTTTTCTCTCTTCTAAACTGACTGTCATGCACGGCATAAACCGTATTATCGTCAAAAACAGCAAGTCCAATTCTACCAACTCCTTCTCCTGTGGGGAACCCACTTTCTGGAGTTGTAACCAAAGACCAGTTGCTACCTCCATCTACACTTTTATAAATTCCAGATGCAGCGCCATTACCTTCAAAGTTCCAAGCTTTACGGTCTTTTTGCCAGGCCGCCGCATATTGTATGTTGAAATTATTTGGTGCAAAGGCCATATCAATAATACCGGTAGCGTCATTTATAAACAAAGTTTTGTTCCAGGTTTTTCCACCATCAGAAGTTTTATAGACACCTCTTTCTTGGTTGGAAGAGTACAAGTGGCCAGTTACTCCTACCACAACCTCGTTGACATTATTTGGGTTGATTAAAATTCTGCCAATATGATGGGAATCATGCAAGCCCATATTTTGCCAGGTCTTTCCATTGTCCGTGGATTTTAACATTCCAATTCCCGCGTACGAAGAACGCGAAGAATTGTTTTCTCCTGTTCCAACCCAAATGGTCCCCGTTGTCCAATCCACAGCAATATCTCCTATGTTTTGGGTATCGGAACTATCTAAAACTGGTGTAAATGAAATTCCGTTGGTTGCGGTATGCCATAATCCGCCAGATGCGTAGGCCACATAGAATTCGGTGGGGTTGGTTGGGTTAACATCCAAATCTACCACACGACCGCTCATTACAGAAGGCCCAATATTTTTTAAAAGGATGTTTTTGACCAATGAAGTTTCGGCCATTTTAGCTTTTTGTTCCAACGCTTCCATAACTTTTTCAACAGAAGTTGAAGATTGTTGGGCAAGGATTGCCTGAAGAGGTAAAATCAAGCAAAAAAACAGAAGTTTTTTCATCAAAATTGGGTTTTAATTCTTTGGTCAAGGTATGAATAAGAAATTGCTGGCACAAACTGTCAAAATGGAATTTATGGCCTGAAATAATTGATAAAATCAAAATTTAAAAGCTTCATTTTTGTCAAATCCATTAAAAAAATGTTTATTTATTGCTAATTAACCATTAAACTATAAATTATGGAAGAGTATTTACCGTTGATTATTCAACTAATTTCTGGTGCCGCTGGCGGAAATCTAGCTGCAAAATTATTGCCCAAGTTAAATTTAGGAACATTGGGCAATTCAATTTCTGGAATCCTCGGTGGGGGATTGGGAGGATATTTGCTAGGAATGCTTGGTTTGGGAACTGATGGCGGAATGGATGTTTCTGGAATCCTTGGAAGTGTTGCTGGTGGAGGTGTTGGCGGTGGCATTATTATGGCAATTATTGGTGCCATAAAGAATGCGATGTCCAAATAAGTACATAAAAAAAGTATTCAAGGAGCCTTTATGGCTCCTTTTTTGTTTGTGGCCCACAACCAAATTTCTACATTTGGAAAAACAACGGCACATAATGAAGTACCATCAAATTAAAAATGAGCTTTTTATAAAAAACCGCAGAAAATTCATGGCCCAAATGAAGCCAAAGAGTATTGCGGTATTCAATTCCAACGATATTTATCCTGTTAGTGCTGATAGCACCATGCCTTTTGAACAGCACCGCGATATTTTTTATTTAAGCGGAGCAGATCAAGAAGAGACCATTTTGGTTTTGTTTCCTGATGCAATGGACAAAAAGCATAGGGAAGTTTTATTTGTAAGGGAGACCAATGAACATATTGCGGTTTGGGAAGGAGCCAAATTGACCAAGGAAAAAGCGACAGCGATTTCAGGAATTGAAACTATTTATTGGCTTTCTGATTTTGACAAGGTATTTTTTGATTTGATGACGGAATCAGATACCATTTATTTTAATACCAACGAGCATTACCGTCAGGCGGTAGAAACTCAAACTAGGGAAGATCGTTTTATAGAACGATGTAAAAAAGAATTTCCTGCCCATCAATGGGCAAAGAGCAACCCCATTTTACAACAAATACGAGGGGTAAAAGAACCAGAGGAAATTGCATTGATGCAACAAGCCTGTGATATTACGGAAAAAGGATTCCGAAGGATTTTACAATTTACCAAGCCGGGAGTGTGGGAGTATGAAATGGAAGCAGAATACCTACACGAGTTTATACGAAACCGTTCCAAAGGATTTGCCTATACCCCAATTATAGCCGCTGGAGATAATGCGAATGTGTTACATTATATAGAGAACAACTTGCAGGTACAAGATGGAGATTTAATTTTGATGGACGTTGCAGCGGAATATGCCAATTACTCTAGTGACATGACACGGACCATTCCTGCAAACGGAAAATTTACTGATAGACAGAAAGCGGTTTATAACGCGGTGCTCAGGGTAAAAAATGAAGCGACCAAAATGCTGGTCCCTGGAACCATTTGGGCAGAATACCATAAAGAAGTTGGCAAAATTATGACCTCAGAATTATTGGGTCTTGGATTGTTGGACAAAGCTGATGTACAGAACGAGGATAAGAATTGGCCTGCTTATAAAAAATACTTTATGCACGGCACCAGCCATCATATTGGATTGGACACCCACGATTATGGGGAACTAAAAATGCCAATGAAACCTAATATGGTCTTTACGGTAGAGCCTGGTATTTACATTCCAAAGGAAAAAATGGGTATCCGTCTAGAAGATGATGTGGTCATCCAAGAAACAGGAGAACCTTTTAATTTGATGAAAAACATTCCCATTGAAGTTGAAGAAATTGAAGAATTGATGCAGGCATAAGCTTAGAGGCGTTTTGCACTGAATAAAATGAATGTGAGAAATGTACTTTTAGTATGAAATGGATAGCCTTTATAGTAACGCAACAGCCCAATATTGAGGAAAAAATAAAAGAGGCTCCAGATAGTGGCTATGAGATAGGGGTTGTTATTGGGTCGTATCTGCCTTTTGTAGTACTGATTGGAATTGCTTATGCTATTTACTACCATAATAAAAAGAAGAGGGGTTCTTGATTTGTGACTCTAAATCCTTTTCTCTTCTTGGGTTACTTATGCAAGCTCCCTTTTTTGTTGTAAAATATAATGGGAAGACATTGAAAGACGTAAAACTATATGACATCAAATAAAATTATTATTACCTCGGTAGTCATTTATGTCATCGTACTGGTTATTATGTATATAGACTTCTCAAATCAACAATTTACCGGGAGTGATGCCGCAGGAAATGGAATGGCAAAAGGGCTGACCTTTTTTTATGGTCTGGGAATATTACTTTTAATTGCAGTTGTTCTTACCATTGTAAACGCCTTTTTTTTCAAGGGTATTACCTCCACTTGGGTTAAATTTCTTTTTTTCGTCCCTATAACGCTGCCATTGTTAATACTTGCTGTTACATTTTTTGAAATAGGAACGCCCAGGCAAGTAAGTATAGAAAAACAAGCACATAGGCTAACATTTGAAATTAGAACAGCGGAAAGCTTAAAAGGTGGAACCTTTTCATTCAGAAGCTCCAAGGGAGGATCACATAGTAAGATAAGGAATGAAAAAGTAGAAGGAGGTTTATATGTGTATGAAAACAGGAATGCTATTTTTTATGAGGATGGAAGAAAGTTTTACATCAGATCTAATGGATATGAGACACCTGAACATTATTTAGAGATTCCGTATAAACCCCAGATTGTTCCTTTTACAAATTGGGAGGTTCTCAATGGAATAAACAATGAAACTCAAGACACCATTAAACTTGAGTTTAGATATAAAATTACCAAGTAACAGGTTGAAAATTAAAACCACCCCATTTGATATTCCCACAAGGAAATTCTTTTTTCTTAAGTATAGGTCCTACCTCAGTCTGCCTTGTCAAATGTAAATTGGGCTTGGCTTTTTGGCGAGTTCAAACCATCAATCTTTCTTTGATTTTAAACTTAAATTCAGCTAACTTCACTTATCGGTCGCTAAAGAATCATTAAAACGATTTTTAGCTTAATGTTGTGGTGCATATAAGAAAAGTGAAAAACTTCAATAAAATATCAATTTTGATTCTGCTGTTTGCAGGAGTAGTTTCTTGTAAAAACTCAGAACAAAAAAATCAGCAAGTAATTCCAAAGGAATTCGGACTTTTGGATGGGCAAAGCGACAGTTTGAGTGTAGAGTTACAACCAGCCAATTTCAAAACATGGGAGGATTTAATCAAACGGACTGAGGAGATTGCCTGTAATGATAGCTTACCAAAAATAACCTTGAAAAAGGACAAAGAAGTCAAAATAGTCTATTTGCAAAATCCTTGTTGGGACAATTTTGGTTGTATCTTAATAAAACGAAAGAATACACTAGAAATAGTAAATGACTCAATAACAAAGACACGTTCTTCATTTTCACCAATTGACAGTTTAGAAAAGACTTTACGCAAAGACCTTGAAAACAAGGGACGAAATCCAATTTTGGCCGACAGCCCAAAAAAATACTTAATTCAAATCTCTTATGTCGAAAATGGACCTGCCAAATTACCCTTGACATTGGACATTTTGACTAACTCATATTCAAGAGTCACCAATGAGCACAAGGAATTAAAAATATGGCTGAATCCCTATGAAGAATACATCGTTCCTCCACCTCCTCCACCTCCCCCAACGGAGATGGAAATAGAAATAATGGAATAAATACGCACCACAACACGGTGTATAATTGATTGCAGGAGGACATTTTCTGCTGAAAAATCCGCAACTAATCATACACATGACCAATAAGTGCCATTCCAAAAAACCTATCCCGATGTTTTCCCAATAAAATTAGCCAAAACAAAAACTGCCAAAGCAGGCAATACCCATCCCATATGAAATTGGCTTAACGGAATCCATGGCGTAATTCCAGAGATATATTCGCCCCAACCAATGCTTCCCAAAAAATCAGGGATGCTAAATAGAATGGTTGCTGCGACCACCCATTTAAATACTTTGGCTGAGGCAAGATTCTCAGGTGCCACATTCAAAAGAATAAGGATAATGGTAATAGGATAGATAAACATTAAAGCAGGTAGGGCCACAGCAATAATATACCCCACATTAAACTGCCCCATTAATACTCCAAGAATACAGCCAATGATGGCTGTGATAATATAAGCCTGTCTAGAATCATTAAAACGTCCTTTAATAAAATCTGCTGTTCCCGTTACAATACCAACCGCCGTGGTAAAACAGGCAAGGCTTACCAAAATGCTGAGCATTAGATTGGCAGTGCCCCCCAAGGTCTTTAAACTTATACCGCTTAAAAGGGCAGTCCTGGAAACTTCAGCATCAAAGGAATCATGAAACAATGCTCCAGTAATAATAAGTCCGGTATAGACTAAAAAGAGACCAAGTCCGGCCAACCAACCTACTTTGCGAATCAAGCTTCTTTTGACCTCATAGGACGCCGCATCATCTTTTAGATTTATGGAAATAATAATCACCCCACCCACCACTACGGCACCAATAGCATCAAAGGTTTGATATCCTTCCAAGATTCCATGGGTAAATGGACTTTCGAATTCGGTTGTTCCAAAGTCAAAATCCAAAGTAAAGATGGACGCTCCTATAATAAGGAGGAGGATAATCAATATTCCAGGGGTAAGAAACTTACCTACCACGTCTAAAATCTTAGAACGATTGACCACAAAAATATAGACCAATGCAAAGTATATAATACTGGTAACCAACGAAGAGGAATCCCATACAGGTTGAATGGCCATCTCGTGCGTAACCGAAGCTGTTCTTGGTGAGGGCAACGAAATGGAAATCGCATACACTAGATAACAATACACCAAACTGAATATTGGAGATACTTTCTTGGCAAAATCGAACATAGTCCCCTGTAACTTGGCATGAGCCAAAATGCCCAAAATGGGAATTAGAACAGCGGAAAGACAAAACCCAAAAGCGACTAGCCACCAAAGGTCACCAGACTTAAATCCTAATTGCGGGGGAAGAATAAGATTGCCTGCACCAAAAAATAAAGAGAAAAGGGCAAAAGCGGTTATGGCGATGGTTTTACGATTCATGTATTGTTAATAATTTTTTTGTTAAAATAAATCAAAAAACTATATTAGAGCATTGTATTTCAACGCTTGAATATAACTTTTTATCGATAAGGGTGTATTTCATCGAAAAAATGACTTTAGAAAAAAGTTGATGAAATAAAAAGTTATTAACATGCGTTGCTAAAATAAGGACTAATTAAAATTCAATTCTTATAACATAAAATTACAGTAAAATGTTTTTGCGTTTTTCGATTCCCAAATCGTACTAATGCGCTTCCCAAACAAACCTAACTTATGAAGACATCCACTACCCAACATGGCAACAAATTCTCTTCTTTCTTCTGTAACTTATTCGGGCATCACTATGTAGTGTCCAAAAGAGTTACACAACACATTAAAGAGTACAAGTGTTTACATTGTCAAAAAGAAGTTACCACAGATGTAAGTGGTAAATTATCTGCATTGACTCCTCAAATGCAAGACATCAACAGTACTTTAGAAGACATGTACCGTAAAAGACATAATAGACAAGTTCCGCAAGTAGCGTAATTTACGTTTTACTTTCTGAGAAATAATTTCAAGGTTTATTCCCGGAAATTAAGAAAGCGCTTTGTCTATTCAGTCCTGTGCCCCAAGACCGTCTAGCGAGAAATGCTCTTGGTTTTCGGGATTTTTTTATGATGTAAATGAATTCCATCCCTGTGCCGATAATGGAATTTTTGTATCTCCCCTAGTAATTAAATGCGCTCCTTCTTCTTTAGATGCCATATGCCCAATAACCGTTAGGTTGGGATTGCCCTTTATTTTTGGAAAATCTGCTTGATCAATGGTCATTAACAATTCATAATCCTCACCACCGCTCAAAGCAATCATGGTAGAGTCCATTTTAAATTCTTCTGCTGCTGAGATGACCGTAGGATCCAAAGGAATTTTATCTTCAAAAAGATTACAGCCCACACCACTTTGTTCACATAAGTGCAAAATCTCAGAAGAGAGGCCATCACTAATATCGATCATTGCAGTAGGCTTCACCTCAAGTTTTTCCAATAGTTCAACAACATCCATTCTGGCCTCTGGTTTTAATTGACGCTCAACAACATAAGAATAAGGTTCAAGGTCTGGCTGATTGTTCGGGTTTACTTTAAAGACCTCTTTTTCACGTTCCAAAACTTGAAGCCCAAGATAGGCGCCACCCAAGTCGCCGGTAACGACCAACAATTCATTTGGTTTGGTACCGTTTCTATAAACGATTTCATTTTCCTCAGCAATTCCCAAAGCGGTAATACTAACCAGCATACCTTTTGTAGATGAGGTAGTATCTCCACCAACCAAATCCACCTTGTACATTTGGCAAGCCATTGCTACACCTTCGTAAAATTCTTCAAGTGCCTCTAACGGAAATCTGTTGGAGACCGCAATGGAAACGGTAATTTGAGTTGCCCTTGCATTCATGGCATAAATATCCGAAAGGTTTACAATGACAGATTTATAGCCCAAATGTTTTAAAGGCATATAGCTGAGGTCAAAATGAACTCCCTCTACCAGCATATCCGTGGTAACTATTGTTTTTTTGTCTTTAAAATCCAAGACGGCGGCATCATCACCTATTCCTACAACTGATGAATCTTGATTTAACTCAAAGTTTTTGGTCAAATGCTTAATCAATCCAAATTCCCCTAAATTCTCAAGCGATGTTCTTTGCGGATTCTTATCTTCTATCATTCGGCAAAAATAAGAGGATAATTATAAATTGTATCTTTAGTAGAAACTTAAAATTGCTATAGAATGTTGAGACCTACTTTATTAACGCTCCTTGCGGCGTTTCTTATTTTTGGGTGTTCAAGTGATGATGGAGGTGATCCCAACTCGGGCAATGGTGATATGAACAATGGTGATGGCCCCAATTTGGGTACCGGTCTTGTAACTACAAGTTCATCACCATGCCAAGGCGGTACCGCTTCAATCTACCCTTGTAACGGTTACGACCTATTATTTCAAATGGACCTAAATGCCTTTGGGGCTTCCGCAGCAAATGATATTTGGGGATGGACAGATACTCCAAACAATAGAGAGTATGCCGTAATAGGTTTGGACAATGGAACAGCCTTTGTTGATATTACCGATACCGAAAACCCTGTCTATCTGGGAAAACTTTTAACTGCTACCGTGGCTAGTACTTGGCGAGATGTTAAAGTATATGGCAATCATGCTTTTATTGTTGCGGAGGCGACAAACCACGGCATGCAAGTTTTTGACCTTACCAAATTGCGGAATGTTGAAAACCCGCCCCAACAATTTACTGCGGATGCCAGATATGAGGGAATAGGAAATGCACATAACATTGTAATCAATGAAGAAATAGGTTTTGCATACCCAGTTGGAACAGCTCGTAATGATGCTTTCAACGGAGGGGTTCATTTTATTGATATTCAAAATCCAACAAGCCCCAACGGAGTAGGAGGGTATGGGACCAACGGCTACACGCACGATGCTCAAGTAATCACCTATAATGGTCCAGATGCAGATTATACTGGGCGCGAAATATTTATTGGAGCCAACGAGAACCAAATTGCAATAGCCGATATTACGGATAAAGACAACCCTGTTGAGATAGGAACATTGATGTATGGTAATATCGGGTATACCCACCAAGGTTGGTTTACAGAAGACCAGCGGTACTTTATTTTGGGAGACGAGCTTGATGAAACAGATTTCGGATTCAATTCCAGGACCCTTGTTTTTGATTTAACGGATTTGGATAACCCAACTTTACATACCACATATCTTGGCCCAACAGGTGCTATTGATCATAATGGATATGTATTGGGCGATGAATTTTTCCTGGCCAATTACACGGCAGGAATGCGTGTTTTGGATATTTCGGATATTGAAAACGAAACCATTACAGAAATAGCATTTTTTGATACATATCCTTCCAATGACACTGCTCGGTTTAATGGCGTGTGGAGTGTCTATCCCTTTTTTGAAAGTGGAAAGATTATTATAAATGATACTGACTCAGGACTATTTGTAGTTCAAAAATCCAATTAGACTTTAGCTATGAAAAAGATGTTGATGGTTTTTGCATTAGTGGTCTTTGGATCATGCACTAATGATGATACGGAACCAAACCCTATAGAGGAAGTAACCTTTTTAGGTGAGGTGGATTGGGTTAAAAATTTTGGAGGTACAGGTGAAGAAACCGCGCAAGCTGTTGTTCAGACTTCAGATGGAGGATATGCAGTTTTAGGGTATAGCAATAGTACTGATGGGGACTTAGTAAGAAAAACCACAGCGGTAAATGACTATTGGTTGCTAAAATTAGACGCTGAAGGCAATTTACAATGGAATAAAACTTACGGAGGAAGCAAGGATGACAGAGGCCAATCTGTGGTACAAACTTCGGATGGAGGTTATGCCATTGTAGGGTATGCCATGAGTGATGATGGCGATGGCAGTAACAATGAAGGGTTTCATGACAATTGGATTTTGCGCCTAGATGCTAGTGGAAATATTCTTTGGGAGAAGAGTTTTGGCTTTTCTGGACATGACCATTCCTATGATGTAACCGAAACCTCAGATGGTGGACTTTTCTTTGCTGGATTTTTGGATGTTACCTCTTCTGGGGGAGAAGGAAATACAGGAAAAGGAAACTATTTGACCCGTCATGGAGTGGGGGAGTTTTGGGGCACAAAATTGGATATTGACGGAAACCTGGTTTGGCGTAGATATTTTGGGGGCACAAATAATGACAGGTCTTTTGGAGTATTGGAAGCAAATGATGGAGGGCTATTGATGGCGGGAGCATCAGAAAGTAATGACTTTGATATTTCTAACTCCAAAGGAAGCTATGATTTTTGGGTGGTAAAAGTGAGCAGTACTGGAACGCTATTATGGGAAAGCTCTTTTGGGGGAACGGGAATAGACAAGTCCTATGATATTGTAAAAACCAATGATAACTCATACGTTATTACAGGAAACACCTTCAGTACAGATACGGATGTTTCAAAAAATAACGGAGAGTCAGATGTTTGGTTGATAAAGATTGATGACAATGGCAATCTTGTTTGGGAAAAAAACTATGGTGGAGCTGGTTTTGATGCAGCTAGAGGGTTAAGCTCAACTTCAGATGGGGGCTTTGTAATTGCAGGAAATTCCAAGAGCTCTGATGGTGACCTCAGTGAGAACAATGGAGAAAATGACCTTTGGGTCATAAAAACAGATTCCGAAGGGAACATAGCGTATCAAAGTACTTTTGGGGGGTCGGGCTTGGATTATGGTTTTGATACTTTGGAAACTGAAGATGGTAGCCTAATTCTAGTAGGGGAAACCGCTAGTGACGACTTTCCAGGCATTCAATTAAGGGGCATGACCGATCTTGTGGTCATCAAAATTAAATAGCCCTCGTTTTCAATAGATAACACCTATTCGATTATTCGTTATTATAATGTTAGGAAGTGTTGAAAAACCCTACTTATAAACTATATTTGTTAGCTATTTAGATTAAATCCAAGTAAGAATGATTAAAGTTTCAGAAACAGCCAAACATAAAGTGGTGACGATGATGACCGAAGAAGGCTTTGATGCTTCTACAGATTTTGTACGTGTAGGTGTAAAAAGCGGAGGTTGCAGTGGATTATCCTATGAATTAAAATTTGATACATCCTCAACGGATACCGATAAAGTTTTCGAAGACAATGCTGTTCGAATAATCGTTGATAAAAAGAGCTTTTTATACCTGGTTGGTACCACCTTAGAGTATTCAGGTGGATTGAACGGGAAAGGTTTTGTCTTCAATAATCCAAATGCCCAGCGCACTTGTGGATGCGGGGAAAGCTTTTCATTATAACCGTTGATTGTCAATTGCCAATAAACTAACGGAGAACACATGGCATATACAGAAGAAGAATTAAAGAAAGAATTGGAAACCAAGGAATATGAGTATGGTTTCTACACAGATATTGAATCGGATACTTTTCCAAAGGGATTAAACGAAGATATTGTTCGTGCAATTTCCAAGAAAAAGAACGAACCTGATTGGATGACCGATTGGCGTTTGGAAGCTTTTCGTGTTTGGGAAAAAATGGAAGAGCCAGAATGGGCAAATGTTCATTATGAGAAACCGGATTTTCAAGCAATCAGTTACTATTCAGCTCCCAAATCAGCGGACCCCAATAAATCATTGGACGATGTAGATCCTGATTTATTGGAGATGTACCGAAAATTGGGAATTTCTGTCGATGAGCAAAAGAGATTACAAAATGTTGCTGTGGATATTGTAGTGGATTCTGTTTCGGTAGCAACCACTTTTAAAAAGACATTGGCAGAAAAAGGAATCATCTTCATGCCTATTTCCGAAGCAATACAAGAACACCCAGAATTGGTAAAAAAATACATGGGAACTATTGTCCCAAAAACGGATAACTTTTATGCAGCCTTAAATTCTGCTGTATTTACAGATGGTTCTTTCTGTTACATTCCAAAAGGGGTAAAATGCCCCATGGAACTATCAACATATTTTAGAATTAATGAAGGGGGGACAGGCCAGTTTGAACGTACCCTGGTGATTGCAGATGAAGGTAGTTATGTAAGTTATTTAGAAGGCTGTACTGCTCCATCAAGAGATGAAAATCAATTACATGCAGCAGTGGTTGAACTTATTGCTTTAGATGACGCTGAAATTAAATACTCTACCGTTCAGAATTGGTTTCCTGGAGATAAAGAAGGAAAAGGCGGGGTTTACAACTTTGTAACCAAAAGAGGTTTGTGTGAGGAGAATGCAAAAATTTCTTGGACTCAGGTGGAAACAGGTTCAGCCGTAACCTGGAAATACCCTTCTTGCGTTTTAAAAGGAAATAACTCAGTAGGGGAATTTTATTCAATTGCCGTGACCAACAATTTTCAGCAAGCAGACACTGGAACAAAAATGATTCACTTGGGCAAAAACACCAAGAGTACCATTATTTCCAAAGGAATTTCTGCGGGTCAATCACAGAATAGTTATCGAGGGTTGGTACAGGTGAATAGCAGGGCGGAAAATGCCAGAAATTTTTCACAGTGCGATTCGTTGTTGATGGGGAATCGTTGTGGAGCACATACATTCCCGTATATAGAAGCCAAAAACAAAACAGCTCAGATAGAACACGAGGCCACAACCAGTAAAATTGGGGAGGACCAAATTTTCTATTGCAATCAACGAGGTATAGATACAGAAAAAGCCATTGCTTTGATTGTGAACGGATTTAGCAAAGAGGTTTTGAACAAACTCCCAATGGAGTTTGCGGTAGAAGCTCAAAAATTATTGGAAATAAGCCTTGAAGGCTCAGTGGGATAACCATTAAACATTATTGAACAAGACACGATGTTAGAAATTAAAGATTTACACGCAAGCATAGAAGATAAGAAAATCTTGAACGGAATCAACCTTGACGTGAACGCAGGAGAGGTTCATGCTATTATGGGACCAAACGGCTCTGGTAAGAGTACCTTGGCATCTGTAATTGCCGGAAAAGAAGAGTTTGAGATAAAGAAAGGCAGTATTGCTTTGGATGGTGAGGATTTGGAAGAATTAGATCCAGAAGAAAGAGCACATAAAGGAATCTTCTTATCATTTCAATACCCGGTTGAGATTCCGGGGGTTTCTGTGACCAATTTTATGAAGACGGCAATTAATGCATCTAGAAATGCAAGAGGTTTGGAGGATATGCCAGCAAACCAAATGCTGAAACTCATTCGTGAGAAGTCTGAAATGTTGGAAATTGACAGAAAATTTTTGTCACGTTCCCTTAACGAAGGATTTTCAGGAGGAGAGAAGAAAAGGAATGAAATTTTTCAAATGGCAATGCTGGAGCCTAAGTTGGCCATTTTGGATGAGACAGATTCTGGACTGGATATTGACGCACTTCGTATTGTGGCCAATGGGGTCAATAAGCTTAGGGGAGAAGACAATGCTATTATCGTGATTACTCACTACCAAAGGTTGTTAGAATATATTGTTCCTGATTTTGTGCATGTGTTGCATGATGGAAAAATTGTAAAGTCTGGCACAAAGGAACTGGCTTTGGAATTGGAAGAGAAAGGATACGACTGGATAAAACAGGAAACGGTAGTATAACAGAGATAAGATTTCAGATGTCAGAAACCGGGTGTTGAAAAACTGATAACTGGCGACTGACAACTGACAACTGATAAACAATGGATTTAAAAGATAAATTACTTTCTTCATTTTTAGCTTTTGAGAACAACGTGGACTTGGATCATCCAGTACATGAGGTTCGTTCCGAAGCCATCAAGAATTTTGAAGAAAAAGGTTTTCCTTCCAAAAAGGAAGAAGCTTGGAAATATACGTCATTGAACGGCATTCAAAAAGTGGACTTTAGTATTTTCCCAAAAAAGGAAAACACGCTTGAATACAAGGATATTAAAAAGTATTTCCTTCATGAAATAGATACCTACAAAATTGTATTTATTGATGGTGTTTATAGTTCATATCTATCTGAGACCACTCATGATGGTGTGGATGTGTGCTTAATGAGCGCTGCATTGACCAAGCCACAATACAAGCAGGTTATAGATGTATATTTCAACAAAGTAGCGTCAAAAGACGAATCTTTGACCACTTTGAATACAGCCTTTAGCAAAGAGGGAGCCTACATTTATATTCCGAAAAATAAGGTGCCTAAGAAACCCATTCAAATAGTGCACTTGGCAACAGGTAATGAAGCTGCTTTAATGTTACAGCCGCGCAACTTGGTTATCGTTGAAGAAAATGCTGAAGTACAAATTATAGAACGCCACCAAAGTTTAACGGGCAACGAAGTACTTACGAATTCTGTGACAGAAATTTTTGCGGCAAAGGATGCCAATGTGGATTACTACAAGGTTCAAAATGATGAAAATACTGCGTCGCTGATTGACAATACTTATATTTCTCAAAAGGATAAGAGCATTGTTCGTGTGCATACCTTTTCGTTTGGAGGAAAACTCACTCGGAACAATTTGAACTTTTATCAAAATGGAGAATATATGGACTCTGTGCTTAAAGGAGTTACCATTTTAGGTGAAAAGCAACATGTAGATCACCATACTTTGGTGCACCATGCACAACCAAATTGTGAAAGCCATCAAGATTACAAAGGAATTTTTGGTGAGAAATCTACTGGAGTCTTCAATGGAAAAATTATTGTAGACAAGATTGCCCAAAAGACCAATGCCTTTCAGCAGAACAATAATATATTGATTAGTGATAAGGCTACCGTCAACACGAAACCGCAACTAGAAATTTTTGCCGATGATGTTAAGTGCTCGCACGGATGTACCATTGGACAGTTAGATGAGGATGCCTTGTTTTATCTTCAATCTAGGGGTATTCCCAAGAAAGAGGCAACAGCTTTGTTAATGTATGCCTTTGCCAATAACGTTTTGGAAAGTGTTAGAATTCCTGAGCTTAAAACAAGAATCAACAAGATTATAGCCAATAAACTTGGCGTTCGTGTTGGGTTTGAATTGTAATGCATTCAGTATCATTTCGAGCTGTCATCCTGAACACAGTCGAAGGAAAAGCGAGAAATCCCATAACATTTTAGATTTTTCACTTTGTTCAAAATGACAAATTAAAAATATGGTGGAAACAAAGTTTAAGGTTGATAAAATCCGCAAAGACTTTCCCATTCTAAATAGGGAAGTTAATGGAAAACCATTGGTGTATTTAGACAATGCCGCTACGTCGCAAACACCACAGCAGGTGATTGATGTTATTGTTGACTATTACCAAAATTACAATGCCAATATTCACCGAGGGGTACATAGTCTTTCACAAGAAGCTACGGATGCATACGAAGCGGCACGAATTAAAATTCAGAAACACTATAACATCGCTAATACCTATGAGGTAATTCTAACTTCTGGGACTACGCATAGTATTAATTTGGTGGCCAATGGATTTACATCTTTTGTAAAAGAAGGAGACGAGATCCTTGTTTCGGCCATGGAGCACCATTCCAATATAGTGCCATGGCAAATGCTTTGCGAACGTACTGGAGCTATTTTAAAAGTAATCCCAATGAACCAGAATGGGGAGTTGGTTATGGAGGCATTTCATGAGTTACTTTCAGACAAGACCAAGATGGTGTTTTGCAATCATGTGTCCAATGCCTTGGGAACGATAAACCCCATAGAAGAAATTATTGAAGCATCCCATAAAGTCGGAGCAGCGGTTTTAGTAGATGGTGCGCAGGCAGCACCGCACATAAAAGCAGATATGCAAGATTTGGATGTTGACTTTTATACAGTTTCGGCGCATAAGATTTGTGGGCCAACCGGAGTAGGAATGTTGTATGGTAAAGAAGAATGGTTGAATAAATTGCCTCCATATCAAGGTGGTGGCGAAATGATTGCCGAGGTCACTTTTGAAAAAACAACGTACGCCGACTTGCCGCATAAGTTTGAAGCGGGGACCCCTAATATTTGCGGTGGAATAGCTTTTGGTGCCGCTTTGGATTACATGAACAGTATAGGCTTTGGGGCTATTGCACAATATGAAGAAGAACTACTTAAATATGCTACCGAACAATTGCTAGCAATCGATGGATTAAAAATATACGGAACCGCAAAAAATAAGACTTCTGTTATCTCTTTTAATGTTGAAAGAATCCACCCATATGATATTGGTAGTATTTTAGATAAATTAGGTATAGCTGTTCGTACTGGTCATCATTGCGCGCAGCCCATTATGGACTTTTACCAAATACCGGGCACCGTTAGGGCCAGCTTCAGTTTTTATAACACAAAAGAAGAGGTGGATGTTTTGGTTGAAGGCGTAAAGCGAGCTAGAAATATGTTGCTTTAACATAGAAGTTATCTTTATCTTAAACGTTTGACTAGCAACTATCCTAGTTGTATTTTTGAACAAAACTGACACATGACCATAGAAAAGATACAGGAAGAGATTGTAGATGAGTTCTCCATGTTCGATGATTGGATGCAGCGGTATGAGTATATGATTGAATTGGGCAAATCACTTCCGTTGATTGATGAGCAATATAAAACAGACGATAATATTATCAAAGGCTGTCAAAGTAAAGTATGGGTTCATGCTGAATTGGATAATGATAAACTGGTCTTTACCGCAGATAGCGATGCAATAATTACAAAAGGAATCATTGCCATTTTAATAAGAGCGTTTAGCAATCAGAAACCGCAAGCTATTATTGATGCCAATACAGGTTTTATTGATGAAATAGGCCTTAAAGAACATCTTTCGCCAACAAGGGCAAACGGGCTGGTAAGTATGGTAAAGCAATTAAAATTATATGCCATAGCTTATCAAACACAGTTGAATTAATGGGAGTTCAATAAAGTGGAATTTGTCACCTCGAGCGCAGTCGAGAGGTACTTAGAATTTGGAATTACAATAAGGTCTCGACTGCGCTCGACCTGACATAAATAGGAGTTGTTAGGTGAGCAATACTTTAGTAGTTAAAAGTGTTTATCAAACACAATTAAATTGAGAAAAATGAGTGAAGAAATTGTAGTGGATACACAAGAATTGGGAGAGAAAATAGTGAGGGTCCTTAAGACCATTTACGATCCAGAAATCCCGGTTGATATATATGAGTTAGGTCTTATTTACGATGTTTTTGTAAATGAAGATAATGATGTCAAGATTTTAATGACCCTAACATCACCCAATTGCCCTGTAGCTGAAACGTTACCAGTTGAGGTGGAAGAAAAAGTTAAATCTTTGGATGCCTTAAAAGATGTGGAAGTTGAAATTACTTTTGACCCACCTTGGACCCAAGAGCTAATGAGTGAAGAAGCCAAACTTGAGTTGGGCATGCTTTAATGTATGTTAAAGATTCAGGAATATTATGTCTGAAATAGTAAACAGAGTTGCGCAAAGCAAACTTATAACCTTTGACCTTGAGGATTTATATCCACAAGGACAGAGAGTGGTACTTGATATTAAGGACTGGCTCTATGAAGGCTTTATCTTAAGGGAGAAAGAATTCAGAAAATACTTGGAGGAGCATAATTGGTCAGTTTACAAAGAAACCTATGTGGCATTGTGTTGTTCCACAGATGCCATAGTCCCAGGTTGGGCTTATATGTTGGTGACCTCGAAGCTAGCGCCATATGCCCAGAAAGTAGTAGTAGGAACTTTGGAAAATTTGGAAACTGCACTCTATCAAACGGTACTCGAAAATTTGGACGTTTCCCAATTTGAGGACAAGCCTGTAATCATTAAAGGGTGCTCCAATAAACCCGTGCCGCAAAATGCCTACATTATGGCAACCACCAAAATACAGCAGGTGGCCAAAAGCGTAATGTATGGCGAGGCCTGTTCTTCAGTCCCCCTATTTAAGAAGAAGTAAATAATATCCGTTTAAATGTGACATTTCTTATTTTTGGGGTTCTAAACACTAAACTCCATATTCTATGAAAAAACTACTTTTTACAGTGGCAGCATTTTTTTTGCTCATTGCTGTCAAAGCGCAAACAGAAGAAGAATTAAAATCTCAAATTGGTCCCAAGAAAGATTCCATTGCGGCAATTCAAGGTCGTGTTAATGCACTACAATCGCAGCTAGATGCATTACCTGGATGGAAAATAGGCGCCTTTGGAACCATTGGCGGAAGTCTTTCTGGGTTTAACAATTGGTTTTCACAAGGCATTCCCAATAACTCTTCTGGGACTATTGGTTTTACTGTAAATGCATTTGCAAATCAACAAGAAGAAAAATTCTTCTGGAGAAATGCCGCAAATATTAACTTAAACTGGGTAAAACTGGATGATAAGGATGACCCAACGGATGATGATGGTTTTAGAGAATCTACGGATGTATTCAATATCTCCTCATTGTACGGAAGAAAATTGAGTGACAAGTTTGCCATATCCGGTTTGGCAGAATACAGGACTACCATCTTAAGTAATTTTAATGACCCTGGTTATTTGGATCTAGGGGTAGGGGCAACTTGGACACCCATACCAGATTTAGTGGTAGTGATCCATCCCTTAAACTACAATTTTGTTTTTAGCAATGAGGATACGATTTTCAATTCTTCATTGGGGGCAAAGATTGTTGCAGATTATACCAAACAAATTGGAGCTGTAAGCTTTAAGAGTAATCTTTCCATGTTTCAGAGTTATGAAAGTGGAGATTTGAGCAATTGGACCTGGACAAACTCTTTTGCATATACCCTATGGAAAGTAATAGGTGTAGGTTTTGATTTTGGATTGCGCAACAACAAGCAGGAAACACTTAACTACATTGTGAACAATGCACCAACTCCTGACCCAACCGCTACTTTTGATACTATTGATAATGAGTTGCAAACCTATTGGACATTAGGATTGAGCTACGCCTTTTAAAGAAATATACTGCAACAAAAAAGCCCTCCAATTTGGAGGGCTTTTTTTATGGGGTTATGCGTAATTTTTGTGTTTTTAAAACCATGGTCTAAGTAGGTTAAGCTTATGGAAGACTAGGTCGTAACGTTAACACTTAAAAACAGGATGAAATTAGCTTTTCTGTTGCTTGTCCTTAAATTTTTGTTGTGAACAACTAAAAACATGTGGTGGAAAATGTTAACGATTGTATTTCATCGGTAAACTAAAACACATCATCTAATGAGCTTTCAATATTGATCCAAATGCTCTGGATACAAAAAGTTGTTATATGGAAAACGGGTCACATGAATATCTCGTACTTCATCATATACCCGTTTTCTAAACTCATCTAAATTTTCCTTGTTCAATGCAGAGATAAAAAGCGCTCTATCACCTACTTTTTCCATCCAGGTTTTTTTCCAATCCTCAATAGTAAAATGTCTAGAAGTGCGTTCAGTTACCAAATCATCAGTATCTATAATCTCATGTTGATATTGATCTATTTTATTAAAGACCATGATGGCTTTTTTGTCTGCACTTTTAATCTCGTCCAATATTTTATTGACAGAATCTATATGTTCTTCAAACTGTGGATGCGAAATATCCACAACATGTAATAGGAGATCAGCTTCCCGGACTTCGTCTAAAGTACTTTTAAAGCTTTCCACCAATTGAGTAGGGAGCTTTCGTATAAAACCTACGGTATCACTTAACAAAAAAGGAAGATTACCTATGACCACTTTTCTGACTGTAGTATCCAAGGTGGCAAACAATTTATTTTCGGCAAAGACATCACTCTTGCTTATAACATTCATTAGGGTAGATTTACCAACATTGGTATAGCCCACTAGAGCGACCCTGACCAGAGCACCACGGTTACCTCGTTGGGTTTCCATCTGCCGATCTATTTTGGTAAGCTTCTTTTTTAAGAGTGAAATACGATCTCGTACAATACGTCTATCCGTTTCTATCTCGGTTTCTCCAGGACCACGCATCCCTATACCCCCTTTTTGCCGCTCCAGGTGAGTCCATAATCCAGTTAGTCTTGGCAATAGATATTGATATTGTGCCAATTCTACCTGAGTTCTGGCATAGCTGGTTTGCGCTCTTTGGGCGAAAATATCTAAGATTAAACTTGTCCTATCTATAATTTTACAACGAAGTTGTTTTTCAATATTTCGTTGTTGTGCAGGAGAAAGCTCGTCATCAAAAATTACAGAGCCAATATCATTTGCCTTTACATATTGCTCCACCTCCTCCATTTTTCCACTACCTATTAAGGTTTTAGGATTGGGAACGTCCATGCGTTGGGTAAATCTATGCGTGACCTCACCGCCTGCGGTAAAGGTTAAAAATTCCAATTCGTCCAAATATTCTTTGACCTTGGTTTCATCCTGATCCTTATTGATGACACCAATAAGTACCGCCTTTTCATAATCCGTATCCTTCTTTTCTAGCATTGAATCAATTAAAGTGCAAATCTAATCAATGTTTTGGAAGCTGTTTTTTGTACTTTGGATTTTTATAATTTCAGAAACTCACCTAAGCTATCTTAAATTGAAAAACCTTGAAAACCAGTTTACCATTGCGTTTTACAATCTCGAAAACTTTTTTGATACCAAGAATGACCCCCATACATTGGATGATGATTTTACACCGGATGGCATGAAGAGATGGGATGAGTCCAAATTTAGCAGGAAAACTAAGAAGCTTGCTAAGACAATATCATTGATAGGTGCAGAAGCGAGTAGTATACCTCCAGTTTTAATTGGAATTGCAGAGGTTGAAAACAAGAATGCCATTGACGCACTGCTAAATACCAAGGCCCTAAAAGAAATTGATTACGCTTATGTGCATTTTAATTCGCCAGATGAAAGAGGAATAGATACTGCCCTTGTTTACAATAGAGACCATTTTAAGGTTTTAGATTCAGAGACCATTCCTTTATTGGTGGCCAATAACAATGGAGATCAAGATTTAACAAGAGATATTTTATACGTACATGGAATGTTACATGAAGAGGAGGTTCATGTTTTTGTAAATCACTGGCCTTCGCGAAGAGATGGGTCAGATGAGACCAGTTATAAAAGAGTAAAAGCCGCGGAAACCGTGTTGCAAAAAATAGGCAATATGCCCATGGAGAGTTTCAATTGCATTATCATGGGGGATTTTAATGATGACCCAAACTCTGAAAGTATCCAAAAAATTATGGAAACAGGGGCGTTTGTAAACCCCATGCAGAAATTGTTGTCTCCAAATTCGGGAAGCGCCAATTACAAAGGCAAGTGGAGTCTGTTTGATCAAATTTTAATTTCACATAGTTTTTTAAACTATGAAAAGGGGACACATAGTTTTAGAAAGGCTAAAGTTTTTGCCCCTAAATTTCTTAAGGAATGGAAAGGGAAATACAAAGGCAATCCATTCAGGACTTTTGCAGGTAAAAAATACCTGGGAGGCTATAGTGATCACTTCCCAGTTTATGTGGTTTTAAAAGAAAATGAATAAGCTTTTAAAAGAAAGAAAAATACTACACCACATAAAAATGTAGTTTCACAACAGCTCATCTTTAAACACTATGTAATTCGTCGAAATAAAAGGGTTTTTCATCGATAGATGTTAAATCGATAATATCTTTGTAGTCCAAATCTTACTTAACCAATTATCATGGATTGCAAAATACCTGCTTGGGCAAGAGGAATTTTTTCATCCTTTTTATTCTCAGTTTTAAGCATTTTTTCTGCTTTTGGACAATCAAAATCCGAAAAGGATTTTATTCAATCTACCTACAATCAAAATAAAATTGGCTCATTTGTGTCTAAGATGGAGGCCGAACAACAATCCAAAGAAGTCAAAATAAATCAAATCCTAAAAACCAATAATTGGAAAAGGTCTGAAAAACTGGCAGACGGGACGGTAGTAGCACTTAAAGATATTGGAACTGACGGGACACCTCTGTTTTATACAACCTTAAACGACCCATCAAGGCAAGTCTCTAGAGCAAATGTATTATACTCAGATGGGCTTTTAAATTTAGGATTGGATGGAAGCGGACTGCAAGTAGGTGTTTGGGATGCTGGAGTTGCACTAACAACACACCAAGAGTTTGATGGCAGAGCGAAAAATGGCGATGCCTCTGAAGAAACAGGTTTCCACGCTACCTTGGTGACCGGAAATCTTATCTCCTCTGGGATAAAACCAAATGCAAAGGGTGTGGCATATGGTGCTGAAGCACTTTCCCATGATTGGACCAGAGATAAAATTGAAGTGGCAGAAGCTGCCGCTAATGGCCTTTTGTTAAGTAATCATTCCTACGGAATAAAATCTGATCGTGTTCCTGATTGGTATTTTGGATCTTATATTAAAGTATCCCAAGATTGGGATAAAATCATGTACAATGCACCATATTATTTAAAGGTAACAGCGGCGGGTAACGCCCAAAAATCTTTTGATAATGAAACTCCCAATTTTGGTACAACTGCTGATGGGTTTGATTTATTACTCGGATTTGCAACTTCTAAAAACGGGCTTACCATTGCAGGGGCAAATACAAAAATTGGAAGTAAAGGAGAATTGCTTGAAGCCAACATAGCAGCATACAGCAGTCAAGGTCCCATTGATGACGGCAGAATAAAACCAGATCTTGCCGGTGATGGGTCTTCCATATTTTCTACAAGTTCTACGACCAATACAAGTTACGATGCTTCCGCAGGCACCTCAATGGCAGCACCAGGGGTAACAGGGGCTCTTTTGTTGTTGCAGCAATACCATGAAGAATTATATGACGGTTTTATGAAAGCGGCCACACTTAAAGGACTTGCTTTGCACACTGCTGATGATGTGCATGCTCCCGGGCCAGATTACAAAATGGGATGGGGAATAATGAATGCAAAGTCAGCTGCAGAAGTTTTACAAAACAAAGGCTATAGTAGCCTTATTGAAGAAGAAAGTTTAACAAATGGTAATACTTTTTCTATTACCATTAATGCAAATGGAAATGAAACTCTGTTCGCTTCCATTTCTTGGACAGATCCTGAAGGAGAATACATCAATAGAGGAGATTTAAATGGTACAACCCCAGCATTGATGAACGATTTGGATATTAGAATCACCAAAAACGGAGCTACCTACTACCCTTGGAAATTGAATGCTGCCAGAGTAAATGATGCGGCTACAAAAGGAGACAATTTAGTAGATCCTTTTGAACGAGTGGAAATTGATAATGCTAGAGGAGAGTATACCATTACCGTTTCGCATAAAGGGACATTGGTAAACGGATTTCAAGATTTTTCATTACTGGTTTCTGGAGCCCAAGTTTCAAAATGCAACATAGAAATCCCTTCAAATATTGAATTGCTTTTCTCAACAGAGGATAGCTCAACCATTTCATGGTCAGATGCTGAGGAGACTCTTTTTGAAGTTCAATACAAGGCCTCAAATGAAAACAATTGGAACAGTGAATTGGTCTGGGAAAACAGTTTTGAATTCTCCAACCTAGAAGAGGGAGTTACTTATGAAGCAAGGATTCGTTCCATTTGTACTGAGAACGTGGTATCCGATTTTTCGGAGGAAATTAAATTTGAGTTTAATGGCGCAGAAACGCAGCTTATTGTCTACAAACCTTTTGAAGTGGGTGAAGAGCTGGAAATTATGTTGTATCCAAACCCAGCAGTAGAATGGCTTACCGTTGATGCAAAACTGTCTGAGGATGCAGTTTACTCTATTGTTACTTCTTCTGGCAACATCGTTAAGAAAGGCACCCCAATAGAAGCGATAAATGTTTCCGATTTAGCTTCTGGACTGTATGTTTTGGTCGTTCAAGATCATTCTGGTATGAAAAGCTCTAAATTTTATAAAAACTAAGGATATCCTTCATATACTTTCTTAAAACGGGTAGAATAGTTGCAAACGATTTTTCAGAAAAACCCCCGTTCTACTTAACTAATATGAGTTCGATACAAGGATAAATCTTTGTCATTTGATTGTAATTTATAGAGACTCATGTCAGGTCGAGCGCAGTCGAGACCTACTTAAAAAGTGGAGTTTTAAAGACTTCTCAACTGCGCTCGAAGTGACAATGTTCACTTTTATTGGTATTCAGAAAATCTCTCTCTTATTTTAAGTAAAATCCCTATCCTAGTAACGGTCATATTTTTTTAATTTCTTCTTCAGTAAGCAATGATTCATTTCGCAGTTTCAAGAAAACTTGAGCGGTGGTGACAACATCCAATTCGCAATAAGAAACAATTCGATTTAAATCATTTTCTTCATAAAAAACACCTTTAACCATGCTGCCATCCATATCCTCTTTGGGCGAAGGGATACCCAATATATGGGCCAACAATTTTAGCGAGGTAAAATGTTTGTAATCCCCAAACTTCCATAGCTCCATGGTATCTAAATGAGGGATGTCCCAAGGTTTTTTGCCAAATAAATCTAATTTATAGGGCAAATTCATTCCATTAATGACCATCCGACGAGCTATGTAGGGAAAATCGAACTCTTTGCCATTATGGGCACACAGGAGGTGTCTGGTCTGATTAAAATGTTCCTGAAGCAATTGTTTAAACTGTTTTAAGAGTTCTAGTTCCTCTCCGTAAAAGGAAGTGACTCGAAAGTTTCGGGTATCGCCTTTAACAATAAAGTAACCAACAGAGATGCAGATTACTTTGCCAAATTCAGCCCAGATTCCTGCACGTTCATAAAACTCTTCTGGGGTAAATTCATCTTTACGTTGGTACTGAGATTTTTGCTCCCAGAGCATTTGGGTGGTTTCATCTAAATCTGCGAAACTTGGTTTTTGGGGTACAGTTTCAATATCCAAAAAGAGGATATGTTCTAGGTTAAGTTTATAAAGCATATTAAAATATTAAAAGAGAGTCATCTGCTTGGCAGGACTCTCATGTTCTAAAAGCCATTTCTTGCGGTGTAGCCCACCGGCGTAACCAACAAGATCTCCATTGCTTCCGATTACTCGATGGCATGGAACAATAATCCAGAGTGGGTTTTTACCATTGGCGGCGGCTACGGCGCGTATGGCTTTGGGGTCACCCAATTTTTTAGAAAGCTCAAGATAAGAAACTGTTTTTCCGTAGGGGATTTCACAAAGGGCATCCCATACCTTTTTTTGAAAATCAGTTCCAGAGGGGTTTAGTTTTAAATCAAAATACTCTCTGGTTCCTTGAAAATATTCTTGAAACTGATATATGGCATCCTCTAAAACCTCGGGAATTATACCAATAGGTTTTTCTTCGTTTAAAACAGATACTGAAGCAAGTCCGTTTTCGTCACCTTGAAGCTCTGCCATACCCATGGGAGTTTGTAAATAAGCAACTTCCATTAGTTTATATCATCTTTTTCTTCAATAATTCCTATGCGCTTTGCTCTGCTTTCCCAGTTCTTTCTAGCAAGTACTTGAAGGTCTTCAACGTTGTCGCTTTCGTCCATAATCTCCAACCCAAGCAATGTTTCAATCACATCTTCCATGGTAACCAAACCACTGACCGAACCATATTCATCAACCACTAAAGAAACATGCTCTCTTTGTGCTACGAACTTTTCAAATAGTTCTGGAATGGGTTTTGCGCGGTCAGTAACTAAAATTTCGCGTTTTAAAGTAGAGACAGCTTGTTTGCCTTTTTTGTTGATAATGGCCTCCATAAGCTCATCTTTTAGGAAGTAGCCGGTTATGTTATCCATTCGATCTTTATAAAGCGGGATTCTTGAAAAGCGAAGTGGCCTATTGGCTTCGAAAAAATCTTGGATAGTAGTTTCCTCAGAGGCAATTTTCAGCACCGTTCTTGGTGTCATTACATCTTTGGCCAAGATTTCATCAAACTTCAAAAGATTTTTAATCACTTTGGATTCCGATTCCTGAAAAACACCTTCTTCATGGGCAATATCTGTCATTGCTGTAAAATCTTCTCTACTTAACACACTCCCATGATGCCCCTTTTTTCCTATAAGTTTTGTAAATAGTTGCAGAAGCCATAGCAAGCCAGTCCATTTAAGAATGAAGACCATCACGTTTAAAGCTTTTGCCGTGAAATTGGATAACTGTTTCCAGTAGGTTGCACCTATCGTTTTTGGAATAATTTCTGAGGCTACCAAAATTAAAATAGTCATTAGGGTGGACACAACGCCAACCATAAGGTCCTCGGTAAATTCAAACCCCATAAAAGTACGGGTAGAGGTCCCATACAGTTCTGCATAAGCAACCTTAGCTTGAACACCAACCAAAATGGCACCTACAGTATGCGCAATGGTATTAAGGGTAAGAATGGCAATCAGGGGTTTGTCCACATCCTTTTTAAGAAGTTCCAGCTCGCTGGCGTACTCTTTGCCCTCTTGTTTTTTTATATTAATGAAGGTCGGGGTAATGCTTAACAATACTGCTTCCAGAATGGAACATAGAAATGAAAAGAATATAGAGATAAAGGCATAAAAAAGTAGAATTCCCATTGGTTTTAGCTATAAACACCAAGATAATGAATTGATGCCTGTTAATTTAAAGTTGCTTTATAAAAAACATCTTGCAGAGCGGTTCTGATGTTTAATTTGTAAAGATTTCTATTGTTTCTTGTGGGGTATACCCTGTTTGAAAGAAAAATAAATACCAATTGGTTTTCGGGGTCTGCCCAAATAAAAGTGCCCGTAAACCCTGAATGCCCAAAACTTGTGTTGCTTGCCATGGGTGACGGATAGGCATCTTTTAAGTCTAGTGTATCATTCCCAATTAATGGTTTATCAAAACCCAATCCCCTCCTATTTTCATTATCTGGAAATTGAATTTTTGTAAATTCCTTGACCGTCTCTTCAGAAATAAGCTGCATGCCTGAATAGGAGCCATAATTTTGATAGAAGGACATGATTTTTGACATATCTTCTGCGGTACCAAACAATCCTGCATTTCCTGAAACCCCACCTAAGAGCGAAGCATTTTCGTCATGTACCCATCCTTTTACGAGATCGTTTCTAAAAAGCGTATCCTTTTCTGTAGGAACTATGGCATTAGGAAAGTTTTTGTTGGTTGGATTAAAACTTAAGGTCTTACAACCTAACGGAGTGTAAAAATTCTCTTTTAGGTATGTTTCATATTCCATTTGGGTGAGTTGGGAGATTAACTCAGGAAAAATAAGAAAGGAGAGTCCAGAATATTTATAGACCTTATCATCTGATACTTTTGAGCGATTAATGATACGATGCATTTTTCGCTGAAATCGATTTCGGATATAAAGTCCATCATAAACCTGTTTTTGAAATCGTGGGTTCGGCTTTTTCCTTATAAATCGGTTTTTAATTTTTCCATCTTTCATCACTTTTGCCATAAAAACGATGTAGGGGACCAAACCAGCTTGATGACTTAAGATTTGTCTTAGTGTAAGATCTTTCTTGCTCTTTCTTTTTCTCCAAGGCTTCCAATACGTACTGAACGGGACATCCAAGTCGAGTTTTTTCTCATCAACCAACTTCATGATTGCAGGGAGTGGCCCTGTAATTTTAGTAACAGAAGCTAGGTCGTATATGTCATTTAAACCTACATTTTGAATACTATCGTACGTGTGATAACCATATGCTTTGTGAAAAATCACCTGATTGTCTTTTGCAACCAATAATTGTGCTCCCGGGAAAGCATTGTTTTTTATACCATGAGTCATTATTGAATCTACCTCTATGGCAACAGATGCCTCATCAAAAGCTGGTTCAGAAGGAATTTCATTCGCTACGTATTGCTGAGCATTGTTTGTTTGTACAAACAGAAAAAGAAAGAGGGTAGCTAAAACCAGATTTTTCATGGTTTATGTTTTAATGGAAAAAGTTAACTAATTACCTGAATGAAATCTTTGGCAAAATAACTGGCAATAATGTTGGCGCCAGCTCTTTTAATGGCAATCAACTGCTCCATCATTACGGCATCATGATTTAGCCAGCCTTTTTCGGCGGCAGCTTTTAACATGGCATATTCTCCTGAAACTTGATAAACGGCTACGGGAACGTCCACTTCATTTTTAATTTCGCGAACAATATCCAAATACGCCAGTCCAGGTTTTACCATCACAATATCTGCTCCTTCATCTATATCCATTTGGGTTTCTCGAATGGCTTCAAACCTATTGGCAAAATCCATTTGATAGGTTTTCTTGTCCTTTGGAACATTGGCAATATCTACTGGGGCAGAATCTAAAGCATCTCTAAAAGGGCCATAAAAAGCGCTGGCATATTTGGCAGAGTAACTCATGATTCCTGTGTTTTGAAAACCTTCATCTTCCAAAGCTTCACGAATGGTTAGAATACGGCCATCCATCATATCACTTGGTGCAACAAAATCAGCCCCTGCCTGTGCATGTGAAACACTCATTTCTGCTAAAACCTCCGCAGTTTCATCATTTAGAATCTGTCCTTCAGCAACAATACCATCATGACCATAAGCGGAATAGGGGTCAAGTGCAACATCCGTCATCACCAACATCTCTGGACAAGCATCTTTTACTGTTTTGATGGCGCGTTGCATCAAACCTTCAGCATTCAGCGCTTCAGTGCCTTTATTGTCCTTTAGATTGTCTGGTACTTTTACAAAAAGTAATACCGCACAAAGTCCCATTTTCCAAAGTTCCTTTGTTTCTTTTTCTAGGTTGTCCAAACTCAATCTATAGTAATTGGGCATGGATGGAATTTCTTCCTTTATTCCTTTCCCTTCTACTACAAAGAGTGGCACTAAAAAGTCATCTGGAGTTATGATCGTTTCGCGAACCAATCTTCTAATGGATTCTGATGCTCGCAATCTTCTATTTCTAACTAGTGGGTACATATTTTGGGTTATAAGCTCTAAGTTAAAAGTTTAGAGTGTCTTTTTTATTGTTTTTATGAGGGAGGCCAACATTTTCTTTATTTCATCAATTTCAATCAGAAATTCTTCAGTTTTTTTGAATCTATAAAACCAAGTTCTTTAGAAACAAGAATCAGGTAATCTAATTCATGTGCTGAACCAGAAGAAATATAAAGAAATCGAACGAGTTCCTTTTGTGTTTCCCTACCACAACCTTCCGCTATGTTCGTCGGGATTGAAATACACGCTCTATTTATTTGTGAAACCAATCCAAACTGTTCTGACTTTGGAAATTGTTCGGTCGCACGATAAATTTTAAGAACTAAATCGTGCGACCGTTGCCAAACCTTATAGTTTTTATAATTCACCATAAATTAAACACTTATAACCATCAACTTTTAACTTATAGCTAGATATCAATTTCACCGATAAGGTATGGCACGGCTTTACCTGATATTTTTACACGTTCTCCCAAGTATTCGCAGAATAAGTCGCCACCTCTTGGAGAAATCTGCTTCGCAGTCATTTTAGTTTTACCCAAGACATTTGTCCAGTAAGGCGTCAAAGTGGTATGCGCTGAACCGGTTACTGGGTCTTCTGGAATACCACATTGAGGAAAAAATGCGCGTGACACAAAATCTACGCTATCACCAGGTGCTGATACAATTACACCTCGGCAATCCAATTTATCCAATAGATAAAAATTGGGTGATATGGCTTCAATTTCTTGTTGTGAGTTATAAATGAGCAAATAGTCTGTCTTTCCTTTTATGGTTTTAAGGGGAGTTAGCCCAATAGCCTCATTAATTTCTGAAATACTTCTTAAGGAAACCGTTTCATCGGTTGGAAAATTCATTGTCATATAGCCATTTGCAGCTTTTTCTACTAAAAGCTCACCACTTCTATGGGAATAAAAACGAATGGTATTTTCTGGATGGCCATGATAATTAAACAGCACGTAAGCCGTTGCCAAGGTAGCATGTCCGCATAGGTCTACTTCGGTTTCGGGAGTGAACCAGCGCAATTCATAAGTGGCATTTTTTTGCACTACAAAAGCCGTTTCAGCTAGATTATTTTCTTGGGCAATCTTTTGCATTAAACCGGAATCAAGCCATTCATCAAGAATGCATACAGCAGCTGGATTACCACCAAAAACGGTATCGGTAAAAGCGTCTATTTGGTAAATTTTTTGTTTCATAGGTTTGGTTTGAACACAAAGCTACATATTAAACCCAATCTTTTGGATTTTGCAATACCTGAATCAATTTTTCCTCCTCACTTCCTTTTTCAGGATGATGGTCATACTTCCATTGTACATGTGGCGGAAGACTCATTAAAATGCTTTCAATACGTCCATTTGTTTTTAATCCGAATAAAGTTCCTTTATCGTGAACCAAATTAAATTCTACATAACGCCCTCGTCTTACTTCTTGCCAGTCCCTTTGTTTTTCAGTGTATGACAGCTCTTTTCTTTTTAAAACGATTGGTATATATGCTTCTAGAAAGCTATTGCCGACCTCAGTTACAAAGTTATACCAGTTATCCATTTTCATGGTATCGGTTGTTTTGCAATAATCAAAGAAAAGACCGCCCAAGCCTCGTGCTTCATTTCTGTGGGTGTTCCAAAAATATTCATCACATCTTTTCTTGTAGTTGGGATAAAACTCAGGGTCATGTGTGTCACATGCTTTTTTGCAAATGGTGTGAAAGTGCTTACCATCTTCTTCAAACAAATAATAGGGAGTAAGGTCCTGGCCACCTCCAAACCATTGGTCTATTATATTCCCTTCCTTATCGTACATTTCAAAATACCTCCAATTGGCATGTACCGTTGGAACCATAGGACTTTTTGGGTGCAGAACAAGACTTAATCCACAGGCAAAAAAATCGGCATTTTGAACTCCAAAATAGTGCTGCATACTTTTTGGCAGCTCCCCATGAACTCCGGAAATGTTGACTCCACCTTTTTCAAAAACAGCTCCGTTTTCTATAACTCGTGTTCTGCCACCGCCACCTTCAGGGCGTTTCCAGAGATCTTCCTGGAATTTAGCTTTTCCGTCAACTTCTTCAAGTTTTGAGGTAATGGTATCTTGAAGCGTTTGTATATATGCGTAGAATTTATCTTTCATTATTCATCAATTATATGAACAAGTTTGTTTTTAAAATTAGCAAAGTTGGAATTTGTATTCACTTTGGAAGATGTGAGAGCCATTTTTTTTAAAATGACTATCACATTATGAACTGTTTGGGATGAATATTTTAAAAAAACAAAACGACCTACTTCATTATTGTGCAAATCCATCTTTCTTGCCAATTTTCGGTTTGGAAAAGCTTCTTCATGCCAATCAGTAATTTTTTCTACCCAAGTAAGTACTACAGCTTCATTTTTAATGGTATGGTGACACTTTTTAGCAATTAGGTAATTCCAGAAGGCATGCCGGAAAGCATTCGCTGGGCCATTCTTATAATGTGAACGGCCGTAATGTTGCGTTGAAATTGACATACAGTTTTTAGTGGCAGACAGTGTAGGGAAAATAAACAAGGGAAATCGTAAACATAATTTTGTCAAAACCCAGATACTTTTTAAATCTAATCTTCTCAATGTTTTAATTAGATTCATGGTTTCAAGCGTGAATTTTGGGATTATGAAGTTCGTATAGTTCCATATCCAAAACCTCTCCATTGCTTGTGGTGTGTTCTTGAGGCAAGGTTTGTTTCCAAACAAATCCATTTTTATCTGCAATTCGTTTGCTCGCTAAATTGCTATGGTGAACAATGATTTGTAGTGTGTGCAATTCAGCTTCATTAAAACACCATGGGATCAATTTTTTAATACTTGTTGTTGTGATGCCTTTACCTTCATATTGATACCCTAGGCAATAGGCCAACTCTCCCTGGTGCTGAATTTTACGAAGGTTTTTTACATAAAGCAATCCAACTATAGTATGGTTTGTATTCTCTTTTATGGTGAAGAGAAACTCCTCTTTGGCCATATATTCTTTAACCTTTTTCGCAACGAACAATTGTGCCAAAGTGGGGGTGAGATTTTGTTGTAAAGTCTGCGGAAAATAAGCTTTAAGCCGTTCTGAATTTGAAACTACAAAATTGCAAAGTCTCCAAGCATCTTTTTCTTGGATAGGACTTATGCTATAGTTTTCAAAGTCAAGTTGCATCTTCAACACTTAAAAAGGCTAATCGGTATATTCTTTAACTGCATCAATAAATGCTCTTGCATTTTCTACTGGGATGTGCGGTAGAATACCATGCCCCAAGTTCACCACATATCTGTCCTTGCCAAACTCACGGATCATTTGAGTGACCATTTTTTTGATGACTTCTGGAGGAGAAAGTAGTCGAGCAGGATCAAAATTCCCTTGCAGCGTAATATTTCCTCCGGTCAAGTATCGAGCATTTTGAGCAGAGCAAGTCCAATCCACTCCAAGAGCCGAAGCTCCAGATTGTGACATCTCTTTTAAAGCAAACCAGCAGCCTTTTCCAAAAACAATTACAGGCGCTTCATCTTTTAATGCATCTACAATTTGTTGAATGTATTTCCATGAAAATTCTTGATAATCCACTGGTGATAACATTCCTCCCCATGAATCAAAAATTTGGACGGCATTTACACCTGCCCTCACCTTGGCTTTTAAATAGGCTATGGTGGTATCTGTTATTTTCTGAAGCAGCTGATGAGCGGCTTCGGGTTGTGTAAAACAAAATCCACGTGCTTTATCAAAACTTTTGCTGCCTTGTCCTTCAACACAATAACAAAGTATGGTCCAAGGAGACCCTGCAAAACCGATCAATGGAATTTCATCTGCCAATTTTTCCTTGGTCATAGTAATGGCATCTAACACATATCCTAAGGATTCTTCAATGCTAGGAATGATAACACGATCCAAATCTTTAGCGGTCCTAATTGGGTTGGGTAAATAAGGTCCAAAGTTCGGTTTCATTTGCACCTCAATATTCATAGCTTGCGGAATCACCAAAATATCACTGAATAGGATAGCTGCGTCCATTCCATAACGCCTAATGGGCTGCACGGTTATTTCTGAAGCCAATTCTGGAGTTTGGCATCGAGTAAAGAAATCGTACTGCTCTTTTAGTTCCATAAACTCTGGAAGATAACGGCCGGCCTGGCGCATCATCCAAACAGGAGGTCTATCTACGGTTTCACCTTTTAAAGCTCTTAGGAACAAGTCGTTTTTAATCATGCTTTTTAAAATATTTTATAGCCTGGACCAACACATTTTCTACTGTTGGCTTGTTAGCAATTATAATTTGATCTGTGTGTTTTTTAGCTTCTGTCGCAGTGGTGTTACCAATGCAGAAAAGCATTTGTTCTGAAATAGAATTTTCCTTTGTATAACTTTTTATGCCACTTGGACTAAAAAAAAGTAGACCATCAAAAAGACGGTTGAACTTTCTATGAACCAAATGGGTTTTATATGTTTCAATTTCAGTATACCGAATGTTATTTTTTGATAAAACTTCTGGCAACTCCGCTCTTCTTATGTTTCCACATAAAAAAAGAAATTCTTCATTTTGATGGTTTTTGACTATAAAATCACCCAAATCTGAAGCATTTTCAGTGTTTTTGATAACTTTTAAACCATTTTCTTCCAGTATAACTTTAGTCTTTTCGCCAACGCAAAAAGCTTTATAATCAGAGGTGTCTATTTTTTTTGAATGTCTTAAAAAAGCTTTTACCGCGTTTTTACTTGTGAAAATATAGTTTTGGTAATGAAGAGCAATTGTCACATCTAAAAACTCAATTTGCAAGGCATTATATTCAACTAAACCTAGACCAGAGTTTAAGAACAATTCCTTTTGTGAAGGTGAGAGTATTTTAGTGGAGAGTACTGTTTTCATTTCTGATACTTTCCATGAGTTTATCTCCACCATTACTTAAAACTTCTTGTGCACATATTTCTCCAAATCCTTTGGCGGACTTTACTGGGATGGTCTTTTCAATGTCAACTTTTTGTTTTCCATCCAAAGAGAACACTGTTCCAATGAAATGGACCGATTGGTCTTTTATATTGGCCAATGCCCCAATAGGAGCGGTGCAACCACCTTCTAGGGCTCTTAAAAACTCACGTTCAATGGTTGTTGTAATTTCTGAATCTTTGTGATTTAGCTTTTGGGTTACTTCTCTTGAAAATGCATCCTTCTCCAAAGCAACTATTAACATTGCTCCCTGTGCAGGAGCCGGAATCATCCAGTCCAAGGATATGGCATCTTTTGGTAAAAGCTTGATACGCTCTAAACCTGCCTGTGCAAAAATGGCACCGTTCCAATCATTCTCAATCAGTTTCAGAAGTCTAGAGTTAACATTACCTCTTAAATCCGCAACCTTGTGGTGAGGGTATTTATGTAGCCACTGTGCTTTTCTTCTTAAACTACCCGTAGCGATTGTAGCTGAGTTTTCAGATTGAAGAAAACTTACTCCCTTATGGACCAAAATATCACTGGTAACAGCACGCTCCAAAACGGCGGTTTGAACAATTCCCTGTGGTAATTGGGTTGGCACATCTTTCATGGAATGCACTGCAATATCAATCTGACCTTTTAACAAGGCTACATCCAATGTTTTGGTGAAAATCCCCGTAATTCCAAGTTCGTAAAGAGGTTTGTCCAGGACTTGGTCACCCGTAGATTTTATAGGGACCAAAATTGTATCAAACCCTAAATCTTCAATTTTTTGCTGTACTGTTGTTGCCTGCCACAATGCCAATTCGCTATCGCGGGTTCCGATTCGTATGATTTTGCTCATTTTGAATCAATTTCTAACTGGAAAACCTTTTGAATAAGTTCCAAACTATCTTGTGTATCAACCTCAGAACTCTTTAAATGGTTAGCAAACTGTTTTGTAATTTTTTGAATAATTCTTTCCGAGATAATTTCTGCTTGATCTTGGTTAAAATCGGATAATTTTTTTGAATGAAAGTCAATTTCTTCAGCCTTCATCGTTTTAAGTTTCTCTTTAAGCGCGTTAATTACCGGGGCAAATTTTCTAGTTTCTAACCATTTCAAAAACTCTTTTCTAACCTGCTCAATAATAGCCTCCGCTTTGGGAACAAATTCTTTTCTTTTGGTTAGGGTATCATCTGTAATTTGAGAAAGTTGGTCCAAGTGGACCAAGGATACATTGTCTAATTCCAAAACATCATCCGATACGTTTTTTGGGACCGAAAGATCTAAAATGAGCAATGGCTTTTTTGGATAGATCAATGCTTTGGAAATTGTGGGCAATTGAGCTCCTGTAGCTACAACAAGAATATCAGCTTTTCTAATCTCCGTTTGTAAATCACCATAATCTTTTACGGTTAAATCAAATTTCCCCGCAATGGCCTCAGCTTTTTCCCGAGTTCTATTAATTAAAGTAATATGGGAGTTTTTAGAATGTTTGATGAGGTTTTCGCAAGTGTTCCTTCCTATTTTTCCAGTCCCAAAAAGTAAAATGTTCTTTTCAGAGATATCTGAAATTGTATTTAAGATATATTTGACTGAGGCAAAAGCAACAGATGTGGCACCAGAAGATAATTCGGTTTCGTTTTTAATGCGTTTGCTTGCTTGGATAACAGCGTTGCACAGGCGCTCGATAAACGGATTTGCCATATCCTGCTTTTTGGAGCGATAAAAACCTTGCTTGATTTGACTGATGATTTCAAAGTCACCCAAAATTTGACTGTCCAAGCCAGTGCCCACTTTAAACATATGCGAAATTGCATCATGGTTTTTGTAAACATAAGCAACCTCTTGAAACTCCTCAACATTACCCGCAGTTTGATCACAAAGCAATTTAATAAGTTGAAACGGGTGTTGCGCAAAACCGTATAGTTCGGTCCGGTTACAAGTGGAGATTACCAAAAGACCATCTACGCCCTGCTCCTTAGCTTGAACCATAATGCAATCTATTGCTGGAACATCTAGACTGAACTTTCCTCTTACTTCGGCATCTGCTTTCTTGTAGCTTAGCCCTATGGCGTAAAAAGAATTATGTTTTGAAATGTGGTAACTCCTCATAAAGGATAAAAATCGTGTCACAAAAATAGGGGCACTATATTTTAAAAAATAACGCTAGCGGAACTATAAATAACAGCCTTTGCACAATTATGGTCACTTTTTGACTAAATACTTCAAAAACACTGCTTTTATTGGTAAATTTGAATTAGCAAAAACAATTTAGAGTCATTCTAAATAGAATTAATTGCTTTAAAAAACAGCATTAAGCAATGGAAAATGTCGCCAAAGGTTCGTATGAGGAAATTTTAGTGGAAGATGGGTTTTATATACTTAAAATTCAGAACGATACAGAAGAAATTAATGTTATTGAACGGGAAATTGACAGCTCATTTATTCAATTTCATTTTTGTCTGAAGGGTGGATCTCGGTTTAATTTTAATCATGGACATTATGCATTGGAAGTATCTGAAGAGAACTCCCTTTTGTTGTACAATACGCAGAAAGATTTGCCATTAAATTTGAATGTTTCCCCTAACACCTGGTTGTTATCTGTTATCATGACCATTAGAAAGTTTCATTCTCTTTTTTCCAATGAGGCCAATTACATTCCATTTTTGAGCGAAGACAATAAAGAAAAAAAATACTATTCCCAAGAAGTTGTTTCCCCTGCAATTGCAGTAGTATTGAGTCAATTAATGAACTATAATCTGCATCCATCCATTAAAGAATTGTACGTAAGAGGGAAAGTATATGAACTGATCTCGCTGTATTTTAATAAAACCAAGGATGCAGATTTGGAACAATGCCCTTTCTTGGCAGATGAAGATAATGTGCGCCGTATAAAAATGGCCAAGGAGATCATGATTTCCAGAATGGTGGAACCACCAACATTGAATGAACTTTCAAAAGAAATAGGATTAAGTTTAAAGAAGTTGAAAGAGGGGTTCAAACAGATTTATGGCGATTCGGTTTATGGTTTTTTGTTTGACTATAAAATGGAATACGCTAGAAAAATGCTTGAAACTGGAAGCCATAACGTAAATGAGGTTGGCCTTAGGGTAGGCTATAGCACCGCCAGTCATTTTATTGCTTCTTTCAAAAAGAAATATGGAACAACACCAAAAAAATATTTAACTTCAAATGTTTAAAACCCTTTTGATGAAACCTATTAGACTATTCTTGTTTGCCCTTTGTTCAACACTATTTATTAATGCCCAGGATGACTCAAAAACAGAGAGTACCCCAAAGACCCCAGAGCTAGTTTTGATCTTTAGCAAGACTACCGGTTATCGTCATGAATCCATAGAAAAAGGGGTTAGAACACTAAGGCAATTGGGTAGAGAGAATGGTTTTATTGTACTACAAACGGAGACGTCTTCGGACTTTAATCCCCAAAACTTGAAAAATTACAAATTGGTGGTTTTTCTTAGTACTACATTGGAAGTTTTGGATAACACCCAACAAGTGGCGTTTGAAAATTATATTAAAGGTGGTGGAAGCTTTCTAGGGATTCATGCTGCGGCAGATACGGAATACGATTGGCCGTGGTATGGCAAATTGGTTGGTGGTTATTTTGATAGCCATCCTCCCGGTGTGCATGAAGCTAAGATAGATGTACTGAATAAAGAACATAGTTCTACCAATCATCTTTCTGATTCTTGGATGCGTACGGATGAATGGTACAATTACAAAAACCTAAACCCCAACGTTTCTGTCTTACTTAATTTAGATGAAAAAAGTTATGAAGGAGGAACTAATGGCGAAAATCATCCTATAGCTTGGTATCATGAATTTGACGGTGGAAGAGCTTTTTATACCGGAGGCGGCCACACAGAAACTTCTTTTGATGAGCCTGATTTTAGACAACATCTACTAGGTGGTATTGAATGGTGCTTAGGGAGAAAGTAGAGTAGGTCTTGCCACAATGATACCAATATTACTTTTGATTTTTTTTAAATAATCAACTAATGGTTCTTCGGTTATTCTAACAGACCCGGAACTGGAAGCATGAAGTAGATGTATTCTTCCATTTTGTTTAATGGCAAATCCGGTATGGGTTACATCTAACCCTTTAATAGATGTGGCAAGTGCAATAATATCTCCAGATTGAATCAAATGTTCCTTGCTTTCAATTTTATCCTGAGGTAGGATACAAAGGCTTTCTTTGGCAAGTTCTATTTCAACAGCTTGAATGGCCTCGTAGTTTTCGTCATCTTTCAAAAAAGGGTACAATGCTCTATGGGTACCCATAAAATTGATGGATTTGTTCGTCTCAATACCATCAAGTTCTACAGTGATGTTTTTAACAAGTCCCTTTTGTTCATTGTTTCTAATCCATTCTGTAAAATAATGTAAACGAGAAGGGTAACCATCTAAAACACTATTTCTATACCGAATGGTTTCAAGGTTTTTGGTAAAACCCTCAAAGTCAGTTTGATTATTTTGGAGTAATAGACCAAAGGCCAAAACATTCTCAACATAGGTGGTGCAATCAAACCCCCTTAAGTTGACAACCAGAGTTTCTGTGTCGCCTATTTCCAATGTTTTTTCAACGTATGGAGTGTCTAAAAATGATTTACCGATGTCTACAACAGAATTGTCCATTTCAGAGACATTTAACTTTTGGAGCTCCAGGATTTTAGCATCAAAGAGAGATTTGTCTGTAGGAGAAGAGCTTATGAGTTGCGCATTCATTACAGCTGTATGGAGAAATAAAAGGAGTATCGATATATTATTCATTTTACTGCTGAACTAATTTAACTCTTGATAAATAGAGGTGTTTTCATATATCAAATATAAGAACCAAGATTTAAGGATAAGAAAAACTATTCGTTATGGAAAAGGGTAATCCATTCTTCAATAAAATCATCCCTCAATGCTTGCTCAGAAGGAATAATGAATTCATTTTCAATGAACGTATCATATGAATCGGAATTTATATAAAACTTCGAGGATTCCAGTTTGGCCTCTTCAAGCAGCAATAAAGGATATTGTTCCATAATAGCTGCAGGCAAGCCTATTCCAATAGGATAGTTGTCTTTAGTTGAATGCACTTGCCACCAAGTATAAGAACAACTCTGAGTGTCGGATCGCTTTATCCAATTGTTCACCTTTTTTTTATATTCAAGGTTGATTTGAAAATCAAAATTTGTGATATCAGAATTTATTATTGCCATGCTTGGGTAATCTGGGATGTTTATTTCTGGCTTATTGCCATTTCGATTGTAGTGGTATTCATAATTTTCAAAATGTATTTCAAAAAAGGTTTTGTAATAGTCAAATTGATTTAAAAAACCCAAAGGAATGGGAGATTGAATGTTAGAATTAAAAAGTTCTTGCAAAAGAAAACCTTTGTCATGGCTATTGGCAATATCTTTGTTCTGTCCTAGTAACCGAATCTTGTTTCCCGTATTTGGGGGTAAAGCAGGAAGATGCAAATATGAGTCAAATGCTTCAAATTCATTAAAGTTAAAACTTAAGGACTCATCAATAGTTGGGCTATCAAAAATTTTAAATTTAGCCCTTCGTCCATTATTGACATTAAATATGGACTATTATTTTCATACAGAGAAAGCCCATTGCGTTGTAATGTCACGGTTCCATTGGTGTTAGCGGCGGAAGACCCATCGCCTCCATAAATTCCAAACTTTGATATCGACAGAAAATTATGATCAAGAATCCAAGAAGTGTCACTTCCAGTAATGTCAGCTACCTCTAGATTAAATTCACCAATTTTTTCTGGGGACACATTGTTTATAGGTTTTTTTGAGTAATTCCATACACTTCCTTTTGCTATCCCGGGATATGTTACAATATTATGCCATACATCTCCAATACAAGGGTCGGATGCAAGAAACTGGATTTTTACCAACGAAACGGAAAAATCATTTGTAATACTATCGGAGCGTTTCTCAAAAACCAAGCTTTCTGTTGATTCAAAAGGTCTATAATCGAGTAAATCCCCTTTATTATCATGTAAAACTATCCAATCATCCTGATTATCATCTGTATCTATGGATTCATCAATATGAAAGGTAAAATAAATTTCGCTTATTGGTTCTTCTGGAGTAGGAGGCTGAGTTGGCTCTTCCTCTCCACCCACATCTGGGTCTGGCATAGGCGAAGGAGTTTCACTTTTAGAACAGTTGATGCATAAAAAAAGGAAAGTCAATGCCGATAAAAATTTGAAGAGCTTCATAAAGTCCAGGTATTCACGTTGAATCTTACTATGGGATAAAGTATAGAAAATAACGTTTTGCATTACAGATTTTTCGTCCAACAACAAGATAGCACCAATGAATTAATTAAATTGAACTTCTCTATAGGAGTATAAATAAAGTATTTTGATTCTGTACCTATCATCTTATATTCAAGTAGTATTTTTACTGCTCTTAACAAATTGCTATGAAAGGAGTGTTATTGGTTAATTTGGGTTCTCCAGATAGTCCAACCGCAAAAGATGTAAAACCGTACTTGGATGAATTTTTGATGGACGAGAGGGTTATTGATGTTCCCAACTGGTTGCGAAATATCATTGTTAGAGGAATCATATTACAGACGCGCCCAAAAAAATCTGCGGAAGCGTATTCCAAAATTTGGTGGGAAGAAGGTTCTCCATTGATTGTTATCTCGGAACGATTTACTGAAAAAGTAAAGGACCAGACCGAAATGCCCGTTGCCCTTGGAATGCGTTATGGCTCCATGACCATTAAAAATGCGTTACAAGAATTAAAAGATAAAGGAGTGGATGAGGTACTGTTGGTTCCTTTGTACCCGCAATATGCAATGAGCTCTTTTGAAACCGTTGTGGTTAAAACTATGGAAGTGCAGACTACGCATTTTCCAGAAATGCAGATTACCACCTTGCCGGCTTTTTATAACAATCCTGACTATATTGAAGTGCTTTCAAAAAGTATTGAAAAAGGACTTGAGGGTTTTGATTACGACCATGTTTTGTTCTCATATCATGGTATTCCGGAACGTCATATTAGAAAATCGGATCCAACAAAATTTCATTGTAAAATAGATAGCAGCTGTTGCAAAACAAATTCTGTGGCACACCATACATGTTATCGCCACCAATGTTTTGACACTACTGAAAAAGTAAAAACCTTTTTAGGATTGCCAGAGGATAAAACCAGTATTTCTTTTCAATCTAGGTTGCCCAACGATCCATGGCTAAAACCCTTCACCGATTTTGAATTTGAACGTTTGGCAAAAGAAGGAAAGACAAAATTGGCAGTGATTACCCCAGCATTTGTCTCTGATTGTTTGGAGACGTTGGAAGAAATTGCAATGGAAGGAAAGGACCAATTTATGGAAGCCGGCGGCGAATCCTATATTCACATCCCTTGTCTAAATGATAATGAGGAATGGGTGAAGCTAATGGCCAAATGGGTCAATGATTGGCAGTCCAAAGAAACCCTGCCCGTGTAGATGGCAAAAGTATCCTCTGATCAATTAGGAACAGAGCCGATTGGTAAATTACTGATCAAGCAAGCGGTACCCGCTTCCATAGGAATTTTAGTGATGTCCCTGAATGTTTTGGTGGATTCCATTTTCGTAGGAAATTGGATTGGCTCCATTGCCATAGCCGCCATTAATGTTGTTTTGCCCGTATCTTTTTTTATTGCCGCATTGGGAATGGCAATCGGTATTGGCGGTTCCAGCATAATTTCTAGGGCACTGGGAGCTGAAAATAAGGAAAAAGCCCTTAAAACTTTTGGAAACCAGATTACACTGACCCTTTTGGTGACTATCAGTATGGTGGCTTTGGGGCTATACTTTGTAGATGATCTTATACCAGCCTTTGGCGGTAAGGGAACCATATTTGCTCCTGCAAAAATTTATTATACCATCATTTTATACGGGGTGCCTTTTTTAGCACTTTGTATGATGGGCAATACTGTTATTAGGGCCGAAGGGAAACCAAAATTTGCTATGATAGCCATGATTATTCCTTCCGTTGGGAACCTGCTCATGGATTATATCTTTATCTATGTTTTTGACTGGGGAATGCATGGTGCGGCATGGGCAACAACTGTTGGTTACCTGCTCTGTTTTGGCTACATCTTCTATTTTTTTCTTTCCAAGAATTCGGAACTAAAAATAAGCCTATCCCATTTTGGATTGAACATGCCAATTTTAAAAGAAATTGGCTCTCTTGGTTTTGTAACCTTGGCAAGACAAGCGGTCACCAGTATTACCTATTTGTTAATGAACAATATTCTGTTCAATTTGGGAGGGGAGGCCATGGTTGCTGTGTACGCTATAATAGGCAGAATGCTCATGTTTGCACTCTTTCCTGTTTTTGGTGTTACCCAAGGGTTTTTACCGATTGCAGGATTTAATTATGGTGCTTTAAAATATGACCGCGTTAAAGAATCCATTTATACAGCCATTAAGTACGCGGCATTGGTGGCTACACTCGTATTTATAGGGTTGATGGTCTTTCCAGAGGCAATAACATCTTTGTTCCTAAGCAGTAGGAAGGACTTGCCAGCTGAGGAACTAATAACCAATGCATTTGTACTGGAACATGCTCCTGCAGCTATGCGATGGGTCTTTGCGGCAACACCTATTATAGCTTTACAATTGATTGGGGCTGCCTATTTTCAAGCTGTGGGAAAAGCAATCCCTGCCTTGCTTTTGACCCTAACACGACAAGGATTCTTTTTTATTCCGCTTATTTTGATTCTCCCAAGTTTTTTGGGAGAATTGGGAGTTTGGTTGTCATTTCCAATTGCTGATGTTTTAGCAACAATAGTTACTGGAATTTATTTAGGTAAAGAAGTAAAAACGAAGCTTCAAGTATCTGCAGGACAATAACTTTTATCACTTAATTTGAGTTGCCGCTTTGCTGATGATTTTCCATTTATCATCAAGTTTTTTCAATAGGAAGATGTCTATAAACTTTAGATTCTGTTTAGGGATCAGGATTTCCGCTTTGGCAGATGCGATGTTGTTTGCATAATCAACCATCAGTATTTTGCCATTCCTACCATTAAACTTCCCTTGTTCTCTATTCTTAAACAAGTTGGCATATTCCTCAGGGGATAAAACCCATAATTCTTGGTCTTTTTTGGAGAGAAACAGCTCAGCACCTTCATAAAAAGCTGATTGAATAAGTTCCTGATTGTTATAAGATGAACCATCAATATAATTTTGAAGTGTTTGCTTAATGGCCTCCTCTTCAGATTGTGCTGATAAAAAGAGCGATAGAAATAGAAGTGTAAAAGTCAAAAATTGTGTTTTCATATGTTATAAAGTTTAGAATTGATGATTTATTGCGCTTTAATTTGAATAAGTTTTCCATTATCCTCATCGGTAAGGATGTATAGTTTTCCATCTGGACTTTGTCTTACTTTACGTATGCGAACACGGTCGTCTATAAACAGTTCTTCGGCACTTTTTATAACTTCATTTTCTATACGAAATCGCCATAGACTTCCACGGGATAAACCGGGAACAATTAAATTATTCTCCCATTGGGGGAATTCATCGCCCGTGTAAAAAGTAAGCCCTGTTGGAGCCACGGTATGGTGCCAATACCAAACAGGAGGTGTAAAGGTCACATCTTCAAGTTTTGGTGGAGTATAATCTTGACTACGCAATTTCCCTGAGGTTACATTGGGCCACCCGTAATTTGCCTTGGCTTTTAAGATATTGATTTCGTCACCTTGAATAGTGCCATGTTCGCTAAACCAAATATTACCCGTTTTAGGTTCTACGGTTATTCCTTGTGCTGCACGTATACCTATCGCATACAAGCCTGGTACGGCGTTTGGACCAAAATCAGGATTGTCATCTGGAATACTGCCATCAGGATTAATGCGATATATTTTTCCTCGTTTATCCGTAACATCTTGTGCAATTGGTATTTCAGGCTCATCTTTTTCCCAGAAAAGACGTTCACCAATGGTGATGTATAGTTTGCCATCTGGACCAAAGGTCATACCACCACCATAATGATAATATTCTCTTGTAAAGGGGTTTGCTTCAAGCAGGATTTGATGGTTAATAAGAGAGTCTTTGTTCAACTGAGCCCTTACAACTTTTGTGGTAGTGCCTACCCCCTTTTTTTTAGCTGCATAGGAAACATAGACCCACTTATTGTTCACAAAACCAGGATCAACAAGCACCTCAAAAATCCCCGAATTGTCCCCAAAATGAATAGCACGTATGCTATCGGTTAAATCGGTTGGAAACCCTTTGATGATTCGTTTTTCTTTTGAGTTAAGATTGATGCGCAGAAGATGTCCATCTTTTTCTGAAACTAGAGCTTCCTCATTTGATATGAATGCCATGCTCCAAGGATGATTAAGACTATCCATAACAATGTGTTTGGTAGGGAGAGTAGGCGGAATCTCTTTTGAAGTGGAAGATTTCTGGTTTTGCGAACAACCTATCAAAAGCATCATTAAAGGAATCATCAATTTGTTCATCACTGTTATTTTTATACAAATGATGAAAAACTGAAACTATAATCCTTTAAGAAACGTGTTTTTTAAGACGAAAAGAAGCTAGGCTGTTCCAAATTCTTTTCGGTATTGAGATGGTGTCAATAGTGTTTTAGCCTTAAAGGCCAAGTTAAAGGATGTGGCATTGCTAAAACCACAATCATACGCTATGGCAACTATTTTTTCTTTGTTATACTTTGAATCCGTCAACAGCATTTTTGCTTTTTCAACCCTATATCCATTTACAAAGTCAGAGAAATTCTTATTCTCGTTTTCATTTATGGCCTGAGATAATTTTCTGGCAGAGACGTTCAACTTTTCGGCAATGGTTTCAAGTGAAACGGTATTGTCCAAAAAAACCTCCTCTTTGGCAAAGAGTTTTTTTATGGCATCCAAAAGCTCTTCCGAGGCAGATTTGTCTAAAGAAGAGGTGTTGTACTTTCCCAATTGAAAAGCATGTTTCTGCAAAAAAAGAAAAGAGAAAATATAAATCAATACAGAGAAAAATACAGCACCACCAATGTAAAGGGGGAACAAACCTGCAAGGTTACCCATATAAAAAAGCCAGATCAAGGCAACCCCTATAACCAGATTTCTATACCACGAGGCCCGCTGCGGATGCACTTTTGTTCTATGCTTATAGAATACTTGAGAAGAGAAAACAATATAAGCTGCCAAATGAGCAAATACTGTAAGATAAATAACATAAGAGATTGGACGGCCGTCGTTGGGAATAATAGTGCATAAAAAGACAAACAAAACAAATGGAATAATATGAATGTAATCCTTAAAATCGATTTTTTTTTGCGCACTTAGCAACACTTTACCATAAAGCCATAAGAATGGGCCGGTCAACAAAATGCCAGAAAGCCCCACATTGCGCTGCCAAGGTTCCAAATTCAAATGCACATTAAGTATGGACTTGCCAATGCGGATGGTCAAACCAAAAATAGCCAGTGCCAAAAAAATGTTCGCATTTCTATTTCCCTTTTTGAGGGTTAAGAGATAAAATGAAAGAAAAAGTGCCTGGGCAATGCCCAAAGAACTTAAAATCAATATTACGGTATCCTTATCCACTCTTCAAAAATATAAAGAAGGAGACAAAGAAAATTTACATGTCACATTTAGTTACTATTTTTAGCAAAAGACCTTTTGGCAAATGAAGTTTTTATATTTAGTTTTTAGCATTTCTTTATTGATTTTAATGGGTTGTTCCGAAAAAAAGCAAGTGGCAAAAACATATCCCTTATTTGTGGGAACCTATACCGATGGCGAAAGTGAGGGAATCTATCGCTTTATTTTTAATTCCAGTTCAGGAACACTTGAGGAAAAGAGCTTGGCGGCGGTATTGCCAAACCCCTCTTTTTTGAAAATATCCAAAGACCAAACAAACCTATATGCGGTACAGGAAACTGCAGATTTTGATAGTTTGGGAGGTGGAGTGACTGCTTTTAAATTGAAGGACGGACTTCTAGAGCTTCAGAACAGCATGGGTACAGGAGGCGCACATCCCTGTCATGTTTCGCTATCAGATGATGGATACTTGGCCGTCTCAAATTATACGGGAGGAAATCTCTCCATTTTTGAATTGGAAGATGACGGAACATTAAAAAGCAATCCACAACTAATTGATCATAAAGTGCTGGATACAGTCAAAATAGCTCATACCCATATGGCAAAATTTTCTTCAGAAGGTCTGCTTGTATCAGACTTGGGACTGGATGCCATAAAACGTTATCAAAACCAAAAAGGTCAGTTCGTTATTGCAGGACAAGCTTCACTGGATTTACCCAATGGCGCTGGCTCAAGGCATTTTGTGTTCAGCAAGAAAAATGAATTCCTATATGTCATTAATGAATTAAATTCTACGATTACCATTTTTCAAAAAAGTGAAAATGGAAATTATTTAGAACTAGAAACCAAAAGCACTTTAGATGCTTCTTTTAATGGCGAAAACTTTTGTGCTGATATTCATTTATCTGCTGATGGTAAATTTTTATACGGTTCTAACCGTGGAGAAAATACAATAGTCATTTTTAAAGTAGATCAAACAACGGGAAAGTTACAATTGGTTGGCCGCGAATCAGTCAAAGGCGATTGGCCACGGAACTTTTCTATTGACCCAAGTGGGAACTTCCTGTTGGTAGCCAATCAGAGAAGCAATAATATTACCATTTTTACACGTGATACAGAAAGTGGAACACTGGAGTTTTTAAATGAAACTGCATTGCCAAGCCCAGTATGTTTAGAGTTTTTGGATTAATCCGTAAGATGTTTTTCTTTTAGCTTCTGGATGAAATTGGTTGAGGTGTAATACAAATTCAATTGTCCATTGTCATAAGAGTTATATACTTCATGTACCTTATTAATAGAATCAAGAGGAGCAGTTTGAAGCTTTTGGTTGATACGTCCGCTAGCAAACACAAAAAGTTTTCCGTCTTGACTTACCCATGGGCACATTTCATGTGCTTTTGAATTAATAGGTTCCCCAAGATTTTCTGGAGCGCTCCATTCACCATTTATATTGAAGGAAATATAGAGATCACCGCGCCCAAAGGTGTCGTCGTACCCCCTAAAAATTAAGTATTCTTCTTTTGGGTCAATAAAAGGGTCCCCTTTATCTTTGCCAGAGTTGATAATTTCAGGAAGTATTTCAATAGTATATGTAGAATCAGTGGGGGTAGCTTTGTAGATATCACCTTTGGACCAGATATTAAAATAAAGTCTTCCGTCGTTGGTCAGTGAGCTGTAATATTCATTGTTTTCTTCTCCAGTTAAGATAACACGAACTGGTTCACTCCATGTGGAACCTTGGCGTTCCACATACCAAATCTTGCTGTTTTCATTGTCTCCTTTAGGTCTACTTGAACTAAAGTAAATTCGATTTCCATTAGGAGAAAAAAGAGGGTCATAATCTGAAAATTCTCCGGAAAATGAAGCAATTTTAGGGATACTCCACGTACTATCCGTTTGTAATTTGGTAAAGGTGATATAAGCATTTTCAGGAATATCAGTAGTGTAGTAAAATTCCGTTCCATCAGGGGAAAAGGTGCCGTTGTATTCTGTTACAGGTGAGGCCAAGAGTTCAGGGGCCAAAAGTTGCGGCTTCTCTGAAGGAACTACTCCAAAAAAAGCACCTTTGTCCAAATGTTCTGGAGGAACACTTTCAGGATTTTGTCCCTGCCTACAACTCATAATAGTAAGAATTACTGCAAAAAAAATGGGTTTTGAACTACTCACATCGATAGGTTTTGTTGTTAAAATCAAAGGAATTATTGCTATTGGGTCTTATAGCTCCGTGCCAAGAATTTTTATACCATTTTTCTGGTTCATCATCACTTCGATAATCTGCGGTAAAAAAGGAGAAATCTTTGGAAAAAGTCATAATTATGTCGCCCTTTCCATCTGCGTCGTGCCACCTACCGGTCATGATAGTATCCTTTAACCTTCCCCATACTCCGCCCAAAGCATTTTTATGGATTAAGAGATAGGACCCCGCTACTTCGTCATTATCAATAAGTAAATCAAAGCGTCCAATTTCTGTACAGTAATTTTTTGATAAAACCGTATTTTTTTCTTGATTTTGGGCGACCAAAAATTGCGAGCACAACATCAAAAAGAAAAGACCGAAAAAAGAAGTATTTGATTTCATTTCGTTTTTTTTTGCTAAAGTTTTTGAACTATCAATTGGTAATTATCCAGTTTTGAAGCATCGATAATCTCAAGAGTTTCCTGATTTAGGATGTCCATTTGAGAATCAGCTATAAAGTAGATGGTGTCTTCGACCAAATCAAAAGTTGTGGGAATATCAGATTCCCGCCTTAAATCCAGCAATTTTTTACTATCAAGAACCTTTGAACTTCCTTCGCTTAAAGTAAATTGATAAACCCCGTTTTCTGAGCGATTCCTTTTCGTATTAACAATTGCCACTAGACTGTTTTTATAAAATTTCATTCCATCAATGCCTTTATGTTCATTGGGTTGGTTCACCAATTTTTGCGCAGCAATATCTAAAACTCTAATGCCACTGGTGTAGGAGGCAAAATAAAGATACTCATCATCATCAGAAATGGCTATTCCGTTAGAATGCTTAATCTCATTGTTAGAGTAAAATACTTCTAAACCATCGCTAGATTTGTTTATTGTGTATATGTTGTTGGTTTCAGAGTCTGTAATGAACACTTTTCCATGTTTACTTATGGCAATATCATTTAGATACATAAATTCGGGATGGTTAAGCGGATAGGATTTGATTAAATTCCCGGTAGTTACATCTAGCAAAAGAAGAATGGAGGTGTTGTTTTCCTTTGGAAGACTATTTCCCAAAGCATACAATATATTACCTTTTATAGTCATTCCAAATCCTGCTAAATACCCATGCTCATGACTTTGGATAAAATCTTTTGCATCGGTGCCATCAAGGTTGGATTGAACTATCTTATCATGCTTAAGACTATTTATGAAGAGTTTTCCTGAATGAGCATTCACTGCAATACCCTCCGGAATAAGGTCTTTTTCAAAAGTCAAGTTTATTAAGTTATAGGGAGTCTGGGCATATATCGAAAGTGATAACAAAAAGAAAATCCATTGAATTGTTTTCATCTTATATGTTGTTTTTTCCAAATTACTCGATAATTTGGGCTTGCCTTTTTAAAATTTTGTTAAACCACATTGGCAAACAAATTCTAGCGCCCTGTACATTTTAACTTTTTTAATGAAGCATGATATTTTCGAGCAAAACCTTGTACTTGTTTTTAACAATGGCTTCTTGTGCCAATAGTGAAGCCTTTTTATAGTGATCAACTGCCATTTTGGGCTCATTAAGATATTGATGAATTTCACCTTTAATTCCTATTAAAGCAAAGTTATTTGGGTGCACTTTTATACCGTGTATTATTAATGCGATAGCTTCTTTCGCTAGTTTTTTTTCAAGTAGTTTAGCACAAGTTTCGTTAATTGCTCCTACCGGAACAGGAGTGTTGAAACCATATTTCTTATTCAAGTTTTTGTAATAGGAAATTGTGGCCTCGGCTCCTTTTGTACTGATGGAATCCGAAATATAAAAATCCTTAAAAACGAATTTTAGGCCATCGTATAGTCCCTGGGACAAAACTTCCGTATGATTCAATTGATCATATGTGTGAAACTTCTTTTCCAGCCCTTGTGGTTTTTTCATTTCGATAAGTTGCTCATTTTTTTAAGGGCAGAAGTCCTAAAACTATTACCCTCGGTTGAGGCAAAAAACCGGATTCTTTCATAGGCATTTGATTTCAATTCTTTTTTAATGAAAGCTTCTGTTTTTGGACCAATACCTACGCCGGATAAAATATAGCCTCTGAACAAGCTTGGATTTTTTACAAAAATGTAATTGGCCAAACTTGAGCCTGACGACCATCCATATAATATTTTGAATGTGTTAGTGCGGTAGTTTTTACTAATGTAAGGAAGAAGTTCCTCCTCTATAAAACTTACGAAATTGTGATAGGCTCCCTCAGGTTTCAAATCGACAAATAAGTCCCGATTTCTATCTGTATTTGGAATACCTATGACAATCATTTCCGGATGAAAACCAAAATCATTGCTCAGAAAGCTGGCGATTCCTTTCGCATAATCAAAAATATATTCGCCATCTAAAACGAAGAGAACAGGGTAAGCTCTATCGGTATTATTATAACTTTTGGGAACATGAATCTGTATTATCCTATTTTCCCCTAAATGCTCAGATAACAAAGTGTAATTTTGATCGCTCTCTTTCTGCGCATTAAGACATTGCCAATGAATAAACGTGCAAAAGAGCAAAAACAGATTACGCAAAATTTTCATATCATTTCTTAGGTAAGGTTTTTTGAAAATCAATGGTATATATTCGATTCAACCCCTTGGGTAACTTAGAATCTTTGAGGTCCGAAAAAAAATCAGCTCGTAAGGGATTTCCATAAGAGGATTTGATTTCTGTTTTTTGACTTGTGAAGTAAAGTTGACCTGTTTTTACATCTACAAAAGGACAAAAATCGAGAAAAGGGGTGTTGACCAAATTTAGTGGTTGAGCTTTTTGCCAGCCATTTTCATTTAAGCTAATGTATAAATCACCTCCGCCCATTCCTTCATTGGGCCGTATGGCACTAAATAGCAAAAAGCTTTCATCAGGTGCTACGAAAGCATTGAATTCATAATATTTTGAGTTTACGCCTTTACCAAGGGGTATAGCTTTCTTAAGGAGACCATTGTCATAATCGCTCACATAAATATTTTCTCTGCCAATCTCTGTTGGGCGGTCAGAAGTAAAATATAAATTTCCATTTGCGGCTACCGATGGGTAGAACTCATTATGTTCTGTGTTTACCTCTGGCCCCAAAACCATGACCGAAGACCACCCATCTTCTTCACGATTGATTTTCCAAATATTGTAATTTCCAACAGCTATAGAATCTTTGTGAACCGGGCGATTGGAAGAAAAATATAACGTTTTTCCATCTGCTGAAAATGCTGGTTCCAAATCGCGGTAATTTCCAGAAAAAGAGACGATTTCTGGCTTGCTCCAACCTGCTTTCTGTTTTTGGATGTAGGCGATTGACCCAATTTCGCTTTTATAACTATCTAGAGTGAAATAGATTTCTTCACCACTTGGTGCAATGGCAATATCCCGCACATTGGAATAGCTTGAAAAGAAATCAGGCAAAAATTGCTCAACCTGCCTTTGGCTTGAAAGAGACCAAGTAAAAAAGCAAAATAAAAGGCTTGGAAATAATTTATGAATTATTAACATTAATTAAATTTTGAATAATAATTTTTAAAGGTTTCCATGGTAATATGGTTATTTCTATGATGCGCTATTATTCTTTTAATACTCAACTTTTCTTTATTGACAAAATCATAGAATTCTAGGGTTGTCAATGGTAAGTATGTTGGAAGAGTATTGTCTTCCGGAATCTCTAGGAAATCTCCCTGATAGATAGTTTGACCATTTTTAAAATAAACAAATCCCTGACTCTTACAATGCGAATTATCTATGACAAAGAATTGTGTATTGCTGCCTCTTTTTTCCCTGTTTTTAATAGGTTCAAAAACAAAGGAGTCAATCTGACCCTTAAACCTAGGAAAGCTTTTTATAGTTTCAATGCTGAAAGAATCTGTTAAAATAGAAGCACCTATTTTTACATAAGCTCCTAAACCGCCAATGTGATCGCTGTGTGCATGCGTAACGTAAACAGATTCAATGTTTTTGTCTGGAAAGTTATTTTTAATTAGTTCTATAACCTGATTGGAAAATCGATCTGAAAGGGGAGCACCAAAAACAGTTATGTTATCTCTATTTATTGTGAAAAGGACATTCCTGTCCTCAGCGATAGGGGTTATTAAATATAAATCAGGAGCAATTTCCTGAATTTCGGGTTCTTTGGTAATTGTCTCATAGATAGTTATACCGTCAGGAATGGAAAGCTCTTTTTCAGGCATACTTTCTATTTCTGAAATATTTTTGATACTATAGATATGCTTAAGCGTGCCATTTTTATAATAATCAATATCTTCTAAAAATACGATTCCATCATTTTCTGTAAAACTACTGAATACCCATTTTTCTTTTTTTGAATGGGAGATTACACTTTTTAATGCAATTGGATTTATTTGAAAGGTTATCCACAAGCTGTCTTTTGCATCATTTATTTTAATTAGGGATACCGAGTTGTTTTTTAGATCTAGACTGTCCAGTAGAATTTTGTTTTGTTCGGAAAAGAGGCTTTGAGAAAATTTATAATCTATAATTTTTTCAAGTTCATCTCTAACTTCATTAATTCTTTCTTTATCCTGTGGTATGGCTCTTTTTCCCATAAGAATACCATTTAAGTCATATAGATATCCCAGAGAATTTTGTTGAAATTCTTTTAACCCAAAATTAAAACCGCCAGGAAAGAATACCCATCGTTCGGCAAAAAAAGAGTTATCGGAAATCGTAATGGTGTTTTTAGAGGTTAAACTATCGGGAGACCTAAAGTCGAAACTTTGATAGGGATTAAAGTTAATGCGTTCATAAGAAATTGTAATGCCTTTCGAGTTCTTATCATTTGTATAATGTTCTTCGATTCTTTTCAGTATTTCACTCTCCTTAAGTTCGCTCGTACATCCATAAAATAGTAAAACTACAAAAGCCAGGGCGCCTATTGTTTTCATTTTTTTGTTTAAATAGTAAGCGAAAAGTAAAGAAAGGAAGCAGTAAAACTGTCAATCTCTTTAGGCTTAAGAATTATTTATGAAATCTTACTAGTCTAATTTCTTGATCCCAGATACATGTGAAGCAATTGCTTTCCATGTCCCGTTGCGTTTTATTAGAATGTTGCTTGATTGATATATTGTTTCTATGGAATCGTTTAAAATGTGTCCGGTACCACAAATCATGGCGGTTCCATTATCTAAAATATCAAATCGCTTTATTTCATATTGAAAAGAATCATAGTTTGCGGCATTATGCTTAATCCATTCCAGCTCATCTGTCTTTTTGGTCCAAGCTCCGCTGGCATCGACCATTTGAAAATCTTCACCCAATAATTTGTCTAACAGAACTGTATCTTGTTCACGGTAGGCTTTTGGCCAAAGGACTTCCTTAAAATTTCTAAGAATTTCTTGGTCCTCCGGCGTGATTATGGTCTGAGCAATTGGTGCTTGTGGCATTTTTTGGCAAGCCAAGACTAAAAATAGCGTTGATATAAATAGTAGTTTTCTCATGGTATTGTAATTATTGTCTGTTATTCTATTCGTTTGTAGTTTTCTGCATAGAAGGCCTGGCCATTGGGGTCAAAGTGTATTTGTTGAAAAGTGTCTTTTTTTAGTATTAATTTGAGTTTGACTTCTGGAGAGTGATCTTCCATAGTCTTAGAACAATATTCCCTTTTCAATACTAATGTGTCATCAAGCAGTTCATACGTGCCATAGGCATGCCATTCTAGAGAATCCTTAGGCTTGTGGGACCACATGTATTTAGTTTTGGAAAAAAACTTTACCATTCTTGGGTTTGGCGGAAGATAAAAAGTGTCTACAACTTTGTTGTTCTCATAGCTATAGGTACTTACTAAGTCCCAAACACCCTCAATGCCCGATTCTTTTTTTTCTAGAATAGGAGTTTCAGTTACGTCTTTTTTACTTTTTTCGGAACATGCACTGAACATTAGAAGGAACAATAACAGTAAAATTGTTTTTTTCATAAGATCTATTAATAAAAGGTGTATAAATATTTTACGGTTAGTAATTGGCTGTTGAACCTAGGAAGCATCGGTTCAAATAGATTCCTTTCGGTATTATAATCTTGATTAAAGACCGCATATAGATTATGTCCATCTTTAAAATTATATCTAAGACGTGTGCTCGCAAACACTTGATTGTTTATGGAATTATATTGCGCAGTTATGCTTCCTGATAGGTGCAGGTCATATGCCCAGTTTAGCCGAAGTTGTGGGACATTGATCCACTCATCCACATTTCTGTTATTGAAATTGAGGTAGTTTATTCGCCAAGAACCAGTTAAGGTAAAGTGCTCATTAAGGCTCCATTCTGGGGACAGTTCAAACTGTAAATTTTCACCGTCAAAAAAACTTCCATACTCAGCAGAAATAGGAATTTTTAAAGCTTTTTGAAAAGCACTTGAATAAGAAGCCCCAAAATAAGTGTAAAAATAATCTCCTTGGGGAATGATAATGGCATTGGAGAATTGTAATGGCTCTTGCAAAAACTCATACTGAACCTGTCCAAAAAAGGAAATCTGATCATTATTAAAAAAACGACCGGTCCATTGGCTTCTATTATACCAAGTAAGGACATCTGAAAATTCTGTGGTAAAATATATATCAGAATTTATGGGCATCCAACGTCGGTATTGGAACATATGTTTTTCTTGATCGGAGTTGAATTTACCGTGATTCACTCCAGCATAAAAGTTATGATGTTTTTCGCGTAACAAAAACCCCATTCCAGGATTAAAGTTTTCTCCCGAGTATTCATATGCGACCCTGCCAAACCACCCGTCTTGTTTTCGCCTGGCATATTGAAAAGCGAATCGGGAATTTTTCGTCAGATTAAAATTGGCATTAGAGTAGTTGTCCCCATCTATAGTGGTAGCTAAAGAGGTAATAATAAAATCTTCTTCAGAGATATTAATGACACCATCTATACCCAATGCAGTATTAATGTATCCTTCACGGATGCGATTAGTAGCCATCAAACCTATAAACGACCTATCGTTGAAGACTTTTCTGCGCAAACGCAATACAGAGAAGTTTTCGGTTGGCAACGCATTGCTGTTGATCTGAGTTCCCTCGGTTTGTAAGGAAAGTAATCCAATATCCCAATTCCCCAATTCCCCCGTGAGTTTTGCTCCACCCAAAATGGGAGTCAATCGCCCATTATTAATGCCAATGGTTCTGCTGTAAAATAACTGGGACAGAATGCCAACATCAAAATCGAAAAGACCTGATTGTTGCAAAAAGAATTTTCTGCGTTCAGGAAAGAAAATGGAAACCCGGCCCAGATTAACAATTTGATCATCGATTTCTACTTGGGAAAAATCTGTGTTTAGTGTTAGGTCCAAGGTTAAACTGGGAGTAATTCCATAGCGTACATCCAAGCCAACATCGAGCTCATTAAAATTATCTTTTTCATATGAAGTTTCCGCTGCATTCAATTCAAATGTACTTTGTGTTGAAGTCAGTAGGTAAGGTGTTATTTGCAAATCTTTTTTGGGTTGCAATCCTACAAAACGAACAGGCTTCTTTAAAGAGGGCTTGCTATTGCCACCAGTTATGTTCTGAGGTACTTTTGGGTATGCCATTAACTTGTTTTCATAATTGATTGTACGATGTGCAGAGATGCCTCCAAGTACTTCTCCATTCCTGATTTCGAACCTTAAATTAGACAAAGGAATGCGATACTCGGCTTGCCAACCGTCATCTGTTATTTGGGTTTTGCCTTCCCAGAGCATGTCATAAGCAGGTGTTGATGGAGCATTGCCTAAAGGGACATTGTCATTGTATATGGCATCATCATATCTACTGCCCGAGGGGTAAATACTAAAAACAAAGGCGTTTTTTTTGGTGCTATTGGGATCTATTTGAAATGCAAAGTAGTCATCACCATACCAGCCATCCCGCACCAGGTTTCTGCTTATTATTTTTTCTGGGTGTGGATCTTTGGCATCTAAAGCAACATATAGGTAATCATCATCAAAAGTGATAAAAAGAGTAGTCAGACTATCAGGTTTGCCCCAATCTGTCCGCCATTCTATAAAAGGAAAACTTTTGGCACCTGACCAAAGAGTTTCGTTTAATAGGCCGTCAAGTGTAAGTTGTTCATTTGTTTTATGGATACTCTCAATAGTATTTAAATATTCTTGTGAAAATAATCCAGTGTGAACAAGGAAAGTGATAATAATGACATTGCGCATAGATTCAACCAGTTTCTAACAAAACTAGGGTGTTGAGGTAGGGGTAGATAAATTAGCTGTGTGAGCTGCGGCAAAAAAATGGTGAGTCGCGGAGTATCCTAAATATTGGCGATGGACCTATGGTATGTTCTGCTGAACTTGACACCATCTCCATTTTTTAAATGTAGCATTCCATCTCCATTATGATTCTTTTGGATGTGTTCTATCAAATCTGAATTTACCAAGTACGAACGATGAACACGTTTAAAAGTTTTTGGGCAGAGCATTTTAGAGAAAGACTTGAGACTTTGGTATTTTACAAATTTTCCTTTTTCCGTATGAAGAACGATGCAATTATTGCTGGTTTCAACATAAATAATTTCTTGGGGATTAATTAAAAACTGAGAACCTTTTTTGGAAACCGAAACACGGCTATTGTGCTCACTATTCTCGTTTTGTTCAATCAGCGCATCTTTTTTATTGGTGTCAACCAAGAAAAACAACAGTAAAAAATAACAAAGTAGATTAACCGCGATATTATTGGTGAGGCTTGCGTTTAACAAATTAAAACTTGGTGAAGTACATTGGTACACCGAGGTCATTAAAAAAACGACCAAGACCTGACCAATAACGATATTTAAAGCGGAAGCTGATAAACCTAATCCACCTTGAACCAATATATTGTTCCCTGATGAGGATATCGACCACTTATTGCCCCATTTTTTAATTTGTTTGGCAGAAACATTCCAAAAAAAGAAACTGGTTATAGCAAGAATTGATAGTTCTGAAAAGCAGGTCATACCAAGACTTTCTTGAAACATTCGGCCTATACCCATGTTGAGTAGAACGAAAATAGATATTAGTGATAGACGTTTTGACACGTTTTAAAAGTAGTAATTCTTATAGAAGTGCACTAAGACTTTAAGATTTGTTAAACAAAGGAACTGTTTTTTTGTCCGTAGCACCTTTTGCAAACCATGTCATAATATGTTTTTGGGGCCACCTTCTAATTAGTGTATCTGCCTTTTTATCATACCAGACAGCATCAAAATTACTTTTTGTGCTAAGCACAACCCGCCACTCCTGTTGTAACTTATCAGAGTCCTTGTAATTCACATTTAGACTATCCCAATCAATACTTGACAACACTTGTGGGTCTAAATGAGCCATTACTTCTTTTTCACTGAGAATGGCCAACCAAATAGGAACAGAGAGATGCTCAATTGATAAATCCTCTCTTTTACTGCCCCATCCAATTTTTAAATCCTGCCCATTTCTAATGGCGTTCATCAAATCTTTTTTAGACCCTTTTAGAACACTCCCATCTCTATCAGTTTTTAGAACAACTTGCCAATCATTTGGAGTTTGTTGTTTTATGCAAGAGTTAAGAGCGACTATTATGGAGAACAGGAGCATTTTTTTCATGACCGATATTTTTGATATTGATTAACCTTTTCCAAAATATACAAAAATGGAAATCAACAAAATAGCAAAAACAATGGCCAAGAAAATTTTCCAAAAACTATAAGGTCTTGTTCCTGAGATTTGACCGTTCTCACCATTGATGTAAAAATTGTATTCTTTGCCTTTGTACCGATATGCACTGACATAAATCGGCAATAAAATATGTTTAAAGGTTTCGTCTGATAAATTCATATCCATACTGCTCACCCTTTGGGTATCTCCACCAATATCTTGCCTACACCAACGCTCCGCGATTTGTTTTGCTTCACCTTTGGCAGACAAATGTCCTTGCTGTAATGGGATGGTATATTTTTCGGTTACAAATCCCGAAAGGAAACCACTATTGAAAGGCTGTAACTTTTTTAAATTCCAATGTGCAATTTTAGTCGGAATTCTACCGGCCTTTTGTTTGGATGCTTTTATTAAAGTGTCATCCACAAAACCAGAAACGCTCCCTGAAGCCGGATACCAGCGTGTTTTTCGAACTTGCCGTGTTTGGGTTTTGCCATTGCTATCTCTGTAACGCTGAGTTTCATAATAGTATTCTCCGCGCTGTCCAGTATAAGAAGCTGAAAGTTGTGCATCAAATGTCCAATAAGGCAGGTACAGTCCTTTAGTAAATTGAGGGTCCAAAGAAGCTTTTTTAAGCTTATTGGGAGCCCACCATAACTTGCTTACCCATTTCTGAAAGATGAGAAATGATTTCTGTTTTTCAATTTGAAAAGGCAAAACTGCACCAGGCAAAATCCAATCTTCTTTGTACGCATCTTCTATCACCAAAGGCATGCTACAATACACACAATGAAGGGATTTGTAATTCTCCTCCACATGTTGATTGGCGCCGCAGTTTTTACAATGAAGCATGGAGATTTCTTCACTATGCTTTTGGGCACCCATCTCTTTGAGATAAGGATACAGCTCCAGCTCTGTAAATCCATTCTCATCTATTTTGATAGCTTCCTCGTGCCCGCAATACTCGCAACTAATATTGGTGGTTCCAGGTTTGTATTTGAGCTCCGCACCACAATTGACACAGGGTTTTTTGAGCTCCGTTTTTTGGATATTAGGTTCTACAGACATGTATCCGGTGAAAAGTCATTTCAAAAATGACAATGAGAAAATATTAATTGGACGGCAAAGGTGGTGGAGTATTACCTCCTAAAAATGACTTTAATTCTTCAACATCTTTTAATGCAGTCCATGCCGCCATACCTTGTTTCCAAACCAAACTGTCTCTATTAACGGTACGCCCTGCATAAAGAGCCTGCAATTGTTCAAAAGAGACTGGGCCTTGTTGAGTTCCATTTGAAGCATAGAAATACTGAACGGCTACCGGCATTGGAGGAGGAACTACCACTCCAGCTTGTTGCATTTGTTGGCTGCCCCCCATTTGAGGACTCATCATACCGCCCATTTGTTGTGCAAGTACAAAGCCCATTCCCATTCCCATTCCTGCTCCAGCCGTTCCACCTTCATTTTTAGCGGCGGCTTCAATGGCTTTGGCAGTTTTGAACTTGGTCAACTTGTCCAAATCCAATTTGTCAATACGGCTGTACTCGAAGATTTCTTTTTTAAGGTCTTCAGGCATGGAGACGTTTTCAATGTAGAATTTCTCCAAGGAAATCCCTACCGATAGAAACTCAGATTTCATCACCTCTTGACAAGTTTCCGAGAGTTCCGAAGTATTTGCTGCATAAAGTTCAATGGGCAGATTGGCTTCACCAACAGTATCTGTAAAGCGAGTTGCGATTAAGCTTTTCAAGTGTTCATTGATTTCAAAATTGGTAAAGTTGTTGTCGGTACCAACAATGTCTGTAATAAACTTTCCAGCATCAGAAATTTTAAAGGCATAAGTTCCAAAAGCTCGAATTTCCACCAATCCAAAACGGTCATCACTTAAAGTAATAGGGCTTTTTGTTCCCCATTTCTCATCAGTGAAGAGATGAGTGTTCACAAAATAAACTTCAGCTTTAAAAGGAGAATTGAAACCATATTTCCAACCCTTTAAGGTGCTAAGAATAGGTAAATTTTGCGTAGTTAAATCATAAGTTCCAGGTGTAAAAACATCAGCTAATTGTCCTTCATTTACAAAAACTGCTGTTTGCCCCTCTCTAACGATTAGTTTGGCGCCGTTTTTAATCTCATTTTGGTAACGCTCAAACCTATGGGCGATAGTATCATCGGTATAGTCGAGCCATTCAATAATATCAATAAACTCATGGGTGAGTTTTTCTTTGATTTTGCTAAAAATATCCATGGTAATGTGTTTTTGTTAATGTTCTAAAACTAATAAAAAGGAAGATTCCTTTACCGCTTTATTGGTATTAAAATTATGTGGAATGTTACAAAGGGTATCGTTATTCTGTTTTACAAGAGGTATCTGCAATAATTTTCCAAGCCCCATCAATATTTTTAAGTACAAGCATAAAAATGCCCTTGGTATTACCCACGGTTCGGGTAAGGTGGTATTCTCCAAAGACGGAATATATTCCGTTATCAATTTTGGTGATTTCATTGCTGGTTAAATGGAGTTTGCCAAAATGTTCTTTGGTCGGATAGCTTTTTTTATATCGCTCCAAAGTATTTTGCCATCCTTTTGTTACCCCAGAACTCCCGTAAAAAATGAGCTCATCAGATTTCCAATAGGTCTCCATAAAAAGTTCAACATCAAGGTTATTCCAAGCTTTTTCTTGGATTGCCAATACTTCAAGAATGGAAGCTTTATCATCAACCGTGGTTGATGATTGCGAGAATGAGAGAAATGAGGCAAGAAAAAAGAGGTATAACAGTGGTCTCATAATAGTGTAGTTTGATTCATTAAAGCTATGAAAAGAATGGGAAGTGAAGGCGGTAGAAGATTGTTCATCAAATTTTTCCAGCAGCTTTGAGCATTTCCAACACCTGTTTTTTGGGAAGTGCTTCTATTTTGTGCCCATTTCTGCCAATCGTGGTTTCTGCTGCAAATAGAGAATTTAGAATGGCCTCTTCCGTAGCTTCAATAGTGGCCAAGAATAATGGGGTCATTGCTGAGTTTCTTAAGGTTGGCACAGTTTGTATGAGGTGATCACTTTCATAAGGAATTCTGCACTCTTTGGCAGTGGAGACGGCAATTACATAATCACCACTTCCGTTGCTGGCAATTCCACCCGTCCTTGCAAGACCTAACATGGCTCGTTTAGCCAAACGCTCTAAATTTCTTGAATCTAAAGGAGCATCTGTGAACACTATCATCATACAAGAACCATCGGTAGCATATTTAAAATTATCAGAGTAATGCCCCATTTGTTTGCCGATATCGACCCCGGCAATTTTCAACATTCCTCCAAAGTTGGTTTGCGCCAAAACACCTACCGTATATCCTCCTGATTTTTTTGGTAATATTCTGGATGAGGTTCCAATTCCTCCTTTAAAACCAAAACAAATAGTACCCGTTCCAGCTCCAATATTACCCTCTTCAACTTGGCTGGCCTTTGCATTTTTAATGGCTTGCAACACATCTTTTTCAGTAACATGGCGCCCACGGATATCATTGAGAAAACCATCATTGGTTTCACCAACTACAGCATTTACGGAACGTACTGTCTCGTTTCCCTGAAGTAATAAAGTATGACCCACTAAGGCATTTACAGCTGTTGCTACGTCAAGGGTGTTAGTCAAAATTATCGGGGTTTCCAGATTCCCCAGTTCTTTTACTTGGGAATACCCTGCCAGTTTGCCAAAACCATTGCCAAGGTGGATGGCAGCAGGTACTTTTTGCTGAAAAATATTACCAGAATGAGGTAAGATGGCGGTTACCCCAGTTCTTATGCTATCACCTTTATTTAATGTTGTATGACCCACTTGCACTCCGGGGACATCGGTAATTGCATTTAGGGCTCCGGGTTTGAGCACCCCAATCTGTATTCCGTGATCACGAAGACGTTTCTGTTGTGCAGAAATTGAAAAAAGAATGACTAAAAAAAGAAGAGTTGTAAACGATTTTTTTTTCATGACTACCAAAATACCATTTTTGAAATATAGGCAGAAATCATTCCCTCTTTTTCGTTACTTTTAATACCGACTAATTTAACACATAAAAAATGAAAAAACAGCTTTCCAAAGCCGGCCTGTTCTTGCTGGCATTTTGCTTTTTTACCCTTTCAATAGAGGCGCAACGGCGCAACAAATCCGCGCAAACTGCTCCAGAATATCCGGAAGAACTTTATTCCAGTTTGGAGTATCGTTTGGTAGGCCCTTTTCGTGGTGGTCGTTCTGCGGCAGTAACAGGAGTTCCAGGCGAACCAAATCTATTTTACTTTGGTGCAACCGGCGGGGGTGTATGGAAAACATTGAATGGCGGTCGCAGCTGGGAAAATATATCGGATGGCTATTTTGGAGGAAGTATTGGTTCTGTAGAAGTTGCCAAAAGCGACCCTAATGTTATATATGTTGGTGGCGGAGAAAAAACACTCCGTGGCAATGTGTCAAGTGGTTATGGTATCTGGAAAACAGAGGATACAGGAAAAACTTGGAAAAAAGCTGGATTGGAAAAAAGTAGACATGTACCCAGAATCCGAATTCATCCAACCGATTACAATACCGTATATGCAGCTGTTCTCGGTAATATTTATAAACCAACCAAAGAGCGTGGCGTATATAAAAGTATTGATGGTGGAAAAACTTGGAAGCAAGTTTTGTTCGTAAATGATCAATCTGGTGCTGTAGATTTGACTTTCGACCCAAATAACCCAAGGATTTTATATGCTTCTACCTGGCGAGCCAAGAGAACGCCATATAGTTTAAGTAGTGGTGGAGATGGTTCTGCACTTTGGAAAAGTACAGATAGCGGAGAAACTTGGACAGAGATTTCAAAAAATGAAGGATTCCCAAAGGACACTCTGGGAATTATTGGAGTTACGGTTTCCCCTAAAAATAGTGATAGGGTTTGGGCCATAGTGGAGAATAAGGAAAAAGGTGGTTTGTACCGTTCTGAAGATGGCGGAAAAAAATGGACACAGGTCAATAGCGAGCGTAAATTAAGACAACGGGCATGGTATTATACTCGTGTTTATGCAGATACAGAGGATGAAGATGTGGTTTATGTGATGAATGTAAGGTATCATAAATCTACCGATGGTGGTAAGACCTTCAATACGTTTAATGCACCACATGGTGACCACCATGACCTATGGATTTCGCCGGAGAACTCCAAACGAATGATTATTGGTGATGATGGTGGAGCACAGGTAAGTTATGATGGTGGTGAAACGTGGAGTACCTATTATAACCAACCAACAGCACAGTTCTATAGAGTGACTACGGATAATGCGTTTCCGTATCGTATTTATGTGGCACAACAAGATAATTCAACAATAAGAATTAATCACCGTAGTGATGATGGTTCTATTGGGGAGGACGATTGGGAACCAACTGCTGGTGGTGAATCTGCCCATATTGCAGTTGACCCATTAAACAATGATATTGTTTACGGTGGTAGTTATGATGGATTTCTAACTCGTGTCAATCATAAAAACAATACCGTAAGAGGAATCAATGTTTGGCCAGACAACCCAATGGGTCATGGTGCTGAAGGTATGAAATACCGCTTTCAATGGAATTTCCCAATTATTTTCAGTAAACATGATCCCAAGAAACTCTATACATTCTCTAACCATGTGCATATGAGCACTAATGAAGGACAGAGTTGGGAATTGTTAAGTGATGACCTTACAAGAAATGATCCTACAAAATTGGTTTCTAGTGGTGGCCCCATTACACAAGATAATACAAGTGTTGAATATTATTGCACCATTTTTGCAGCCAACGAAAGTCCTTTAAAAGAAGGGTTGCTTTGGGTTGGAAGTGATGATGGATTAATTCATCTTACAAAAGATGGTGGCCAAAATTGGGAGAATATTACACCACCCAATATGCCTGAGTGGAGTATGATCAATAGTATTGAGCCATCAGCTTTTGATGAAGGCACGTGTTATGTTGCAGCTACACGTTATAAGCTGGGGGACTTTCAACCATACCTCTACAAAACAACGGATTATGGAAAGACCTGGAGTAAAATAACGAACGGTATAAACAATGAGCACTTTACAAGAGTGCTCAGGGAAGACCCAAAAAGAAAGGGCCTATTGTATGCTGGAACAGAGACTGGAATGTATGTTTCCTTTAATGATGGACAAAAATGGGAGAAATTCCAATTGAATTTACCAATAGTTCCCATAACCGATATGACTATAAAGGATAATAACCTAGTAGTTGCCACTCAAGGTCGCAGTATTTGGATGATAGATGATCTTACGGTGCTTCATCAATTGAATACATCTGCAAAAAATGCAACAGCGATGTTGTACAAACCAAAAGATAGTTATCGAACCAAGGGATCTGCTGCAAAAGAGCCTTCAAAGACCGAAGGACAAAATCATCCGAATGGTGTGGTTACACATTTTTATCTAAAAGATTTGTCGGAAAAAGACAGTATCAGCATCACTTATACCACTATGAATGGTGATACTTTGGCCAACTATAGCACTTTTGCAAAAGAAAAGGATAAAAAGCTTAAGATTAAAAAAGGAGGAAATACCCATGTTTGGGATACTCGAGGTAAAGGGGCCAAAAAATTGGAAGGTATGATTTTTTGGTGGGCCAATTTTAGTGGTGCCAAAGCAGTTCCTGGTTCATACAAAGCTCATTTAAATGTAAATGGAACATCACAATCCCAAGAATTTAAGATTTTGGCAGATCCTAGAGCAGAGGTTTCTGTTGCTGATATGCAAAAGCAATATGATTTCATTTCAGATATTAATGAAACTATTGATAGAGCACATCAATCCATCAAAAAAATCCGAAAGATCAATAAGCAATTAGAGGTTTTTTCTAAGCAGTATAAGGATAATGAGCAAACCAAAGATTTAGTGGAGAAAGCAACGAAAATGAAGGATGATTTTAGTGAGATAGAAAAAGCGTTGTATCAAACACAAAACAGGAGTAATCAGGATCCGTTAAATTTCCCAATTCGATTGACCAATAAATTAGGGCATTTAAACAGTCTGGTTTCTATTGATGATTTTCCACCAACAGAACAGGACATTGCTGTTAAGAATGAGCTTTCTACTAAGATAAAATCACAATTATCAGCTTTTGACAGTCTGGTGGATAAAGAAATAGAAGATTTTAATGCTTCGTTCAATAGTTTGAAATTAAACTATTTGTTTATTGAAGATTAATAAACACACAAAAAGCTTTTATAGCTCCTTCATCTTAATAATTTGAGGGAGCTTTATTTTTGATACACTTCTATGACGGCACCCAAAGCTTTTTATGAATCACGGATAATCAAGTTTCAGCGACAGTTAAAAACGTTAAAAACGGCTGTAAATACCTCAAGTACGCTGCGTTTATTAGTGTTTGTTGGCCTCCTAATTACACTCTATTTTGTTTGGGGTAATGTACAGGTCATTTTAGGCATTATAGGTATAACAAGCGCTCTATTCATTGTGCTATTACTTCGTCATAATAAGCTTATTTACGAACGTGACCTCCTGCAAGCATTAGTTAAAATCAATCAAACCGAGCTTGAGGTACTAAATCGTAATTTTCATCATTTACCAGATGGTATGGAGTATGCCAATGCTGATCATGCTTTTAGTCAAGATATTGATTTGTTTGGTAGAGGCTCTTTTTTTCAATACAGCAATAGAACAAGTTTGAAAAGTGGAACGGAACATTTAGTTCATGATTTGCTTTCTAACAATATTGATAGCATTCAAGAAAAACAAGGAGCAATAAAAGAGCTAGCGGCATTACCAGAATGGCGCCAGCAATTTGGCGCTGAGGCTACTTTGGTCAAAATAGAAGTAAGCGCAAAAAGTGTGGTTGACTGGTTGGCTAATTATAAAATTTTTGTGCCAAAACGGGCAAAATTAATAAGCACGATATTTTCTATACTATCCATTGCCGTTTGGGCACTCTACTTTTTAGATTTTTTATCGGGTTATATTGTTTTTGGAGTGTTTCTTCTAGGGCTGGCAATTAGCGGAAGGTATTTAAAGGGCATCAACAAATTAGCAGTGCATACTACACAAATTCAAAGTACTTTTCGGCAGTATGCACGATTAATCTCATTGCTAGAAAACCAAAAGTTTAATGCTAATTATTTAAAGAGAGAACAAAATAAGGTGGTTCGAAAAGAGAATTCAAGTTCAGCACTATTAAAAAAATTCTCCAAACTACTAGATGCTCTAGATCAGCGAAATAATATTCTTATAAGCATAGTGGCCAATAGTTTTTTTTTACGTGACCTGTACATCTGTAAGTCTATTGAAGATTGGATTCTGGAGAATAGAAAAGAAGTGCCAAAATGGTTTGAGACCATTGCTTTTTTTGATGCCTATAGTAGTTTAGGGAACTACGCTTTTAATCACGATGAATATGTTTATCCAACGCTCGTAAACAATAATAAAACAATGGATTGTAAAGGAGCTGCACATCCATTATTAAATCCTGAAATAGCCATAGCCAATGATTTTGAAATTAGTAAAGATGAGTTTTTTGTGATTACGGGAGCTAACATGGCAGGAAAAAGCACATTCTTGAGGACCGTAGGTCTTCAAATTGTAATGGCCAATGTTGGGCTACCACTTTGCGCTAAAGATGTTAATTACAATCCAGCGAAATTAATAACCAGTATGCGAACAACTGATAGTTTAACTGATGATGAAAGCTATTTTTTTAGCGAACTAAAGCGATTAAAAGTAATCATTGATACCATAGAAAAAGAACCCCATTTCATAATTTTAGATGAGATTTTAAAGGGCACAAATAGTACTGATAAGGCTGTAGGATCTAAAAAATTCATTGAAAGATTGGTACGGCTAAAAGCTTCGGGTATTATTGCTACTCATGATTTAAGCTTATGTTCTTTAGCAGATAGCTTAAATGAGGTCAAAAATTATTACTTTGATGCTCAAATTAAAAATGGAGAACTTTACTTTGACTATACTTTTAAAGAAGGGGTTTGTCAAAATATGAATGCGAGTTTTCTACTAACTAGAATGGGCATTGTCGATTAAGAATGGTTAGCATACCAATAATGAATTCAATCAAAATGAAAAAAACCTTACAATTACTAATCCTATTATCAATTACGTTAAGCTTCGGACAAACCGCCGAAGAATACTTCAAACCCTTAAAATTCAGAAATATTGGCCCTTTTAGAGGGGGTCGTTCTGTTTCGGCTTCAGGAGTAGTGGGTGATCCGATGACTTATTATATGGGAACCACTGGTGGTGGTTTATGGAAGACTAAAGATGCTGGACAGCGATGGAACAATATCTCGGATGGATATTTTGAAATGGGTTCTGTAGGAGCGGTAACAGTATCGACCTTTAATACAAACATAGTTTATGTAGGCATGGGAGAACATGCTCCTCGTGGTGTAATGACATCTTATGGGGATGGGGTCTACAAATCTACTGATGCTGGAAAGACTTGGAAGCATATGGGCTTGAAAGCAACCCAACATATTTCACGTATTATTATTCATCCGACCAATCCTGATATTGTTTATGTGGCTGCGCAAGGACAATTGTATGGCCCTAATAAAGAGCGTGGGGTGTACAAATCCACAGACGGCGGAAAGACTTGGAAGAATACCCTTTTTGTTAATGAATTGACTGGAGCCGTGGAACTTTCTATGGATGCCAATTATCCAGAGGTAATGTATGCGGCTATGTGGGAACACCAACGTAAACCCAATATGGTGGTTAGTGGAGGTGAGGGAAGCGGCTTGTACAAATCAACCGATGCAGGTGAAACTTGGACAGAGATGACTGAAGGTCTTCCTGAAGAGAAAGGAAAGATGGCGATTTCTGTGAGTCCTGCAAATTCGAATAAGGTTTATGCCTTGATTGAAAGTGATACCAATAAAGACAAGGGAGGTCTCTTTGTTTCGAACAATGCCGGAAAATCATGGAGTATGGTCAGTGGTGATAATCGTTTGGTACAACGTGCTTGGTATTATATCGAAGTATTTACCGACCCTCAAGATGAAAATATTGTTTATGTGCTAAGTGCTCCAGCACTTCGTTCTTTAGATGGAGGGAAAAATTGGGAACGCATTACAGGAACCCATGGCGACTATCACGACTTGTGGATCAACCCCAAGAATTCTCATAACATGGTCATCGCCAATGATGGAGGTGCGGCAGTTACTTTTGACTTTGGGAAAACATGGTCTTCACAAGTAAATATGCCAACAGGCCAGTTTTATCGAATTAATACCGATAATCTCTTTCCTTATAATATTTATGCAGGTCAGCAAGATTATTCTTCGGCAATGGTGGCGAATATGTCTGTTGGAAGAGGAGGAATCACGATGTCTGATTTTAGCCCTTCCGCTGGTGGTGAAAGTGCTTTTTTGGCCTTTGATCCGGACAATCCTAGATATGTGATTGGGGGCAGTTATTTAGGAACAATCGATGTGTTGGATATGGAATCCAAAGCATCAACACAGGTCATGGCCGCACCTATTCAGTATTTAGGACGTGAGGCAAGAGACATGAAGTACCTATACAACTGGAATGCACCAACTTTGCGTTCTCAGCATGAAGAGAATACGTTTTACCACGGCGCGCAACTTTTGTTAAGAACTCGAGATATGGGTGTCACTTGGGAAGAAATGTCTCCTGATTTAACTCGGGATATTGACGCGAAACAAGGTAAGGGTGGTGGTCCGTATACTAACGAAGCTGTTGGCGCAGAAAATTATGGTACGTTGGCCTATGTATTGGAATCTCCTCATGAAGCTGGTGTTTTTTATACAGGAAGTGATGATGGATATGTACATATCACAAAAGATAATGGTGAGAGTTGGCAGAATATTACTCCGAAGAATTTAGGCGAGTCTTTAGTAAATGCTATTGAAGTTTCTCCGCATGATAAAGCTACCGTTTATATTGCCACGACAAAGTATAAATTCAATGACCATACTCCAGCGATTTATAAGAGCACGGACTATGGACGAACTTGGGCCAATATCAATTCAGGAATTCCAAATGGAGCATTTACGCGAGTGGTTCGCGAAGACCCTCTACGAAAAGATTTGCTCTATGCAGGTACAGAAAAAGGACTATATCTTTCATGGAACGGTGGTAAAAGCTGGAAGCAGTTTCAATTAAACCTTCCTAAAACACCGATTACGGATATTAAAATCCATCAAGGTGATTTGATTGTCGCTACTTCAGGTCGAGCATTTTGGATATTGGATGATTTAGCACTATTATCTCAATATGAAGCTTCGCAAAAAGGGGCGAAGTTATACAAACCCAATGATGCCATGAACGGTTCATGGTATGGCCCTATGAACGGAAATACTGATGATTTTACGGGGATGAATACGTTGTCAGGGGTAAATCCTGCCAACGGAATGGTCTTGTACTATGAATTGCCCAAATTGAATGATTCTACCGCAATTACTATGGATATTTTGGACGCTTCTGGAAAAACGATGCGAAGCTTTTCTTCAGAGAAAGACAAAAATTACAAAGCACATAATGGTGGAGGCCCAAGACCAGCTCCTATTTTATCAAAGAAAGAAGGATTAAACCGTTTTGTTTGGGATATGAAAACCCCAATTCTTCCTGGAATCCCTGGTGCCTATATAGAATCACGATTTGGAGGTCATGTTGTTCCTCCTGGCACGTATACTGTAAAACTCAAGGCTGCTGGCGAGACAAAGACTATTGAAGGTAAGATTGTTGCCATGCCTACATATAAAACGACTCCAGAACAGTATGCAGAGTACCATACGTTTATGACGGAAATGGAACAGCGTTTGACGGAAATGCACAATACGGTAAATTCTCTGTATAAAGTGCAAGGGCAACTAAAGGATGTTTTGAAGGATGTTAAAGATGCAGCAGTTAAAACTCAAGGAGAAAAACTACTGGAAGAATTGGATGCATGGGATAAAGATATGATTCAACGTAAGTCTAAGGCCTATGATGATGTGGAAAATTTCCCTAATAAATTCACGGCGGAATATCTGTTTTTAATTGATGCGACAAATAGCACCATTCCAAGAGTTAATCAACCCTCTAAAGACAGAAAGGCAGCACTTGATGCACAATGGGTAGCCTTGAAAGCAAGGTCAACCACGTTAATGAAGACTTCAATTCCTGAGTTCAATAAAAAACTTTGGGATGCTGGCATTGGTGCTATTAGGTTATAGATAATTAGGGTTAGTGAGTTCGTACTTTTGTTATCCAGTAGGCCCTTGGCGGTGACTCTATAATGCAAAAAGAATTGTAATTGGAATATTATAACTACATAAAATCACTCCATCTCATTTTTGTGGTGACATGGTTTGCAGGTCTGTTTTACATTCCACGGTTATTTATTTATCATATTGAAGCATGGCAGAAACTGTCTCCAGATAAGGAAATCCTTGCTGAACAACTGAAACTAATGACCAAACGGTTATGGTATATTATTACCTGGCCTTCGGCAATTTTGTGTACAATATTTGCTATTTGGTTGCTTGTTTTAATGCCAGCCTGGTTGAAACAACCTTGGATGCATGTAAAATTGACTTTTGTGGCACTGCTTATTTTTTATCATTTAAAATGTCATCAAATTTTTAAGCAATTACAACAAGATGAGGTAAAATACACCTCTCGTTTTATGCGGATTTGGAACGAAGTGGCCACACTTGTGCTTTTTGCAATTGTATTTTTGGTGGTTTTAAAGAATGCCTTTAACTGGATTTATGGTGTGGTTGGTATTTTTGTCTTGGCCATTTTGCTGATGTTGGGCATAAGGTTATACAAACGGATTAGGGATAAAAATCCCAATGCATAAGTAAGTCCAAGGGCAAATTTAAGTTCAAAGTTCAAAAAGAACCTAAACCACTGAACTTAGAGCTTGAACTTTAACTTGTGCTTGGGTTGGCTCGATAATTGTTAACTTTATTCCAAAACTTGCTCAAGGTTGTTTAAAAAACTATCACTTCGTTCCCGCATTTTTATCACTATGATTTTACTGGTGCTTATTGCATCCGTGTTAATTGCAGGAGTAACCATTTACCAATATCGCGAGCAGAGTAAGGATTACCATCAAAATAGATTGGAACGGAAAGAAGAGCAAATTCTTCAAAGCATTTCTTATGTACTCAAAGAGACCACTTATCCACCGACTGCAGAAAACCTAGAGGCCATTTTTAAGGATGAAATTTATAAAATAGCAGATGTTCAAAATGTGCCTTTTAACATTTATGATTTGGAAGGTACTTTGGTTAGGAGTTCACGCCCTAGCTTTGAAGTGGACTCTATTTCCAATTGTTTGGATGCCCTGGTTCTTAATAACCTAAAGTCAAGTTCTAACAAGCGCTATGTTGAGAAAAAAACGGCGGCTGGAGATAATTATCAAGCTTCTTATACCTATATCAATGACCCTAAATTTAAACCCATTGGTATTGTAAACCTTCCCTATTTTGAAGATAACTCCTTTAGTAATATGGAGCTTCGAGAGTTTTTGTTCAGGTTGGGGGGAGTATATTTATTGATGTTGCTTTCCGCTATTATCCTAGCCTATTTTATTTCAAAATATATTACCCGGTCCCTGCAAACTATTTCGGATAAAATGAACCAAACGGACTTGACCAAACGCAATGAAAAAATCCTTATTGAAAACCCAAGTGAGGAAATTGGAAAATTGGTGGATTCTTATAATGGAATGATAGACGAGCTGGAAGAAAGTGCTGTAAAATTGGCCCGTAGTGAACGTGAACAAGCATGGCGCGAAATGGCAAAACAAGTAGCGCATGAAATAAAAAACCCATTAACACCTTTAAGGTTGACGGTACAAAGTTTTGAGCGCAAATTTGATCCAGCAGACCCCAAGGCCGAGACCAAGGTCAAGGAATTTTCTAAAACGTTGATTCAACAGATAGACACCATGAGCAATATTGCCTCGGCGTTTTCCAATTTTGCCAATATGCCGGCACAACAAAACGAAACCTTAAATGTGGTTAAGATTGTGAAACTGGCTTTGGACATTTTCAATGAAGACTATATTCATTTTATTTCAGATGAAAAGGAAATTATAGCCAAGCTGGACCGTACGCAGTTAATTAGAGTTGTAACCAATTTAATTAAAAATGCAATACAGGCGGTTCCCGAAGTAGAATCGCCAAGAATTTTGGTTACAGTCGCCTCCGAAGATGAACAAGTTAAAATTATGGTTGCGGACAATGGTGTAGGTATAGCGGACGAATTTAAGGACAAAATCTTTGAACCCAAGTTTACTACAAAGTCCAGTGGAATGGGACTTGGTTTGGGAATGGTTAAGAATATTGTGGAAAATTACAACGGGACCATAAATTTCACCTCTCAAGTGGATAAGGGAACTGTATTTACTGTCAAATTCCCAAAAGGATAAATTTAGAATTGATAGTTAAAAGTAATGGCCCTTTGTAAAAAGGGTTTTTTTAATTTTACCATTAACGCCGAACAAATAACAACTACTTAAAATGGATTACGAAAATATCTATATCGAGGAAGAAAATAACGTGGCAACCATTACAATCAATAGGCCCAAAAAACTGAATGCCCTTAACAAAAGAACTATTGATGAACTTCATATGGCTTTTAAGGAGTTGGATGAGGACAAGGACACCAAGGCTATTATAATTACCGGGAGTGGAGAAAAGGCCTTTGTGGCTGGAGCTGATATTTCTGAATTTGCCCATTTTTCTGTGGAAGAAGCTTGGCAATTAGCCGCGGAAGGCCAAAAACTACTCTTCAATATGGTAGAAAATCTATCTACTCCGGTAGTTGCGGCCATAAATGGTTTTGCACTAGGTGGAGGATTGGAATTGGCAATGGCATGTCATTTTAGAATTGCGAGTGAAAACGCAAAAATGGGGCTGCCAGAGGTATCTTTGGGAGTTATTCCTGGTTATGGGGGTACTCAACGGCTGCCGCAGCTTATTGGTAAGGGCAGGGCAATGGAAATGATTATGACGGCGGGTATGATAGATGCTAAGAAAGCGTTGGCTTATGGTTTGGTCAATTATACAGTTCCGCAGGAAGAATTGTTACCGTTATGTAACAAAATAGTAAGCAGGATATCGAATAACTCCTCTGTGGCAATAAAATATGCAATAAATGCGGTAAATGCTGGTTTTAAGTATGATGTAAATGGTTATGCCGCGGAGATAGATGCTTTTGGGACCTGCTTTGGAACCAATGATTTTAAAGAAGGTACTTCAGCCTTCTTGGAAAAACGAAAAGCAGATTTTCCTGGGTCATAGCCTTTGGTCTAACCAAACCAACTATGATGAAACAAAGAATAGTATTACTGTGTCTTCTTTTAATAGGAGTTATTGGGAGTGCCCAGAAAATGCCGGTTTCCTATGATTTTGGCGAAAAATTCAGTGATAGATACCGTTACTCTAACTTAATGACCATTGCAGATGATGGCGAAGGAGGATATCTGTTGGTTAGAGCCTACTATCAAGGACTCATTTTAAAGCCGAAAGGATACTTAATTGAGCGTTATAACAGTAACTTGGAATTGGTTTCTGAGTTTAATTACAAGTTGAAAGGATTAGATTTTGTTGATGGATTCCTTAAAAATGGTCAATTAAATCTTTTATTTCTTAACTATAATTATGAGCGTGGTCAATATGAATATTCGGTGCACAAAAGCCCAATAATAGATTTCAATTTTAAGCCACAAAAACTATTGTCCATTGCATCGGAACAAGTACAGAACCCAGTAGGGAAAAACTATTATAATAGAAATTTCTCCAAAGGATTTTCAACCGCGATTCTTTTTAATCAGGAGAAAACAGGTTTTGTAATTAGTACCCATCATAAAAAAGGAAAGGTTAACAAGCATATTATCCACCTCTACGATACTTCACTGAACAAAAGATTTGAGCATGATTTTTCCTATGAGATTGAAGAAAAGAACTATGCTTTTGAAAATATAGCAATTACCTCAGACTTAGAGACGGCATACATTGTTGGAAAAGCTTACTTTAAAAAGAAGCGTTTTAGGGTGGATGAACGCAAATTCCAATATGAATTGATTAAGGTTTCAAAAAATGGAAGCCAGACACAGTCGTTTGATGACCCAGGAAAGTATTCGGAGGGATTGTTTCCAATAGTTTTAAAGGACAGACTGGTCTGTACTGGTTTCTATGCGGACAGAAAAGATAATAGATACAATGGTATTGCCTATTTTGATATGAACCCCATCTCTTTGAGTATCAACTCCAAAAAATATAATCCATTTTCCCAACAGTTTATGGAAGATAAATTTGGTAGAGATGAAGAAAAAGTAATAAAGAATTTAGTTTTTAAGGGCGTTGAGGTGACCAAGGAAGGAGATATCTTTTTTAATGCGGAAGAGTATTTTGTAACCAATGGCATGGAAGTTACCGGTGCCGGACAACGGATTAGACTGGAGCGTTTCCACCATAATGACATTGTCAGTGCCAAACTAAACACTAATGGAGATTTAGCTTGGGCCAGAAACATAAATAAAGCGGAGGTAACCCAAGGGGATGGTGCTTATGCCTCTTATAGTTCTTATTGTAAAGATGGAAAGACCTATTTCTTTATATGCACGGCCTCAGAAAACCCACAGTTGATCAATAACGAACGCCTTATTTTTAAACAAGGATTGAGCAGAAACCGTAATGTCTTTATGATTTCTTTGGATGAAAATGGTGTTATGGACTATGAGAAAATTATAGATAATCAAGAAGCAAGGTTGCCTTTAATGGTATCTAAACCACTTAAGGCCAGCAACTCTGACAATATGCTGTTCTATGCAAAAAGAGGAAGCAAAAAACAATTGGTCAAAGTATCTTTTCTATAGGAATTTAAGCAACGTTTCGTGTTTTACTGCCTCTTAAGTATAAATGCGATTTTATGAAATCGTTTCCTTTAAGATCCATAATAGCCGTTTTAGTTTTATGCTTGATTTGTACATGTAATGATGATTCAGGAGTTTCTGATAATCAAAACATAGTAGGAGCGTGGCACATTATGGCTATTCATAATTCTAGCCCATCTGGGCCAACTTTAGGCCCAAATACAGGGGAAGTCATATCAATCATTTTTTTAGAAAACGGAAAATTTACAGGCACTACATCTGCAAATACTTTTGGAGGCGAATATTCTGCAACCGAGAACAGGCTTTTGATCAAAGAAATGTTTACTACTGAGGTAGCAGATACCAATTTTGGTAACGTTTTCTATGAAACCTTCAATGAAAGCAGGAATTCCGAGACTGGTTTTTCAGAATTTGAAATTGTAGTTAAGGCTGAGAATATGTTGAATTTAGAATTCAAAGAGTTCAAATTTATAAGTCTACAAAAAAGGCAATCTTAACGTTTATTATTGGATTATTTCCATATTTTTGGATTAAATCCAATAAATTGCATAAAGAAAACTTCCTCAAAGGGCGCGGTGCCCAAAAAAATACACCCAACAAATTTCTTCAGCATGTGTATGAAATGCGAGAGGATTTTTTGGAATTCTGCAGGCTAGAAGGTGAAGAGGCCGAAAAAAACAGGACCGAGTATATCCCTATTTTCCCTAAGACGATTGTAAACAAAGTAGACAGCCCAGATGTTGGTATGATGTTTTCCATGAATCCTTACCAAGGTTGCGAACACGGGTGTATTTATTGCTATGCAAGAAATGCCCATGAGTATTGGGGATATAGTGCTGGATTGGATTTTGAACGTAAAATCTTGGTGAAAAAATCGGCTCCAGAGTTGCTTGAAGCCAAAATTAAGCACAAAAATTGGAAAACACAGACCATAGTTATGTCCGGCAATACAGATTGCTATCAACCTGCAGAGAAAAAATTTGAAATAACAAGAAAGTGCCTGGAAGTCTTTTTAAAATACCGACACCCGGTTGGAATCATTACCAAGAATGCACTTATTCTTAGGGATTTGGATATTTTGACCGAGTTAAATTCGCATCAATTGGTTGGGGTCAATGTATCGGTAACCTCCTTATCAGAGGCAACAAGAAGGAAATTAGAACCTAGAACAGCATCAATTCAAAAGAGGTTAAAAACTATTAAGGTACTTTCAGAAAACAATATTCCGGTAAATGCAATGTTGGCACCAATAATACCGGGAATCAATAGCCATGAACTTCTAAAATTGGCCAAAGCGACTTCGGACCATGGAGCATTGTCTTTTGCTATTACTGTAGTTCGACTGAATGGTGCCATAGGACAGATTTTTACGGATTGGATTAAAAAAGCAATGCCGGATAGAGCGGAAAAAGTATTGCATTTAATTCAAGATTGCCATGGAGGCTCACTTAATGATAGCCGATTTGGACTTAGAAACAGGGGTGAAGGAAAGATAGCTACTCAAATTCATGACATGGCCAGACTTGCCAGGCTTCGGTATTTTAAAGGGAAAAATTTTCCAAAACTTAATAAAGAGTTACATGAGCCATATAAAGATGGTCAAATGAAATTATTTTAAATAAATTTATAAAGATTGTCCAATGCATGCTTTAGTCTTCGTCATAAAGGTGTAAACAAAGTATAAATCAGTTTGTCATGGACGAACATAAAACTAAAATCAATGAGCAATTTTTTGTATTTATTCCGTGGAGGAGACGAAAACTTCAACCAATTATCTCAAGAAGAGAAACAAGCGCATATGCAGGTTTGGGGCCAATGGATGGGTGGTCTAAAAGAAAAAGGCCAACTATTGGATGGACTCCCATTGGGCGGGGATGGAAAAGTAGTGCATAATAGAGGTGAATTAGTGACCAACGGACCATTTGCCGAAGGAGCTGAAGTAGTAGGCGGTTATTTGATCGTATCTGCAAAAGATATGGAAGAGGCCGTTGAAATATCTAAAGGATGTCCCATTTTTGATTATGAAGGAAGTAATGTTGAGGTAAGGGAAATTATGTCGATGGACGGTCATTAAATTAAGATTATGAGTAACTTTTTATATCTGTTTAGGGGCGGGTATGATGACTATAACAAGTTATCCCAAGAAGAAAGGGAAGCGCTTACTAAAGATTGGAAGAAATGGTTGAAACGTCTAAAGGAACAGGGAAAACTTGTAGAAGGATTACCACTTTCTCAAGAAGGTAAGGTGGTCTACAAAAAAGGAGAACTTGTTACCAATGGGCCCTTTGCAGAAGGTGTAGAAGTAATTGGAGGTTATACCATTGTTTCGGCAAAGGATATGGGCGAAGCTTTGAAAATATCAAAAGGGAATCCGCACTTTGGTTTCGATGGCAGTATTTTAGAAATAAGGGAAATTGTATCAATGAACAATCCTTAACCACCTAAAGCAATGTAGGAGAGCCTGATGCATATCAGGCTTTTTTTTGGTTTAACTATGAATGAAAACAACCTGACCAGTACTATAGACCATTTGTTCCGTAACGAATACGGAAAAGTGGTGGCTGTTTTGACCAATAAATTTGGGATTTCCTATTTGGAACAAATCGAGGACGTTGCACAAGACACTTTTTTAAAGGCAATGCAGGTTTGGGCATATAAGTCTGTACCAGATAACCCAACGGCATGGCTTTATAGGGTGGCCAACAATGCGCTTATAGATGTATTGCGGCGTGGCAAAAAAATGGATTTCCTTGATGATAAACGCCTGAACAATGAAGGAGAGGCTTCTCTTGAGAAGGAGGTTTCTTTGGATGATACCCTATCCGATAGTCAGTTAAAAATGATATTTGCTTGCTGTCATCCTTCACTATCAGAAGAATATCAGGTCATATTGAGCCTTAAGCTCATAGGGGGATTTAGCAACAAAGAATTGGGAGAGGCCTTGTTGAAAAAAGAAGAAACAGTGGCAAAGTCCTTTACTAGAGCTAAAAAGAAGTTTAGGCAAGAAGTTCAGTTTTTACAGATTCCGGTACAGATGGGCTTGCAGTCCAGATTGTTCAAAGTGCTACGGATTGTATATTTATTGTTTACAGAGGGTTATGCCGCAACTACTGGGTCAAGCGTACTCAAAAGAGATATTTGTTATGAAGCTCTACGTCTAGCATTGTTGCTAAAGAATAACAAATATTGTAAACACCCCAATTTAGAAGCGTTGATTGCCTTAATGTGTTTTCATGCCTCACGGTTTGATGCTCGTTTGAGCAAAGAAGGCGAGTTAGTTACATTGGAGCATCAAAATCGGGCCAAATACAATCAAGAACTCATAAGAATAGGAGTTCAGCATTTGGAAAGCTCCGGAACAGAGGATCAATTGCCCTCTAACTACCATTTGGAAGCCGCTCGATCATATTACCATTGTGTGGCCAAAACATTTCAAAAAACAGATTGGAAAAGCATATTGGAACTCTACGATATACAGTTAAAACAACAATACTCGCCGATGCTGGCTTTAAACCAAATTATCCCCTATGCCAAAGTGCACGGTGCAACAGAAGGGACCAAAGCACTAAGAGCACTGCAGAAGAAAACAGATTTTACAAACTCTGGACTTTTCTTTGCCATTAAAGCGGAGCTTTTGATGGAAACCGATAATAAGGATGAGTATGAAGCCGTTCTTAAAAAGGCAATTGAGCTAACTAAAAATGAGTTGGTTAAAAAGCATCTAAAAAAGAAACTTAAAAACCGTTAAAAACGTAATCTTCAATTAGTAATATTTAAAACCCCACACTGGGAAAGTGTGGTTCATTGGTAAATTTATATCAGTTCACCCTATTTTAATTCGTGATTTTCTTTTGATTTTCTTTTGTTCGTTTATTTAGCTGAATCAACAAATCCAAAAAACAAAGTCATGAAAGTTTATAAGAATACCATCACATGCAGCCTCCTTATGTTCTTCGCGGTACATGTCCAAAGTCAATCCTCAGACATGGAAAACTTCAAAGAATCCTTTAAATCATTTGTATCCTCAAAAATGAAAAAGCACGATGTGGTTGGGGCAAGTGTTTCTGTAATAATTGACAATGAGATTGTAGTAAATGAAGGGTTTGGCTTTTCGGACAAAGCTCAGGGAATAAAAGCAAACCAACATACCACGTACCCCATAGGTTCCGTATCAAAAATTGTGACTTCCACTGCCGTTCTAAAATTGTATTCGGACGGATTGATAGATATCGACAAGCCTTATTTGGAATATGTTCCAGATTTTAAGATGAAAAGTCATTTTCAAGATTCTCCTACATTTACGGTGAGGCATTTATTGGCACATTATGCCGGGCTACCACGTTTAAGGGCAAAGAACTTTCTTAAAAAGGTGTATGAGCCAGTAGACAGTATCCTATCCTATAGCAAGGATGAATATCTCATAGCACCGGCTGGTAAAACATACCAATACTCAGATTGGGGCGTAGATCTTTTGTCTTTATTGGTACAACGGGTTTCTGGCGTTTCATTTGAAGATTATGTAAAAACCAAAATCTTTAAACCCCTGGGAATGGAGCATTCTTATTTTGGCAAGAACCCTACCACCAAGGGCTATATAGATTTTAGGGAGGTAGAAACCCATGCGTTTAGCTACTCTGGTTCCGATGGTGTGATTTCGACTCCTGCCGACCTATCTAAACTTTGCTCAGTTTATTTTAAGTCGTCCACTTTTGCAGAAAATGCTTTTTTAAAACAAGAAATTATTGCGGACGCTATGACTCCACAGTTTACCCAAGCTCCATTGGGTTATGACACAAAAATTGGTCTTATGTGGGATGTAAGGCCGCTACGCGGATTTAAGCGAGTTAAAAAAGCAGGAGTACATGAACCTTTTTACTCGTATATCTTTTTTATTCCAGAGTATAACTCTTCCGTCGTTGTTTGCTCTAATTCCAATTCGTCAAGCAGACTCCATTGGGATAGCTGGTCCAAAGCGTTCGATTTTATAAGCAAGAAATTCAAATTTAATAGGAACCAAAGCCCCATTAAAAGAAGGCAAAATGCTAAAAAGGTAAAATTGCCCAATGAACAAATGAGAAAATTAGAAGGAGTCTACAATACGGGGATTGGAATGTTGAAGTTACAAGCGAATGGAGAGAAATTTGACGCCGAACTAATGTCAGATGGGCTAAAGGGGAGCGGAGTTCCTTACTCCGATAATCTTATAAAACTTTATGTAAAAAAGTTAGGGATAAAGATAAATGCCATGAACATTTTTTGGGATGAAGTTGATAACGAGATTGTGGTTGGAGAACAATTTAAAAGCGGAAGAAGATTAGCAGCAGGAGCTAAAATTGGCAGTGTTGATATTCCTGAGTCCTGGAAAAATGCAGTTGGTCTTTATGAGGTTTCCAATTATGGAGTTAATGAATACAAAACTGTAGAAAACGTTGTAGTTTCAATCAACCAATCTGGTATTTTACAACTTAATGTCAATGTTGGTTATCCAAGTAAGATGGATTTTGCTTTAGGGCTTAGACCGATATCAAATAAGATGGCAATAATTCCTGGCTATAACTTTGATTTTTTTGCTGGCGAAACCTTACAATTATTGAATGGAAATGGAAGCCCTGAACTCAAGTTTTCCGGATACATCCTGAAGAAGAAAAACTAAAAAAGAGGATTTTGATTCAACATGATTTTCAGGAAAAGAAATAAAGAAACTGGAGTTCCGATTCAAGGTCAAGATGTTTTGTTCGTGAGACCCTATATATGGTTAATTCCGTTGACCATAACCGCTCTTAATTTTTTGATTACTTATAACTTAAAGGAAGCCGAAGCACTTTTTGTCCTTTATTTTATCTTGGACTTCGCCATTAGCTTTTTAACCATTAAGTTTTATGCTTTGGGTATTGGGGTTCTAGATAGAAAAGTACCACTGGATAAGGATTTTGTAAAGAGAGTACTTTATCAGTTTACTGCACACACTCTTGCCGTTGTCGTATTTAATGTTCTTATGAATGAGCTGTTTGACAATATCTTTTTTAGTGGGGAACTCCTTTCATTGTCATTTGCGTTTTATACCCAAGATGTGCCCCTTGCGGTAATATTTCTTCTGTTGTTTCATTCTGCATATTTTGGATTGTATCTGATGTCGGAACGAGGTAAAAATAAAGAGGGTAACGCTTCAACTAAAATGAAGATAAAAGTTTTAAATGGGACTGCATTTGTACTACTTTCATTTGAAGAAATACAATGTATTTATAGTCAGTTTGGGGCCACATATATCATTAACCATGACCTTAATAAATGTACATCGGAGAAAACACTCAAAGATTTTGAGGAAATGGTTCCAAGTAATTTTTTTAGGGCGAATCGGCAGATTATTATTTCCAATACTGCGATTAAGGCATATAAAAGCTCCTCATATGGGAAAATTGAATTGGACCTGAAACCCCTAAACACTTGCGATATTGAAGAAACTATTTTTATCAGTAGAGACAAAGCCTCTTCATTTAGAGCCTGGTTTAGACAAACTCATAATGTGGATTAATAGTTGAAGTTCTTCAAAAAAAAAAATAAACTGATTATCCTTTCTCTCAAAAAATCCTTTAACAACTACATACCCGAAACTTTTCTGTTTCTTTAGAAAAAAAGCATGAATTTGGTTAACTCAATTCCCAACCTTTTCTATACTCTCTTGAAACCCATTCGTTGGCCTTATCGTAATTAGTGATTTTCATATTTTCTCCATCCCATAACAACTTTCTTCTTCCGGGGTAGTCATAAGGAGCCCAGTCACCTACTTTTTTCCCTTCTTGCAGGACTTTATATTGATAGGCTTTTACGGCTAGATTACCCATAAGAACAGTTTCCGTCAAGGGTCCAGACTTTGCAAAGTCGGAAGAAGTAGCAGCACCATTCATACAACCATCAACAAAATTGGCAATATGACCCTCCATACTGCCTGGCACTCTTGGGTACTTAGCTTGAGGAGATTTGTATAGATTCATCATTTCTGAAGGTAACAAACGAGCATTTTGAGAGTAAGTATCACAAATCAAAGTTCCTTTATCGCCATACATAATGGTTCCGCCGCCGCCAGAACCTATCGTTTCCCCATCTTTAAGTTCATCTGGGAGGTCTGGTTTTAGTCCCCCGTCATACCAGTTCAATTGAATATCACCATGATGTTCATGTTCAAACTTTAAATGTATTTTAGACGAAGGGGGACATGAAGGACTGTAATCAGCTTCAACAAAATCGCCAACCCAAACAGAAGTACAACTAGCTTCTGCTTCTTTAGGATAACCCAAATTCAATACACTAAATGGTGTTTCCATAATATGACAGCCCATATCACCTAATGCACCTGTTCCAAAATCCCACCAGCCACGCCATTTAAATGGCAAATATGCCGCATTGTAATCGCGCATTGCTGCTGGTCCTAACCAGAGGTCCCAATCCAATTCTTTTGGAACCCTTTGTTTTTCAACTGGTATTGGCACACCTTGCGGCCATACGGGACGGTTGGTCCAACAATCAATGGTATGTATTTTTCCAATGACTCCAGATTCGACCCATTCACGTGCAATACGGCTATCATCACTGGACGCTCCTTGATTACCCATTTGTGTTACAATACCATTTTCGGCAGCAACTCTGGTCATCAATCTGGCTTCATGAATGTTGTGTGTCAAAGGTTTTTCAACATATGCATGTTTCTTTTCACGCATAAAGGGAAGCGCAATGGTAGCATGCGTATGATCTGGAGTGGCAACCATCACTGCATCTATATCTTTTAAATGTTTGTCATATACCTTTCTAAAGTCCTTAAATCGTTTTACATCTGGAAAAAGTTCGTAGGTCTGTTGTGCACGTCTATCATCTACATCACAGAACGATACAAATTTTACATGTCCTGTGGCCGCAAGGCCTTGTATAACACCGCTACCTCTTCCGCCAACACCAAAGGCAGATACATAAAGGGTATCACTAGGGGGTACATGGGTTTTTCCTAAAACATGACTTGGAACAATTGAAAATGCGGCCGAAGCTGCAGCCGCATTCTTAAGGAACTTTCTTCTTTGCATTTTGATTGGATTAGTTGTAGGCTTGAAGATACAAAAAAGCAGTAATTACCTTGTGACTTGTGAACCTTCTACATTAGATTTTTACAGAATTGTTCTGAAAAGTTATATCATGAATTTTCATGACTCTCCTCTTTCAACCTTTGGATGATTTGCGTTTACTTAAATCTTACGTTAAAATTTTAAAAAATGCATCCAAAATAATATTGAGAACGTATAACACAAAGACACTATTTATCTCGCAATAATGAAAAAGGGGAATATTTTATCCAATCAAGCAAATATATCAGAGAATAACGCTGACAATGATTTTCATAACCTAAGAGCTTTGACCTTAAAAGACAAAGTAAGTTCGTTTTTTGATACTGCTAATGCTTGGGGTGTTTTTGTAATGGGAAGCACATTTGTTTTGATGTTGGGAGCTGCTTACTTAATGTATATTTTACAAAGCGACTTTACTCAGTTTAATTTGGAACGTATGAGCTCCAAACTTGGATTGGCTTTTATGATTGTAGCAGGAGGTTTGTTTTTATTTAAGGCAAGTTTTTTCCTTTATACGTTATACCAATATTTCCGATATAAACCCATTGCATCAGTTGAAAATGATGAGCTACCAACCTGCACGGTAATAGTGCCGGCATACAATGAGGGAAAGCAAGTTTGGGATACGTTGATGAGTTTGGCAGATAGCGATTTCCCCAAAGAAAAATTACAACTACTGGCTATTGATGATGGTAGTCAAGATGATACATGGCACTGGATACAGGAGGCAAAGAAAAAATTGGGAGACAGCCTGACGATTTATAAACAACCCAAAAACATGGGAAAACGTCATGCATTGTACCTTGGTTTTAATGAGGGAGTAGGTGAGATTTTTGTAACCGTGGATAGTGATTCTATTGTAAAAAAGGACACCTTACGAAATTTAGTCAGTCCTTTCATTACAAATGAACAATGTGGTGCTGTGGCAGGGAACATTAGGGTTTTAAACAACGAGAGGGCTTTGCTTCCTAAAATGTTGGATGTAAGTTTTGTACTGAGTTTTGAGTTTGTTCGTTCTGCAGAAAGCAGTCTTAACTCTGTGCTTTGTACTCCAGGCGCTTTAGCAGCCTATCGTAGGTCCGCCGTTTTTGCTTGTCTTCCAGAATGGATCAATCAAACTTTCATGGGGCAACCTTCAGACATTGGAGAGGACCGTGCAATGACCAACATGATATTGAAGCAAGGTCACCATGTATTGTTCCAAAGAAATGCCTATGCGTACACCAATGTGCCTGAAAAATATCGCAGTTTATACAAAATGTTCATTAGATGGGGCAGAAGCAATGTTCGTGAGAACATAGAAATGTCTAAGTATGTCTTCAAGAATTTTAGGCAGGGTTCCAAAGTAGGTGCAAGACTTTTATTCTTGAGTCAATCTTCAAAAATTGTAATGAGTTACCCATTCTTGTTGTTCATGCTATTTTTTATTATAACCCATCCTTTATTATTTGTGAGTTCAACACTTTTTAGCATCCTTGTTTTGTCCACATTTCCAGTGATATTTTATGCAAAGCGATATGAGTTATCAGAATCTTTCTGGGCTTATTCATATAGTATTTTATACACTTTTGGACTATTTTGGATTACACCTTATGCCATTGCTACAGCAAATAAGAGAGGTTGGCTTACGCGTGGTCTTTCAGAGAAAAAATAGATACAATATTAAGTTGAATTAACTCGTGGTTTTTAAACTTTGAGGATTCCATTCTGAGTAAAACTGGTTCAAAAACCCCAACATATATTGATGTCGTTCTTCTGCCAATTTTTTCCCGGTTTTGGTGTTCATTTTATCCTTGAGCAACAACAACTTTTCGTAAAAATGATTGATGGTTGGAGTATTGGATTTTTTGTATTCTTCTTTGCTCATATTCAGCTTTGGGGAAATTTCTGGATCGTAGAGTCCTCTATTTTTAAATCCACCATAATTAAAGGCACGAGCAATACCAATGGCTCCAATGGCATCTAGTCGGTCGGCATCCTGTACTACTTTTAATTCTATAGAAGAAAATACCTTTTGGTTTTTTTCTAAACTGTTTTTAAATGACATGTGTTTGATGATGTTTATTACATGGTCAATGGTCTCTTCATTTACTTCTTGGGTATTCAAAAAATCCAATGCCATTCTTGGCCCCACGCTCTCATCACCGTTGTAGAATTTAGGATCCGCAATATCATGTAAAAGAGCTGCGAGCTGTGTGACCAAAACATCTACTTTTTCATGTTCGGATATTAGTTTTGTAGTATTAAAAACACGTTCAATATGAAACCAATCATGACCTCCTTCAGCATTTTTGAGTGTTTCTTTTACAAAGGAGATGGTTTTTTGGATAAGTGGTGAATGACTCATTTAGTATTTTATGCCTTTTGTAACTTGTTTTTCTACTTCAGTAATCAATGTATCTACGTCCCCTGTATTTTCCATGGGCGGATGAACTTCGAATTTAAGATAAGACCCAAGGCCCATTGGAAATTTTCCAAAACGCAATACTTTCCACGAGTTATTTATGCTGATGGGCACAACAAGCGCAGATGGCGCTTTTTTAAGAAGTATTTTTAAACCCATTGGTTTAAAAGGTTTGGGATGTCCATTTCTACTTCTTGTACCTTCAGGGAAAATTACGGCAGCACGATTGTTTTTTTCAACATAACTGCCTAATTTGGCTATTTCGGTTAAGGACTGTTTTCCGTCCTTTCTGTCTATTAAGGCAGAACCACCATGTCTTAAATTATAGGATACACTCGGAATACCTTTGCCTAATTCTTTTTTAGCAACAAATTTTGGATGGTGTTTTCGCATATACCAGATAATAGGCGGAATATCATACATGCTTTGGTGATTGGTAACAATAATTAGGGGCCTATCTGTTGGGATGTCATGCTTGTTTTCAAATTTATAGCGCGTACCTAGGACGTTGGTGGAACGCATCAAAACCCAATTTAGGATTTCCACACTTTTTTTATGTGCGTTGTAACCCAAAACGTTTAAACAAAACCATTGTATGGGATGAAAAATGATTAAAGCCAGACCAAAGAATATAAAAAAGAGAATGGTCAATGGATAAGAAAACAGCCTTTGCATATTTTACATTCTTTTAAAGAGCCAATTTGGTAAAATCTTGACAATTATGACGATCAATCCCCATCTTTTTTCTTTTGATAGCTGAGGTAACTCCAATAATAATTGTCTTTCTATCCAGAATTAACAAAAATAAAAAACCACCTCAAAATGAAGTGGTCCAAAATTCTTTTTTTTAATCAGGTATTAACAGAACTCGTTGTATGCTTCCATTAAATTTTCAGCAATCATTTCTGCTGGCCTACCTTCAATATGATGTCTCTCTATCATATGTACCAATTCACCATCTTTAAACAATGCCATACTTGGCGAAGATGGAGGAAAAGGAATCATATGGTTTCTTGCAGTATCAACCGCATCTGTGTCAACCCCTGCAAAAACAGTTGTCAAATGGCTAGGCTTCTTATTATTTTGTAAGCTTAGCTTGGCTGCAGGTCTAGCATTGGCCGCAGCACAACCACAAACAGAATTTACAACAACCAAAGTTGTTCCTTCTTGTTTTAATGCATTTTCAACTGCTTCGCTTGTATATAACTCTTCAAACCCAGCAGAAGCCAAGTCAGCTCTCATAGGTTTTACCAATTCTTCTGGATACATAGTCTTAATTTTTTATTTCGAATTCAAAGATACGGTTTTTGTCGTATTTTTTTCATCACCCTTAACACCGTTTAAGGGTTTCTTTCATGGGCAAAACCCTATATTTGGGCTTTAATATTTTTAAGGATGATTAAGTGGGTAGCTGCGTTTCTTGGCTATTTTGTATTTAGGTTCCCAGGTGCAGTACTTGGATTTATTGTTGGAAGCTTGTTGGACAATCTTGGGGGGAGTAATAGTGGACCTAGAACTGTTTTTCGTGATTTTACCCAACAAACAGTTTCACCTGCAGATTTTGAACTGAACTTACTTTCATTATGTTCAATTGTTATTAAGGCAGATGGACAGGTAAGTCAGCGAGAGTTGGATTATGTGCGGCAGTATTTTTTGAACACATATGGCAAGGAAAAAGCCAATGCTATTTTCCGAACTTTTAATGATGTAATCAAAAAAAGAGAAATCTCCGCACGGCGAATCTGCGCTTTTTTGGTGCAACGTACTAGGTATGAGGTAAGACTGCAATTATTGCATTTTCTTTTTGGAATTGCTCAAGCTGATGGGCAAGTTAGTAAGGCCGAGGTAAGCAAACTAAGAGAGTTGGCAGGGTATTTAAGAGTTGGCCTACATGATTTTGAAAGTATCATGGCCATGTTCATTAAATCTGCTGATAACGCGTACAAGATTTTGGAAATAGAGAGAAGTGTTTCCGATGATGAAGTAAAAAAGGCCTACAGAACAATGGCAAAAAAGTATCACCCAGACCGCGTGGTCACAGAAAATGAAGCCATTAAAAAAGGTGCCGAAGAAAAATTTAAGGAAGTCCAGAAAGCATACGAGACCATTCAGAAAGAAAGAGGAATTTCATAATACAGAATTATGCAAGAATTTTGGTTTTATATAAAATTGGGATTAGAACATGTACTAGATTTTGGAGCCTACGACCATATATTATTTTTATCGGCTCTGGCTATTCCCTTTACGTTTAAGAGCTGGAGAAGAGTCATTGTCTTGGCAACAATTTTCACCATTGCCCATTGTACTTCGTTGGCGTTGTCTGCCTTTGATGTTTTTACCGTTGATGTTGGATTGATAGAATTCCTAATTCCCGTTACCATTATACTCACGGGTTTGTTCAATTTAATTTATGTGTACAAGGATGCTAAGAACGTGGGAATGTATCTACATACATTAGCAACCGCTTTTTTTGGCCTAATACATGGCTTTGGGTTCTCAAACTATTTTAAAATGCTAATGGCGGAAGAAGAAGATAAGGTAACGCCATTATTAGGATTTGCAACAGGGATTGAGTTTTCACAGGTTGCTATAATATTGGCCATTCTTGGCATTGCCTTTTTGATTCAGGATTTGATAAAGGTGAAAAGGACACATTTTATTGCCATAGCGTCCATTTTAATCATTTGCATTACAATACCGTTACTCATTGCTACGTTTCCCAATTAGGACCTTAGTTAAATTTAATCGAATAAGGTTGTAAGGGTCTTCCAAAGCAGGTATATTTATTTAAATATCGGGTTATTTCCGAAGTATGAAGGAGGGTAAACAAGAAAAGTACGACAAGGCCTATTTAAGAATGGCCAAAGAATGGGGAAAACTTTCCTATTGCCATAGAAAACAGGTAGGAGCGATCATTGTAAAAGATAGAATGATTATATCTGATGGTTACAATGGAACCCCTACTGGTTTTGAAAATTTTTGTGAGGATGAGGAAGGATATACCAAATGGTATGTGTTGCATGCAGAGGCCAATGCCATTTTAAAAGTGGCATCATCCACCCAATCCTGTGAAGGGGCCACCTTATACATTACACTATCTCCTTGCAGGGAGTGTAGCAAGTTGATACATCAATCTGGCATAAAACGTGTGGTATATCAAACCGCTTACAAAGACGATTCTGGATTAAAGTTTTTAGAACGTGCTGGAGTAACTACCCATCACTTACCTATTTTAGAAGAAATGGTATAACCCACCATTTAGATTATGAAAAAAAAATATAGCTACATACTACCTACATTGATTGCTCTTGCGGTAGCCGTAGGAATTTTTATAGGAGGAAAACTTCATTTTGATGATACCCCGGAAAAACTGTTCTCTACCAATTCCAAAAAAGACAAGCTGAACAGGTTGATCGATTATATTGATTACGAATATGTTGATGAAATAAACACGGATAGTATTGTGGACGTTACCGTCAACAATATTTTGGGGAAATTAGACCCGCATTCAGTTTACATTCCAAAAAGTGAAATGAGGGAAGTATCTGAAAGCATGAAGGGGGATTTTGTGGGCATAGGTGTGAGCTTTTATATGTACAGGGACACCATTACGGTCATACGAACCATAAAGAACGGCCCCAGCTACATGAGTGGTATCAAACCTGGAGATCGAATATTGATTGCTGATAACGATACTCTTTTTGGGAGAAGAACTTCAAATAATGATGTTGTTTCTAAACTTAAAGGGAAAATAGGTACTAAAGTTGATTTAAAAGTATTTCGAAAGTCTACAAACAGGACCTTAAGCGTTACGGTAACCAGGGATAGGGTTCCCATTAAGAGTGTTGATGCATACTATATGCTTTCAAGGGATATGGGTTACATTAAGATCAACCGTTTTGCAGAATCTACGTTTGGGGAATTTAAGGATGCACTTAGAAAACTCAAATTACGAGGAGCGGAAAAATTGGTGCTAGATTTAAGGGATAATCCTGGGGGCTATCTTGGTATTGCAGAAAAATTGGCAGATGAGTTTTTAGAAGATGATAAGCTTATTCTCTATACCAAGAACAAAAAAGGGAGAATAAAGAAAGCTTTTGCTACCAAAAAGGGAGATTTTGAAGATAAACCAGTTTACGTGCTTATCAATGAACGTTCAGCTTCAGCAAGTGAAATTATTGCAGGAGCTCTGCAAGATAATGATATAGGAACCATCGTTGGAAGACGATCTTTTGGTAAAGGGCTTGTTCAAAGAGAAATGGATTTAGGAGATGGTTCTGCTGTGCGCCTAACCGTTTCAAGGTATTACACTCCAACCGGACGCTCCATTCAAAAATCTTATGAAAAAGGGCACAAAGACTACTACCAGACATTTATGGAACGGTATAGTAGCGGTGAATTAATTTCTGTTGACAGTATAAAGGTTGCAGATTCTTTAAAATTTAAAACTCCAAAAGGGAAGATTGTATATGGTGGTGGCGGTATTATTCCAGATGTTTTTGTTCCCATTGGCAGTAACGAAGAAGAAGCTATTGAGAGTATGGACGATACCTACGAATTCTTTTCAAGATTCATTTTTGAACATTTGGAAAAAGATCGTAAACGTTACTCGGACTTTACTAAAAATCAATTTTTAGATGAGTTTAAAATTGATGATATACTTTTTGACGAATTCATTCAATTTGTATTGAACAGAAAAATAAAGTTGGACTTCTACGCCTATGAGGAAAAAATAAAGGCATATCTAAAGGCAAATATTGCCGAACAATTATTTTCTCCCAATTTGTCAGCACAAATTAAAGGAACCCATGATGCAATGCTGGAAAAAGTCAAAGTACTGGATGCTGCAATTTTTGACCAATCTGAAGTAGGGTCCCTTAAACTACAAGATTAATTCTCCTTAAGTTTTTTGTCGATTTTTTTTGATGTCATAAAAATCAAAAGAAGAACTATGGCACATAATGAAGCTATAATGCCTATCAATGCAATGGTACTATCGCCTTGAAAAGGATTTGTAAAGTCCACCAATGTCACATTATATGCAATCAACCCTAAGGCTAAAAAAATTAAAACGATACTAAATGTCTTGTTCATAAATAAAAAACATGATGTTAGTTGCCCAGCATCTGATTAACGTTCGTGGCAAAAAGCTTTACGGCAATTGCCAAAAGAATAACCCCAAAAACTTTACGAATTACGCTGAGTCCATTCTTGCCTAAAATCCGTTCTATTTTAGCACTGGACTTAAGCACTATATATACAAAGATAATATTTACTACAATGGCCACTATAATGTTTTCAACATGATATTCTGCCCGTAAGGCCAAAATAGAAGTCAATGTTCCAGCTCCGGCAATAAGTGGGAAAGCGATGGGCACAACCGAGGCGCTTTCGGGTTCATCATCTTTAAAGAGGGTAATGCCCAAAACCATTTCCAAGGCCAAAAAGAAAATGACAAATGCCCCGGCCACGGCAAAGGAGTTTACATCAATACCAATCAAACCCAGAATACTTTCCCCAACAAAAAGAAAGGCCACCATAATACAGGCAGCTACAATGGAGGCTTTTTCAGACTGAATGTGGCCTACCTTGCCTCTTAACGATATAATAATGGGAACACTGCCTAAAATATCTATAACAGCAAAAAGAATCATGCTTGCGGTTACTATCTCCTTTATATTTAAATTCATTGGATTGTGAATATGTTTGCAAATTTACGGGTAAAAAGCGTTTTTAGATCTCAGATAAATGTATAGAAAACATCAATTTTTAGGTTTTAAATTACCTTTGCCCAAAAAGCAACGATTATCATGTTCCAAATAGGAAAAACCATAATTTCTGAAGAAATCATTAGCAACGATTTTGTTTGTAATTTAAATGCCTGTAAAGGAGCTTGTTGTGTAGATGGACAATATGGTGCCCCTTTGGAAGATTCTGAAACAGAAGTGCTTGTGGATGTTTTTAAGGATGTTAAACCTTATCTGCGTGCAGAAGGTATAGAAGCAATTATGGAACAAGGGGCTTTTGTAAAGGGAGAGGATGGAGAATGGGAAACCCCTTTAGTTAACAAGAGTGAATGTGCGTATGTTATTTTTTCGGAGAATGGAATTTCCAAATGTGGTTTAGAGGAGGCTTACAATGATGGTGCAACCACTTGGAAAAAACCGGTTTCGTGTCATTTGTACCCTGTTAGAACAAGAGAATACTCAGAATTTACTGCTGTTAATTATCACAAGTGGGAAATTTGCGACCCTGCTTGTAGTTTAGGGGAAGAGCTAAAAGTTCCTGTCTACAAATTTGTAAAGGAAGCTTTAATTAGAAAATTTGGGGAAGATTGGTATAGGGAATTGGAACAAGTGGCATTGGGAAACGCTAAACAGTAGGGATATCCAATATTACTTTTGTACCTCTAGGGCTACCATTTTCGTCAAATAAATCGACTATATCCACTTCAAAACTGTTTTGGTAATCTTTGGAAAAATTGGCCAAACGCTCTTTAGTAATCCGAATCCCAACGGACTTTCTTTTTAGCACTCTATTTTCCTTATTCGTTTGAGCTGCGCCCCGTCCAACACCGTTGTCAACTATCTCTATGGATACATGGCTCTGGTTTTTCTTTTTTACATTTAGATGGATAATTTTTTCACCCTCCTTTGGTGAAAGACCATGCCAAAGCGAATTTTCCAAAAAGGGTTGTAATGCCAAAGAAGGTACTTTTATGCTATCTGGATTTATACTCTTATCCACCGAAATCTTAAAGTCTATTTCATTGGAGAAGCGTATGTTTTCAATGTTCATGTATAATTCTACGGTTTCCAGCTCCTCTGCTAAAGTGATTTCCTTTACTGAAGAGGCCTCTAGTATTTTTCGAATTAACTTGGAAAACTTGTTTAGGTAGTGTACTGCATTTTTTTGCTCGTTATTTATAATATAAAGCTTAATCGAGTTCAACGAGTTGAACAAGAAATGAGGATTCATTTGACTGCGGAGCATGTTCTGTTCTAGGGTAAGAACCCTTTTCTCATTCTTACTTTGGTATTGACGATATAGAATGTAAAGTATAGAAGAAATTAACCCTACAATTAAAGCACTGACCAAAAGAGTGGTCTGATTTTTCCTAAGCCTTAGGCGCACAATTTCATTTTCTTTGGCCAATACTGAGATCTGGTTATTCTTTTTGTCCGCTTCATATCTGACAATGATATCATTCATGTACCTGAAATTGGTAGCACTGGAAATCTCCTCATCGTACTCATCTGCTTTTTTATAATAATCGTAGGCTACCTTATAGTTGCCGCGGGTTTCTTCAAAATCAGAAAGTTTCTGGTAAGCATACAATATATTACTTGGAATGCTATGAGTTTGTGCCATTTCCAAACCCTCCAAAATAAAATTTTGCGCCTTGTCATAATTGCCCAATTCTGTATGTGCCCAACCTGTATTGATAAATACCAATGGGGTAATGAAATAGTCGCCTATGGACCTTGATGGTTCAAGCAGAGGTTCTAATAACACCAATGCAGCATAAGGCATATCTTGCTTAAGATAAATCTGGGCAAGACTGTTTTTGCAGATAATTTTACCGTAGTTGGAGTTGATTTCTTCGTTGTAGGCAAGCGATTTTCTATAGTTTTCCATCGCACCTTCTAAATCATCTTTCAGTTCCATGCAATTTCCAATATTTTGATAATTGATAGCAAGCCCCAGTTTATTATCAAGTTCTTCCTCAAATTTTAAAGCTCTTTTAAACTGGATAATGGCAAGGTCATATTGCTCTATAGTTTGGTAGAGATTGCCAATACAGTTTAATGAAACATTAATGTTTCTTTTAATATGGTGCGATGGATTCTCCACCTCCTCAGCAAGTTCTAAGGCTTTTTGATTATAATCCAAGGCGGTCTTTATTGCATCCGTTCGTCTGTAAACTACGCCTAACATGTTGAGGGCTCTTACTTTTAGTTCGGTATTGTTCGCTTCCTCGGCTAATTCCAATGCTTTTTCATGAAGATCTACAGCCAGCTTAAACTTGGAAATGTTGCGGTATTTTGCTCCAATTTGGTCTAGCGCATAGGATTGTCCTTCCAAATAGTTTTCCTTTTCACACAAATCGGCAAAATATCGTAACAAGGTAGTATCTCTCTTTTCGAATTTCAACTCTGTATCCAAAGAAAGATAACTCTTGGGATTCATTTGAATAATCCTTTTGGCTTTTTCCTTGAATGCTTCTGGAATTTCTTGAGAGAGCATGCTATATGGAACCAGAAAAAGGAAAAAAAATAATACTATAATATTTTTTTGCGGGCGTAGGTTTTCGGTCTTTATAGCTTGTATATTAAACACAGGTGTCTTGGGAAGTTATAGCATATCCAAAAAATCAGATTTTTTTTGTCTAGAGACAGGAATTTTATGGTTGGATTCCAAAACCACATAGCCATCTGTTTTTAGAAACTCTTTTATCTTGTTTAAATTGATAATATATGAATTGTGTATTCTAAAAAAGCTATTATCCGGTAATAAATTATTTACCTCCTTGAGCTTTTTTGTTAATAGGATTTTTTGACCATCGCTTAGAAATATAGTACTGTAGTTTCCATCGGATTCCGCATAAAGTATATCATCACTATTCAAGAACAATAACTTTCCATCGGTGTTTATTGTTATCTTTTTACTATGGGATTCCGCATTAAAGTTCAACAAAATTTTCTCCAACTTGTCTATGGTCAAATTTTTGGTGTTGTACTTTTTTATTTTAGAAATGGTTACCTGAAGGTCATCAGTATCAATGGGTTTTAACAAATAGTCAATGGCCTCATTCTTTAAAGCCTGAAGCGCATATTGATTATAAGCCGTGGTAATAACAACAGGAAAATCTTTGTTTTTCAAATTCTTAATAAACTGAAAACCATCCATTGCCGGCATTTCAATGTCTAAAAAGAGACAATCTGGTGTATTTCGCTCAAGATAGTCCAAGGCTTCATGTGCATCTGTGAAAGACGCAATTATGTCAACTTCATCGCTCAGGTTGGTCAATTCCCAACTTAAGCTTTGTAAAGCCTTTACCTCATCATCTACAATAACTGCTTCTAACATTCCTTAGATTATCAAATCCAAATTTAGGACTATTCTGTATAAGGTATTTAAAAATATGTGCTAATGGACATTTAACGCTTATAATTGGTAAAAAAAGGAACGTAATGAGATTTTGAAGAACTTCACCTAAGTGGCAGCTGTTTATTCTTGTTACCCTATAAAGGGCCAAAAAGGCCAAAAACCATTTATACATAAAATGTAACCGATTATACATACTAGGCCCTGCGGAGCTTTTTCTTTTATAATTTGGCTCTATCAAAAATTAAGAAACAACCTTAATGATTTTACAATGAAAAAGTGTGTTGTATTATTCGTGATTTTGATATTTACTCTAATATTCGCTGCTGTGTTAGAGAGTAAGGAACTAAAAATGCAGTCAGATTGGGACAAAGTCGTCAATGTAGACTAGAAGGTTTCAACAGAACAAGTTCATATACATTACCAACAAACAAATGTACGGCCGAGCAACCAACCTCTTGATTTTAGAAACTGCTTGCAAAATAAAATCTTCGGCTATACTAAGGTTCTGAATTTTGGTTTTGGGTTTCGGGGGAACTACCTAAGATTAAAGTGCATTCCAAGGTTAAAGCTGAAAGTGGCCGTACTGTTTGGTAATGAATTCAATAAAGTGGCTTTAAGCGCAATTTTCATAAATAATTAAGACCAAAAAGTATATTACAATATACTTTTTGGTCTTTTTTGTTATTGTTGAATCTTGACAAAAAAACTTCACCAAGACCGTAATCCCAGCAGCCCAATCAACATCACTTGCGAACCTAGATTTCAACATGTTGTGTTAAAAACTTTACATTGGTTTTGATAAAACAAACTTTACAATCTGGTTACATTTTTGAATCTTTGTTTGCCCTGTTCACAAGGAAATTTCCTTTCCAAATTATAAACATTGTAACAAGTACGTATGTCAACAGCCATTGAGCCCATATTAGAAGAAAATGAAGATAGATTTGTAATTTTTCCAATTAAGCATGATGACCTTTGGGAATGGTACAAAAAATGCGAGGCTTGTTTTTGGACTGCCGAAGAAATAGATCTTCATGAAGATTTGACGGATTGGAACAATAAATTGAATGATGATGAACGTTATTTTATAAAGCACATCCTTGCTTTTTTTGCTGCATCTGATGGTATTGTGAACGAGAATTTGGCAGAGAATTTTGTAAGTGAAGTTCAATACGCGGAAGCAAAGTTTTTCTACGGATTTCAGATTATGATGGAGAACATTCATTCAGAAACGTATTCTTTGCTGATTGATACGTATGTGAAAGATGAAAAGGAGAAAAATGTGCTGTTCAAGGCCATTGAGAACTTTCCTGCAATTAAAAAGAAGGCGGATTGGGCATTAAATTGGATTGAGTCTCCCAGTTTTGCAGAAAGATTGATCGCCTTTGCAGCGGTTGAGGGAATTTTCTTTTCTGGCGCTTTCTGCTCTATTTTTTGGTTAAAGAAGAGGGGCTTAATGCCTGGACTTACATTCTCTAACGAGTTAATATCTAGGGATGAGGGCATGCACTGTGACTATGCGGTTCATTTACACAACAAACACCTGATCAATAAAGTTCCTAAAGAGCGGATTACTGCAATTTTAACAGATGCTCTTAACATAGAAAGGGAATTTATTACCGAGTCACTTCCGGCAAGTCTTATTGGAATGAACTCTAAATTGATGACACAATACTTGGAGTTTGTAACCGATAGATTATTGGTAGAATTAGAATGCGAAAAAGTATACAACGCTACCAACCCATTTGATTTCATGGATATGATTTCACTTCAGGGCAAGACCAATTTCTTTGAAAAGCGCGTGTCTGAATATCAAAAGGCAGGTGTTCTTAATAAAGAAAAAGATGAAGATTCACAAAAAATCAGTTTCGACGCTGATTTTTAGATTGACCAACCTTTACGAAAACACTATCCCCTAGTGTTTTCTTGATCTTAACCTAAGCGTGCTGGAATTTTCCAACGCAATTAAAGTGTATGCTGGTATAACCAACAAACGTATCATTTAAAATAATAGTAGCCACATGTATGTAGTAAAAAGAGATGGAAGAAAAGAGCTGATCATGTTCGATAAGATCACGGCCAGAGTAAGAAAATTGTGTTATGGCCTTAACGGGCTGGTAGATCCACTAAAAGTTGCTATGCGTGTCATAGAGGGGCTTTATGATGGTGTAACTACATCTGAACTGGACAATTTAGCAGCAGAGATTGCTGCAACCATGACTACTACGCATCCAGATTATGCAAAGCTGGCAGCTCGTATTTCAGTTTCCAACCTGCATAAGAACACCAAAAAATCCTTCTCAGAAACCATGAAGGATTTGTATGAATACGTAAACCCCAGAACCGGTAAAAAAGCACCGCTTCTATCGGATGAGGTTTATGCAGTGATTTCTGAGAACTCGGAAAAATTGGATTCGACAATTATTTATAACCGTGATTTTGGCTACGATTACTTCGGTTTTAAAACATTGGAACGTTCATATTTGTTAAAGCTGAACGGGAAAATAGCAGAGCGCCCGCAACATATGCTGATGCGTGTTTCTATAGGTATTCATTTAAACGATTTGGATGCTGCAATAGAAACGTATGAGTTGATGTCGAAGAAATACTTCACTCATGCTACGCCTACCTTATTCAATTCAGGGACACCTAAACCACAAATGTCTTCTTGCTTTCTTTTAGCAATGAAAGATGACAGTATAGATGGTATTTATGATACCTTGAAGCAAACGGCTAAAATTTCGCAATCTGCTGGCGGTATAGGACTATCTATCCACAATGTACGAGCTACGGGATCTTATATCGCTGGTACTAATGGCACTTCTAACGGAATTGTACCGATGCTTCAAGTTTTTAATGATACTGCCAGATATGTGGATCAAGGTGGAGGAAAACGTAAAGGAAGTTTTGCAATCTATATGGAGCCGTGGCATGCAGATATCTACGAGTTTCTTGACTTGAAAAAGAATCATGGAAAAGAAGAAATGCGTGCACGGGATTTATTTTATGCCATGTGGATTTCTGACCTTTTCATGAAAAGGGTAGAAGCGAATGAAGAATGGACATTAATGTGTCCCAACGAATGCCCAGGACTTTTTACAAATCACAGTGAAGAGTTTGAGAAACTGTATTTGCAATACGAAGCTGAAGGCAAAGGACGTAAAACGGTAAAAGCTCGAGATCTTTGGGAGAAAATATTAGAATCTCAGATTGAAACAGGCACACCATATATGTTGTACAAGGATGCTGCCAACCGTAAGAGCAATCAGAAGAATTTAGGAACCATTCGTTCTTCAAATCTATGTACAGAGATTTTAGAGTATACCTCTCCAGATGAAGTAGCAGTATGTAACCTGGCCTCTATAGCTTTACCAATGTTTATAAAAAATGGGGAGTTTGACCACAAAGAATTGTTCAAGGTTACAAAAAGAGTTACCAAGAATCTCAACAAGGTAATAGACAGAAACTACTACCCAGTTAAAGAAGCTGAAAATTCCAATATGCGCCATAGACCTATTGGTCTTGGAGTACAGGGCTTGGCGGACGCGTTTATCATGTTGCGCTTGCCATTCACCAGTGATGAAGCTAAGAAATTGAATCAAGAGATATTTGAGACCCTATACTTTGCAGCCGTTACCGCTTCTATGGAACAAGCGAAAGAGGAAGGGCCGTACTCATCATATAAAGGCTCTCCCATTGAACAAGGAGAGTTTCAACACAATCTTTGGGGCGTTAAAGACGAAGAACTTTCTGGACGTTGGGATTGGGCCAAATTGAGAAAAGAAGTGAAGAAAAACGGCGTTCGTAACTCTTTATTGGTGGCACCAATGCCAACAGCATCTACTTCTCAAATACTTGGGAATAATGAATGTTTTGAACCATATACGTCCAACATTTATACTCGAAGAGTACTTTCAGGGGAGTTTATCGTTGTAAACAAGCATCTGTTGGAAGATTTAGTAAGCTTGGGTCTTTGGAACGAAAACATGAAGCAAGAATTGATGCGTGCTAACGGGTCTATTCAACATATAGAAACCATCCCACAAGACATTAGAGAACTGTACAAGACAGTTTGGGAGCTTAGCATGAAGGATATTATTGATATGAGCAGACAACGTGGCTATTTTATTGATCAAAGTCAGTCTTTGAACCTGTTCATGGAAAATGCTAATTACTCTAAGCTGACTTCTATGCACTTCTATGCATGGAAAAGTGGACTTAAAACAGGAATGTACTACCTAAGAACCAAGGCGGCCGTAGACGCAATTAAATTCACCTTGGACAATACCAAAAAGAAGGAAGTTCCTGTTAGTGTGGCTGCAGAAGCAGAAGTTATAGCAGCAACGCCAGGAGGGGCAGAAGCACTTAAGGTAGAAACTACATCGGCAAGCCAACAAGAAGTGGATATTCAACCGATGACCGCTGAAGAAATGAAAGAGATGATTGCACGGGCCAAAGAGGGCCAAGCAGACGATGACTGCTTAATGTGTGGATCATAGTTTGTACTGAACTTATCAGTATGTGATAGTGTTTATTAAATAGATACCTCGGAGAAGTTCACCCCACAAAGAACAACTTCCGGGGTATTTTTCTGAACTAGAGATTTAATAAAAAAGCCCCTTTTAAAGGGGCTTTTTTATAATTATTGTTGGATGTTTTATAATGACCAAGCCTTACCTTGGGTCAATGTTTGTTCATCTTCACAACCTATATATTCACCTGGAACAGGGAGATAAGCTAAAACTTCTTCACCTACATATTCGGAGGTCTTATAAGACCAGATTGAAAGATCACGTAGCGAGTTAGCAAAACTGAAACATGAGATTTCATCGTCTAGTTGAGCACTGCCATTTTCTTCAACAGCCATAAAGTAAGCTTCTAAGGCTTTTCCATGGGTTTCTTCAACCTCATCCGTTCTTTTCTTAAGATATGTGGCAAAAACAGGCTCTAAATCCTCCTCATCCAAGTCTGCAAGAGACTCTTTCTGTGCTGAAGCCAAAACTTTGTCTGTAAACTTGCTCATGCCCATTTTTAAAAAATCTTGATGCTCCTTTGGAAGAACTTCATTTGCAAATTTATCTAAGAACATATGCACATTTACTTCTGTAGCAGAAGGCGTGTCGGTTTTTGGCAATAAGATATCTACAAGTGTATGTAAAACGGTTCCTTCATCTTTAGAAAAGAATTCAGGAGTCCAATCTAATACTTTCTTGCTATTACAGCTTTGTACTATTCCCAAAAGGGTTGGAGCAGCAACGGTATACCCAAAGGCCAACCCCATATTTTTAAGTGCAACTCTTCTTTTCATTATATGTTTCCTTTTTTAAGTTCTTGGGCCGCATGGCTAGCAGCTCTTGCAGTAAAAGCCATATAGGTCAATGAGGGATTTACGCAACTTGCAGATGTCATAAAAGCCCCATCCGTAACATAAACGTTTTTAACCGCATGTACTTGATTGTTTCCGTTTAATACAGAAGTTTTAGGATCTCTACCCATTCTGGCAGTTCCCATTTCATGTATTCCCAAGCCTAACGCATACGTTTCATCATAGGTTTCAATATCACGTACTCCAGACTTTTCAAGCATTGCTGCCGCCTGTTCCTGCATATCCTTGCGCATGTTAAGTTCATTTTCTTTTATCTCGGCATCAAAAGTCACCGTAGGCAGACCCCATTGATCTTTCTTGTCGTAGTCTAGGGTCATTTTATTTTCATGATAAGGTAAGATTTCTCCAAAACCTAACATGTTCATATTCCAGCCTCCAGGTTTAAGTATAGCATCTTTAAGCTCTTTTCCATGAGAAACTTCGGCTATGGCAGCCTCGTAATCACCTCTTCCTGCTCCGCCTTGATACCCGTAGCCTCTGGTAAAGTCTTTCATATTGCTATTACCTCCCAAGTTTCTGAAACGTGGAACATAAATTCCGTTAGGCTTTCTTCCTTTATAGTACTTATCATCAAAACCATCCATTTTACCTCTAGCACCAGCCTTAAAATGATGGTCCATAATATTATGACCCAATTCCCCTGAATCGTTACCCATTCCGTTAGGGAATCTATCGGACTTGGATTGCATTAAAATTGAAGTGGATGCAACAGCAGAAGCGCAAAGGAAAATTACCTTGGCCTTAAATTCAAAAACCTCTTTGGTGACACGGTCTATGACTTTTACCCCTGTAGCCTTTTTTGTATCTGCATCATAGATGACTTCATGCACTATGGAGTCTGGACGCAAAGTCATATTACCTGTTCGTTCAGCAGCCGGCAATGTAGAAGAATTACTGCTAAAATATGCGCCAAAAGGACAACCTCTAATACATCTGTTTCTAAATTTACAAGAACTCCGGTTTAAACCATCAAACTTTTTATCACTGTTAATATGGGCAACTCTACCCGCTGTAATAACACGTCCGTCAAAATGATCAGAAACGCTTTCACGCACATGCTGTTCCACACAATTGAGCTCCATCATGGGTTCAAATTTCCCATCAGGTAACTGAGGTAAATTCAATAACTCTCCTGAAACCCCTATATAACTTTCAACCTTATCATACCAAGGAGCAATGTCTTTGTAGCGTACTGGCCAATCAACGGCAACGCCTTCTTTTTTATTGGCCTCAAAATCAATTTCACTCCAACGGTAACTATGACGTCCCCACAATAATGAACGTCCACCTACATGATATCCTCTCATCCAATCAAAACGCTTGGTTTCATTATAGGGATGATCTATATCATCTACAAACCAAAAATTATGAGGAGCTTTTACAGTGTAACCTGTTCTATTTTGTTTCTCCTGTCTGGCAATCTTCTCTGGAGACAATTCCCCATTGTTTGGAAAATCCCAAGGGTCTAGATTTGCTGTGGGGTAATCAGTAATATGATTAACCATACGACCTCGTTCCAAAACCAGTGTTTTTAGTCCATTTTCGCATAGTTCCTTAGCAGCCCAACCACCACTAATGCCCGTTCCCACTACAATGGCATCGTATGATTCCTGCTCTTCGTTGTAATAAAATTTACTCATTTAATAGGATTGTTTATTTCATAAATGTATTAATTATTAAATTAATTTTCTACATTTAATCCTTATGTTTATTGAGAATTCACTACTATAACGTTGTAGTTTTTTAATTCTATTTAATATTAGACAATCAACCCTTATGAAGAGAAGGAATTTTATTCAAAATGGTGCCCAAGCAGGAATTGCACTTACACTGTTAGGTACATATGCATGTAAACAAAGCAAGAAAAAAGAAATAACAGAGACAGAAATGCTAGAAGAAACTCCAGCGGCACCAGAGCAAATTTTCAAGCTTTCGCTAGCACAGTGGTCCATACATAGAATGATTAGAGAAGAAGGGCTAGATCCATATCTATTTGCTGAAAAAGCAAAAGGGTGGGGCTTTTCTGGTTTGGAATATGTAAGTCAATTATATGAGGACGAACTTAAGGCTGCTAATTTTTCTAAAGAGGCTATGGATAAATTCATAGAAAAATCAAAAGCTGAAAGTGAAAAACATGGATTGGAAAATCTACTTATTATGATTGATCATGAAGGAGATTTATCTGCCGCAGATGAGATAGAAAGAAAAAAGGCTATCGAAGATCATTTTAAGTGGGTAGATGCCGCAGCTGCACTTGGGTGTCATTCTGTAAGAGTGAACTTAATGGGCAGTAAGATCGCTGAAGAGTGGACCCCCGCTTCTATTGATGGACTTACACAGCTTTCCAACTACGCAAAAGATAAAAACATCAATGTAATAGTGGAAAATCATGGTGGATTCTCCTCTAATGCAGCCATGTTGGTTGAAGTTATGGAAAAAGTGAACCTCCCCAATTGTGGAACACTCCCAGATTTTGGGAATTTCTGCGTGAAAAGAGAAGATGGATCTTATTTTGACACGCCCTGTATTGAGGAATACGATAGATATAAAGGTATAGGTGAATTAATGCCTTATGCCAAAGCCGTAAGTGCCAAGTCTCATGACTTTGATGAACAAGGCAATGAGACACACACAGATTATGACCGCATGATGAAAATTGTCAAAGATTCGGGCTATTCGGGTTATGTAGGAGTAGAATATGAAGGGGATGAGCTCAGTGAAGAAGAAGGAATAATTGCCACCAAAAACTTATTGAACAAATTACTTAATCTATCTGCATAAAACACTGCGTTTATGAAGGGATTTTTGCATCAGCATTTTGATTATAATTTCTATTGCAATAAAAAGCTCATTGAGCAATGCACTGCTATGGAGAAGGTTCCTGAGAACTGTATAAAACTGTTCAGTCATATTCTAAATGCCCATCATATATGGAATCGCAGGATTGTGGGAAAACCGATTGAGTTTAGTGCTTGGCAAGAACATGAAATTGAAGATTGGGAGGACATTCACTATGAGAACCAGCGAACCTCCTTTGAAATTATAATCAATGCAGACGATTTTGCCAAGAGGATAGATTATGAAAATAGTGAGGAAAGAACCTTTGGTAACGAACTCAAGGATATCCTTTTTCATATAGTGAACCACTCCACGCACCATAGAGGTCAAATTTTGATGGATTTCAGAATAGCTGGAATTGAGCCCCAACCTTTAGATTATATTTTTTACAAAAGATAAATTTCGATAATGACTTCAAAAACAAAGTTCCAACTATCCTTTATGATGTTTTTAGAATTTTTCATCTGGGGAGGTTGGTTTGTTACCCTAGGTACTTTTCTAGGAGAAAACTTAAATGCTAGTGGTGGAGAAATAGCGAAAGCTTTTTCAACTCAATCATGGGGAGCTATTATAGCACCATTCATTATAGGCTTAATAGCAGATCGCTATTTTAATGCTGAACGAATTTTAGGTATTCTACATCTCCTTGGGGCATTTCTAATGTACCAAATGTATGGTATAGATGACTTTGCTGTTTTTTACCCTTATGTTTTAGGATATATGATTTTGTATATGCCGACCTTGGCCTTGGTAAATTCAATTTCTTTCAATCAGATGAAAGATCCGGCCAAGGAATTCTCTTTGGTTAGGGTATTTGGAACCATAGGATGGATTGTTGCTGGGTTGATTATTAGTTATGTGTTTCTTTGGGATTCACCGGAGGGAAGGTTAGATGGGATGTTAAAGAACACTTTTTTAATGGTGGCAATAGCCTCGGCTATTCTGGGACTTTTTAGCTTTACACTTCCAAAGACTCCTCCAAGAGTATCAAAAGATGAAAAAGTCAATATTTCAAGTTTATTGGGATTAGATGCCTTGAAACTTTTAAAGGATAGAAATTTTCTCATTTTCTTTATTGCTTCTGTCCTAATATGTATTCCATTGGCTTTTTATTATCAAAATGCCAATCCATTTCTTTCGGAAATTGGTGTAAGCAATCCAACGGGCAAAATGACCATAGGACAAATATCTGAAGTGCTTTTTATGCTTTTGTTGCCTTATTTCTTTAAAAAATATGGTTTTAAAAAAACTATTTTGGCTGGGATGCTAGCATGGACCATTCGCTATGTATTGTTTGCCTTTGGAAATCCAGGTGAGCTTGCCTTCATGCTAATTATTGGAATTGCACTGCACGGTATTTGCTACGACTTTTTCTTTGTATCTGGACAAATATATACGGACACCAAAGCTGGAGAGAAATATAAGAGTGCGGCCCAAGGTTTAATTACCCTTGCTACTTATGGCGTGGGAATGCTTATTGGGTTTTGGATAGCTGGAAAAATAACAGATACATATCTATTGGAAGACGCTACTCACATGTGGCAAACCATATGGATGTATCCTGCAGGATTTGCCTTGGTTGTTTTTCTACTGTTCGCTTTAGTTTTTAAAAATGAGAAAGTAGAATATAAAAATTGAACCAAATAAATAACTAACCAAATACATTTTGATGGAAAATATTAATAAGAATAGACTGTTTTTGGCTTCATGTGTCTCATTGATAGTTACTGCAATGACCTTTGCGTTAAGAGCTGGAATTATGGGAGAACTGAATGTTGAATTTGGATTCAATGACACCCAACTTGGATGGATGAATTCAATGGCGTTTTATGGATTCCCTGTATCAATGATAATAGGAGGGCTTATTTATCCAAAAATTGGCCCCAAACCCATATTATGGGTAGCTTTTATTTGCCACCTACTAGGCTTGATTCTTACAATTATAGCAAAGAGTTTTGTTCCATTACTGGTTTCCACATTTTTTATAGGCCTTGCCAACGGAGCAGTTGAAGCAGCCTGTAATCCTTTGATTGCAGACATGTATACCAAAAATAGGACTACAATGCTTAATAAATTCCATGTTTGGTTTCCAGGAGGGATTGTAATTGGGGCATTACTTGGGGAGTTAATGGGGAATATTGGACTGTCTTGGCAAATACAAATTGCCATAATGATTGTACCCACATTGCTGTATGGTTACCTAATATTAGGTCAAAAGTTCCCAAAGGCAGAGAATATAGAATCCGACATCAGTAAAAATGTCAAATCAATGTTCACTCCATTATTTATTTTCATGCTTATATGCATGGGATTAACGGCTACTACAGAATTAGGAACGGGTCAATTTATAGAAAGATTGCTGGGCCAGGCGGGGGCGCCACCACTTATTATTTTAGCCATTGTTACCGGATTAATGGCCGTGGGAAGGTATTTTGCAGGTCCGATTATTCATAAATTTAATCCAATTGGAGTACTATTTGGATCAGCAATAATTGCGTCTCTTGCTCTGTTTTTATTATCAAGCGCAACAGGTCCAATGGTATATGTTGCAGCTGTTTTGTTCTCATGTGGCGTTATGTATTTTTGGCCCACTATGATTGGATTTGTAAGTGAGTACAGCCATAAAACTGGAGCATTGGGAATGTCTATCATTGGCGGTTTTGGAATGTTGATTACAGGAATTTCCCTTCCAAAAATTGGTCAAATGCTGGACAAAGAAAGAACTCAGGCATTAGATTCAGGAGTTTCTACGGAGACAGCAGATTTAGTGGCCGGCCAAGCTACCTTGGGGAATATCATGTGGCTTCCAGTAATACTGATTGTTCTTTTCGGAATCCTATTTTTGATGAGAAATAAACTGGAAGAAAAAAGGTTAAAACAAGAACATTAAATCAAAAAAGAAAATTAATGCCAAAAAAAATTAGATTAGGAATAATTGGTGGGGGAGGTGATTCCCTTATCGGAGTGCTTCATAGAGTAGCCTCGTTCATTAACGACAATTATGAAATTGTAGGAGCCGTATTTAACCCAGATTATGAGCAAAATGTAGCTTTTGCCAAAGAAATTGATGTGCCTATCAATAGAATTTATAAAGATTTTGATACACTAGTTGAGGAAGAATTAAAACTTCCTGAAAATGAGCGTATTCAGGTCTGCTCGGTTTTAACGCCGAATTTCCTGCATTTTCCAATGGCCAAGAAGTTGTTAGATAATGGCTTTCATGTTATTTGCGAAAAGCCAATGACCATGGATTATGAGGAAGCAAAAACCCTTCAAGAGGCCCATAAGAATTCTGGAAAGGTGTTTGCCCTAACTCATACCTATACCGGTTACCCCATGGTAAGGCAAATGAGAGAGATGATTAAAAACGGGGAGTTGGGTAAAATCCATAAAGTGGATGCTAGATATTACCAAGGATGGATAAATACGGTAATCCATGATAAGGAAAAACGTTCTTCTGTTTGGCGTTTAGATCCTACAAAGGCAGGAATAAGTTCATGCATGGGAGATATTGGAGTCCATGCGTTTAACATGGTTGAATTTACGACAGGACTACAGGTTAAATCGTTGTTATGCGATTTTAATTACTTGTATGAAGACAATCAAATGGATGTAGATGGTACTGTTCTTATCAGAATGGATGAACATGTAAAAGGTGTAATTAGGTCTAGTCAAGTTGCTACAGGTGAAGAGAATGGTTTAGCCATTGCTATTTACGGTGAAAAAGGAGCGCTAAGATGGGAGCAAGAGAAGCCTAATTTCCTGTATAAAATGAGCGATACTGCCCCGGTTCAAGTATATAAACCAGGACACGCATATAACTCAGAACTCTCTTTGGGTGCATCAAAAATGCCACCTGGCCACCCAGAAGGTATTTTTGATTCTATGGCCAATATTTACCTGGGAGTAGCAAAAGCCATTAGAGGAGAAGAATACAATGATGGTGAATTCCCAACCATGGATGACGGCGTAAGAGGGATGAACTTTATTGAAGGTACAGTAGCCTCACACAAACAAGGTAATGTTTGGGTAGAAATGGATTAATTTGTTTTTCCCTAAACAAGATTTTAATGGCCGCTTATTGCGGCCATTATCTTTGAAAGACTTTCTCGAATCGTTCAAAAACAACGATCATACTTTCTAACGGGATTCTGTTAAACTCGGAAAGTTCTCTGGTATAATAATCCCAATGGGTCTTTTTCCAATGTTCTATGCTTTTATCTCCTTCACCTTCCAACCGTGCATGTTCAGAATGAATTGCAAAGTAGGGAACCAACTTTACTGAGGTGGTTCTGATAATGCATTTAGCTTTTCCAGACCAATCCGTTACCACAGCAAAATCTCCTATTTTGGGCAGTTCTTCTTTTCGTAATTGTAAAGCCAATAGCGAATGTGAGGTGGCACGTTTAACATCTTTACAAGCTAAGTCCGCACAGGTGTTAGCGTCTTTTTCGTTGTCACAAAAGTGTATCACTCTTGGAGCATCTTCAGAGGCAAACTCTAGATGGGCATCTAGAAAATCACCCCATAGATTTCGGGCAGAAGCGTTTTCCATAGTAGGTATTTAAGAAAATTTATGTTGATTAAATTGTTCTGCAGCATGATTGGCCGCTCTAGCAGTAAAAGCCATATAAGTCAGTGATGGGTTTACGCAGTTGGCAGAGGTCATAAAAGCACCATCTGTAACATATACGTTGGGGACATCATGAACTTGATTATGTTTGTTTAAGACAGATGTTTTAGGGTCTTTTCCCATGCGTGCACCTCCCATTTCGTGTATTCCTAAACCGGGACCGGTTTCAGTATCATAAGATTTAACATCTTTAAAGCCCGCAGCCTTTAGAATGGAAACAGCTTCTTCTTTTATGGCTTCCCGCATATGAAGTTCATTCTCTTTGAATTCAACATCAAAATCTAATTGAGGCAATCCCCATTTATCTTTTTTATCTGGACTCAAGGTTACTCGATTATCATGATGAGGTAGCATTTCACCAAACCCGGTCATACCAATTTCCCAGCCTCCAGGTTTTAGAATAGCGTCCTTGAGTGCTTTTCCATAACCCATTTCTGCTACCATATCGGACCAATGATTTCTGCTTGCTCCACCTTGATACCCAAAGCCTCGCAAAAACTTTTTTCTTTTGGTTTTTTCATCCAGGTTTACAAACCTTGGAATATAGAATCCATTTGGCCTTCTTCCTTTATAATATTTATCTAGATGGCCATCAACTTTTGCAGATGCTCCCAACTGGTAATGGTGATCCATGATATTACGGCCTAATTCATCATGATTGTTGCCCATACCATTGGGGAATGTTTTGGATTTTGATTGAAGCAAAATCCCCACAGAGGCCATTGCGGAAGCACACAAGAAAACTATTTTGCCTTTGAATTCAATTTTTTCTTGAGTTTCGGCATCAATTATTTTTACCCCTGTAGCCTTCTTTTCTTTTTCATCGTATACAACTTCATGAACTATGGAATTTGCACGTAATGTCATGTTGCCCGTGCGTTCAGCAGCAGGCAGGGTTGAAGAATTACTGCTAAAATAGCCTCCAAACGGGCACCCTCTCCAACATCTATTTCGATATTGGCAAGGCCCTCGACCTTCAAAAGCAGTTGTATTTTCAGTAATATGGGCAGCCCTTCCAATGGTCAAAACTCTACCATCTTCAAACTCAGATTCCATAGCGCTTTTCAGCTCTTTTTCCACACAGTTCAATTCCATTGGTGGCTGAAACTGGCCATCTGGCAATTGCTTAAGCCCTAATTTCTCGCCACTAACACCAATATAAGATTCTACTTTATCGTACCATGGGGAAATATCCTTATAACGTACCGGCCAATCTACCGCAATGCCTTCTTTTTTATTGGCTTCAAAATCAATATCGCTCCAACGATAACTTTGTCTCCCCCATGTTAGTGATCTGCCACCAACATGATATCCTCTTATCCAGTCAAACCGCTTGGTTTCTTGATAGGGGTGTTCCAAGTCATTAACAAAGAAATGTTTAACATCTTCCTTTGGGGCCCATCCCAGACGACGTTGCTTTGGGTATTTTTGTAATTCTTTATCACTCAATTCTCCTTTTAAGGGGTAATCCCAAGGATCATCATTCATAGTTTTATAGTCTTGAATATGCTTTACCATGGGTCCGCGCTCCAAAACCAATGTTTTGAGGCCATTTTCGCAAAGCTCTTTCGCTGCCCAGCCACCACTTATTCCAGTTCCAACAACAATGGCGTCATAAACTGTATTTTCATTCACTGTTCGGTTGTTTTTATTGTTAGCTAATCCCTATATTTATGTCTTTCTACAGAGAAAATAAGAACATCATAGTTTTTTTCTTAAATATAGGCGATAAATCCTAAAATGTTAAGGATTTATCAATTCTTAAAAATTGAATTAAATGAAAACAATTAAAGGACCTGCAGTATTTCTTGCACAATTTGTGGATAGTCAACCTCCATTCAACTCTTTGGATGGATTGTGCAAATGGGCTTCAGGCTTAGGGTATAAAGGAATTCAAATACCAACATGGGAATCATTCTTGATAGATTTGGACAAGGCAGCAGAAAGTCAAGACTATTGTGATGAGCTAAAAGGGAAAATAAACTCTTATGGATTGGAAATCACAGAACTTTCCACTCATTTGCAGGGACAACTGGTAGCGGTGAACCCAGCATATGATATTATGTTCGATAATTTTGCTCCGGATAAGGTAAAGAATAACCCTAAAGCACGAACAGAGTGGGCTATTGAAACAGTAAAAAAAGCAGCAACGGCAAGCCGAAGATTAGGAATAAAAGCTCACGCTACTTTTTCAGGAGCCTTACTTTGGCATACTGCGCATCCTTGGCCGCAAAGACCACCTGGACTGGTGGAAATGGGTTTTGAAGAGTTGGCCAAAAGATGGACGCCTATTTTAAATCATTTTGATAAAGAGGGAGTGGATGTTTGTTATGAGATTCATCCGGGGGAAGATTTACATGATGGTGATACTTTTGAACGTTTTCTTGAAGCCACAGGTAACCACAAAAGAGTAAACATTTTGTATGACCCTAGCCATTTTGTTTTACAACAATTGGATTATGTAACTTATATAGATCACTATCATGAATTTATAAAATCCTTTCACGTAAAGGATTCCGAATTCAATCCTACAGGAAAGAAAGGCTCATTTGGAGGATATAATGACTGGGGAGATCGTGCTGGACGTTATCGTTCCCTTGGAGATGGACAAATAGACTTTAAGACTATTTTTTCAAAATTAACGCAGTATGGCTGCGATGTTTGGGCAGTTATGGAATGGGAGTGCTGCATTAAAAGCCCTGAGCAGGGTGCACGAGAAGGCGCAAAATTCATTCAAGATCATATTATTGAAGCTACTACCAAAACGTTTGATGATTTTGCTGGAGCTGAAACAGATACTGACAAACTAAAAAAGATATTGGGATTATGAGGAAATTGGTTTTATTAACGGTATTAATGGTTGCTGTTGCTTGCAAGGAAAAACCTAAAGAGAGTGCTAAGGAAGCAGAGGAGATTGTGGAAACAAAAGTGCAAGAAGAAGAATCTGACTGGACCATTTTATTCGATGGATCTTCCTGGGATGGATGGCATATATATTCTGGAAGAGAGATAGAAGAAGCCTGGAGCTTGGAAGATGGTGCCATGCTCTTGAACAAAACTTCTGAACAACGAAAGGGAGGAGAGCGTTTCAATATTGTGACTGATAAGGAATATACCAATTTTGTACTTTCAGTAGAATGGATGGTATCCAGTGGAGCCAATAGTGGTATTATGTGGGGAGTGGCTGAAGGAGAAGAATACCCAGAACCTTATATTACAGGACCTGAGATTCAGGTATTGGACAATATTGATCACCCAGATGCCAAGAATGGGACCAGCCATCAAGCAGGAGCACTTTATGATATGGTATCGCCATCTCAAAATGTGGTAAAGCCAGTGGGGGAATGGAATCATTATTTAATATCCATTGATCATGAAGCCAATGAAGGCAGTGTGGTTTTAAATGGAGTTAAGATTGTGGAGTTTCCTGTAAATGGAGAAGCTTGGGACGCTATGGTGGCCAATTCTAAATTTGCTACTTGGGAAGCCTTCGGGAAGTTTAAAACAGGGAAAATTGCATTCCAAGATCATGGTGAGCCCATAGTGATTGGTTATAGAAATATTAAAATTAAAGAACTATAGTATGTCTAAATACTCATATACTTTTTTAGCATTATTTGTATTGGTTACAACTTTTGCTTTTGGTCAAGAAAAAGAACCAACCACGCCCGAAGCCACTGAGTTTTATGAACCAGTTCCACCAAGAGTCATCCCTGGAAAAAATAATGCCGCTCCAAGTGATGCTATTGTTCTTTTTGATGGTAAGGACTTTGATCAATGGATCAGAAGTGTAGATAGCACAGCGGTAAAATGGCATTTAAATGCTGATGGCAGCATGTCTGTAAATGACAAGACCGGAAACATCCAGACCAAAAATAATTTTGGGAGTATGCAACTCCATATAGAATGGAAATCACCTGCCGAAATCCAAAGGGAAGGACAGAATAGGGCAAATAGCGGAGTTTTTATACAACAACGTTATGAGATCCAAGTGTTGGACAATAATGATAACCCAACCTACACCAATGGGCAAGTTGGGTCTGTTTACAAACAAGCCGTTCCTCTGGCAATGGCTTCAGTGCCCACAGGAGAATGGAACACCTATGATATTATTTTTCATGCCCCAGAGTTTAGCCGAGGAGGAAATATTGTAAAACCAGCAACGGTCACACTATTGCACAATGGGGTTTTAATTCAAGATCATTTTATCATAGAAGGGACGATCAAGTATATAGGTTGGCCCAAATATGAGGCGCACGGAATGGCTCCAATAATGTTACAGGACCATGGGGACAATAGCAGAGTAAGCTACAGAAACATTTGGGTAAGAGAATTGGACTAAACTGTTTAATCACTTCAATACAGTTTTTCGTAACAAAGAGCTAAATACCTATTTTGGTTACCTTTGCCAAAATTTATCATTCTATATGATTCAATCCATGACTGGTTTTGGAAAGCACGTAGTGCAACTTCCTTCCAAAAAAATTACCATAGAACTTAAGTCGCTCAACAGTAAAAGCCTTGACATAAACGCTAGAATCCCACAATCCTATAGAGAAAAGGAATTGGAACTGCGGAAAATGATTGCTGATGAACTAATCCGTGGAAAGGTTGATTTTGGACTTTATTTAGAAATTACCGGAGAAGAGACTACTGCTGAGGTAAACCAAGGTGTGGTTAAAAAATACATGCAGCAGTTGGCCAATATTGCAAAAGGAGATGATGTAAAGTTGCTTGAAATGGCTTTGCGTATGCCGGATACCATGAAAACGGAAAAGGGCGATATTGACCCATCTGAATATGAAGCCATCAAAGGCGCAATGAAAAAAGCTCTTTCAGAAATCAGGACTTTCCGTAATGAAGAAGGACAGGTGTTGGAAAACGACTTTACAACTCGTTTAAAGAACTTAAATGCGCTACTTGAAGAAGTAAAGACAATGGACCCGGAACGTTTGGATACAGTGCGTGAACGTTTGGAAAAAGCCGTTGCTGATTTAAAAATTGAGTTGGACGCCAATCGTTTTGAACAAGAATTGATTTATTACTTGGAAAAGTATGACATTACTGAGGAAAAGGTACGCTTGGCAAATCATTTGGATTACTTTGAAACCACATTAAAATCTGCAGATTCCAATGGCAAAAAACTTGGTTTCATAGCTCAGGAAATAGGAAGGGAAATCAATACCATAGGATCAAAGGCCAATTACGCACCCATGCAACAATTGGTAGTTCAGATGAAGGATGAGCTTGAAAAGATTAAGGAGCAAATGCTTAATGTCTTATGAAAGAAGGAGGAAAGCTTATTATTTTTTCTGCCCCATCTGGCAGTGGAAAAACTACAATTGTTAGGCACCTGCTTAAACAACCTGAACTCAATCTGGCCTTCTCTGTTTCGGCCACTTCCCGACCCAGAAGAGGAGAGGAAAAGGATGGTGTCAATTATTACTTCATATCTATTCCTGAGTTTAAAGAACATATTAAAAATGAAGATTTCTTGGAATGGGAAGAAGTGTATAGAGACAATTTTTATGGGACATTAAAGACTGAAGTGGAACGTCTTTGGGCGGAAGGGAAAAATGTGATTTTTGATATTGATGTAGTAGGCGGACTTCGAATTAAAAAGAAGTTTCCTGAGGAGACCCTAGCAGTTTTTGTGAAGCCCCCAAGTGTTGATGAACTCAAAATAAGGCTAAAAAAACGCAGTACTGAAAGTGATGATAAAATAAATATGCGGGTTGCCAAAGCATCTGTGGAACTAGCTACTGCACCGCAATTTGATAAGGTTATCAAAAACTACGATTTGGATGTTGCGCTTAAGGAATCGCATAAACTGGTAGCAGATTTTGTTGGTGCAAAAATGCCAGATTCAAAGGAAAATTGAATAAATGAAAAAAGTAGGGCTATACTTTGGAACATTTAACCCTATCCATATTGGCCATTTGGCGATTGCCAATCATATGGTCGAGTTTTCAGATTTGGATGAGGTTTGGTTTGTCATTACACCTCAAAGTCCTTTTAAAACAAAGCAATCCCTATTGGATAATCATCATCGGTATCAGATGGTTTTTGAAGCAGTACAGGATTATCCCAAACTGAAACCCAGCAAAATAGAATTTGATTTACCGCAGCCCAATTATACCATTAATACCCTGCTACATTTAGAGGAACAATACGGCGAAGAATATGGATTCTCGCTTATTATGGGGGAAGATAATTTGAAAAGCTTTCATAAATGGAGGAATTATGAAGCCATTTTAGAGCATTATGCTATATACGTATATCCTAGAATTTCCAAAGGCAAGATGGAAAGTCAATTTGATGACCATTCAAAAGTTGTGAAGGTGGATGCACCGATAATGGAAATTTCGTCCACTTTTATACGCAGAGAACATAAGAAAGGAAAGAATGTTAAGCCACTTCTTCCAGCTTCTGTTTGGAAATATATGGATGAAATGAACTTTTACAGGTAAGTACTATTTTACTTCCGCTTGAAGCAAAACATCAGTAGCCAAATACTTTTCATCTTTGTTGTAATACCAAGCTCTTGTTTTAGGCATTTTTACCCCGTTTATTTCTTCCAATCCTTCTAGAAGAATATATTCACCATCGTTTTTACTTTCATCATGGTAAAACTGATATACTTCCATGGCATAAGTATTAGGGTCAAAATAAAAATACCACACATCTTTACCTACCTCCTCTTCATAATTTACTTTTAAAACAAGGTATTCTTTTCCTTTAAAAGTTTTGGTTTTCACGGTGCTATCGATAATTGTGCCAGGGTCTTTTAGCTTCATTGGCAATCCATACAAATAGGTATAGTAGTTTTGCATCATCTTGCCTCGTTCACAGGTTAACCTAAAGGCTTTTCTATCTTCATCAGATATTTCTGATGAGCCATTTAAGTTTGTGGTACATTCTTCCTTATCAAAAGCGTAGCCATAGACATCATTATCCTTTTGAATTTCCAATGAGAATTGCTGTTTTGGCAAATTCATTTTAATGATGCTTAAACGCTCACTGGAATTTGGACGGTTCATAAGAACCTTAAATGTCCCATTGAAATTTTCCCATTCATTGTTTGGATTATGGAACGCTATGGTTTTGTTCAACAATTCTTCAGCAGTAATGTTTTGCGCATAGAAGACATTGCTCCCAAGAAAAACTATGATTAAAAGAAGGTAACGCATAAAATGAACAGTGATAAGTTAATCTAGTCTTGTTTTTCTATTCGTGCCGGTTCTACGGTACTGTCATGTTCTACATAATATAGCTCTAAGAGCTCAAAAACAACTTCAACCAAATCTTTACTTTCTGTCAAAATGGAAAAGTACAGGGTAGTGTTTTTTGGACTTGATTCTTCTGTTCTGGTTCTGGCAACTTGGCGTTGAATTTTATCCGACATAAGCTCGAACAGTGCATTTTTATCTCCCAATGCATTTTCCACATCTTCAAATGTTCTATTCTCAAAAATTTGCTGTGTATCGGTGAATAATTTCTCAAGCCTAATATCTAACTCTTTAAGTTCTTTAATCTGGTTGTACTTTAACTTTTTATGATTATTGTGTACGTGTGTATGACTTACTTTGCCAATATATTCAAGTGATTGTGCAATGTCAGTAAGATGACCCAGAATATTGATGTAAAAATTACTTGCTCCTACATTTGCTTCATCAAGGTTTTTGATAAAAAAGAAAAGATTGTTTCTAAGATCTTCTATTTCTGAGGAAAGTTTGGCACCTTGTTTTTTATTCTTTTTTAAAAGATCTAAATCTTGTTTTGCCAACCCGTTTATAGAGTTGGTATAGATTTTATTGGTTCTTTTTATAACATTTGCAATATTACTGGCGCTTTCTTCAATAACTCCTTGTATTGAACTGCTTTCAGCCCTATTAAGAGTATCTTCTGCTTTCTGTTCTTTAACTTTTTTATTGTAGGCACTATAATTTCGAACCAATAGCAATATCGCCGTAAACAATAATATGGCAATTGCTGCTCCTTGGCCAAAGTTTATCAGCGTCAAAACCGTGCCAGCTGCAATAAAAGCAATTATTGCCGTACCAAACCATCCTCCAATAACGTTAAGGACGCCTGCAACTCTATACACTGCACTTTCTGCTCCCCATGCCCTATCGGCCAATGAGGTGCCCATGGCAACCATAAAAGTTACATAGGTTGTGGATAATGGCAGTTTGTAGGAGGTGGCTATAGAAATCAAAATTCCCGCAACCATAAGGTTTACGGCTGCCCTAACCATATCAAATGCTGGAAGTTTATGGGTTCTGTCCTGTGACAGTGCAATTATTGGCTTTTCAAATTGCCTGTCCATTTTTGCCTTTAGGCTTTTTGGTAATAGGCTCACTACATACTCAGAGGTTCTGGATGCAATTCTAACTAAACCTCTTGAAATAAAGTTAGGTTGAAACCGTTCCTTTGCTTCCCCTTCCCTAGAGAGGTTAATTTCGGTATCGGCAACGTAACGCGCTTTTTTTGAAAGCCATAATGTAGTCACCATGATAATACCTGAAACAAAAAGAAGTAAGGTAGGGGTAGGAACTTTCTTTGAAAGAACGTCCATACTAAATTCTGTAGCTGGAACTCCTGAAGCGACCCAAGCCTCATAACTTTGCCAAGCAGCTATGGGAACACCAATGAAGTTTACTAAATCGTTACCTGCAAAGGCAAGGGCAAGGGCAAAAGTGCCCACACCAATAATTACTTTATAGATATTGGTCTTGGTAAAATAAATCAATATGTATGAAAGAAATGACCACAACACAAAATTTACAATTATAATTGGAACAACCTCAGCTTCTAGAAAATCTTTGATTTTCATTCCACCGATAATGTCAAAGGTTTCGCTGGCATAAGGAGTTCCTTTGATTCCTTTCATCAGGATAAAGTAGGCTATTGAGGATAGTGCTATTCCACCGAACAGTGCACCGCTCCATTTGGCCTTTTTCTCAAAATTATAAGACATTAACAGCCTTGATATCCACTGAACAATAGCACCTATGGAAAAGGCAACAAAAACGGATAGTAAAATACCGGAAATAATCTGTACCGCCTTTGAAGTGTTAATATAGTTTACTACATCAGAAAAATCTCCATTGGCAGCACCAATCTTCAACAAAGACATAGCGACCGCAGCCCCCAGCAGCTCAAAAACAATTGATACCGTGGTAGAAGTGGGCAGTCCATGACTATTAAAAAAATCCAGTAACAGGATATCTGTAATCATCACAGCCATAAAGATGAACATGATTTCTTGAAAATAGAACTCACCAGGATTGAAGATACCTTTACGGGCAACTTCCATTAGACCACTTGAGAAAATAGCACCGCAAGCAATACCTATACTGGCAATAATCATTATAGATTTGAATGAAATCGCTTTGGAGCCAATAGCCGAATTCAAAAAATTAACTGCGTCATTACTGACTCCCACTACTAAATCGGCAATTGCCAAAACAGCTAGGGCGATAATCATTAGGAAGTAAATATTGTCCATAATAGTATTAAAAAATAGTTTTCAAATGTCTATACTTTGCTGATTTTCAATGTTATTTAAAAGTTATGTTTTCTTTTAAAAATGAACATCCATTTGTAATCGATACATCAATTCATCTGTGCCACCGTTAACGGAAAGATAACTTAAATCTGTTTGCACTTTAAGTTTATGGCCCAAAAGATATTTTGATAATCCAAGTGTGTATTGTGTTTCTGTATTTCTATTGGTGACATTATCAAAATTAATATTGGTGTATCTGCCAGATACTTCCCAATTACTTTTGAACAAATAACCAGTTTGAAGGTTTAATCCGTCACCCACAAGAACTAAATCTCCAGTTTCTGAACCATCAGAATTTTTGGCAATTGGGTCTTTGGCGTCTCTATGGGCATATTCTCCCATTAGCGAAAAACCATTGTATTTGAACATGGCATCCACAAAGGTTGTATTGATGGTAGTTTCATAAAAACCAACATCATTTGTCATATAAGAACCCAAATTACTCCTTGTCCTTACAGCATCTTGATTGGAATCGTAAGTAACTGCTAACAATAATTTTGAAGTTGCTTCCCGTTTAAGATCTGCACCGCTATAGTCTCCTTTGCTCTTAAATTTGCCAAATGGCAGTAACTCAATTCTTGCAGTGTATTGGTGTCCACCTAAGTTTCCAGTAGTTACGTTCCTTCCTTCTCCTTGTGAAAGGGCAAATTTTTCACGCACCAAAAATTTATCGGTTAGATTAAAATGATGCCTTAATTGAATGCCCATATCGCGATCAATATTGAACCTACTGTTTACCAAAGAACGATCCACCTGTTGTAAGTTTCCAGAGGAAATAACACGTTCAATATTGCCGGGAAGTTTTGTTTGCCCTACCCAAAGTTCAAAATTCTCATAAAAATTCCACATCACTACTGCGTCCAATATGTACCTAGGAGCATTGCTTGTAAACTCACTGGTTCCGGAAATATCTCGATTTGACAATCCCAATTCAAATTTATACCTAAGCTTTGGTGAATAGGCAAATCCATCAAATTTTAACCTTGCTCTACGAACAAGAAAATTTTGATCTGGGTTTTCAAAACCATTATCTGCTCCCTTATCCCATGTAGCTATACCTAAAAATTGCATGCGCATTGCAAATTTCATAGTCCATGTACTGTCTTTGCCAACAATATTTAGGAGACCTTTTCCAAACTTGGGAGCCTCAACTTGAGAATAGGAAGAAAAACAAAAGAAAGCGACCGCAATAACGGCCAGTAATTTTAATTTCATTTGATATTAGTTTTTGTCGAGTGCAAATAACTAATATCAATGTTAATTTAACGTTTGTTTTATGTTATGTTTGATAATGGCCACCCTGGCCAAGGTGGCCATACTTTAGATTTCAAAAGAATAGTCGACAAAAACTAATATATCCTGAAATCTGTTGTGCCTTAAGACAATAACAAAAATCCGATAGAAAAATCAATTTATTGTAACCTAAAGATTAATTTAAGTTTAAACTTAGGTGACCCATAAAGATTTTTGTTCAAGGTAATATTTGCTAATATGATGGGAAGCATTCATAAACTGTATATTGCACTTTAATATGCATTGGTTATGAATTGGGAACAATTACTTTCCTTAAAAAGACAAGGAGATACACATAAAAGGTTGCGAAAAGAACAAGAGGAGACCCGGCTGGGTTTTGAGGTTGATTATGATCGCATTATTTTCTCCTCCGCTTTCAGAAGTTTACAAGATAAAACACAAGTTATTCCTCTACCCATAAGTGTTGGTTCCAAAAAAGATTTTGTGCACACACGGCTTACACATAGTTTGGAAGTCTCAGTAGTTGGTAGGACGTTAGGACGGATTGCCGGACAGAAGATTTTATCAAAATACCCTTATTTAAATGAGGTTCATGGCTATCATTTTAATGATTTTGGCGCAATCGTAGCGGCAGCGGCACTAGCACATGATATAGGAAACCCTCCTTTTGGTCACAGTGGAGAAAAGGCAATCGGGAGCTATTTTGAAAGAGGGAACGGAAAAAAGTACAAAGCACTGCTATCCAATGAGGAATATCAAGATTTAATTGATTTTGAGGGGAACGCCAATGGATTTAAGTTACTAACGGAATCCAGAGAAGGTGTTCCGGGAGGGCTTCGTTTGAGCTACGCTACTTTAGGGGCATTTATGAAATATCCCAAAGCTTCATTACCTAAGAAACCTTCTAAACATATCGCAGATAAGAAGTTTGGGTTTTTTCAGTCTGAACAAGATTTTTTTATGGAAGTAGCGGACGAGATAGGACTGGTTGCCAATCCTAAAAATACAGGTGTTGGATTTTATAGGCATCCATTGACTTATTTGGTAGAAGCGGCGGACGATATCTGTTATACTATTATTGATTTTGAAGATGGAATTAATTTGGGACTTATTCCTGAAGAATATGCATTGGAGTATTTGATCAATTTGGTGAAGGAAAATATCAACACCAAAAAATATAATTCCATGAAGCAGTCCAGTGACCGGTTGAGTTATTTAAGGGCACTGGCCATAAATACTTTGATTATGGATGCTGTGGAAGTTTTTGAGGAGCATGAAACAGAAATTTTAGCTGGAAGCTTTGACTCTGCTTTACTGGATAAAGGAAAGTATAAAGCCCAAATAGACGACATTATTAAACTGAGCGTTGAGAAGGTTTATCAATCCATTGAAGTGGTTGATAAAGAATTAGCTGGATATAAAATCATTTCGGACATACTTGATGTTTACACGACTGCTTTGGTGAACAAAAAAGAAGGAGTCCATACCAATTATGATAAACTGCTGATACAAAGTTTGCCTGAAAATTATAAAAACACAGAAGCATCTATCTATAAAATTCTATTGGATACTTGTTGTTTTGTGGCGAGTCTATCTGACAGTGCTGCGGTACATATTCATAATAAACTAATGGGGAAACAGTTTTAGAAAGCATAAGTAAGCCCCACACCCAGGGATTGCTTAAACTGTATTCTGGCAACCCCAGGATCTATTATGGTTCCATCATCGGCGACCACCTCATCAAACTTAATATCATCATCATAAATGAGGTGTGTTCCAATATTGGCGTTAATATGATCATTTACCTTTAAATTGAAGGTGACTTCCCAATCCACATCTATATTACCAAAGCTTTTGAGGTAATCCGTATACAGGCTTAGCCGATGGTTCATAAACACATTTTTCAGCACTTCTTTCTCCCAAGTATTGGTAACAAGAAAACCAATCTCCATAAATACGTGTTCTCCTTCCTCAACACCAAATGCCCCTTGATTGGATAAATTTTCATCCAACACAAATGTTGCTTTTTGGGTAATTGGAGATATGTATAAATTGAATTTTTTTCCTTCTGGAATATATGAGGTTCCAGCTCCTAAAAAAAGATAACCTGGAGCCATAAACCTTGAAATTGGGGTAGTCCTGTTGGGGTACTTAAATCCATTGGAAAACTGTGTATTGAAAGTTGATTTAACCGAATAATACCAATTGGTAATAGTATCCTTTCTAAAACCAACGGTAGATGAGAGCCTGATCTGATCATCGGTCTTTCTAAGTTGCCTGCCCTCTTGGGCATTTAGACCGTACCGTAATCGTACTTCATTGTCCCAGTTTAGGTATCTAAACTTATAATTTCTAACAAAGCGCATATTTGCTAAGGCAGATACAGAGTTATCGCCACCTGCATTCCAGTTTACAAAAGCAACTTCGTTTACGTTGAGACCAAATTCGTTTACTTTATCCCAGAAAGATTGCGGCTTAAAGCGCTTGTACCATCTACTTAATGGCTTTACCCGATTTAATACAGTTCTCGGGTCGGTGAGTTTGGCACTCCTTGGTACATATTTGAGCTTTACATCCTTTATTCGGACTACTCTAAAGCCAGTATCGGTGCTGTCGGGCTCAAATACCTTTAGAAGATTTACTTGTGCTTGGGTAGAAAAAACAACAAGGAAAAGAATAGAAAAACAAATTAATCGCATTGGTCTAAGGTTGATTTAACGTAAGTTTTTAATGCATCAAAATCTATACCAGCTATTTGCTGTGTTTCTTGTATTGTTCCATGTTCAACAAACCTATCAGGCACACCAAAAATTTTAACAGGTTTTGAAATTTTTTCCTCATTTGAGAATTCTAAAATCGCAGACCCAAGGCCCCCTATTTTACAACCGTCCTCAACGGTGATGATATTTTCGTACTTCTGAAAAATAGTTTTTAGCAGTTTCTTGTCCAGAGGTTTTACAAAACGCATATCGTAATGCCCTATTGATTCAGGTTGCCCTAATTCTTCCAAGATCGTTGAGATTTCATTTCCAATATGACCCAAAGTTAGAACGGCGGTTTTAGAACCTTCCTTTAAACAACGAGCTGTGCCTATTTCAATATCATTAAATTGGTTTTTCCAGTCTAAATTCACGCCTCTTCCACGCGGATATCGAATTGCAATTGGAGAATCTAGACCATTTTGGCTGGTATACATTATGTTTCTAAGTTCCATTTCATTCATGGGGGCGAACACAATAAGATTGGGAACACATCGCAAATATGCTAGATCAAATACACCATGGTGTGTTGGACCATCTTGACCTACAAGGCCCGCCCTGTCCAAACAAAAAATTACTGACAGGTTTTGCAAGGCCACATCATGGATGACCTGGTCGTAGGCACGTTGTAAGAAGGTGGAGTAAATATTACAGAAAGGTACAAGTCCTTGAGTGGCCATTCCCGCGGCTAAGGTAACAGCATGTTGTTCCGCTATGCCTACATCAAAAGCTCTATCCGGAATTTCTTCCATCATATATTTTAAGGAACTTCCCGTAGGCATAGCCGGTGTAATGCCGATGATTTTTTTATTTTTTTTGGCCAACTCAACTAGGGTGTGGCCAAAAACATCCTGATATTTTGGAGGTTGTTCAGCATCTGATTTTTTAAGTTGCTCACCAGTATTTTTATCAAATTTTCCTGGGGCATGATAAACAACCTGATTTTCCTCAGCTTTTTTAAGGCCCTTTCCTTTTGTTGTTATAATGTGAAGAAGTTTAGGTCCATTGACCGCCTTTAATCTCTCAAGTTCCTTAACTAGGCCTATTACATTATGACCATCAATAGGACCTGTGTAGTTTAGATTGAGACATTCAAAAATATTTTCATCTTTAGCAGTACCTGCTTTTACATTGGTCAAGTATTTTTTTAATGCGCCAACACTTGGATCAATTCCAATAGCATTGTCATTTAGAACAATAAGGGCATTTACATCTGATACCCCCAGATGATTTAAGCCTTCAAAAGCCATTCCACTGGCTATGGAAGCATCTCCCACCACAGCAATGTGCTGTTTTGCAAGTGTTCCATTTAACTTGGATGCCATTGCCATTCCAAGAATAGCAGAAATTGCAGTGGAACTATGTCCTGTTCCAAAATCATCATATTCACTTTCACTTCTTTTTGGAAAGCCACTAATACCGTCCAATTGTCTATTGGTGTTAAAAACATCTTTTCTGCCAGTCAAAATTTTATGTCCATAGGCCTGATGACCCACATCCCATATCAATTTGTCATTAGGAGTATCAAAAACATAATGTAAAGCAATGGTAAGTTCCACCACTCCCAAACTAGCGCCTAAATGCCCTTCCTTTGTGGCAACAATATCGATGATGAATTCCCTTAATTCTTTTGCAAGTTGAGGTAACTTATCCAAGGATAATTTTTTAAGGGCTACAGGAGTGTTGATATGTTTAAGAAATGGTTTCTCCATTTTATGGAAATAATTTACAAAGCTACATCTTTTGAACTTTGACAATTGTTTTTATTGGCTTTACAACAAAGTTTTTAGAACGTAATTTTTCAACTTTATTTTTAGGGTTTAAATAATAACCCAATAAAAAACATGACAAACAATCTAAAAATTTGGGCACTGGCCCTAGTGTTAGCATTTGCCTCCTGTAGCAAGGATAGTGGGTCTGACAATAATCAAAGTGACCAAGCTATTGAAGAATTGGAAGAAACACCATTGCAAGCAAATGAAGTTGCCAATAATGTAGTTATTCAAGGCGGAACAAAGAATGATGGAACACCACCTACGCCAAACGAAGCAATTTCGTTGGACGTTTCGGCTTCAAGCAAAACGGCCTTGTTAGGAGAAGGTTTTGAAGTTTCTATTGATTCTGACGCCACTGTAACGGGGGCTTACCTTCAATTTAAAGCAAATGATGGAACCATGGCGGATAGTTATTATGATATTGATATCGATGCAAACTCCTCATCTTCTAAATCTTTAAAGAGGCTTATTGGTAAAAACCACAAAACCGCTTCATTTATTACCGCAAAGGAAAATGACGATACTTTAGATGTTGATTTCAATTCTAATATTGAACCAGGTACTTTCTGTTATGTAATCTGTGTGTACGATGCTGATGGTAATATTAGCGCACCGCAGGAAGTTTGCGTTACTGTTGAAAGCTGGGGAGGTAATTCGGAAATTGTTGGAACATGGAATATTGTAAAGGAAGTACAAGTATTTAATGGAGAATCGGAAGTAGTTTCTTTTCCTGGAGATGAGGACTGTGCAGAAGAAAGAGTTATAGAATGTGCTTCTCAGGAAACTCTTACGGCTAATGAATACTGTTATATTACTGTTTCTGGAAAACTGATTTTCAAGGATGATGGAACATTTGAGTATGAATTTTTAGATACTGAGAAACAACTTGACACAAATGCGTCGATTGAATCCTGTAGTGCTGTTTATGAGGAGTTTGAAGATGTAAATTCAGGAAATGGAAATTGGGCTTACCTTTTAGAAGAAGAAAAGTTTATTGCAATTCTTTATGAAGAGCAAATTATATATGATGGTGAAACAGAGAATTTTCAGTATGAGTCCGGAGACGGTGCATTATTTGTTGAAGATGGAAGTGGTTTAAGATTTGAAGATGATTACCTTGTATTTAGTATAGATGAAGGTAGTACTGATTCGTTTAAATCATTTTTTGAAAAAGAATAAAATACCTTAGTCATTAAGTAAAACCCTTTGCAAAAGCAGAGGGTTTTTTGTTTAAAATAACGGTAATAAGTACTATTGTATATTAAGTTTGAATATTACTATGGAAAACCCTTTTGACGACAACTACTTTATGAAAAAAGCCTTACAAGAGGCTGAAATAGCTTTTGAAAATGGGGAAGTTCCCGTGGGGGCGGTAGTGGTGGTTAAAGACAGAATTATTGGAAGAGCACATAATTTAACGGAACGATTAAAAGATGTAACAGCACATGCTGAGATGCAAGCCATTACTTCAGCTTCCAATTTTTTGGGAGGCAAATATCTTCATGAATGCACTTTGTATGTTACACTGGAACCTTGCCAAATGTGTGCGGGGGCGTTATATTGGAGTCAGATTTCAAGAATTGTATATGGAGCTGCAGATTTAGAAAGAGGTTTTAATGTGATTGGTGGACAACTACACCCAAAAACAGAGCTTGTTGGGGGTGTTCTGGAAAAAGAAGCTTCAGAATTATTGAAGCGATTTTTTATTCAAAGAAGGAATTTGAATTAAATAAAAAACCCTGATGAATCCATCAGGGTCTAATCAAATCAAAATAAAATATTGTTGTTAGATTACTTGCACTTGTGCAGCAACCACTCCTTTTCTTCCTTCTTCTTCTTGGTATTCTACTTTGTCACCTTCGTTCAATTCCACTCCGTTCAATGCCGTAACATGAACAAAAATGTCTTTTCCTGTGTCGTCGTTGGTAATAAACCCAAAACCTTTAGATCCATTAAAAAATTTTACTGTGCCAGTCATTAAATTAAGTAATTGTTAAAATACTAAAGTAGCATATTTTAAATATACCTAGGTGAAATAAGCTTTAAATCTTGTGAAAATTATTGATTTTCAGGGTTTTTCTGCTCTTTACCTTGCATTTTTTTAACGTTCTCGTTGGTTAACATATAATCTTTCATGCTTTTACCCTTGCTTTCTTTCATTAAAAAAAGAGGCATTGCTATAAGGAAAAGCCCTACAGTTCCAAATCCGATACATTTGTTTGCTGTAGCAGGATCATCTTCTTTAATTGTAAAACCATAAATAATTGAAGAGAAGGAAAGCAATACAATTAAAACGATTATATGTTTAAGTTTCAACTTCATCGGGTGTAGTTAATTAATTTTCTTCGGTATGCTGTCAGTAGTTTTGATTTGGAAATAAAGCCGATATATTTTCCTTCTTTGATGACCGGCAAGTTCCATGCGCCGCTATCCTGAAATTTTCGCATTACAATTTTCATGCTATCGGTATCATAGAAAATGTGTTCTGGCGGGGCATGCATTAAGTTCTTTACGTAAACGGAATTATAAAGGTCATTATCGAACATAAATTCACGGATATCGTCCAGAACTATAATACCCATCAATTTTTCTTCCTCATTTAAAACTGGAAAAATATTTCTTTTTGATTTTGAAACTGATTCGTGTAGCATGTTGCCAAGAGACATTTCTGGTCGAACTGGTTTAAAGTTTTTCTCTATGACATCATCCATTTCCATTAATCCCAGCACCATCTGGTCTTTATTGTGTGTTAAAACAGCTCCAATTTTTGCCAGTTCTTTGGTGTAGATGGTATAGTCCAATGCATTTTTGGTCATTAAATAAGATATGGAAGCGGTAATCATCAAGGGAACAAACAATTGATAGCCACCAGTGATTTCAGCAATTAAGAAAATGGCGGTTAAAGGAGCATGGATTACCCCTGCAATTAACCCTGCCATTCCAATGAGGGTGAAATTGCTTTCCGAAACCGCAAAGCCAAGCCCCAAGTTATTGATAACCTTGGCCAATACGTTGCCCAAAGCACTACCCATGACCATTGTTGGGATGAATATTCCGCCCGCACCACCGGCGGCAAATGTTGCGGTCATGGCAATGGCCTTAAATATGGTAATACCAAATAATAGGGCTATGACCACCCAAATATTGTTTGTGAAATCATCAAAAGGGGTTTTGCCCAAAGCTTTTAAATGATCGCCTTCCAACAAATTATTGATAAACCCAAAACCTTCCCCATATAATGGGGGAATTGCATATAGCATGACCCCAATGGCAATACCGCCAACCAGAAGTTTGTACTTAGGGCTTCTAAAGCGTTTGAACAATTCTAAAATTGCAAAATACATCTTGGTAAAATATATTGATGCGAATGCTGTGCCTACTCCCAATAAGATATAGAAAAGGGTATCCTTGAGTTGAAATCCTTCGGATAGTGAAAAGCTAAAAAGTACTTCGTTGCCCAAAAAGAAATAGGAAGTAAGTACGCCAGAAATTGAAGCCAAAAGCAACGGAAGCATGGAGAGCATCGTTAAATCCAATGTAAATACTTCCACGGCAAAAATTATGGCGGCAATGGGTGACTGGAATATAGATGAAATTGCTCCTGCGGATGCACAAGCAACTAAAAGTGAACGGGTTTTGGCATCTATGTGAAACAATCTACTAAGGTTAGAACTTAATGCGGACCCAGATTTAACTGCAGGACCTAGCAACCCAACAGACCCACCAAAACCAACTGTTAATGGCGCTGCAATCAAAGGAGTGTAGATGTCCTTTACATTTAGCAACCCACCTTTTTTTGAAAGTGAAAAGATGATGGAAGAAACTGCATGTTGAATGGGCTTTTTATGTACAAATTTTACATAGAGAAATACAAGGGCCAAACCAATAATTGGTAGAATAAAGTATAACTGGTTTTCAGAAAAAACTATTCCTTTTTCTAAAAGGGATTGAATAAAATAGGTGGTGTTTTTTAAAGTAACCGCAACCAACCCTGCCAAAAAGCCAACTACCAAGCTCATGATATGAACAAAGGTCCTATTGGAGATGTTTTTATATCTCCATTTAAGGAAACGTGTAAGTAAACTTTTCTTTTTGTTGGGCATGAGTGTGATGGTACACTTAAAAGTATTAAAAAATCCCGCTTAAGAGCGGGATTCAGAAATATCTTATACATCTAGCTTTAAACGAAGCTCTTTTAATTGTTCATCATCAATAGTGGCGGGAGCATCAATCATAACATCTCTACCACTGTTGTTTTTAGGGAAGGCAATAAAATCTCTAATGGTTTCCTGTCCGCCTAAAATAGAAACTAATCTGTCTAGACCGAAAGCAATTCCACCATGGGGAGGTGCCCCGTACTGAAAGGCATCCATTAAGAATCCGAATTGTGCCTTGGCTTCTTCTGGAGTAAAACCTAAATGTTTAAACATGGTAGCCTGAATGTCCTTATCATGTATACGAATAGAACCACCTCCAATTTCATTTCCGTTCAATACAAGGTCATAGGCGTTGGCCTTTACTGCACCGGGATTGGTTTCCAGAAGTTCCATTTGTCCTGGTTTAGGAGAGGTAAATGGATGGTGCATGGCATGGTAGGCACCTGTTTCTTCATCTAATTCCAATAATGGAAAGTCTATCACCCATAATGGGGCAAATTCATCAGGTTTCCTTAGACCTAAACGTTCCGCCAACTCCATACGCAATGCACTTAGCTGTGCTCTTGTCTCATTGGTATCGCCAGAAAGCACACAGATTAGATCTCCTTTCTTGGCCTTGGTGACTTCTGCCCACTTGGCCAAATCCTCTTGATCATAAAATTTATCAACTGAAGATTTATAAGTGCCATCATCATTGCATTTTACATAGATCATACCTTTGGCGCCTACTTGCGGTCTTCTGACCCAATCAATAAGCTTGTCAATTTCTTTTCGGGTATAGGTAGCTCCACCAGGGACAGTAATTCCAACTACTAACTCAGCTGAGTTAAATACATTAAAATCTTTATGTTGGGCAACTGCATTTAATTCCCCAAATTCCATTCCAAAACGAATATCTGGCTTGTCATTACCATAGAGCCGCATAGCGTCATCAAAAGTCATTCTTGGAAAATCTTCTGAATCTATCCCATGAACTTCCTTGAGCAAATGCTTGGTTAATCCTTCAAAAGCATTTAAAATATCCTCTTGTTCCACGAAGGCCATTTCGCAATCTATCTGCGTAAATTCAGGTTGCCTGTCGGCCCTTAGGTCCTCATCCCTAAAGCACTTAACAATCTGAAAATACTTGTCCATTCCACCAACCATAAGCAATTGCTTAAAGGTTTGCGGGGATTGGGGTAGGGCATAAAACTGGCCTTCATTCATCCTACTTGGAACTACAAAATCCCTAGCACCTTCCGGGGTGGACTTTATCAAATAAGGTGTTTCAACTTCAATAAATTCCTGGTCAGAAAGATATTTGCGAACCTCCATGGTTACTTTGTGCCTAAAGATGAGATTATCCTTCACTGGATTTCTACGGATATCCAGATAGCGATATTTCATACGGATATCTTCACCACCATCCGTATCATCTTCAATAGTAAAAGGGGGCAAAATAGATTCATTCAATATTTGAAGTTCGGTTACAAGCACTTCTATATCTCCTGTTGGGATATTAGGATTTTTAGAGGCTCTTTCAATTACCTGACCTTTAATCTGTATAACCGTTTCTCTACCTAATTCTTTTGCTTTTTCTAAAAGGGTTGTTGTTGTACGGTCTTGGTCAAGTACCAGTTGTGTAATGCCATAACGATCACGAAGATCAATCCAAATCACAAAGCCTTTATCTCTTACTTTATGAACCCAACCACTTAAGACTACTTCTTTATTTATATGTGATGCTCTTAAGTCACCACAGGTGTTACTTCTATACATGATTTCTATCTGAGCGGCAAATTTAATAGGATTGTAAATATATATCGCTAGATATATAGATTTTTCTGATGGGCTTTAAACTTTGGAGGTGCTATTGAAAAACAGGAGATATGGAAATGATAAGATAATCTCAATCCATAGCACACAGCATATTTCAGTGATTATTTCTTCATAAATGAGAAAAGTTTTTTTATTAAATGATTGAATTATAGACTCTTACATGTTTAATGTAAATTTAATGTTACTAAAATATGTATTTAATGTAAAATAATATGTACATTTATGTCGTTAAGATCATAGATTAATTCCACAAAATCCATATCATATGAAGAAAGCAATATTTTTGATGGCAGTCGTGTTTTCAGTTGGGATGTATTCACAGAGTATAGAGCCTACTTTGGAGAAAGTGGGTGAAATGGTTAAGGCTACATATTTTCACGAAAACGGTCAGATAGCTCAAGTTGGGCATTACTTGGAAGGTAAATTACATGGACAATGGTTTATGTATAACTTAGAGGGCAATAAAATTGCCTCTGGAAAATACATTAATGGTACTAAATCTGGTAAGTGGTTCTTTTGGGAAGGAGAGATTTTGAAAGAAGTTGATTATTCGGATAATCGTATTGTTGATGTAAAAAATTGGAACCAATCACAAGTAGTGACTACTAATAAGTGATTCAAAAAAAAACTGAAAATAAAAAAGCCCTGGCAAATTTGCCAGGGCTTTTTGTTTGTAGGGAACTTTGTTAATTAAGCGGCAATATCAAGAGTTTCTTTTTTGTTCTCCTCTTTTTTAACTCTACTTTTTCTAACTCTTACTTTAATTCTGTAGACAAGACTAAAAAGAATAGGAACTACAATTAAAGTTAAAAAGGTAGCAATCAGCAGTCCGTAAATTACGGTCCAAGCCAAAGGCCCCCAGAAAATTACGTTATCACCTCCAAAATAAATGTTTGCATTGAACTCACTAAAGAGGGTAAAGAAATTAATGTTGAATCCGGTAGCCAATGGAATCAATCCTAAAATTGTTGTAATTGCAGTCAGCAATACAGGACGTAACCTTGCTTTACCACCTTTGACAACGGCTTCCATGAAGTCTTCAGAACTTAACAGTTCATCTGGTTCCAACTCAAGTTCCACACTCTTTCTATCAATTAGCAACTGAGTATAATCCAAGAGTACTACACCATTGTTTACAACAATCCCGGCTAAGGAAATAATACCCATCATGGTCATCATGATCACGAATGCACTTCCTGTAGCAACAATACCGCCAAATACTCCTATCAAACTCAAGAAGATGGCCAGCATAATGATTCCTGGTTTGGAAACAGAGTTGAACTGGAAAATCAGAATGAAGAAAATTAACCCGAGGCCAGTGAAGAATGCTCCCATCAAAAATGCCATTTGTTTGTTTTGCTCTTCTATCTGACCAGTGTAATCAATATGTATTCCAGCGGGCAGGTCATTGAAACTCTCCATTTCGTCCTGAACTTTACTTACAATTGCACCTGCATCCGTAAAACCGGGGGCAAGGGCAGAGTAAACGGTAACTACACGTTTTACATCACGGTGCTTAATAGCGCTAAACCCAGAACTGTTCACCTGTTTTGCAACAGCCGAAACAGGAACTTCCTTTATTTGACCTGAAGATTGATCTCTAAAAGTGATTTTTTGGTTAAAGATTGCACTTGTGTTATATCTGTTTTCCTCATTAAAGCGAACATAAATATCATAATCCTCACCATCTTCTTTATAGATACCGGCCTTGGCTCCAAATATTGAGTTTCTAAGCTGTTGACCAACTTGACCCGTAGCTACACCAAGCTCACCCGCTTTTTTTCTATCCACGGCAACCAACATGGCTGGTTTAGATTTATTGACATCAATTTTAAGCTCATCAATCCCTGGGATGTTTTTTGCGTTGATATAATTACGCATTCTTTCTGCAGTAGCAATCAACTCAGTATAATCATCTCCTTCCAATTCAATGTTTATGGGATACCCTGCCGGTGGACCAACAGCATCTTTTTCCACAGAAATGGCAACTCCTGGATATATATCTTTTAAGGCTTCTTGTACTTTTTTTAGTAAGTCGTTACTATCGGCTCCTTCACGGAATTTATATTCGCGCATGGTGGCAGTAATTTTTCCACGATGAGGCATTTCCGCTGCAGAACCACCATCTGTTTGAGGGTTTCCTGCGCCTTCACCTACTTGGGAAACTGCACTTTCAGTTAAGAAATTAAAATCACCGTGCAAATAGGCATCTTCATTTATTATGGCATAAACTCGTTGCTCAACATCGCTTGTTATTTCATTGGTCTTCTTAATGTCTGTTCCCTCAGGATACTCGATATAAACAATAATCTGATTGGGAGTATTGTCTGGAAAGAATTCCACTTTGGTACGTTGACTGCCAACGGAAGCTCCAAAGCCCATGAAGGCAAGAAAGAGCAATACAAATGTACCTATGGCTATGAAAATAGGTCTTCTTCCTGTAAGTGCCTTTCTAAGTGTTTTTTCATAGAACTTTTCCCATCTTGGTAAGATTTTGTTCTGAAAACCATTGGCCCAATTTCTTAAGAAGAGTCTATAGACCCATAGTAAAACAGATGTCACTATCATTAGGGTACCCAAGGCACGATAACTTCCGCCAAAAATCAGAATCAGTAAACCGATCCCTGCCATGATAGTCGTGATTTTAATGATTTGCTGTATAGGCATGTCCTTGTCCTCTGTAGTCATAAACTGAGAAACTAAAACCGAGTTAAAGAAGATCGCCACAAACAATGACGACCCAAGAACAACAGATAAAGTCACTGGGAAATAGATCATGAACTGTCCCATTACTCCTGGCCAAAGTCCTAGTGGTACAAAGGCTGCAACCGTAGTTAGCGTAGAAATAATAATAGGGAAAGCAATTTCTCCAATTCCTTTTTTGGCAGCTTGTATACGAGACATACCTTCTTCATCCATTAAACGGTAGACATTTTCTACTACCACAATACCGTTATCCACCAGCATACCAAGACCCATAATCAATCCAAAAAGAATCATGGTATTCATCGTGTATCCTAAAAGGCTCAATATCATCAATGACATAAACATTGACATAGGAATTGCGAAACCTACAAAAAGGGCATTTTTAAATCCTAAGAAGAACATTAAAACGGTAACAACCAGTATAATCCCAAAAATGATGTTGTTCACTAAATCATCTACCTGTCCTATTGTTTTTGAAGATTGATCATTGGCTACACTTACTTCTAGATCCTGAGGAAATACGTTCTTAACTGCGTTTTCAACGATTACTTGAATTTGCTCTGCTGCTGCAACCATGTTTTTTCCTGCACGTTTTTTAACATCCAACATTACAACAGGTTCCCCAAATTCTCTTGCGTAGGTTGTTTTGTCCTCTTCTTTAAAAGAAACTACGGCAATGTCCTTTAAATAAATAGGATTGTCGTTTTCAGACTTTACTACAAAGTTTTCAAGTTCATTGGGATCATCAATTTCGCCAACTATTCTTATGGTTCTTCGTTGTCCACTTGTAATAAGGTTACCGGCAGAGATTGTTGTGTTTCCGTTACCAATAGTATTGATAATATCGTCGAAACTAACTTGGGCCGCCATCATTTTGTAAATATCAACGGCAACCTCTACTTCCTTCTCTTGTGCGCCACGAATATCAACTTGTTTTATTTCTTGCAGACTCTCAATCTCATCCTCTAAATACTCACCATATTCTTTGAGTTTATCAACAGGATAATCCCCAGAAATATTAATGTTTAGAATAGGAATCTCTTCGGACATGCTTAAGTCAAACACATTGGGCTCAACTTTTGCACCATTAAAAGTGGGCCAGTCTTCGCTTGCCGTCTCCGTATCCACTTCATCTTTCACCTTTTGTTTGGCAGCATCTACCGTTATGCTTTCATCAAACTCTACAATGATTATGGAATAATCTTCTTGAGATGTTGAGGTTATCTCCACTACATTACTAACCGTCTTTAGTTCGTCCTCAAGCGGGTCGGTAATCAGTTTTTCAATATCCTCTGCCGTATTTCCTGGATAGACCGAGCTAATGTAAATCTTGGTCTCTTTTATCTCTGGAAAGTTCTCTCGAGGCATGCTAAAATAGGCCGATGCTCCTAGAAAAAGTATCACCGCAATTAAAACATACATTGTTGTTTTATTGTCAATAGCCCATGATGCCAGCCCAAATTCTTTATCTACTTTTTTCTTTTGCTTACTCATAATCTATGTCTTTTGGCTATTGGCCATTCTTGATTTTTACTTTCTGCCCTTCTTTAACGCTTCTTGCACCTTCATCAATAATACCATCACCATTATTTACACCAGAAAGCACTTCTACGTAATCTCCTTGGGTTTTTCCAGTAGTGATAATTACTTTTTGCGCTATGGCATCAGAAGAAATAGAATCCGCATTTACTAAATACACATACTGCTCTCCTTCTGCGTTTTCAGAAACGATACTTTGAGGAATTAGAATAGCATTCTCGTTAGTATAATCATTGATCATAACCTTTGCGGTAAGGTTTGGTTTTACCTTTCCACCATCACTTGGGACCGGAATTTCAGCAGTAAACGACCTATTGCTTGGATTTATAAAATTGCCCGTCTGTCTCACTTTTGTAGTAACGCTATCACCAAGTACCGGAAAATAGACATTAACATTCTTTCCAGGAGTAACATTGGGTAAATGACTTTCCGGAACTTCTACTTTAATGTACATATTGGTTAAGTTCACAATACGGAAAACTTCCGACCCTGGACCTGGACTAACAACAGTACCTTGATCTTTGATCACATCATCAATGATTCCTGAAAAAGGGGCTCTGATCGTTGATTTAGAAACTTGGCTCTGCATTTGCTTTACAGCACTTTCCTGAGCTTCATAGGCTGTTTTGGCCTGTAGATACTGAATTTCTGAACCAATGTTTTGTTCCCAAAGACTTTTTTGACGCTCAAAAGTGGTTTTTTCCAATGCAGCTTGTGTTTTCATTTGAGCCAATTGACTTGATAAACCTCCATCATCAATTGAAGCTAACAATTGTCCCTTTTGTACTTTTTGACCTTCTTTGACATAAACACGATTTAGTGTACCCGATATTTCTGGGTAAACAAGTACATTCTGTTTTGTGGTTACATTACCTTGAAGTTCTAAATAATGATCAAACTTTTCAGTTTTTGCTTCTATAGTGGTAACCAATGGAAGTTTAGCATTATCATCTAACAACGCAATTACAGAATCCAAAGATTGAATTTGCATCTCCAACCCTTTTTGTTGAGTCGTAATTTCTGTTCGCTTTGCTCGGATTGCGTCTAAATCATTCCCAGCGATAACACTTTCTACCGAACCATTGCTTCCTCCTCCACAGGAAGATAAAACAAGTGCTGTAAGTACTAGATATATTAAATTTTTCATGTTGATATGGTTTTCTTTTTTTGACTATTGATTTAATATGATTTCCAATTCGGTTTTGCGGTTGATCACATCAACCATGGATTGTAAATATTCTTGCTGGGTAGAATATAGTTGCGTTTGTGCTTGTCTAAGCTCAAAACTGGTTGCCAATCCTTCAGAATATTTAATTTGATTTTTATTTTCGATACGCTCAGCAAGTTTTAAATTCTGTTTAGAGGTATCGTATTCCTCTATAGAAAGTATGTAATCGCTTTTTGCACTTTCCAACTGTAATCGAATCTGTTCTTGAGATTCTGTGAATTGCGTTTTTGCTTTTTCCAAAGCTATTTTGGCACGTTGTGTACTGGCACTTCTTTTTAAAGAACTGAAAATAGGAATGTTTAAGTCAAATCCTAAAACAGATTGACCAAACCATTCTTGCCCGCTACTTAGAAAATTAAAGCTATCGCTAAAGGAATTGCCTCCATAATTAACAAAGGCATTCAATGAAGGTAGAGCCCTACTTTTTTCTAGCTTATGTTCATAGTAACGTTGTTCATTCAAATTGAGAGCTAACTTGTAATCTACATTGTTCTCTATATTGAATTCAGAGTCCAACAATCCCAAATCGATTTGTTTTTGGGCCAAATCATCAAGATTCTCCGTAAGCTCTGTTGGTGATGTAATGGGTAGACCCATCATCAAGTTCAACATTTGAAGGGTAATTTTCTCTAATCGTTTTGCATTTTTTAACTGATTGTCAACCGAAGACAAGGTAATTTGCAATTGATCCACACTTTCTTCATCACCAAGTCCATTTTCATAAATCCGCTTGGTTTCATATAGATTCTTTTCTAAAGTGGCTTTGTTGTTTTCAGAAATTAAAACACTTTCTTGGGCCAACAATACATTTCCATATGCCTCTACAACGGCTTTTCTAACGTCTAAATCTGTTTTTTCCTTGTTGTTCTGGCTGTAGCTTAAGAAGGCTTTTGTAGCTTGAACACCGACTATATATGATCCATCAAAAATTTGCTGTTTTAATGTGACTGTGGCCGTTGCAGTTTGAGGTTGGCCAAAAATAATCGGAACAAAGACATTAGGGTCCTGCACGACTCCTGGGGGTAAAAACTCTTCAGGGACTAAAATGGATGGAAATTGTGATTGGGGTTGCTTTAACTGGTTTTGGTAGCTTATAGCTCCATCGATTTGAGGTAGCCCACCGGCAATGGTTTCCCACTTTTGTTTTTGAGCATCCACGATATCCCTATCTGCATTAATAACAGAATAGTTGTGCTGCAATGCATAGGCTATTGCTTCATCCAGGCTAAAGCTACTTTTGTCTTCCTGTGCTTGGGAAAACAAGGGCAGTATTAACAGTAAACTAATTAAGGTTGTTCGCATTTATTCTTGGTTTGAATTGATGATTGAGTTTAATATTTTTCTTCCTTTTGGAGTTACAATACCCCTTATATGATATTCTAAATAGTCATCTTCCAATTGTTTGTTTGAAAAAATAGTCATAGGAAAAAGACCATTGTCCTTTATACTTATTACTCCAGAAAAATATATTCTGGAAACAAATTGAATATTGAGATTGTCTCTGTAAATACCTAAATCCACACCTCTTTTAATATTGTCTACCACGCAATCCTGCATGACATCAAATTGTTTTTTCTTGAGCGTATCATGGATCCTTGGGTAATATTTTTGTAATTGGTACTGTGGAGATGATTTTTCATCTTTTAAATGATGCATTACAAATCGCTTTATTTCATACAATTCTTCAATTGGGTTCTTTTGTAATGCAACAATTTCATCAATACCATTGGAAATAAACCAAAACAAGTCCAATGTGCTTTCTTCCACTAATTTGGTTTTGTTTTCAAAATGAGAATAAATGGTCTTTTTGGAAATCCCCATTTCGTTTGCCAAATCATCCATTGTTACACTCTTAAACCCTAGATTTAAGAATAGCTCCGTTGCTCTATGTAAAATCTTTTCTCGCATAATCGGCAGCAAAAATAGATTTGGAAACTTTAAAAACAAAAAAAGTTTCCAAAGTTTTACATTTTTTTAACAAATGCTTAAATCTTTGGAATTAATGGGTCAACTACCCATAAAAAGACGAAAGAAGAAACTTTTATTGGACTGGACTGTTGTTTTAGAGTTTGAACTCCAAAAAAAAGTCCTGTATCGGTAGCTCTGTCTTCTCTGCAATGGGTTATTCTTTTTATCCTCTGTCATCGTGATCTTCTTTTTTAATTCTATTGACATAGGCGTTAAAGGCTTCCTCTCCTTCTTCTTTCCAAAATTGATCGTAGTGTTTCCAGTCAGAATCACCATTTTTAGAATTACAATAGTTTTTCAATTTACTATGTCTCTTGGATTTCTTATGACCTCCACCTTTTGAGGAATGATTGCCAAAACCAAAAATTATTTTGGCCAAAGCCAACAAGCCAAAGGATTGCCAGTACGTAAGCGTGGTAAGACCAAAAATGTCCGGCATTAACCAATTCCACAGCCACATGAACACAAAGCCCATTAAAAAGATCATGAGAATACCAAAAATGACCATAAACAACACCTTGAACCCTTTGGTTACATACCGTTCCATTTTTCTTTCGTATCTATCTGAATGTTCCATACTCTTTAATTCTTATTTTTTCGATTTCTAAATTTTTTGATAAAAGGGACAGTGCCCTATGTCTTCTTGACATTAATGTTCCAAGAGAAATGCCTGTTTGCTCTGCAATCTCTCTATACGTATAGCCTTCAAAATCAATGGCGATAATAATGTCTTGATAAGAAGGTTTTAGTTCGTTTATCGCTTTTTTAAGGGCTTGCATTGAATCTTCTGGGTACGCATTGTCTGTTGTATCGTAAAATAGTTCTGCAAAATCTGCCCATTGTTTATCAATATCATCATCTTGATGTACCTTATCCTTTTTGGTTCGCATTACATCAATGATTCTGTTTTTAATGGAGTTGTATACAAAGCCTGCAATATTGTTTATGGGAGAAGAATCATCGGACCTTGAGAATATGCGTAAAGCCACGTCTTGAATAATATCCTCTGCATCTCTTTCCGTTGTATCATCCACTTTTGAGCGCACATATGCCTTTAGAGAATGATACTCATCATCAAAAAAAGTTGTTAGATTTTTATAGTTCTCTTTATTGGAAACCATTCAAAAAAGGCTGTTTGCTGTCTTCAACTATAAAGACGAAGGTTTTCAAATCTATTGCGTTTTTTGCGTAAACTTTTTTCGAATCTTGCTAATCTTGGTTTTTTAAATGTAAAAGGAATGGGCAAACTCTTCTGGAATTACGAAACAATTTAATTTATTGACAGTATTTTTGGTTTATGACGAATTCGAAAACCATTGAGCAGTATGGAGCTGCATTTATTTCTCATTTACAGAGTCAAATCAAAATAAAAGAACCAAAGAATCTTTATGAGCCCATAAACTATATCCTTAGATTAGGAGGCAAAAGATTAAGACCTATCCTCACACTTATGACTGCTGATTTGTTTGGTGGAAACTTCGAAGATGCTCTGGACTCAGCTTTAGCTATAGAAGTTTTCCATAATTTTTCCTTGGTGCATGATGATATAATGGATGATGCTCCATTGCGAAGGGGAAAAACCACTGTACACGAAAAGTGGGATGTAAATACAGGTATTCTATCAGGGGATGCCATGTTGATCAATTCGTATCAATTTTTTGAAAGCTATTCACCAGAAATTTTTAAAAAACTCACTTCGCTTTTTAGCAAAACTGCAATTGAAGTTTGTGAAGGTCAGCAGTATGATGTGGATTTTGAATCTAGGGATGATGTTACCATCCCAGAATATTTAAAAATGATTGAATATAAAACTGCTGTTTTAGTTGCAGCGGCCATGAAGATGGGAGCCATCATTGCAAATGCTTCACAGGATGATACTGAAGCAATATACGAGTTTGGGAAAAATCTGGGCATAGCCTTTCAGTTACAGGATGATTATTTAGATGCTTTTGGAGATCCAGAAACTTTTGGAAAACAGGTAGGTGGAGATATTATTGAAAACAAGAAAACATTTCTTTTTCTAAAGTCTTTGGAATATGCTGAAAAGGAACAGTACGAAGGTCTTTTGCATCTATATTCATTAAAGCCTGAAGATTCTGGAACAAAGGTGGAAACGGTTAAATCTATTTTTATGGAAAGCGGGGCAGTGGAAGAAGCTAAAAAGGAAATCAATGCGTATACTCAAAAAGCATTTGATGCTTTAACTACAATTTCTGTTCCAGATGCTAACAAAGCCATTTTAAAACAGTTTGGAGAGAACCTCATGAAACGAACTGTTTAGAATATTCTATGCCAGAGTGCTTTCAAAAAAGGCAGCTTTGGACAAGCGCTAATTATTTGAAGATCTTCCCAGATTGTAGTATCCTCATCCAAGAATTTTAAAATCAATTGTGGGCTTCTCTTTTTGAACATGGCTTCAAAAATAGATTGGCCTAAATGATTATTTTTATAAAGAATATCCAGTAGCAACAAATCATAATACCAATACTTACCCCTTTTATAGAACTTGGATAATGGTTTTTCCTTTTTAAGGAATTCCACTAGGAGATTTACCTGTTTGGATGTATTGTAGAAAGTGAACCCGGTGCTTGCTTTTGCCCATCCACCTGCTATGCCTATATTCATGATTCTATCAGAGTTTTGCTTATTAAATCTATAAGAAGTCATGGGAATATTACCTGTTTCCTTTTCTAGAATTTCATAATCAGTGCATCCCAATTTTTGCTCTAAGTAATCTGCAATAGCATTTTCATATTCAGCTTTTTCTAAGATGTCTTCTGAAAATAAGGTATATTCCACTAGGGCCTCTGTTTCAGAAAAAGGTAGAACATACATGAAACGGGTATTTCCCATTTGTGGGATGGAAAAGTCCATGAAAGTAGCCTCTTCATTATTGAAAACCGCCCGCTTAGTTTTTACAAACCACCCTAAAAAGTGTTGCTGTAGCACAGGGTATTTTTTCTGTTTTTTGACAAGTTGATAATCAAAAATACTATTGAACACCTTTGCTCCAGTAAACTGATTGGTCGGAGTGGATACTAGCACTGAGTTCTCATTTTCTTGAATATTGATGACCTGTTCTTGTGCCCATATAATGTTAGGGTATTCTTTTATTTTATCTAAAAAACACATATAAAAATCAATCCCCCTAAGCATTTTATAATAATAGGGGCCAATGGAAGTAGAGAGTCTTAACTCCTTTCCGGCAAAATAAATGTTGGGCCATCTTTTATGCAGAACATCATCAAATTTACCATTGCCCTTCTCCCAAAAACACCAAGTCCGATCGTTTTTGGTCTTATCGTCTTTATCAAGAATCAAGATAGATTTGGAAGCGAAGAAATCGTCATTCCCGAGGGCATCGGCCAATAATAGTCCTGCAGCTCCCGCTCCAATTATGATATAGTCGTAGTTGGACATTGACCAAAAATACGGAATGGAAAATAGTTAGATGAAGGAATACAAATTAGAATTTACGTAAGCCCTTACTAAGTTTATATATTAGGTCACTTCAAGTCTAATCCAAATAGTTGAATCAATGCAATTCTATTGTTCTTCTTCAATAATTTTCAATAGTTTTTGTCTTGCTTTTGAAAAATGTGCAATGAGGTTGGGAATTGGAGCCTGCCCATAACCTTGTTTCATTTTTTCTTCTGAAACATTTAAGGCTTTCAATAATTTTTTCGCAGCTTCAACTTTAGAAGCGGTATTTGTACTTCCTACCTCTGTAAACCATATAGGGGCACTTTCAGCAAAAGGGTAGCTGTCCATCATTGGCCATTCAGATGTGCCACCAGAGACCCTAGCGGTCACCCATCCCCCTTCAGGAGTTTGAATGGAACCGCTGTAAGATTCATTACTGTTACCCTTACTTTTTTTTGTCCATACTACTTCTCCATTTACAAATACTTCAACAGTTTCGTAAGAAATGGGGGAATACACGTTTAATGACCATTTCACCTTTTTATTGTCTGATTTGATGACATCACCTACTTCTTTTCCGTCTACTTCGAATATAAGCTGAGGGCCATTACTCACAAAACTTCTCCCATCCTTTAACGCTTCTAAATAACTCTTGGTAGTTAATTCTCCTTTAGGTTTTGTATAGACTCTTGTTGCACCGATTGCCATGGTTCTGTAAAGATTATTCATTACATCACTACCTGCAGATTGCCCCATGGGAATGCCCATATTTAGAAATTCGTGCCACAGCGCTGCGGTACCTATTTCATCGGTCCATAGACATCCTAATTCTAAAACGTCCACTTCTTCCAATACAGCATCTGAAATCAACGTTATGGGAATGCTTCCAGCTTCACCTGCTGCAAAAGGGTCCTTTACGGCAACGGGATGAACATAACCTCCTAAGCCTTCATTTTTTCTGGCAAAACGAAGCGGTTCTGCATTTAGTCTATCATCATTTCCATAAATATCGTAAAAGGGACCCCATACCCATGGCCAGTACAATTCATCGGTTCCGATTAGGCCTAAATGCCCTAAAAAATGAGAGCGCACTTCTTGTCCGATACTAATAATTGGTGTTCCCTCATTTTTCCATCCCCAAAGGTCCTGCCCAAGAAACCGATTCCCTAGATTGGCCACCAACGGAAAACCAATATCTAAGCCTTCAGCTTTAAAGTCTAAACTAATGTCTTCTGGATCTAATCTATTTGTTCCGCCATAGTTTAAGTGAAAATGGTTATCTCCTGAATACCAACCGTTTGCATTGGCATCCCAAATTTTAATTAAATTAATTTCGGTTGTTGATGTGCCTTCGTGTACTTCAATTTCTTGCATGTTTTTCATGGTCGAAAACCCATGTACAGCAGTTATTGTCAAAGAACCAAGCGGAGCTTCAACTTCAATCTCTCCTGGGGAATAGAAAAAGACAATACCATGCTGCCCTTCAGAATGCACAACACCACTATCTGGAATAATGGGATGCCCGTTTTCATCTGTGATACTCATTCTAACTGCATCCATTTTTCCGTCAACCTTGCTGGTAATCTTCAGTTTTCCTGTTGGAGCTCCCCAATTCCATTTTTTCACTGGTAGTTTCTCAACTGTTCCCCCATTTATGGAGATTCTTTTTAGTTCTGAGATTTCATTTTCATTGTATTCAGCAAAATAAATGTATTGGCCATTGGCACTAAATTTAGGAGCCAAAGGAAATCCCTCACTTTTGGTGAGCAACATATTGCTTTTAGGAATTGAAATATTCAACACGCGAAGTTCATAGTCATCTCCGTTGGGCCATGTGTAGGCAAGGGTTTGATTATCTGGCGAAAGGGAAAAGGCTGTTTGAGAGGTGAAATTCTCTTCAGCCAAAGGAGTGGAAGTGCCTTTTTCCAAATCCCATAGTTCTATGGAGTCATATGAGAACCCATATTTTTTTAAGAAGACAATTTTGTCGCCTTGGAGTGTTGGAACCGGCAATCGTTCCAGACTTTTCCTGTCGGTAATAACACTATGCTCATTGGTGTTAAGATTTACCTGCCAAAGGTCAAACGAGCCGTTTATGGCTGAAGAATAATATACAAGCCCTCCATCTTTAGAAAAAACGGGATCTAAATCCAAAGCCTTGGTATCGACCAATATCGTTTCTTCCTTAGCGTCAAAATCTAATAAAACTATCTGGGTATCCATGCTATTGTCTCTAACAAAAACCAATTGTTTTCCATCCGGTGACCAATTGGGTCTTGAATCAATTCCTGCAGAAGAAGTGATTCGCGTAGCTTCCAAACTTTCCATATCCATAAGCCACAACCACCCTTTGGCTGAAAACGCGACTTGGTCATTTAACGGGGAAGGGGCGGGATCCATGGCCCCTGAATTCAATACAGGAAGATCGTACCCTTCTAAATATACATGATGGCGATAACCGTCCACTTTAGGATATCTATTTTTCCATTGTGCATTGGTGAAATTGAAAGTTAAAAGAAGAAAGCAGATAATTATGGTAATGTTTTTCATAGGAATTTCAAATGTTGTTCACAAAGCATTTCAATAAAGTGCTATGCAAATTACATCTGTTGGATTTAGCTGGTTTGTAATGCAATGTGACAATTGGTACCTAAGATAGTTAATTATAGGAATTTCAAAGGTTTAAACCCTTAGCGCCACAACATATGGATTTTCTTGGTGAGGCAACCATCCTGTAAAATTGTACGTCTTGAAAATAGGCGTCATGTTTGGTTCAAGGCCAGATGTTTAAATCAATCATTATGGTAAAAAAAGAAATACTTCAATTATTGACTTTTGGAACACTACTTTTCTTTTTTAGTTGCGGAGATTCAACCAAAATACAAAGCAAAGCTGTTGTTAGTGGCACTGTAATGTCTCCAGATGAAAGAGAGGTTCGCTTATCAAATGAACCAATCCCCTTAGAAAATGAATGGTCTACTGTCACTGATCTTACTGGGGTGTCAACTACCATTGACGATGAAGGGCGCTTTAGGTTTGAAATTGAAATTGAAAAACCCAGTTTCTATAGAATAATTCTAGGAAAAGAGAATGTCTCATTATATGTGTCACCAAATGATAGTATAGCAATTACCTTGGATTCCCTAGTAAACTTAGCGGGCACAAATGCTCATTTGAACACTTATTTAAAAAATCAGAAAGAAGAAATGGGAAAGACAGAGGGCTATATTTATAGAAACTTGGCCAGTCTATATGCTTTGGATGAAGCTAGTTTCAGGAAACAATTAGATTCCTTGAAAAATACCAACCTTGCCCATTACAATACATTTAGCAGTAGTGTAGAGAATATTCCTGCAGTGTTTGAAAAACATTGCATGGTCACACTGGACAACCATTACAAGTATTATCAATTGTTATATCCATCGGGGCATGAGATTGTAACTGGTAAAACAGCACAGTTGCCTAAAGATTATTTGGATGAAATGGCTTTGGGGTTAAACAAACCTGAATCCTTAAATGATGAAAAATACATTGCTTATCTGGATAAATATTTGGAGATAATGTCTTCTGGTAAATTCAAAAACCAACGATATGACAACCAACCACAGGAAAAAATAAATGCCCGATACCTAGCGATTAAAAACCTTCCCGTAGATCAAGAAATTAAGGACTACCTGTTTGAACAACATTTCAAAATTTGTAATACCAATTACAGCACAAAAGCTTGGAAAGGTATTTTTACTCAATTTGAAAAAGAAACCAGTAATGAACAGCTTCTTGCCAAGGTCAAAAATGATTATCAAAAAGCATTGGCAGTTAGAGAAGAACCTAATAAAATTAGTGTTTATAAGACTAGTGATGAAATTGAGCTGGATGCCCATATTTTTTACCCTGAAAAACATAAACAAGAAGACGAAAAATCAGCATACCTCTATTTTCATGGTGGAGGATGGAGCTTAGGCATGCCAGAAGCGGGCTATGATGTTTGTAAAAGAATGTCGGCACAAGGAATGGTGGCAATCTCTTTTGAGTATAGATTGATTGATGTGCACGGAAACGATATTCAGAAAAGTTTGGAAGATGCGAAGTCCGCAATTAGATGGGTAAGGGCAAATGCATCTGAACTAGGAATTGACCCTAATAAAATTGTAGCGACAGGTTTTTCTGCCGGGGCACATTTGGCAGCCTCTACTGCTATTGTGGATGACTTTATATCTGAGGATAACAATGGTTTTAGTTCCGTTCCGAACTTGGTTATTACACAATCATCCAGCTATGATCTAACAAAAGGAGATGGTTGGTTTGATGGGGTATCAAAAGGTCAGGCGAAAGCTATCTCATTGGTCCAAAATGTAAAAAGTGGGTTACCTCCATTTCTCTCGTTTCATACTACCGAGGATTATTTGGCTCCTATCTATGAATTCTTTCAGTTTAAGGCCGCTATGGAAGGGTATAAAAACGATTTTCAGTTTCAAATTTTTGAAAAGGGAGGGCATTTTTTTAGGGACAAAGAAGCAAGAGAAAAAGTGAAAGAACTTACGGATGAATTTCTCGTAGCAAGAGGGTTTTTGAAAGATTCAAAAGAGTAGCTAAAGGTATCTTTCCCTGATAATGTTTATATGATGTCTTTCATGACCAATGATAGACTTTAGAAAATCTTCAAGGGTGATTTCATGTTGCCGAGCCATACCTTTTAGTCTTAATTGTTTCTCAGACAGCGTATCAACAAAACTAATGGACGCCTTCCTTACATTGACGAAGTCAGTTACTAATTGTTCAAAAGATAACTTATCAAAGCGACTGTTAGCTACCAAGGAGTTTTGGTCATAGCCCCAGAGTTCCAATTGTTCGTTCCTGCTCAGCATAAAGGCTCGAAACATCTTAATTCTTTCATGATCGGTAATATGCCCTACTACTTGTTTAATGCTCCACTTATCCGGCGCATATCTGTAAGCGGCTTTTTCCTCACTAATAGAATTTAAGAGCCTACTGGTGGATGAATCAGAAAACAATGATGAACAATCCATACCCTTTGCCAAGTCAAAATAATAAGGGAAGCCATCTTTAGGTGTGTATTTCATGTTTTGTTTTGATGAGATTGAATAAGCATCTTGTGAATTCTTTTTCCACCGGAATACTCGCTTAAGATATTTATTGGCGATTAATTTCGGCTTTTGAAATGCGATTATTGTTTAACGCTCAGATTAGCGGATTGTCCGCAAAGAAGCTTCCATTCAGTTGTTCGCTTAATAACGGTCCCTGATTCAATAATGCGCATCATGGATTTTATTCCTGAGGTATCTATCATTGTTCCTTCAACTATTCCAGAATAACTGGCAACTTCGTTTGAAATTGGGATTATTCGGAGGGTGTCCCACTGAAATTCAATTCTACTAAAAGCTTTGGCGTTTTTTTCTAAAATAGTTTTTACCGAATCATATGATAATGCTGAATTATATCCAGGAGGGACCCAAAAGAAATCCTTAGAATTATCCAAATATTTAAGTTCCCCTGTTAATCCCTGTAATCTGATGTCCTTGTGATAATCGTCAAACATTTGTTGTATTTCATTGATGATCAATTCTTCATTTAAATCATTTGAAATTTCATGTTTCCCTTGACATGCAAATGCGAGGATAATTATCAAAAGTGTTGAAAGATGTCTCATATGCATACAATGGATAGTTATATATCTTGCTATGCATCTAAGATAATAAAGAAGACCGGTCTTAAAAAACCGTATACCGCAACCCAAAGAAACCACGGATACCTTGGTTAGGACCATAGACATAGCTGGGGTCAAACGTAAGGGCAAACGGATTGTCTGCGGTGGCCACAGCATTGCCCTGTGAATCAAACTGTACGTTTTGATCAAAGGGGTCATCTGCTCGCGCTATAATAAAGGGATTTCCTCGATTCGGAGTCCAATCCAATAAGTTTTTAACACCGCCATAGAACTCAAACTTGTCCAATCCTTTATAGGTGAACTGTATATTTTGAATACTCCAAGTAGGTGAAAAATCTTGTCGCGGATCTAGTTCTCCAAGTGTTGGTAATCGCATAGGGCCATATAAGTTCCCTGTATAATCCAAGGTTAGATCTAAACTCCTAAAGGTATAAGAGACATTCCATGTTCCAGTAATGCTTTCGGTCAATATTTGACGTGAAGTAACTCCGTTTTCTGTGTTGCTCACATCTTGCCAAGTAGCACCAACTAAAAATTTAAGCCCGTTGGGAAGCACTAAGTCAATATTGGCACTCACCCCTTTTGAAACGGATTTACCATCCAAGTTGTCATAGATAATTTGATTGGGGTTGGTGTCGTAGTCTGGTAGAATAATGTTGGAGAAATGGGTATAAAATGCGGAAGCATCAAGACCTACAAAAGTACCATTGTCCGCATATATTTTTTTCAGGTAGTTGAGGTTAACATTTAGTGAACGCTCCGGCTTTAACTCCTCAACAATAATTACATCCCTAGAACCGGTTAAGGCTGCATGATCTTCGGTAAATAGGTTCACCACTCTAAACCCTGTTCCTGCATTGACCCTAAAAATATCATTGTCCGAAATCTTCCATTTATAAGCCACTCTAGGAGTAAAAATGTTACCATGTCTTTGGTCATAATCATAGCGCACTCCTCCCAAAATGGAATGTTTTTCAGCAAGTTTCAGCTCATCTTGGATAAACAAGCTGGGAATCCAAACTTCATCCGCGTTTAGAGTGGCTGGCGTGTTGTCATCATAATAATTGTATCGAATGGCACTGCCAAAAAGTAGATCATGGTTTCCAACGGTTTTATCCCAAGTCATTTGACCAAAGCCAATGCGCTGATCCGCCAAATAGAGCACATCCCCATACACCGAGTTTTGATTGTGGTCGTTGTAGGACATTGAAAGCATTACTTTTTCATCAATAGGTAATTGGTATTTACCTAAAACTTCCCATCTACGAGTATAGATGCTTTCTCCATAAATTTCATTACCACCCCTAAATTCTGGAGTCCATTGTAGTTCACCACCCCATCGATCTTCATAAAAGAAACGACCGGCAAGGGAAAACACTTTGGCATCCTCTCGTTTAAAGTTCCATTTTTGAAAGACGGAGACACGATCTTGTAAGGTTAAGTCCGTAAAATTGTCACCGTTGTTATCAATAATTTCATCATAATTAAAATAATTGACACCGAGTAATAAATCGGTTTTCTTTCCTATCTCAATTTTTGATCCCACATCCAAGTTATATTCTCCCCAACCGGTTAAATATGCATCCGCAAAAAATTCTGGAGCATTTGGCGCATGTTTTGTGATGATATTGATCAACCCACCAACAGCTTCGCTTCCATATAGTGTGGAGGCCGGGCCTTTTACAATTTCAATTTGTTCAATTAACGAGTTTGGTATTCCAGATAAGCCATAGACTGTGCCCAAACCACTAACAATAGGCATCCCATCTATCAAAACCAAAGTGTAAGGACCTTCTAATCCATTAATGTGGATGTCGCCTGTGTTACAAACATTGCAATTGATTTGTGGGCGCACTCCATTCACGTTTTGAAGTGCTTCAAAAATACTTGGAGTTGGATTTTTCTTTAGAAAACTCGGTTTATATACTTCAACAGGAACCGCACTTTCTAGGCGACTTACCGCTTTTAGCGTACCGGTAACAACCATTTCATCCAACGCTTCGGCAGATTGGTTCAATTGAATGTTTAACGTTACTGATTCGTCTTTTCCAATTAAAAAAGATTTCCTAAAAGGTTCATATCCAATAGCAGAAGCAATCAATACATAGTTCCCAGGAGACAAATCTGTGATCGAATAATTTCCATCTCCATCTGTAGCCGTTCCACTTTGAGTGCCTTTTAAATAAATATTGATAAAAGGAAGGTTTTGTCCATTTTCAGAAACAGTTCCATGAACAGTGCCGTTTTGAGACCATCCAACAAGAGAACTTAACAAAGTAAATACCAGTAAAAACCGTTTCAATTTCTGGTTGTTTAAATTAAAATTTAGACAAATCTAAAAATTTGTTTTTATAAATAAAAATGTATTTTTGAAAAAATTATTTTTTGTGACTCGTTCGGAAGAAAACTACATCAAGACTATTTTTCATTTAGGGGGTAATTCTTCTGCGCTTATTTCAACAAATGCTATTGCGGAACAGATGGAGACAAAGCCATCTTCTGTAACGGATATGGCCAAAAAATTGGCGGATAAAGGGTTTGTGAACTACAAGAAATATCAAGGAGTTTCTTTAACCGACTTTGGAATTAAGACTGCACTTTCAATAATTAGAAAGCATCGTTTGTGGGAAGTGTTTTTAGTAGAAAAGTTGGATTTTTCATGGGATGAGGTTCATGAGGTGGCAGAGCAGTTGGAGCATATTAAAAGTGAAAAATTGATCGATAGTATAGATGCGCTATTGGACTTTCCCAAATACGACCCGCACGGAGATCCTATTCCAAGTAAGGATGGAAAGTTCATGGAGCGAGACAAACAATTGTTAAGCGAAATACGACTTCAAAAAGAAGGTGTGTGTGTTGGGGTCAAGGATACATCAGCGGCTTTTCTCAAATTCTTGGATAAAAACAGTATTGCCTTGGGGAACACAATCAAAGTATTGGATAAAGAAGATTTTGATCAGTCACTTCATATTAAAATGGAAGGCAAAGAACTTCATATTTCGCATCAAATAGCGTCTAACCTCTACATAAAACTGAATGAGTAATGGAACAGGTAATTGAATATTTTGAAAGCATAAATCCTATTTTGGCAGCTTTTTATGCCACTCTGTTTACTTGGGGGCTGACAGCTGCTGGGGCAGCTTTGGTTTTTTTGTTTAAAACAATGAATCGAGCTCTTTTGGATGGCATGCTGGGCTTTACAGGTGGAGTAATGGTGGCTGCCAGTTTTTGGAGTTTGTTGGCACCCGGAATTGAAATGAGTCCCGGAGAAGGTTTTGAAAAGGTAATTCCAGCTGCGGTCGGTTTTTTATTGGGAGCTGCTTTTATTTTTGGATTGGATAAGATTCTACCGCATTTGCATATCAATTTCAAAGAGAGTGAAGCTGAAGGGGTAAAAACACCTTGGCACAGAACCACGTTATTGACCTTGGCCATTACAATGCATAACATTCCCGAAGGATTGGCTGTTGGGGTACTTTTTGGAGGTGTTGCAGCAGGTTTTGATGGTGCTACCATTGGAGGAGCAGTTGCTTTAGCATTGGGGATTGGCCTTCAAAACTTCCCTGAAGGTTTTGCAGTGGCCATGCCATTGCGTAGACAAGGATTGAGTAGAACCAAAAGCTTTATGTACGGTCAGGCTTCGGCCATAGTGGAACCCATTGCAGCGGTTTTAGGAGCTTGGGCAGTTCTTACTTTTGAACCTATTTTACCATACGCCTTGTCCTTTGCTGCTGGCGCCATGATTTTTGTAGTGGTGGAAGAAGTGATTCCAGAAACCCAACGAGACAAATACACAGATGTGGCCACAATGGGCTTTATTGGCGGCTTTATTATTATGATGACTTTGGATGTGGGTCTGGGGTAATTATTCAAAGAAATTAAAAGAACAAATTATGAGAAAATTAGTGTTACTATGCGCTTTATCCTTGTCCTATTTTGGTTATGCGCAAGTGGATGTTGAACAAATTCAAAATGAAATTGACAAAAGCCTATGGAAATCTTTTCAAAAAGCATTTGAAACTTTAGATGGTAAGGCACTTAATGCTACTTACGCTGAAGAAGTACTTAGAGTAACTCCACAAGGAATTGATACAGAGAATGCTTTTAAAGCAGGAAACCTTGAACGCTTTAAGAAGAATAAAGCAGATGGAGTATCTATCTCATTGGATTTTTGGTTTGATAGTCGACGTACCAATGAAACCACATCGTATGAAGTAGGCTTTTACAGAATTGGATTTACAGATAAGAATGATGAGACCAATTATAGTTATGGGCAGTTTCATATAGTGCTTAAAAAAATTGAAGGTCAATGGAAAATAACCCAAGATTGGGATACTGCGACTATCAATGGGAACCCTATTACGGGAGCAGATTTTGCAAAGAACAGTATTTTGAAGTTCTAGTATATCTCAATTATTGTAGGAAACATTTTAGGTTGTGCCCTTTTCTTTTTCAACAGGAGTGACAGTTTTTATTCCCATAATCAATAACCACAGGCAAGTTCCAATTTCGCCAATGCTGGCGGGAATGGTGATATAATCAGAAATCCATAGATCACCATAATTTGAGCATACAATGCGACCCACAAAATCCAGAAAGTAGCCACAACTACCTATCATTAAAAATAGACCTAAAAACTTAGGCAAAAAGCCTGATTTGAAAACCAAATAACCAAAAGGAAAGAGCCAAAGTCCCCAAAATGCTTGTGCAACCAAATTTCCATGATGGTAAGACTCCAAAGCAAGCATTACTTGAGCCTGAATCTGCTCTGTAGAATACACCTTCAGGTAGTCGGCTTCACTGAGCAAAGAAAGAATATCCAGTTTGTGTGTTAGATTTACAAATGAAATAGGAACACTAATGACGGCCAAAACAACCATCAGAACGGCATAGTCTTTATTTATCCCTTTGAACAATTGATACAATACCCAGGGCAACAGTAAAAAGAAAATGTAACACAGAAGGCCGCTTAAAATTTCTAACCGAAATAAGGATTCCGAGGATTTAATATTTGCAATTGTTGCAGCGGAATCGCTCCAAACAATAAGTTGGGATGGAACATATAGTAGGCTGAAAATACCGGTTATAACAACTAAGAAATAGAGTAAGCCAGCTAAACGTGCTGTTTTTTTGTTTGCGCCCATTTGTTTGATGATTGATATGGTTTGTAAAAAGAAAGACGCTTCTTTTTTAGAAAAGGTTGCCTGGCAGCTACTTTAATTCTTCTAGAACCAAACCATAATCATATTGAAGATCCTCATGAAGGGCATCTACTTTTTTCTCAATAAATGCCAACTGCCTATCATACAAATTACGTAGGGGAGTGTTGTTGTTCATTGAGGGTCTAAACTCTTTTAATTTTTTGCAGAAATAGAGCAAAAGCTCAACCTCCGTTTCTTTATTTCCTGAGTAACGAATGTACTTTTTAAGATTCCGTAAAATCTTTCGCACGCTTTTTTTAATGTAGAAGAAACTGTTGGTATTGATGTCTAAAAATAGCTCATCGACCTCAGCCATTACAGTTTCAATATAGCCAGCTTCATTACCAGCCTCAAAAAGTAGATAGGTAAGCAGTTCTTTGTTTTCTTTTTTAAACTTTGAAAGTCGAAGACAGAGTTGCAATAGTTCTTCAGGAGAACAATGTTGTAATTCTTTTTTTATTTGGACTACAGTGGCTGCTTTCATACAACAAAGTTAACTCCTTAAATATGAAGCGCCATTTACATCGATTATAGTGCCCGAAGAATATTCCGCGCCCTCAGAAGCTAAAAATAGAATAGCATGTGCCACCTCTTTTGGTTGCGCCATACGTTGAAAAGGGGATTCACGAAGCAGATTTTCCCTTTCCGTAGGAGTTAGGGTGATGGCCGCCATTTCGGTTTCTGTAAAACCAGGAGCTACTACTCCTATGTATATTTTATGGGGTGCCAACGCTTTTGCCAAGGATTGACTCATGGAATTTAATGCAGCCTTGCTAGCACCGTAGGCTGGTTTGGTGGGCTCACCTCTAAATGCACCTCTAGAAGATACATTTACTATACGACCACCTCCTGTTTTCATCATGGCTTTTGCTCCCCAATAACACAGATTGGACACTGCAAATAAGTTAGTTTTAAAAGTACCCTCCCAAGCATTGGCCCAATGTTCAAAATCCACTTCATCAATTTTATGAAAAATGGAAATCCCTGCATTATTGACCAAAACATCCAGTTGGCCATAGTGGTCAACAAAACTTTTTATCAGGGATTCTGGGCCATCTTTTTCTGAAATATCTTGTTGAAACAAAAAATGACCTTCCCCTGTTAACTCTGCCAAGGTTTTTTTAGCCTCCTTTTGGTTGCTTCTGAAATTTATCCCCACATTGGCACCTTTTTCAGCAAAAGACATAGCGGTGGCTTTACCTATACCCCGAGAAGCTCCTGTAATTAGAACGTTTTTATTTTTGAAATTCATGATCGATTTTTTTAAAGAACTTAATCATCCCCTTGCGTGATTTTGGTAAACACTTCTCCCATAAAATCAAGTTGATTGATCTTTCCGTCATTGTTGAGTTCAAAACGAATTAGTAGCTTTTCGCGAAACCGAGGATCTTTGTTTGTGATAAAAGTGTCATAATGCCAATGTTCAGCATCATAAATGATAAAATCATTAAAATTGGTTTTCAATACATTGTCTTGGGCTGTGACTACGACCGTGCCCAACATTTCATTACTATAAGATCCTTCATAAGCCTCTAATGACAAACTCGGTTTTGTGTTTTCCGCACGCTCTGCGACCTTCTTTTTCAATACTTCAATATTCTCTTTTTTAAAGCCCTCATATAGATCAAAAACTTCAGTATGCCAATCACGGCTATCATCGTTAAAGCCATACAAGTCTATTGCTTTGTACATAATAGCATGTCGCAGTTCGGCGTGATCTAAGTTTGCAAATACGTAGGCCGCTACATTTTTTTCATGCATTATTCCTGCAATGGCCACCAGACCAAATAGACTTCCAGTATGAAAATCTAGTTTATGACCTTTGTAATCTTGCTGAAACCAGCCTAGACCATAAGTGTTCCAATTTGGTTTGGTAAGCGCGTTTGTAGGATACGTACCATTTGAGCCTAAAAAAGAATGGGGTTCAAACAAGTACTTGAAGGTCTTGGGTTTTACCAATGTATCTGATTTGTAAACACCATCATTCACTAGGAATGTCAAGTAATTTGAAATATCGTGTGGCGTAGAGCAGATCATTCCAGCTGGACCTATTTGATCCGAAAAACCGTAATCGACCTCTACCAAGCCATCTTCAGTGTCATCTAAATAAGGGGTTACATAATTTCCAACACTAAAAACATCTTTGGCAAGGGCTTGGGTTCTGGTCATACCCAAAGGATCAAATATGCGCTCCTTTACAAATTCGTTCCATGGTTTTCCACTTACTGCAGCGATAACTTCGCCGGCTACGGCATACATAATGTTCTGGTAGGTGAATCCCCCTCGGAGAGGATACGTTTTTTTTGCGAATTGAAACTTTCGTATTGTTTCACGAGTTGAAGTACTATCAACAATCCATAGAGCATCTGCATTGCCAACACCTAAATTATGGGTGAACAAATCTTTTATACGGGCATCGGCCGTACTATAAGGGTCGGACAATTTGAAATAAGGTAGGTGATCAACAACCTTATCATCCCAATTTAATTTGCCTTCATCTACCAACATTCCCATGGCAATTGCCACAACTGCTTTGGTAGTGGAGGCCATATTGAATAAAGTATTCTCATCTACCTTTTCTTTGGTTTCCAAATTTTTTACCCCATAGGTTTTTTGAAAGACGACTTCACCATCCTTGACCACTATTGCGGCCAGCCCCGGAACTTTCCAATCTTTCATGCCCTGAACAATCATGGCATCCAATTTTTTATTGTTTGCTTTTTGTTGAGCGCTTAAAGGGAGGTTTAATACGATACTTAGTAAGAACAACAGCGAATAGATCTTATTTCTCATGTTTAATGATTAGTTAGAAAATAGCCTTGTTCAATTCTAAACTGGTTTCAATACCTTGATGATACCGTGGATTGAGAAGAATTTTGACACAGTTGGTTATTTACCCTAAATATAATAAGTATAAAGTTGGGACCATCAATTTAAACATAGATTGAACAATTGAAGGGATTGATATATTCATTGGAGTTTTTCAGTGACATCATTGAAAATTTGTATCCATTCTTTGTCATTTAAAAATTTACTGGACCAACCATTCCATACCAATTTGTTTTTATCCGCATATGAAATTGTACCCCTAAAAAAGCGATCCTCAATAACATTTTTGGGAGAGATGGCATTAAGGCGTTTATGCTCTTTATCTAAAAACCATTTATGTTGGCCATGTAACGGAAAGTCATGCGCCAGGGAGGTAACCAAAAAAACATCTTCCTTTTTATGGTAGTTAATAATATAGGCATAGGCGCGTTCTCGTTCATTTCTTTGATCTACGGTGAGCGATTCACATTTAATAAAGCTTCCATTTAAGTAATATTCGCAATTTCGTGTTCCAATCTCCTGATACTCCTTACCGGTACCGGGATAAAGGGTTTCCACAACCTTCCAACTCCCTATTAAAAAATCTAAATCCTTTATGGATTGAGAAAATGCTGAATTGGAAATTAAAATAAACGACAGAATAAGAAATGACTTTTGCATGAGATATTGATTTTGTCTCAATCTAGTCAGGAAGCTTTTTAAAAAAGTCTCAATACCTAATCACAAGTCCCAAAAAACGTTTTTTAACGTAAGTTTTGGGATTTAAATCCTTTTGGAGTTAAGCCTGTGTATGTTTTAAATAACCTATTGAATGTAGCTTTGGAATTAAACCCTGCATCAAATGCCAGACTTAGAATTTTTAGGTGGGAGTTTTTGGGGTCTTTCAATTTCCCCTGAACATCCATAACACGGTATTCATTTACAAACTGATAAAAGTTTTTATTTAGGTTGCCGTTTAAAACTTCTGAAATGGTCCTTTCAGAAACAGAAATCGATTTGCTCAGACTTGCAAGACTCAACTCAGGATTTCTAAATAGTTTTTGATTGACCATGGCGGTGTGAAGCTGATCAATGATTTTGGTTGATTCTTTATCAGGTAGGTTCTCTATGGAATCCGAAGGTTTACTGATTTTTATGGTTTGTGCTTGTTGATACCCGCGAATACTTAACCAATACAACACGCATGAATAGAGCAGTAAAATGGCAGACCTATACTCGTCCCATTGGTAGAAGAATTCTTTGCCGCTAATGCCACTGCTAATGAATAGAAAAATTGAAATCAATACAAAAGAAATAACGATGACCAGTATTGTTTTTTTAACCCACTGAAGATTAATTTTAGTAATGGTGGAAACGTTGTTCAAAAGTTGTCGTTGGTATTTTTTAACCAATTTGAAAGACAGTATCATATAGATTAAAATGGAAAGGATTGCCGCCGACTCAAAAAGTTCAGTCACAAAATGAAACCAATACCATGGGGTCCTACTACCTGGAAAAATGGCATGATAGATACTATGCACATAATTCAGGACAAGAGGGGAGAAGTGCCAAAGTTGTCTTTTGGTAAATAGGAAACTTGGGTTGGTCAGCGTACGAACATAAAAATAAAAAGATGGACCTATCCAATAAGATAATGAAAATGGCATCCATGCCAGCCATTTATAAGTGTCCCAAATAGAAGGGTCCAGCATATAAGGAGTAAAGGTCAGGCACATGCAGATTAAAGAAAGAAATAGAAAACGATTGGCAAATCTATTTTCTTTTTTTTCCAATAGCAGAAACCCAAAAATAAACCCATTGGCAACCGCACAAATGGTAATAAGTTGAATGATGGAAATATTGAGCTGCATCCACAATTTCTTTTTGAAGCTTCTTCGTTTTCCGCTACCTTTAAAACTACAAATTTCAAAACTATGCGGAGACTTCTTCTTTTGCTTCTTGCAACCGGTGCACTGCAATTTTCAACAGCACAAAAACAAAACTTTTCCTATCTGGACATTTTTGATTTACAATATGTTTCCGACCCACAGATTTCTCCGAATGGTGAGTGGGTAGTATATCGCAGAATGGATTATGATATTATGAAAGATCGCTCCGTTGGAAACTTGTGGTTGGTTAAAGCAGATGGTAGCCAACATCAAAAAATGACCTCTAGAGAGGTTAGTGAAAGTAGTCCGGTATGGTCTCCCTCAGGAGATCGCATTGCATTCTCAAGTAGCACAAATGAAGGTTCTGAAATTTATATGTACTGGGTGACTTCTGGAAAGATTGCAAAATTGACCCAACTCCCTTTTAGCCCAAGTTCCCTGACATGGTCGCCGAACGGGAAAAATTTGGCATTTTCAATGAATGTCCCCAAGGCTCCACCAGTTATTGCCAAAGCCCCTAAAAAACCTAAAGGAGCAGAATGGGCAGAGGCCCCAAGAATTACAGACCGTGTATATCACGAGGCTGATGGAAGGGGTTATATAAAACCAGGATTCAACCATATTTTTATAATTTCTTCAGAAGGAGGGGCACCCCGCCAAATAACTTCCGGAGATTGGCATCATAGAGGTACGCTATCTTGGAGTACTGACGGTAGTAAAATCTACTTTTCGGCCAATAGAAATGAAAACTGGGAATACGATTTTCGCAATAGTGAAATCTATTATGTAGAGGTTCAGAATGGAAAAATAAGTGCGTTAACGGATAGAGATGGCCCGGATTACAGCCCACAGATTTCTCCAAATGGAAAATACATTGCTTATATAGGTATTGAGGATAAAAGGGAGGCCTATCAAGTTCGCAAGCTGCACATTATGAATGCAGATGGAAGTAACAAAAGAAGTATAACGGACACTTTGGACAGAACCGTTTCCAATATCCATTGGGATGCTAAAAGCAACGGACTTTACTTTGATTATGACGATAAAGGTAATGGCAAGATTGGCTATGTTTCCCTTTCAGGAGAGATTTCAAAACTAGCGGATAACAGGGGAGGAACTATACTGGGAAGACCTTATGGAAGCGGTTCGCACAGTGTTTCCAAAAACGGTACAATTGCCTATACAAATTCGCGACCCGATTATCCGTCAGATTTGGCAATTTTAAGCCTGAAGGCAAAAACCCCAAAGAAAATAACAGCTTTGAACAAAGCACTTTTAGATTACAGAACCTTAGGAAAAGTAGAAGAGGTTTGGTACAAATCTTCATTTGATGGTCGTGATATTCAAGGTTGGGTGGTCTATCCGCCAAATTATGATGCTACTAAAAAATATCCATTTATGGTAGAAAATCACGGTGGTCCTATTGCAAATTACGGAGATCGTTTTTCAATTGAAATGCAATTATATGCTTCAGCAGGATATATTGTTTTTTACCCCAATGCCAGGGGGAGTACCAGTTATGGTGAAGAATTTGGCAACTTGCTTTTAAACAATTATCCAGGCCAAGATTATGATGATACCATGGATGGTGTGGATCATTGTATCAAAATGGGGATTGCGCATGAAGATCAATTATTTGTAACTGGTGGAAGTGCTGGGGGAATCATGTCAGCGTGGATGATTGGAAAAAACAAGCGTTTTGAAGCAGCGGTAGTAGCTAAACCTGTAATGAACTGGATTAGTAAGACCTTGGTGGCCGACAACTATTTTGGTTATGCCAATTCTAGATATTCTGGACAGCCTTGGGAAAATTTTGAAGGGTATTGGAAATTTTCCCCTCTTTCTCTCGTTGGTAATATAGAGACCCCAACTATGGTAATGGTGGGGATGAACGATTTACGCACACCACCAAGTGAAGCCAAACAACTGTATCACGCCCTTAAATTGCGTAAAATTGAAACCGTGTTGGTTGAAATTCCCGGTGCGAGCCACGGAATTGCAAACAAACCAAGCAATTTGATAACCAAAATTGCACATACAGTTGCATGGTTTGATAAGTATAGAACAGATAAAGAAAATGACTAAAAAGAAAAGGCACCAGTTATGGAATGTGTTGATTGTTCTCACGCTTATAACCTGTGCTTTTGCTTTTATACTTCATTATAAGAATTGGCACAAAATTGAAGAAGGGAAGTTTAGAGTTCTTTCAGGAGTGTACTACCAGAAAATTCCTATTTCAGAAATTGATAGTATTAACCTTGTAAAAAAGCTTCCAGAAATGGAGCGCTTTAATGGATTTTCTTGGATGGCCAAAGAAAAAGGTGTTTTCAAGGATTCTCTATCTCAATCTAAGGTATATGTTTTTGTAGATGACTTAAGACAGGAAAAAATAAGGCTGGTTCATCATGATTCACTCAAAATATTCCTAAACTTTAATGATAGTTTACAAACCCAAGAAGTTTATAATTTATTGAACAACAAATTGATGGCTACCTTAAAAAGCCAAAATTGATATTGTAAACGTATTTACTCAAGCAATGATAATTTTGTCTAGATTTTACCTATGAAAACTGTCTTTTATACCATTTTTTTGTTGCCTTTTTTCATGTTGTCCCAGAATACTATTTCGGTTCATGTACACAATGTTCCATCAACAGAAGGGAACATAAATGTGGCGGTTTATGATTCAGGTGAAACCTTTTTGACCTTTGAAGGGGTTGTCAAAACTGGAACTACAGCCGCAAAAGAAGGAATGGTTATGCTAAACATAGAGAATGTGCCTCCAGGCGAATATGCAGTTGCGGTGTTTCATGATCAAAATGGCAATGATATACTTGATAAAAATTGGTTGGGAATTCCAAAGGAAAAAGTAGCTTTTTCAAAATCAAAAATGAAAACTTTTGGCCCTCCAAAATACAAGGAATGCTGCTTTAGGGTGACTAGGGATACCGAGGTCAATGTTATTTTCTAATAGTATTTTATACGTTTAACAAATATGGAAACAATTCTACTTGCTCAAATTATGGGTAGCTTTTATGGTCTTCTGGCTATTGTTTTTGGAGCATTTGGAGCCCATGCATTAAAAAAGAAATTGACCCCAGAACAACTTCATAGTTTTGAAACCGGGGTCAAATACCAAATGTACCACGCCATATTGTTAGTGGTGCTTAGCTTTAACCTTGGGTTTGACCAGCCCATTGACAAGTACATTGTTAATTGTTTTGTTATGGGTACTTTACTATTTTCCTTTAGTATCTATGGTCTTTGTTTAAGCGCATCAAAAGGAAAAAAACTAAGATTTCTTGGACCCATAACACCTATTGGGGGATTGTTGCTCGCAATAGGTTGGGGCTTATTATTATATTCTTTTATAGCTCCCATGCTCTAAAGCCGTAAGTACATATTGCCATTTATGGTATTTAATTCCAGACGGTAGGTTGCACTATTAAAATTCCCCTCCACTTTTTGGCCAACATGACGATCGGTAACCTTTAAATCCATTTTTTCATCTGCGTAAATTTGACCGTTAACGGTTTCAGCGGTAAGTCTTGAGTTTGCCAAAACCAGATCTATTTCCCCATTTATGGTTTTAAGGTCAAGATTGCCATTGTATTTTTTAATGTCAATATTACCGTTGATCAAGTCCGCTGTAAAATCAGCTTCAATAATATCTGATTTAAGATCACCATTTATGCTGGTCACATTGAAGCTTGCATTTTTGGGTACATAGAGAACATAATTAAATTCATACATATCGCTGGTATTGTAGTACGTGGTTTCTCTATTTGAACTATTTTTTTTCCATTCGTTATAAAAAGCCTTAATAATTGGTTTTGATACCGAACTAATATTGATATAACCATTGTTCTCTTCCACATTTAATTTGTACAGATCTAAGTATTTGTCATTTTTGGTCATTAGTGTTGCCTTAAAATAAACTTTGGATTTATCCCAAGTTTTAACTACAATATCCGAAGCAAATTTCACGTCAAGATCTATAACTTGGTTGTTATAATTGATACTTTTTTCAATAACTTTTTGGGCATTAACAGATAGGCTGATGAAACCCAATGCCAATAGGATTGCTACATTTTTCATGACTGTTCTGTTTGTTGATTATTGTTTTCTTAAATAAATATTTCCATTCGTGGACTTTAGCGAAATGTTTACACCACCATTATTTATGGTTGCCTTTACCTTTCTTCCAGATATTGACTTTAAACCATCTTTTTCCTCTCTCTTAAATTCAAAGTTTGTATAAATGTCTCCGTTTCTTGTGCTCAAGGCTAAATCTGCTGGAGTACTTGAAGGCATAGTAACATCAACCTCTCCGTTTGTGGTGTAGATTGAAATAGGGGAATCTTGTTTTACCGTTCCAAACGTTACCGTAACCTCACCGTTAAGGGCATTTGCGGTCACTGGCCCGTTCACGTCAGTAATTTCAATACTGCCATTTAGCTGAGCATCTGCTTCAATTTCTCCTGAAAAACCATCAATTTCTATGTCGCCGGCCCACGTGCTTACAACCGATACATTTTGGTTCTTTGGAAGGAATATTTCAGCACCTTCAGATTTTCTTAAATTTTTTACTATCAGTGTATTGCCGTCCTGTACTACATAGAAACCAACGTCTGTATTGTCATTGCCTCCCTCACCAACTAATCTGAGTCCTTTGGCTTTTTCAGATGTTTTGGAGCTTCTACTGCCCTTGATCAGTAACTCATTGGTACTATATGATTTTAAAGTGATATCCGATTTGGATTCAATTTTCACCCATTCTATTCCACTTAATGATTTGGTATATCCTTTTTGGGCGGTGGTAATTGTACTAAATGCAAATGCGATTAAAAGAATTGTTACGTGTTTCATGATTTTTCGTTTTTTGATGTTTATATAATTTTAGGTAACCCTAGTTTGATTTCATTTTTTACAAAGGGCTGTGTGTCCTCTTGTTCTAATAATTTCTTCATCGGTGCTGCCGCTTTCTTTTCTTGGATTTTAACCAAAGATTGAATAATAGCAATTTGTATACTTGGATTTTTTTCAATTTTCAGGGCCTCTATAAATGCTGTCTTTACAGTTTCTGATGCAGTGAATTTGGATAAGGCTTCGAAGGCGTTTAATCGTACATTGTCATTCTCATCATTCAACAATCTGTTTGCCAATGCAATTACAATGGTCTCATCTGGTTTTGAAAACTCTTCAATATAATTGACCCCTTGAATACGCTTACTTGCAGATTGATTCTCCATTAAGGAAAGCATTGCTGTTTGTTTAAACTGTAAACTTTCATCTAGCAAGAAAGCAATATCTTCATTGGATTTTTCTTGTTGGAGAAATCTTCCCATCTGAAAAGAAGCGACCAACAACGCAATACTTGCTGCTACTTTGAGCATATTGGAAGCCCATCCCGTCTTTCTTCTTTCCGAAGAAATAGGAACCACTTTGGTCGTTCCCATTTTTTCTTCCTGTAAGGCTTTATCAAATTTTGCACTGAGACTTTCCGTTGGAACTGAAATAGATTCATCTTCAAAAGCTTTGAACAATATTTTCATTTCATCCAATTCCAACTTACATTGAATGCAACCAGCAATGTGTTGTTCTATCCTTTCCTTTTCCTTCTTGCTCAACGTATTGTCCAGATATTCCAGGAACAAGTTTGTAACATGATTTTTTTCCATGCTTATATGTTTTCTAAATAAATACTCTTTAGTTTTTTTAAAATTCTGCACACCCTTGTTTTAACTGCCCCTGGAGTGCTTCCTACTATTTCTGCCAATTCTTCGTACCGGATTTCCTGAAACCGGTTTAAAATGACCAACTCACGATCTGTGGCATCCAGTTTGTTCAGCGCACTTTGCAAATGGGAATATTCTTCTTGCCTATTGTCTTCATTTTCCACTTGTTTATATTCCAATACATCTATATCGTCATGATTTTTATGGTTTCTGGTAAAATGTGTTTTTAAGTCATTTCTTGCTATGGTAAACAACCATGCTTTAAAAGAGCCATTTTTGTAAGAGCTTCTATACTTGATCAGTTTATAAAAAACATCTTGCGTTAAATCTTCACTCAACATTTTGTCTCCGGACATTTTGTATAAAAAATTATACACATGCCTATGGTGTTTATCAAAAAGTACCTTGAGTAAATCTAGATTGCCCGCGGCAACTTTTTGCATTACTATTTCATCTGAGAGCTCTTTCAAAAGATGTTTTTAGTTGATCTTCTAACCTATATAATCAGGAATTTATAAAAGGTTACAGCAGGAATATAATTTTTTCAATTTAAATTCCTGAAAGCACTGAAAAGTTGGTGATATAATATAGTGGAATACTTAGCTGCAACCGCAACCGTCTTGCCCACAAGATTTTGTGGTTTTTTTTCTAGAAGGGATCAATGACTTTGGAAGAACAAATTTTAATACCAAATAGCCAACAGCAATTGTTAAAATTAAATATACCAGTATGTGCTGAACAATTTCCATTTATTTTAGGATTTGATATGCCGTCAAAGCAACAAGATAAGCAAAAACGCTCATAAATATTAGTTGAAGCAAAGGCCATTTCCATGAGTTAGTCTCTTTTTTAACAATAGCTAACGTACTCATACATTGCATTGCGAAAGCGTAGAATAACATTAATGAAATGCCAGATGCTAGGTTGAACAATGGTTTTTTGCCTGAATGATGTAACTCTGCAGCCATTCTACTTTTAATAGTTTCCTCTTCATCATTGCCTACACTATAGATGGTTGCCAAGGTTCCAACAAAAACTTCACGCGCAGCGAAAGATGTTAAAACGGCAATGCCAATTTTCCAATCGTAGCCTAATGGCCTAACCAAAGGTTCAATGGCTTTTCCGGCATACCCTATATAAGAATGTTCCAGTTTATAACTGGAAATTTCCTGCGCTCTAGCTCTTTCTTTTAGTTGACCTGTCATTATCTGCACAGAGTCTTGGAGCGATTTTAAACCAATGGCATTGGATTGATCTACAATGCTCAATTTGGTGCTGCGCATGTAGGCATCAATGTTGTTCTGAATATAGTTTTTACTATACTTAGAAAGGCCTTCCTCTTCAATTCTTTTGTTGACTATACTTTCCGCGTTTTTAAAATCTTCCGAATATCCATTAGATCCCAGAAACCAAAGCACAATGGAAATGGCTAAAATGATTTTTCCAGCCCCAAAGACAAAGCTCTTGGTCTTTTCTATTACAGTATAAGCCACATTTTTTATAAGAGGAAGTCTATAAGTAGGCATTTCCACCATAAAAAGGGAGCTGCTTTTTATTTTCAAAACCTTGTTTAGAACCATTGCAGAGAAAATGGCCATCCCAAACCCAATAATATATAATAGCATCAAAGTCAAGGCTTGGTAGCTCAAGCCTAGAACACGTCCTTTTGGAATAACAAGGGCAATCAAAATTAAATAAATAGGGAGCCTTGCCGAACAAGTGGTAAAAGGAGTAACCAAAATGGTAATCAGTCGCTCTTTCCAATTTTCAATAGTTCTTGTTGCCATAACGGCCGGAATTGCGCAGGCTGTTCCCGAAATAAGTGGTACCACACTTTTTCCGCTAAGACCAAAAGGGCGCATGAGCTTATCCATTAAAAAGACAACCCTACTCATATATCCGGTTTCTTCTAACAGTGAAATGAACAGAAACAAAAAGGCTATTTGCGGAATAAAGATTACAATGCCGCCTATGCCTGCCAGTATTCCCTCGGCCAGTAAATTGGTAAACACACCTGGGGGCAGTGTATTTTTGATCCATTCGCCAGCCATGGCAAATTGCTGGTCAATAAAATCCTGTGGATAACTGCTCCAATCAAAAATGGCCTGAAAAATGGTCAATAATATGACAAGAAAAATGACATAGCCAAATACCTTATGCGTTAAAACTTTATCAAGAGAGGCCCTAAATCCTTTGGCCGCTTGAAAGTCTACTTTATACGTTTCTTTCAAGGTGCTATTTATAAACTGATAACGTAAAACAGTTTCCTTGTGTTGAAGCTTTTTGAGTTCGTCCTTGGATTTAGTTGAAAAAGAAGTGGCATCCTGAATTCGCTTCTTTTCAATGGCCATAAAGTTTACATCTTGTGTAATGACCAACCATAGTTTGTACAGGTCTTCTTTTGGGAAGGCCTTTTGTAAATGACCAAAATATTCGGGAGAGATTCTGGATGTATCCACATTGGCCCCCGTCGATAAGGTTTTGTAATCAGCGATTAGCTCTTTAATACGTTCAATACCGTTTCCCCTTCGTGTACTGACCAAAGCAATTTTGGTGTCCAATTTTTCTTCCAATGCTTCAATGTCCAAAGAAATACCTTTTCTAGACATTCTATCCGCCATGTTAATGACCAAAATAGTGGGAATTCTAAGGTCTTTGATTTGCGTAAAAAGGAGCAGATTTCTTTTTAGGTTTTCTACATCGCTCACCACTACCGCTACATCCGGGTAATCTTTATCGTTCTTGTTCAATAATAGCTCAACGACCACACTTTCATCTAACGAAGTGGTATTAAGACTATAAGTGCCGGGAAGATCTAGGATATGTACTTTTACACCTCTGGGAAGCTTACAAACACCTTCTTTCTTTTCTACTGTAATGCCTGGGTAATTTCCAACCTTTTGTTTAAGTCCGGTAAGTTGATTGAAGACTGATGTTTTTCCTGTATTGGGATTGCCAATTAGTGCAACATTTATGCTTTTGCTCATATGGCTATCGTATCATCAATAATGTCAAGCTCAATTTGCTTGGCCAAAGAGCGGCGTATGGCTATATGGCTTCCATTTACGTTAATATAAATAGGGTCTTTTAAAGGAGCAATCTGAACCAATTCTACGCTGTTTCCGGGCAAACACCCTAGCTCCATTAATTTTATGGGAAGAATATTATCTGAAAATTCCTTTATGATTCCTTTTTGTCCGTGTTCTAAATCTGCAACAGTCGCCACTAAACTTATTTAGATTGATTTTAAGTAAGAGCAAAAGTAAATAAAAATGAGCACATAGGATTCTTAAAGTTTTAAACGATTATTCTGCATAACCAGCCTTTAAAACTTCAAGGTCCTCCAGAAGTTTTTGTATTTCTTCTTTGCTGGTACCATCGTAGAACCCTCTAATCCTTCTTTCCTTATCCACAAGAATAAAATTTTCAGTATGAATCATATCGTAAGGACCTCCATCACCATCATTTTTTACAGCTAAATACGATTTTCTTGCCAGCTCGTAAATCTGTTTTTTATCTCCTGTAACTAGATTCCATTTACTGTCCATAACCCCTTTTTCCAGTGCATACTTTTTTAGTTGAGGCACAGAATCAATAACAGGGGTAACCGAATGGGAAAGCAGCATAACATCTTGGTCATCCAAAATTAAACCTTGAATTTCTGCCATGTTCTTGGTCATGATGGGACAAATAGTAGGGCAGGTGGTAAAAAAGAAATCAGCTACGTAGATTTTGTTTTTATAATCTTTCTGGGTAATCTTTTGCCCGTTTTGATTGATCAACTCAAAATCTGCAATGGTGTGGTACTTCTTTTTGTAGTGTAAAGTACTGTCCACCAATTCTTGACTCACCATGGAGGGTTGAAAAACGGGAAGCATTTTTTTTGGCTGTAAGGCATTGTAAAACAAATAGATAATTACTGCCGAGAGCGCTAAAAGCGTTACTCCAAAGAATTTGTATTTTGAAAAAAAAGCCCTCATCAGTTGCAAAATTACGGCTGAAGGAAGGATTCTTCAAGATAAAACCTAAGTTTTGATGCTAAAACTTTCTTAAAACAAAGTAGTGCTTGGTTTTGCTGTTTTTATATCACTGGCTAAAAGTTTACTTTTGTGCGTTTTAACAGATAAATGCTGATGAGCCCCATTATAATAAAGACCATACAATTCTTTCTTAGTTTGTCCCTACTTATTGTTCTTCATGAACTTGGACATTTTATTCCTGCAAAAATATTTAAGACAAGGGTTGAGAAGTTCTACCTCTTTTTTGATGTAAAGTATTCCCTCTTTAAGAAAAAGATTGGGGAAACCGTTTATGGAATTGGGTGGTTGCCCTTAGGAGGATATGTGAAGATTGCCGGTATGATTGATGAGAGCATGGATACTGAAGCTATGAAAGAAGAGCCAAAACCATGGGAATTCCGTAGTAAGCCAGCTTGGCAACGCCTTATCATTATGTTGGGCGGTGTAACCGTTAATTTTATCCTAGCTGTTATCATTTATATCGGTATGGCCTATTCCTATGGAGACCAGTACATTCCTATGGAGAGCTTACGCGATGGTGTTTGGGTTACAGAAAAGGAAATAGGGGATAAAGTTGGCATACAGACAGGTGATAAAATTATTGCTGTTGATGGAGAAAAACTAAAAACTTTTAATAGTGTTTTTATTGAGTTGATTAACGGAAATACAATAACTATAGATAGGGATGGGCAGCAAATTGAAAAAGAAATCCCAATAGATTTTATTTCTACGCTGCTGGAAGACGAAGAGAAGGTTAGGTTTTTAAGTCTGCGAGCACCCTTTGTCGTAAATAAAGTTTCTAAAGGTTCGCACAACTCAAATACAGGTTTTATGGCCAAGGATGAGTTTTTGTCCATTAATGGCTCAGAAGCTGTTTACAGAGATCAGGTGATGGCACTTTTGGAAGAAAATAAGGGTAAGGACATCAACATAAAAGTAAGTAGGGCAGACGGAACAGAAGCTGATTTGGTGGCCAAGGTAAGTGATGATGCGAAGCTGGGCATAGAAATAGGTGGGTTTACCATGAAGGACCTAGAAGATAGAGGATACTTTAGAATTCAAACCCAAAAATATACTTTTCTAGAAGCCATACCGGCAGGAATAGATAAAGGGGTTACAACCTTATCCAGCTATGTAAAACAACTTAAAAAAATATTCAATCCTTCAACAGGTGCTTATAAAGGTGTTGGTGGTTTTGCTGCCATAGGCAGTATGTTCCCAGATACTTGGGACTGGGCAGCTTTTTGGTCCACAACTGCTTTAATATCCATTATTCTTGCTTTTATGAACATCTTGCCAATACCTGCTTTAGATGGTGGCCATGTAATGTTTTTGTTGTATGAAATGGTAACGGGAAGAAAGCCAAGCGATAAATTTTTGGAGTATGCACAAATGGTTGGGTTCTTTCTTTTAATAGGATTATTGCTGTTTGCAAATGGTAATGATTTGTATAAATGGCTTTTTAAATAGAAAACCACTTTTTTTGCTTGTTGCATTTTAAAGAAACTCCTATATTTGCACCCGCTTAGGGTAAAATATTCCTCCTTAGCTCAGTTGGTTAGAGCATCTGACTGTTAATCAGAGGGTCCTTGGTTCGAGCCCAAGAGGGGGAGCATTAATAGTAAGGCTTTAGAGAAATTAAACTCTGGAGCCTTTTTTATTTGCACATAAATAGGACATAGTTTTCTCTCAAAACCATTTCATATAAAATGAGAGTAAACTTTAATTTGAAAAGGTCATAGGAAAATAGAATTTACCGGAACAGCCGAAAAATTGGTCAAATCCTTCTAAACATCTTGTACGTTTGTATTATTGATTTTGAGTATCCTACAAAATATGAATTTAGTAAATTTGTAGATGTATGAAAGAAATCTTAAGGCGTTGTTTCGCTTTTCTTCTAATCGGTTTATTGCTGATCAAGGTTTCTGCGTTTCATGTTTACGAGCATCAAAATAACTTAGACAATCCTTTAGAACATTGCGAACATTGTTTGCTGGCTTTCGATGGACAACAATTTGAAGGATTGATACCTTCAAACCCTGTCCCACAAAAGTTCTTAACGCCTGTTATTTCCAAGCAGAAAATAGTTTCTTCTAAATTTTCGTTTACAAATACAGCTAAGCTCGTTAGTCTATTTTCTAGGCCTCCTCCTTCACAAATGGTCTAGAACCAACCCATTTATCCGTAAGATAGCTCAGAACTTATAATCTATTGTGCCAGAAAACCAACGTTTTGCAACTCTTGTTTATTGGCAGGACATATGCGAATTAAGGTTTCCCCAGGGCACCTAACTATCTGTTTGGTTATGTCCTCCAAAGTGGGAATGTCTTAGCAATTGACTTCAAGAAAGTTGAACGAAGAGATGAAACCCATCTATTAATTATTACAAACCATTGAATCATATGACTAATCCCAATTCGGGGTGCAAACCAAAAGCTTATGCAATCTTATAGAAGATTATTTTTAAAAAAACTTTCCTTGGGCACCCTAGGTTTAGGAATACCTCTGAGCAAGCTTTGGCCAATGGCATCAAATGGGGATCGATTCTCCACCAAAGGAGTAAATCCGTGGTTGGAGATTTCAAAAAATGCATATCTGCACAATGCGGAAATCATTTCAAAAATGGCAAAGGGAACTGCAATCCTGGCGGTGCTTAAAAACAATGCCTATGGTATTGGTGATGTTGAAGTGGCAAAAATTCTTGATGAAAGCCCTCATATTCATGGGTTCGCTTTTGTAAAGGAAACCCGATGTCTGGCACTTAGAAAAGCAGGCGTAAAAAAGCCCATTCTTTTGATGGGGGATTTTGCGACAGACTTGGGGGAGGTTTTAATCAAGGAAGACATCACATTGAGTATATTCTCCAAAGAGTCGTTAAAAAAAATTATGGCCTTGCCTAAACATGACGAACAAAAGATTAAAGTGCAGCTGTATTTTGATACCGGATTGGGGCGTATGGGGATACCATATGATGCCGATTTAGACTGGATAAAAGAATTGGCCCAACAAGATCATGTCAGCATTACGGGACTGTTTTCTACTCTTACAACCCCGCCAGATTTTGCGAAAGAGCAAATTAAAAGGTTCAAGACCTTGGCTAACGAGCTTGCAGGAATGGGCATCAAGGTAGAACACCAACATGTGGCACCTTCCCTATCCCTACTAGACCTAGAGGAATCATATTTGAATTTGGTACGACCAGGAATTCTGTTGCATGGATCCTTTCCATTGTTAAAAATGTCCCTATCAAAGCAGTTTCCGCTAAGACCAACCTATAGATTGAGGGCAAGAGTAATTCGTATGGAACTTCTTAAAAAAGGAGATACGATTGGCTTTTCTAGGTTTTACAAGATTCCCGAAGATCAATGGATTGCAACCATTCCCATCGGGTGGGCCGAAGGTTATTCCAGTGCTGCCGAAAATGGGGCGAAGGTCTTGATCAATGATAAACTATTTACTGTGGTTAATGTCAATTCCAGCCATTGCAACGTGATGATAGGAAAGGAAAAACAGGTGGAGGTAGGGGAGACCGCAACTTTGATCGGCCCAGATGCTCCAGAAATTACTCCAGAAGGTTTTGCCCAATTGATTGATGGACATAACTACCTACAAATCAATTACAAAGAATCCCTACCCAAATATGTGTTCGATGATTTTGATTAGAAAACCAATATGCGCACTAGCGCTACTGATAGTATCTGTACTGCATAGCCAGAGCCAATTCATTGAAATAGGCAAGGATAGCGCTGCTATTTATGTTGAAGATTTTGGAAAAGGAAAACCAGTACTGTTTATTCCTGGTTGGACCATGACCACGGAATTTTTTTCGAACCAACGGGACTATTTTGAGGATAAGTTCCGATACATTTCTTACGACCCCAGAAGTCATGGCAAATCCGCAAAAACCCGTTCTGGACACACCTATAAAAATCATGCCATTGATTTAAGGGGAATTATCCAAAAGCTAAACCTCAAGGATGTGGCCCTTGTGGGATGGTCAAGCGGCAGCGCAACCATCTATGAATATGTGCAATTGTATGGAATAGAAGGCTTAAGTCATCTCGTTTTTATCGATGAGCCTCCCAAATGGATAGGTGATAACACTGACGAGTGGGTCTATGGAACTTTTGAAGGCTATCGTGAAAGTTTAAAAGATTTGATTTCGGACCGAAAAGCCTATGCCTCTAGCACGGTCAATTGGATGACATTAAAAGATTTGGATAGCGTTCAAGAGCATTGGATGGTCAATCAAATGTTGATGACACCAAACGATGCTGCGTTGAGTCTATATATAGACGGTATGGCGAGCGATTATAATGAAATTGTCATAGGTTTAAATGGAAAGATACCTATGCTTTTTATGCTTCGGGAATCCTGGTATGACGAGGGACAGAGTTGGCTAAGCAACAATGTTCCTCAGGCCAAGGGTGTTTCTATTGAAAGTCATGCAGCATTTTGGGATAATACAGACCATTTTAATACAGCATTGGAATCTTTTATTGCGAACAAACTTTAAAGCATAGACCAATTGAATGTTATGAATGGTATTTTGAGATTCATATTGAATTATATAAACATGCTTTATGGGATATCATCATTTTTTTTACTTGTATTGTTATCCTGTAAAGAGGATCGGTCTTCAATACCAATAACCACCATCGATCATGAAAAGGTTGATGTTCTTTTTGGTAAAGACGTATCTGAAGTACTTTTTGACCATCTATACGTAGTTTTGGATAGTGTTTCATACGCACAATTTACTCGTGAAGATTCTTGGATAAATACGTATGCTTCGTTGGACAAAGGGTTGCCAAATTTTGAATCTATTGATGAAAAGACGACCTCATGCTACCTCAGAGGACATGAACATTACATTGAACTTCTTGGGCCCAATAACAAATTCCAAGAACCCGTCGGTAAAAGTGGAGTTGGTTTTTCGCTCCGTAATGGAGGTGAGCATTTCCATATGGGTGTAGCACCCAAATTGAAACAATCTGGAACACCTTATTTAAGTGCTTCAGAAACTGTGGATATGAGTATTGGAGAAAAGGAAGCCATCTGGTTCAAGGCCTTTTATTCCCCGAGCAAGGGAACTTCGGTCCAAACATGGTACGCCTTCTACAACCCAGCATTTCTGGATAGTTTGTTTCATGAAACACATGATAATTATTCTCGAGAAGCATTTTTAAAGAAATCATATAAAAAAGAACACCTTTTTGAAAGGATAAAGCAAATTTCCATAACGTGTACCCCACAAGACTATGAACGGATCTCTCAAGAAATGAGACATTTGGGGTGTAGCCTATTGAAAAAAGAAGGAAGAACCCTTACCATTGCAGGTGGAGATGTGTCTATTACCATAACCCCTTCAACTGCCATTGAATTTAGTAGAATCACCCAAATTAAATGCGGGTTAAATACGGAGGATAATAGTGTGACTCATTTAGGGAATCTAACTATTACCAACCTTGGGACAAAATCAATATGGAACTTTGAGAACTTGTATAAAAATCAACCTTAAAACAATTAATAACCCTTTAAAACGAAAGAAATGAAAATGAAAACACCCAATTTACTTGCCACAATGCTTTTAACAATGCTTATAGTGGTCTCTTGCAAACAAAAAAAGGAAAATACCGAGCAAGCTGAAGAGCAAGTGCCTGTCCAGACTGAACAACCAAAAATCACCTTAGAAAAATTGGGAGGGTCCCCAGCCTATGCCTATGCCGTTTTGCAACTGGAGGTGCCCAAGAGTATGACCATTGCCAAAGGTGGGGAAGTGGACTTTATCTTTACAATGAACAACTACGAGTTGGGCGCACAGACCGAAGGTCCGAATGCCGAACGTTTGGCCAACTCTGGGAAAGGACAGCACATCCACTTTATTTTGAACAACCAGCCGTATTCTGCTCACTACGAACCTGCCTTCGCCAAGGAGATACCCGATGGAGTGCACCATTTGGTGGCCTTTTTAAGCCGGTCGTACCATGAATCGGTTAAGAATGAAAACTCCGTTGTCGTGAAGAAACTCGAAATAGGCCCCAATGCCATGGACTCCTTGGGATTGGACATGGAGGCACCTACTTTAATTTATAGTCGACCTAAGGGAACATATACTGGCAAGGACACAGAGAACTTGCTGTTGGACTTTTTTGTACTGAATACCACCCTCTCAGAAGATGGGAATAAGGTGAAAGCTACTGTAAATGGTGAGGAGTTTATGATTTCCGAATGGGCTCCGCATGTGCTTAAAGGATTGCCAATGGGTGAGGTTACCATTTCGTTGGAGTTAGTGGATGCCGAAGGAAATCTAATTCCAGGGCCATTTAATAAAGTGACCAGAACAGTGACTCTTACAGAATAGTAGGCAACAATTCTTTGTCTTGTTATAAAGGTAAAAAGGTCTCATTCTAGTTTTCAGGGAGAGGCCTTTTTTATTTGCACAATGCCTTGAAACGATTCTGATTTTGAGGTGCTGTATACGACTCAAACCTTATCTAAATCTACCGTTCATAATTTGTCAATCGAGTTCAAAAATGTTGGTCATCGCATAGATTTCATCAATCAGGGGCGTGGTAACATCATTGTTTCCAGCACCAATATTTATGGTTGTAATGACAGCTTCCCCTATGATATGTCTCCCTTTTAGTTTACCATCCTCATCTTTGTGTATGCCCTCTATTGGGTAAGTATCGAGAAAATTTGCCAGCTGTGTATTGGAGTAAGACGTTTTCAGCCCCCAAATGGCATGTAGAATTAGGGGTTCTCCTGTTGGGGAAATACCAACATATAGCATATTGTGTCCCTTCTTTCTCAAAATGGTTAAAAACGGAACTCCTTTTTCCTTTATTAACTTCACCTTTTCCTCTGCCATGTTTGGAAATTCATATTTATGGCCTATCTCTATTTGATCTTTGGAGTCCCTGGGTACCCAAACTCGGTAAGTACCTAATAAATCGCGAATCAGGGAAGAGCAATCCCTGTTCTCTAAGTTTCCTCCCCACCCATAGGGCCTTCCGATTAAATTAGAAACCAATGGCTTAATATTGGCTTCATTGAACGCAAAGCCATTTAACGCAACGCTATTTCTAGCTATCTCTGCCATTAGAATTTGGGCATTTTGGTTTTCATCGGCGTTAGCATAGTATACGGAGATCTGGTGTGGGTTATTTGAGTTTTTTTCATAAGGCAACACCATTCCCATTTTGGTATTAATCGCATAGTTGGAAACAGTATTGGCCAAGTTAACACGGTCTGATAAAGGCATACAGAAACCATCTTTTGACCATTGCTCAATAAAATCTTCATCTACCAGTGCAACATCGTGCATCGATACCCAACCTTTATAATAAGGACTGATGACATAACACCATTGCTTGTCATTTGAAATGTGAAGCATCATTAATGGCGTGTTGGCCCACAAATTTGTTTCCTGAAAATAATCAAATGGATAACCCTCACCGGCCTTTGAGTACTTGTCAAAACCTGGCCGGTTTGTTGGGATTCTTCTCAAATCGGTATGCGCTATAACAATTCCTTTTTGCAGAAAGTTGGGAAAATTATCAGTGTTGATATTATTCACAATTTCTTCTCGTTGCCATGATGCATGGGGTTTCTTGTTCTCCCCATACCATTCGTCATCATCAAGATATTTTTCTAAATAAGTTATTTCTCTTCCAGGAAATGTATCTAAAGAGGCAAGAAGTTTCTCAGGGGTAGATTCCCATGGGACAAAGAAATTTTCAATAAACTCATTTTGAAGAGAATCTGGAATTTGAACCTGATTATTTGGATATTCTAAATAATCTGGCGCAAAAGTTTTGACCTCAATGATAAGTTCTTCTTTCTGTCCATTTCTGCAGCCCAGAAATAAAGAACAACCAAAAATCAAAATTATTAAAAGGGTCCGCATAGCAATTGTTATTTATGGTCCATCTTAAAATGTAATTTAATGAGACTGGAAAGTACTTCTAATCTATCAATTCACAAACATATTGACGAAACAAAATCCAATGTGGTTTTTAAACTTAGTTCCTTATCCAATTTTTGTACTTTAGGACACCTAAAAATTAACTATGAAAACGTTTTTTTCATTTTTTTCTGCTTTTCTACTTCTATCGCAGTTTTCAATTGCCCAGGACCGAATCACAGGTGAACCTTTTGCTACCCGATCTGTGGTATTGGGCCAAAATGGGATGGTGGCAACAAGTCACCCCTTGGCCACCCAAATAGGACTTGATATGCTTAAAAGCGGTGGGAATGCCATTGATGCTGCCATAGCGGCTAACGCTGCATTGGGGCTCATGGAACCTACAGGATGTGGAATAGGAGGAGATCTTTTTGCTATTGTTTGGGACGGGAACACAAAGAAATTATATGGCCTTAATGCCAGTGGCCGTTCACCCCAAAAGCTCACTTTAGAATACTTTGAAAAGCAAGGGATGGAGAAAATACCTTCGCATGGACCGCTTCCTGTAAGCGTTCCTGGAGCGGTAGATGGGTGGTTTGAACTTCATCAAAAATTTGGCTCAAAACCCATTACAGAGATTTTGGCCCCTGCTATCGATTATGCAGAAAAGGGCTTCCCGTTAACTGAACTCATAGCTTGGTATATCCAACGTACCGTGCCCTTTTTTGAGTCTAAAGGCTTTCCCAATATTGAGGATACCTACAAATTGCAGAACGGAGGAAAACTGCCCAATGAAGGAGAAATTTATAAAAACCCCTATTTGGCCAACACCTATCGAAAAATTGCTGAAGGTGGACGGGATGCTTTTTACAAGGGGGATATCGCCAAAACCATTGGTAAATTCATCAAAGAAGAAGGAGGTTTTTTATCCGCTAAGGATTTAGCGGCGCATAAATCGGAGTGGGTGGAACCAGTTTCCATCAATTATCGGGGGTATGATGTTTGGGAGCTTCCCCCAAATGGACAAGGGATAGCAGCACTTCAAATGTTACAAATTTTGGAAGGGTATGATTTTTCCAAAATCGAATTCGGTAGTGCGGAGCATTTACATCTCTTTACTGAGGCCAAAAAATTAGCCTTTGAGGACCGTGCCAAATATTATGCTGATATGGACTTTTTTGATGTCCCGGTGGAAGAATTACTCTCCGAAGACTATGCCAAATCAAGAAGGGAACAGATAGGTGAGCGCGCCGGCACTTATGCCGCGGGGGAAATTTCAGCAGGAGAGACCATTTATATGACCGTTGCGGACAATAAGGGTACTATGATATCCCTGATCCAGAGTAATTACAGAGGAATGGGTTCGGGCATGGCGCCTCCAAAACTGGGCTTTATGCTGCAAGACCGTGGAGAATTGTTCAGTCTTAAGCGTGGTCAAGCCAATACTTTTGAACCTGAAAAAAGGCCATTTCACACGATTATCCCTGCTTTTATGACCAAGAATGGTAAACCCTACGCCAGTTTTGGTGTTATGGGTGGCGATTTTCAACCGATGGGGCATACCCAGATTGTGATGAACCTTGTGGACTTTGGTATGAACCTCCAAGAAGCTGGAGATGCACCACGTTGGGACCATACTGGAGGAGCTAGTCCCATGGGAAGAACCACCGAGGACACCGGCTTAATCCGAACCGAATCCGGCGTTCCGTATTCCACCATTCGTGGACTCATGGATAAAGGTCATAAAATGGGAACCGCAAGAGGGATTTATGGAGGGTATCAGGCCATTTTATGGGATGATGGGAATAAGGTCTACCATGGAGCCTCAGAGAGTCGCAAAGATGGACAAGCGGCTGGTTATTAGATTCCCTTAGCTATTTTGAGGCCATTACTGGGATTATGGACATCTTTTATTGTTGTGCGTTTATATATAAAATAAATGCAACTTGGTTGCATTTAAAATCATTTTCATATATTTTTACGACTCAGTCGCATTAACTTCACTTTTTGAATTTGCGACGATCAAATTACTTGTACGTCAAAAAAGGAAAATGATAAAGGATAACAAACTACCAGTAACTGTTCTTAGCGGATTTTTGGGAGCCGGAAAAACCACCTTGCTAAATCATATACTACATAACAAAGAAGGCATGAAAGTGGCGGTGATTGTCAACGACATGAGCGAGGTAAATGTGGATGCTGAATTGGTAAAAAGCGAAAATACCCTTTCCCGTACGGAGGAAAAATTGGTGGAAATGAGCAACGGATGTATCTGCTGTACTTTACGGGAAGACCTGATGGTGGAAGTGGAGCGTTTGGCCAAGGAAAACAGGTTTGACTACCTTCTTATTGAAAGCACCGGCATTAGTGAACCTGTACCGGTGGCACAAACCTTCTCTTTTGTAGATGAGGAAAACAATATTGATCTTTCCCGCTTTAGTTATGTGGATACCATGGTGACCGTGGTGGACGCTTTTAACTTTTTCAAGGATTTTGGTAGTCCGGAAACTTTAATAGACAGAGACCTTACCAATATTGATGGTGATTACAGAACCATTGTGAATCTGTTGACCGATCAGATTGAGTTTGCTAATGTGATATTACTCAATAAAACGGACCTAGTTTCGGAAGAACATTTAGGAATTTTGAGCGCTACAATTAAAAAACTGAATCCTTCGGCTCAAATTATTACCTCGCACTTCGGCAAGGTTAAACCCATGGAAATACTAAATACAGGTCTTTTCAATTTTGAAGAAGCGGAACAAAGTGCCGGTTGGATTGAAGAGTTGAATAAGGATGGGCATACCCCGGAAACCGAGGAATACGGAATAAGCTCTTTTGTTTATCGTAGTAAAAAACCTTTCGACCCTGACCGGTTTAGACATTACGTACAACATGAATTTCCAATGAATGTTATTCGCAGTAAAGGATTGTTCTGGATTGCCTCAAGACCTGAACAGGCATTGATCTGGGGTCAAGCTGGCGGTTCCTTGAGAACTGATAGTGCTGGGGTTTGGTGGAGCAGTATGCCATTTCAAAAACGGTCCCAATACGTTGCTTTCTTGGACAACCAAGAACAAATTGAAGCAGAGTGGGACAAAACCTTTGGGGATAGAAAAAATGAAATTGTATTTATAGGTCAAGTTATGGATGAAGAACGTATGCGAGCCGATCTCGATGCTTGCTTGGCTACAGATGAAGAACTTGAATCACAAAAGTGGTCACAAGGTTACCATGATGAATGGCCATTGGAAAGAACGTATGCACTAAACTAATAGACCATGAAGCGAACTCGTTTTCTAAGAAATGTCTTGGGCTTTGGTCTGCTTTCAACCATAGGTTGTCGTTTGAATGATAGCAAAACAAAATCAGCTGCTAATCTGGCCGCCGAGCCATTGCCGAATCAAAGCTCGGTAAATAACCTTAGGAAAGAACTCATTGCAGCTTGGCGTCGGTCCGAAACCATAACCATGACCAATGTAAAGCAAATGCCCACTGAATATTTTTCATTTAGGTACACCGATGAGGCCATGACTTTTTCTGAGCAATGGCGCCACTGCGTCATCTATACTTGCGGACAACTAGCCGGCCGGGGAGGTATAAAAAACCCGTACGAAAATGTAAAACTTCCGGTGCAGATGCCTAAGGAAGATGTTATCAAGGAATTGGAAAACTTGTACGCTTTTGTTAGGAGATCCATAAAGGAGATGTCAGATGAAAAACTACTCGCCAATTGTGAATTTGCTGGGGATACCATTCCCGTTTGGCGCCTATTTTATGCTATGGAAAACCATATCATTCACCATCGTGGGCAATGTGTGGCTTACCTTCGGCTCAATGGAGTTGTCCCGAAAGGCTTTTATGGATGGTAGCACTCAAAATGTATACTAACTGAAATAATTACTTAAAAATATTACCCATGTTACAAAGAAAATTTGCAGAAGTAGTTAAGTCCTACTTTCCGGATGCCATGGATGCCAAGGACACCTCTATTCATTACCTAGGAAAAATGCAATTAGAGCATGATATCGACATCTCCAAAGTATTGATGGCCACATCCGTATGCTCAGATGACATCAACGTACCTTCCACAACCTTCTTCAATGTGTTGTTCGGTCCATTTATTATGGGTGGGTTGGGAGGATTGCCTTTTGCAGGACAAACCGGGATGACCGCTTTTGCCCATCATATTCCTGATGAGGGTAGCGCATTCATATTTTATGGCCCGCATATAGGAATTACACTTGACGGAGATTTGGGCAAGATGTACCGCCCACGCCAAGAACAGACCGGAAACTCCTGTGGAGCCCTTATGTTGGCATTGAGTCGATTACAAGATGACGACTACAAGCCCGTTTTGAACGACGACGATTATCAACAAATGAAACTTGAAGAAAGTTTACTTCCATACCGTGAAGAAATTTTGAATAGAGAAGACCCGGAGAAGGCAATTACGGAAGCAACTTATGAGATAATCGATAGAAAGATTCATAATCATATAAAAACATGCAAAAATGAGTTTCATGTGGATACAGTGACCTTGTTGGGAGGCATCATCATCAACACAGATTATGGCTTGGACGACTATTTTGTGCCCAAAAACTTTGAAGTAATAGATGTTAAGGCAATAGCATAATGGATAGACCCTCCAAAATATAGAAATCCGAGCAATGCAGAAGTCCTTGTATTTTGTTTGTCCAACAGATGGTCTTGAACCTGTAATAAACACTCGATTTGATAACAGAAATTACTATTATACCTCGCTTGGGAATTCTGTTGTATTTGATGATGTAACTTCGGGCAACATAAGACAACTAATTCAAGAGCATGGTATTACGGAGGTTTCTTTTGTACTATCAATCAATAACCCTATTGTAAAAGATGCCTTGGGAAACCAAACTTTTTCGGATATAAGGGGATTGCATAGTTTCTATGGTGAGGTTTTAAGGCAAAAGGGATATTCAGAAGTTTTATGTAGCGAACCCAATAGTAAATTCACCATTCTTTCATATCACCTTAACAATAAGATAAAAGAACTCCAACTCGTATTGGACGGTTTAAATGTTAGCCAATTAAAAATAATGGGTAAAATTTATAATAAACAGGAGCATGAGTTTTATAAAATATATTCTGATTTGGTCTGCACTGAATTTTTTAGTTTAAATTGATTGGAAATGACAAAATTCAGTTAAATTGGTTTCCAGACTGAGAAATTCGCCTCGGCCCCATTGAGATAAATGAGCAAATCAAAACCCAAAGTCCCATCCTTTTTTCAGCGTATACCCCATGCCATCACCATGTTGTTTGGCATTATTGTTCTGGTAACCGTACTAACGTATATTCTTCCCGCGGGGACGTATGAGCGGATTTTAGTTGATGGGCGAAATACCGTGGTTCCCAATTCGTACCAGACCATTGTTGGCACTCCTGTTGGAATATTGGATATGTTCAAGGCCATACCTTTGGGCTTTAAGGAGGCGGTGGAAATCATCTTTATTGTTTTGGCAGGTGGAATCATGTTTGGTTTTATGGAAAAATCAAAGGCCGTTGAAAATGCCGTGGGTACTATGGTGAAGAAATTGGGCCTAAAAAATAAGCACATGATCATTGTGCTCATGACCTTTATCTATGGTATTCTTGGTGTGGCCGTGGGCTACGAGAACAATATTGCCATGGTACCCATTGCTGCAGTACTCAGCTTGGCTTTGGGAGGGGATTTAATACTGGCCGCCGGGATATCGGTAGGAGCCATGACCATTGGTTTTGGACTATCACCCATTAATCCCTATACCGTGGGAACTGGACATAAAATTGCAGAGCTGACTATGTTTTCAGGGGCTTTGCTCCGCAGTATACTATGTTTTTCGGCCCTGGGAATAATGGCCTATTATAATGTGAGGTATTTTAAAAAGATTACGCTTGACCCCAACAAAAGTTTAGGTAAAGGGCTTGATGTCAACGAATTGGCCTTGTCGAGACCTATTCAAGAGTATCAATTGAACCGAAAGAATTGGATGGTCATTTCCATTTTTCTCCTCGGATTACTGGCTGTACTGTATGGTGTCTTCAATCTCCATTGGTACATTAACGAACTGTCCGCGGTGTTCCTGATTATTGCACTGCTTTGTGGTTTGGTATCGCGAATGAGCGCTACCACCATGAGCGAAACTACCTTAAAAGCTGTCGCCTTGGCGGCGCCGGGTGCATTTATGGTTGGCTTCGCCACTTCCATTAAAGTACTCATGGAAATGGGGAGTATTAGTGACACTATTTCCTTCCAGCTTTCAAATATGTTACAAGGATTACCCTTATACGCCTCGGCCATTTGTATGTCGATTTCCCAGACCGTGATCAACTTTTTTATCCCTTCCGGGAGTGGACAGGCCTTGGCTACCTTACCCGTGATGTTACCCTTGGGTGAATCCTTGGGACTCACACGTCAAATTACCATTTTGGCCTTTCAGATAGGTGACGGACTGTCCAATTTGGTCAATCCAACCTTGGGAGGGCTTATTGCCATGATCAGCATGTGCCGTGTGCCCATAGATCGGTGGGTTAGATTCATATTCCCAGTATTGATCAGTATACTCTTTTTGGCCTTTACGACCCTAATCGTAGCCGTAGCAATAAATTATAGTTAATTCTTATGACCGTAGAAAAAATTCTTGAAAAACTAGTGTCATTTCCTGTTCTTGGAGGTGAAAGCAATTTGAATCTTCTAAATTGGATAAAAGACCAACTGGAATCTCATGGGGTTGCCGTGAATTTGGTACCCAACGAGGAAGGCAACAAAGCCTCTTTGCATTGCCGAATAGGCCCTGCGGTTGATGGTGGAGTTATCCTTTCCGGGCATATGGATGTGGTTCCCGTCGCTGGTCAAGATTGGACCACGGACCCTTTTGTACTTACCGATAAAGGAGATGGGAAACTATACGGTCGTGGCTCATGTGATATGAAAGGTTTCCTGGCCTGTTGCCTGGAAGCATTGCCTCAAATGGTAAAATCTGACCTTAAAAAGCCCATTTATTTTGCTTTTTCCTACGATGAGGAAGTGGGTTGTTTAGCCGCCCCAGAATTGGCGCGGGACATAAGAAACCATTATACGGAAACCCCTAAGTATGCCCTAATTGGAGAGCCTTCTTTAATGGAACCCATTGTGGGTCAAAAAGGGATTTATATCCTTGAAACCTATGTTCATGGCTCTGCCGGGCATAGCAGCCGTATAAAACAAGAGGTGAGTGCCATTCATGAAGCCATGCGGTTGATACTTTGGTTGGAAAACAAAATGGATCAATTGATTGCCGATGGCCGTTTGGACGACCGCTTTCATCCCCCTCATTCCTCCATACATATTGGACTTGTCCAAGGAGGCATTGCACCCAATGTGATTGCGGACAAGGCCCATTTTTATTGGGATTTGAGAACCATTCCTATGGATGATATCGATGGCATTGTTGCCGAATTTGAGGCCTATTGCAGGGAACGGGAAACCGAATTGCAAAACATCTTCCCTGATTTTTCCATAAAAACGGTTGAAAACCACCCACCGGTCCCGCATTTGGATACCAAGGCGGATGACGATATTGTGGAGTTGATCAAAAGCATATCAGGAAATTCGAAACTAAGCACCGTTTCTTATGCAGCCGAAGCGGGACAATTCGCCAATGAAGGCTTTCACTCGGCCATTTGTGGACCGGGATCTATTGCGCAAGCTCACAGAGCGGATGAGTTTATTACGAAAGATCAATTGAAAAAAGGTGTGGAAATGATACATAAGCTTATAAAAGAGCTATCGTCGGACCATTTTGAATAGCTTCAAACCCATCTATTGTTGTATATTTAAATCAACTTCAATCTTCAAACCAAAATCATGTTGAAATTACGTTTTGATTATCTTGTTTTACCTTTGCTAGTCCTCCTTATAAGCAGCTGCAAGGATAAATCCGCTTCAACCGATTCCAAAGTGGAAACTGAGGAGGAATTGGTGCTACGGGCACTTGAAATTCATAAAAAAGTACTTACCCTGGATACCCATGCGGATACGCCTCTTCGTATGATTGAACCCGGCTTTGACATGGCCGAACGGCATGACCCCAACGAAACGGGCTCGAAAGTGGACTACCCCCGAATGAAGGAAGGAGACTTGGATGCCATCTTTTTCGCTGCCTTTGTGGCGCAAGATATTCGAGATGATGATGGGAACACAAGAGCCAAAGCGCTTTGTCTTCAAATGATCGATTCTGTAATTGCGTCTACCGAACGAAATTCAGCTGATGTGGGATTGGCCCTTAACCCAGATGATGCCTATGCTTTGGAAAAGGAAGGAAAACGTGCTATTTATTTAGGCATAGAAAATGGATATCCCATTGGGGAAGATCTTTCCAATGTCGAACTCTATTTTAATAAAGGGGTGCGCTATATTACTCTGGTCCACTCATCGAATAATGACTTGGCGGATTCGGCTACGGATGATAACGGAACCGAACATGGCGGTATTAGCGAATTTGGTTCCAAAGTGGTTGGGGAAATGAATCGCCTTGGTATTATGGTAGATATTTCCCATGGAAACGACAGTGTATTTTATGATGCCATAAAAATGTCTAAGGCCCCAATTATTGCAAGCCATTCCAATGCTAGAGCGGTTACAGGTCACAAACGAAACATGACAGATGAAATGCTAAAACTTATGGCTGAAAATGGTGGGGTAGTGCAACTGACTATGTTGGCCGACTACCTTAGAGAAGCACCGCCGAATGCTGTACGGGATTCTGCAATGACTGCGTTACGTAATAATATGAAACCGATTGGAGAAATGACATTGGAGGAAAGAGCTGCGCTTCGAAAGTCTTTCCAAGACTTGAATGAAAAATATCCAGCACCTCCCGCAACTGTTACCCATGTAGTCGATCATATTGATCATATTGTAAAAATTGCAGGAATAGACCATGTGGGCATTGGATGCGATTTTGACGGTGGCGGTGGAATAGAAGGGGTCTTTGACGCCAGCGAAGTCATGAACATCACCATTGAATTGGTAAGACGTGGCTATTCCGAAGAAGAGATTGAGAAAATCTGGGGCGGTAATTTGATTCGTGTTTTTAAGGAGGTACAGGCTGTTGCTACCAAAATACAGGCTAACGAATCAGCATAGTTGATTAAATCCAGTGCTAGTGTTCCGATGGTTGCTCATTTTTATCGTTTTGTTTACTGCAAGGGAGGCCATGGCTCATCCGCTGAGATTGTCGCTATGTGAAATTGAATATTCCTCAGGCAAGCAAGTGTTGTCCATCAATCTAAAACTGTTTCTGACCGATGTCAATGAAGCCATAGTTTTTGATCCAAACAGTAAGGAACTTGCCTTTTGCCAAGCTAACGAATCGCTAAAGGCAAATCAAATGCTTATGGATTATGTCAACCAATTTTTCTATGTTAAAGCAAACGGAAGGTCGGTTCACCTAGACATAAAACGGAAGAAACTGAGTGGGGAAGGAGAAAATACCGCCTTGTGGGTGTACTTTGAATACAAACATCCCAAACCATTGACCTCATTGGAAGTAAAAAATGCTGTTTTCACGGATTTGTTCTTTGATCAAAACAACATTGTCTATGTCCACGTCAACGGAACTTCCAAAAGCATGATGCTCAACAAGAAAACTTCCGTTCACCAGCTTAAATTTTGATATGCATCCGTTTGAATTCTATCTAAAATTGGGTTTTGAACATATCGCCAACCTGGCGGGCTATGATCATATCCTTTTTTTGGTGGTATTGTGCGCGGTGTACCGAATTGAGCAATGGCGAAAAATCCTCATTTTGGTCACGGCTTTTACCATAGGGCACAGTGTAACCTTGGTTTTGGTTTCGTTGAACATTCTTTCCATCCCTTCCAACATCATTAAATTCTTAATTCCGCTTACGATTTTTTTGACAGCTCTACACAACGTCATTGGCGCTGATAAAATTGGAAAATCGGTAAAAATGAAACGGAATTATGCCATGGCCTTGTTTTTTGGATTGATTCACGGCATGGATTTTTCAAATTACTTTAAAGCACTTATAATGGACCCATCGGATATAGTAATACCACTTTTGGGGTTTAATATTGGCATAGAGCTAGGGCAGCTTTTAATCGTTTTTTTTGTGGTCGGGATAGCCTTCCTCTTTCTCCATATGCTAAAAGTAAAACACCGGGAATGGAACTTGTTTATTTCCGGAGCTGCAGCAGGGATGTCCGTTATTTCAATGTTGGAAAATGGGTTTTGGTAAAGCTACCTCCTCCCATTTCATCCAGTCTTATGCCCTTAAAAGCTGATGGCTTATTTCAGCTCTTTTCCAATAGGTGAAGCTTATTCATCTTCTCTATTAGGTTGCCTGTAATAGCTACAACCGAAGGTTTAGGAATACCATCTTCATCAAAGGGCCATGCACTTGTAGGATTAGCTAGGTCCTTGGTTTGCTCTCCAGGGTGCTGTACGCTTAAAAACAGTGTTTTTCCATCTGGAGAAAACCAGGGGCCAGTAAGCTCCGCGTCCAAAGGGGCCGAAGCTAGTCGAATCACCTTACCTTCTTCTTCTCCATGCCGTGGAATCACAAAAAGACTATTGTTCTTAAAGGCCATGTATGGACCATCTTCCTTGTTCATTTTGCTGCCAGACATATCAGAGGTGAACCACAAATTGCCAGCCATATCAAACGCTAGGTTGTCTGGACATGAGAAGCCATTTTCTTCCCCGCCGGCCATATACGAGTAGGCTTTAAAAGTCAAAGCATCGTATTTGCCATTTGTTTCCTCTATTTTCAGAATAGATCCATGGAAATCATTTTTCCCATAATTATTGGTAAGTGATACAAAAACGTTGCCCGTTAGGGGGTCTATTTCAATATCTTCTGGACGATTTAGTTCAGTGGCTCCTAATATTTTGGCGGCTTCCCTGGCACGTATCAACACCTCGGTCTGGTCTTTAAACCGTTCTTTTAAGAGGGGTTGGGATTCCCAATCGAGAGGGAGCCATTTTCCATTTATAGTATCGGCAACATAGAGCGTTCCTTCTTTAAGCGAACCCGGTTTCGATGAGATAAATTTGTACAAATGCTCATTGTTTTTGTCGTCACCGGAATACGCCACTACACGTTTGTCATTTAATTCATAAAGGGTACAACACTCATGGGCATACCTGCCAATGGCAATATGTTTTTGAGCTGAACCTGTTTTCGGGTCTACTTCGACCACCCAGCCATAATGTTCTGGGGGGTAATTATAAAATTTTTCCCAACCTTGCGAACTATCACGGTGGGTCGGCTGGTCATCTTTATCATAAACAGTTTCACCAAAAAAGCTGTCGTAATTCTCCTCACAGGTTAAAAAGGTTTTCCAAGGCGTAATCCCGCCTGAGCAGTTGCTATGGGTTCCGATAACCGTAGAGCTCCCTTTAATAGGGTGGTCCCAGTTTAGTTGAATGGGGGTTTTGGCCGTAATGCGACGATTGTAGGGGTCGTTTTGTACTACCTTCCATTTACCATCAGTTTGCTTGATGCGAACAATACTTCCCCCCACATTGTACATTTCTTTATCTACCTGCTCCTTTGTCCTATGTGTATCGGGATTCTCATGTTTGCTGGAATCAAACCCGGAAACAAACATAGGATTGACGTACTCATGATTGACCCACAATAAGCCATCTGTAGGATTCTCTTCATCAAACGGGATGAAACAAGTAAAATCATTATTAAAACCAAAATGGTCTTCTTCGGAAATTTTATCAGCCCATCGGACAATTACATGATAATCCAAACCATTGGCCAATAACAAATCATCTTTGTTGGATGGAAAAAGTCCTTCAATTGCTAAATTTCTTAGTTTATCCAGTACTTCACTACTAGATTTTAAATTTTTTTCCGTTGGGTTGGACATGTTGCCACAACTTACCAAAAAAGGTGGTAATACTACGGTTCCTATGCTGGCTTTTCCCAAGAAACTGATAAATTTTCTACGATTGTATTCCATGTTTAATTTCTATGTTTAGGGCAATTGTTAGTGTTGTTTTTAATGCGAAAGGAGTAAAAGGGAGATTTTCGGTGAGGTATTGATATGAAGGATTTACTGTTAGCATGCCGCACAAATACCCCGAATGATAGTCTGAACCTTACTTGTTTTAAACCCTTTGGGAACTTTGGGCTGCAGAGAACCAAGGCCCTCCATGCAATACACTGTTTCGCAGCATTCACAAACAAAATGGGCGTGTTCACTTCCTTGAATCGGGGATTCCCCGAATGCATATTTGGCGACTCCAGTGTGATCATTGATACGATGGATAATTCCCGCCTGCTCAAAGCTGGTAAGGTTTCGGTAGAGGGTAGATTTATCCACTTCTTTGGCCAAGGCTGATTGTAGGTCACTGTACGATTGAGCGTGCTCCATCTTCATGAAATGCTGTGTCAGCGCCATTCGCACTTTAGTTTTTTTTAATCCTTTCTGCGCTAGCAGTTCTTCATAGTTTTTACTTTTCATCACAAGATTTCTTTTATTTAAAACTTAGTGCGATTGTATTTTCAATTCGATAATAGCACGCGTTTGGATTATTTTCATTTAAGCGGAATGTTCCTTCAACTGAAAGCAAGTCGTCCATGGCGAAAGATGGTTTTTGGGTAAACTGTAAATCTAAAATGGTTTCGGGCCCGCCATTTCCACAGAAAAAACAGGATGCCATAGGGTTTTTGGAAAGTAGATAAACCGATTGTTTGCCATCTAAAACCAACAAATATCCAGTAATTAGGACTTGTTTTCCATCCAAAGCTTTCATTTTAGACGAGAATGTTGCTTTCTGAAAGTCTAGCAGAATAGCTTCCGGTGAGGAGAGTTCCCAGGAGATTCCTTCCGAAAGATCGGACCAATCCAAAACCGTTTGCGCACTGGCAGGAATTCCAACCCAAAGCAATATCATTAAAGGAAAAAATCGCATTTTTTTAATTCAATAACTCACCAGTAGCTTCTTTCAAGATATAATTACAATGATCTACATTGTCTCTATTTAGTTCAAGGACACCAGTAACCTGAACAATTTGATCGGTTTTAAAAGGAGGCTTTGTTTTAAAACGGACCTCAATTATGGTTTCTGGCCCTGCAGCTCCGCAGAAAAAACACGAAGCCATTGGGTTCTTGGATACTAAAAATACATCACCACTTCCAGATATATCCAGAAAATACCCCCTTATTTTAACCTGCTCGCCTTTAAAAGCTTGTATCTGGTCACCAAACGTGGGCATTAAAAAATTCATGTCGTAAACGGCATTGTACTCTGGCTTAAAACTAACATCGTCAAAATGATCCCAAGTCAGCTGTATTTGTGCTGTTCCAAATGAACTCACAAAAGTTATGAATAAAACTACTAAAAATGGTTTAAGCATCAGATAAGGTTTTAGCAACATTTAATTTAAAAATTGAGCGAGAAGCCAGCAAAGTGGCTATTGCGGCCAACACCAAAATTAGGCCCAACAGATATATTTCTGATGGCTCAGGGGCCTTAATTTGTAAGCCGTATCCGTATGTATTTTGCATGTACTGGGAAACACCCCATATTCCAAATCGACCGAAAAGCCAACCCAACGCAAATCCAATAAGCGCTAAAAACAGTCCCTCTAACAGTGCTAGTCCAAGAAGTTGTCCGGTACGAAGACCATAGGTTCTTAACAGCGCGAGTTCTTGCTTACGTTCTCGGATGGTTTTTAAAAGACTGATAAAGATGCTGAGTCCGGATACCAAAAGAATGGCCAACGCAATGCCATTTATGGTCTGCACTCCTGAACCAAGCAGCCTTACGAGCCGTTGCACCTCGAAACCAGGAAGTGCCGCTTGCATAGACGTGTTCTCGTTGATAAATCGCGGCAGCTGAACCATGCCCAAAGGACTCTTGAACTTAACCAGTAATGAGGTGATTTCTTTTTCTTCTTCATGCACCTCCAAAGTTTCCGCATTTTCTTTGTGATTATTTTCATGGCCATGATCTTCCTTATGAATTGTACCTCCTTCATGATGGCCTTCTTCTTTGGAACCCTCGTCTTCATGATCATGTGCTAGCCAGATACTTTCCAGGTTGGTAACCAAAAGCTGGTCTACCACGGTCCCTGTAGGCTTCAGAATTCCCTTTATGATAAAAGGGTGTTCGTCGTGTGCCTCAATGCCAGTGCTAGCCAAACCATGGGAACTTATAAAACTATCTCCTATTTTTAGACCTAATTGTTGGGCAACATTGATTCCCGCAACAACTTCAAAGGGTTTTTCAAAGAGCGTCCCTTCTGACAATTGGGCATCGTAATGCTTAAGATAACCTGCTTCGGTTCCTAAAATGCGAAAACCTTTGTAATTATCGCCATAGGAAACAGGAATGGCCGTTTGCACAAAAGGGTGTTTTTGGAGTGAGGCTACTTCCTTTAGGTTGATGTTTCCGGTTGGAACGTCGACATGAAGTACAGAGGACAATACGAGTTGCAATGGACTTCCTTTGGCACCTACGACCATATCAAAGGGAGCAATATTCTTACTAAGTTGTCCACCTAGTTGCTGACTCAACTGTAAGACAAAGGTGACCAACGATACGCTCAATGACAATAACATCAAACTCAATAATAAGTTGAGTGGTTTGGAAACCAGATTTTTAAAAGCGAGATAGCTCAATTTCATAGTGTAACCTGATTTTTGAAATGAGACTTTACCCGTTGGTCATGTGTAATGACCAACAAGCTACTTTTGCAGATTTCGGCTTCCTCTTTGAGCAGGTCTATGACCTTCGCACAGTTCACGTCATCTAAATTGGAAGTGGGCTCATCGGCAAAAATAATTTTGGGTCTGTGAATTAGTCCCAAAGCAATCCCAAGACGTTGTTGTTGCCCCTGACTTAATGCCGAAATTTTCTTGTGCAGATGTTCAGATAACCCTAACCGCTCAGCAAGTTCATATCTTCTTGTTTTGTCTATGGAATTTTTTGGAAAGTACTGTCTTAGTTTAAGATTGTCAGCGACATTTAGGGATTTAATAAAATGATACTGTTGAAATATAAGCCCAATATGCTCCCCGCGGAATTTATCCAGTTGGCGGCGCGTCAAGGAGTTTAATACTGTTCCAGCAATAGAAACGGTACCTTGCAATGTAGGCAAAAGTCCTGCCATCAAATACAAAAGTGTGGTCTTACCCACTCCTGATGGGCCTATCACCAGTAGATGTTCTCCAGGGGTGAGTTCAATATCCGGGAACGTAAGCATCGTACCGTTGTGGTAAGCATGGGAAAGATTTGATGTATTGACCATCCAAATGTTTTTACAAAAATAAAAAAATTTATAAATGCAACTCAGTTGCATTTATAAAAATTGAATACATTTGCCTACCATTTTAAAATAGGAGCGTGGTTGTTCAATTACAAAAATTGTTAAAGTCCTAGTTCATGACCAACTTGGTAAATCTTAGATCTAAGTCCGATGTCATTGGTGGTATTACCAGTACGCTGTGTTTTTTGCACTGTTTGGCAGCACCATTCCTTTTTGCAGCGCAAGCTGGTATGGTCGCAGGAGAAGAATCCCATCCATGGTGGTGGGGTACTTTGGATACGGCATTTCTTGCCATTTCATTTTTTGCTGTGTATTGGTCGGCCAAGAAGACCTCAAAACCATGGGTAAAACGTGCTTTCTGGAGTCTTTGGTTGCTACTGGCCCTTATTATTGTTAATGAGAAGTTTGAGCTGATGCATCTAGTTGAGGAGATAATTTACCTTCCAACCGTTGCATTGATTTTACTTCATTTTTATAATCGACACTTTTGTCGCTGCAACGATGATAATTGTTGTGCAGATTAATTTGTATTGGAAGATTTGCTCATGAATAAATCCCAAATTGAAGTATTAGGTGACAACCATATTGCCACATCTGTAAAAACCCCAATGCGGGAAGATGCTTTTGAACACACGGATGAGAAAAAAATAAAGAACATTCAATATCATTTTTCCAAAATAATGGAAGAGTTGGGACTTGACGTGACAGATGAAAGCCTGTCTGGTACGCCGTATCGTTTTGCCAAGATGTATATCAAGGAATTGTCCTATGGATTAAATCCAAAAAATAAACCGAAAATATCTACTTTTCCAAATACATATGGCTATCAACGTATGTTGGTGGAACAAGATATTACCATACACTCCTCTTGCGAACATCATTTTTTACCCATTGTTGGATACGCCCATGTTGGTTACGTACCAAAAAATAATGTTGTTGGACTGTCGAAAATTAATCGATTAGTGGATTACTATGCCCATAGGCCCCAAGTCCAGGAACGACTTTGTCTTCAAATTCTGGAAGACCTACAACAAACATTGGAAACCGATGATGTTATTGTTATGATTCATGCAAAGCATCTTTGTGTTTCATCTCGAGGGATCAAAGACAGGGAGAGCTCTACCACCACCTTGGAATACGGAGGCGTGTTTGCTAATGAAAACATACGTAGTGAGTTTTTTAATCTTCTAAAGAACACCACAGATTTAAGCAAATAGTTGCTGCATTGATAACTGAATTGAATCCCGCAGGGAACTTTTTACAATTTGCTATGGTGCTCACTATTTCGATTTACGCATATCTTTCCGAAGTCTTTAAACCATTTTGATAGCATGATCTCCTGTTTGTGGAAGTCTATCTTGACAGATTAACGAAACTTGATTTTGGCTTTACTCTTTCCAAAAGGATAGCGCTTTTTCATTTGAAGGCTTTTTATAAGTATTCAAAGAGGTCACCAGTTCTAATGTTGTTATTCTCAGAGTAGAAAATTTTATAAAATCATAAATTTATTTAATGTATATTATATTAAATATAAATAAAAATTTATGAATTAGTTTTCTAACCTTTGTGTAACAATAAATCATAAAAGTATGAAGGGTAGCCCAGTATTAGCATCAGAAAAGAATGACATCTCAACCAAGACTGCCAAAATTGCCATAGCCGAAGGTGATGGTATTGGTCCTGAAATCATGAAAGCCACTTTGAAAATTATGAAAGCGGCCGGTGCCAAAATACAAGTCGAACCCATGGAAATAGGGGAACAGGTTTATCTATCAGGGAATAGTTCTGGTATTACGGAAACATCTTGGGATGCTATTGCACGTAACAAGATTATTTTAAAAGCACCTATCACTACGCCACAGGGTAAAGGCTATAAAAGCCTTAATGTCACCCTAAGAAAGTCACTTGGTTTGTTTGCAAATGTAAGACCTGTAAGTGCATTGTATCCGTTTGTAAAAACCAACTTCCCTAATATGGATGTTGTGGTCATTAGAGAGAATGAAGAAGACCTTTATGCCGGTATTGAACACAGACAAACAGAAGATGTAGTGCAATGTCTTAAATTGATAACAAGACCAGGTTGTGAAAAAATTGTACGCTATGCCTTTGAATATGCTAAAGCATATAATAGAAAAAAGGTGACGTGTATGGTTAAAGACAATATTATGAAATTGACTGACGGTCTCTTTCATACTGTCTTTAAAGAAATTGCTTTGGAGTACCCGGAGATTGAAAGCAACTCGCAAATAATAGATATAGGCTCGGCAAAAATTGCTGCTGCACCTGAAAATTTCGATGTCATTGTTACTTCAAACCTATATGGTGATATCATTTCAGACATTGTTGCTGAAATTGGAGGTTCTGTAGGTATGGCCGGTTCTGCCAACATCGGCAAAAACGTAGCCATGTTTGAAGCCATTCACGGTTCTGCTCCTGATATTGCCGGACAGAAAATCGCCAATCCTTCAGGCTTGCTAAATGCAGCTGTAATGATGTTGGCACATATTGGTCAGACTCAAGTTGCCGATAATATCAAAAATGCTTGGCTGGTCACTTTAGAAGATGGTATTCATACCGCCGATGTTTACCAAAAGGCAATAAGCAGTAAAAAAGTAAGTACGGAAGAATTTGCCGAAGCAATTATTGAGCGTCTAGGCACTACACCTAAAAAACTTCCTGTAAGCGTTTTGTCAAAGGGCTCAGGAACCATTACCATCCCTGAATACAAACGACAAGAATCTACCAAAGAGTTAGTAGGAATCGATGTTTTTATTGATTGGAAGGGCAATGACCCAGAAATCATTGGAAAAGAGTTGAATGAAATCAACGCTCACAACCTAAAACTTAAAATGATTACTAATAGAGGTGTAAAGGTTTTTCCAAACGGATTAAAAGAAACGTATTGTACGGACCATTGGAGATGCCGATTTGTAGCTCATGATGCTCAAATTAAAAAGAAAGAGCCTAAGTACGAAAATATCGAGTACGAACAGGTAATCGCATTGTTATCAAAGCTTCACCAAAATGATTTTGATGTAATCAAAACAGAAAATCTATATGAGTTTGATGGTAAAAGAGGCTTCTCTTTAGGTCAAGGGGAGTAAAAAGATATTTGATCAGCTAAAAAACCCATTCTGGAAACTAATCTAGAATGGGTTTTGTTTTTAAGCAAAACACTATCTATTTACCCAAATGGGTCTTAACCTAAGAATCATACCCCCATCAACACCAATATAAAGAAGACCATCTGGTCCCTGTTTAACCACTCGTATTCTTCTTCCAAAGTCTTTTAATAATCGTTCTTCATGAACAACTTTGCCATTTTCTAAAACTAATCGGTTTAAATGTGTCAGTGCCAATGCCCCAATAAATAAATTGCCATTCCATTGTTTAAAGGTATCCCCAGAATAAAAATCCATACCACTTGGCGCTATAGAGGGAGTGTAATAATGAACGGGTTGCTCCATTCCTTCTTTATGCGTAATTCCGTCCCCAATGGGCGTATCATCATAGTCTATACCGTGACATATTATAGGCCACCCATAATTAAGCCCTGGTTTAATAAGATTTAGCTCATCTCCACCTTTTGGTCCATGTTCATGCAACCAGAGCTCGTTGGTTTTTGGGTGAAGCGTTAGCCCCTGAGGGTTTCTGTGTCCAAAACTCCATATTTCTGGTTTTACATTTTTTATGTTAACAAAAGGATTGTCTTTAGGTATTTGTCCATCTTCAAATATGCGCATTACTTTTCCTAAATGATTGTTCAAGGTCTGGGCGGAATCTTTAAGATCATAACGATCTCCCATGGTAAAAAACAAATACCCATCCTTTAAAACCATCCTTGAACCATAATGACTGGGCGATTTATAAAATGGATACGCCGTAAAAATGCGTTCCACATTGATTAACGAATCACCTTTTAGCTTTCCTCGCTCAATGGCCATGGAACTACTGATACTGTCTCCAATCGAGTGTGAGAAATATACCCACCCATTTTGTTCATATTTTGGGTGGGGCAATATGTCCAACGCTCCTCCATCTCCTTTGCAATAGGATTTAGGAACCCCTTTGAGGACTTTTTTTTCTCCAGAATCAATATCAACCAATAGTATTTCTCCGGCAAACCTGTTGGTGACCAGTATTTTTCCGTTGGGTAGAAATGAAATTCCAAAAGGAACCCGGATACTATCTGCCACTTTTTCCAGTTTAAAGTTGACTTCTTCGCTTTCAAATATCAAAGCTTTCTCGTCATTTACGCAGCTAAAAAATAGGAGGGACAATGCGGCGAGAACTATAGGGAAAAAATAATGTTTATTGTATTTCATAAACCACAGCTATTAACTAGTAGGTTAGGAATATCTATAATCGAATTGATATTAATTGTGGAATTTAAATAGTACTATGATGGATTTATAAATTGATTAAAATCTTCAAATTAAAAAAAACGATATGTTGCTTTGATTAAAAAAGTATTGTCTGGCTGTTTGCTAAGTATTTGTTCTCTGAAATTGTTTGATAAACTACCTATTGGCGATGAGAAATCGGTAATGCCCTGTGCCCAAACTAGGAAGATTTCAGATCCCGGTTTGTATTCATATCTGATCACCAGATTTGACCTAAATTGTGCAAAAGAGAAATCAGGGTTGTTGAAACTATAATCAATGGCACCGTCTAAATCTTCATCAATATTGAATTGTCCGTTGGGTGTTTCTGTAGAAATCTGTGCTGGTTGAAAGAATTGTAATTGCTCCTCCTGACTTTTAGCAAGGGGATTAAGGACATAATTAAAGTCATTATACCTTCCAACAGTGATAAAAGGCTCGACGTAGTACTGAACAGAAAGGTTAGGGTTGATGGCGTAGTTGAATCTAAAAGCCATGCTGAAAGTATCTTGATCAAGCCTAGAAGTAATAAAACGGGAATCATTATTATAGCTTACCTGTTGGTTGAACTGCAAGCGATGTTTAATGGTGGTATATCTTGGAGCTAATGAAAAACTCAGCTGATTTAGTGGTTGATATGTTGCTCTAACTCCAGTTTCAAATAGGAAATAACTGTCTTCGTTTCCCGTTTTGGTCCATCCATCCAGTTCAAGAAAAAGTTTTTTTCTACTATCACTGCCAAAGGCCCACCAAGCACCGTATTGATCGGGCAAAAACAATCTTGGTCCGCCTTGAAGCAATGATTTAGAGTAAATATGTGGTTGGGAAAACACCCCTAAGGTTGCACTCCCATTGTTTTTAAAGGTGCCGTTTGCTTCAATATCCCAATCAAAATAATTATGGGAACCTCCAAAATCCCATGCTGACCAATGTTTGTAACCAATGGATGCTTTTCTAAAAACACCAAAAGGTTGTAATGAGTTATATGTAATGCCAGCATAGTTTTGAATGTCATCGGCCTCTCTCATAAAACCAATATCATTAAGTTCTAGACCTGGGGAACGCCAGGTAACCCCTGTTTCAAATTTAATTTTTCCGATTCCGGCTCTTCCAAACTTAATGTCTCCTCCAGTACCAGTTAAAGATGTTCTGGTCGAGTCAATCTGAACATGGCTGGCACCTACTCTTTGAAATAAATGTGGTATGGACCTTTGTGTGTTTAAAATGGCTTCTTCGCTCCCTCTTACCTGACTCATAACAAAGTTTGCTCCTAGATACCAAGATCTATTGTGCCATTGGTGCATTACATCCAGACCTGCGGTTACTGCTGATTTGTGTAAAAAGTCTACATTCTCATCCAGTTTTCTGTGTGTGGAAGTGAGTATACCCCCTACAAAGGTGTTCCTGTTATTGAAATCTTGTTGAACCCGTGCAACAAAATAATTTGTTAAAGGTTCAATAACCGTTCTGCGGGTACCATCATTATTGTTTATTTCTGCATATTCCGTTGAGGTGAGTGTTTCCATCACACCGACTGATAATCCTTTTTTGGTCTTTCCACTAAATTTTACAGCTCCGAGTATAGTTGTTCTTTCTGGGGCATTTACAAACTCCCCTTCTTCAGATCGCGCAAATCCTTGTGGACTTCTACCGATTCTTCTGGAATAGAAAAGGTTGTCACTACTAAAAGTTCCTCCTATGATTGGTGATGAAAATCGGTAATCGAATATGTTCTTGTTTTCCACAAAAAAAGGACGTTGTTCGGCAAAGAACAATTGAAACCCATCCAGTGCAATGGCTGCTGGGTCAGCTTCTACCTGTCCAAAATCTGGATTTATGGTAAAGTCCAAAGTAAGATCATTTGTAACTCCAATCTTTCCATCTATCCCCGCATTTACGCTTTTAATATTGGCATTTTTATATGGATTTAAGGGTTCTTTTTCAAAGGTTTCCAAAGAGGTAACTACAAAGGGCTGAATTTCAAATTGTTTTTGTGGTTTTAGATTCTGTAGTCCGTGTAACTCGCCAAATTCACTTATCCAACCAGATGCATCAATAGGAATTCTTTGCCAAACAGATAGTTCTTCCTCCCTAAACAATTTGCGAACCACCTGCAGTCCCCATATTTGGTTATTGGCATCCCCAAATCGTAGCTGACTCAAGGGGATTTTCATTTCGGCTGTCCAGCCCTCTTCATTTATATTGCTTTTGGCATACCAAATGGGATTCCATGTAATGTCTTCATTAGACCCATTTAATGAAATGGTCTTATCTCCTTTGACTCCCGATGCGGTAACCGTAAATGAAAAAGCGGAGCGGAGGTCATGATAACTATCAAAAACCAATTCCACCCAATCGCCGTCAAAACCATCTCTTCTAGACATTCTTTCATTAATGCCGTTGAGTTTTGTATCCAAACATTTAACTCCAACATAGATAAACTTGGAATCGTAGACTATTTTAAATTTTGTTTGTTGTTCTGGTGGGGTGTTTTCATCGGGTTCTCTTTCTACAAATTCAGTGGCCCAATTATCATCGTTCCAAATGGGGTCGTTCAGATTTCCATCAATATTTGGGGTCTGATCAACATTTAAATTTTGTGTTGTGTATATCCTTTTTGATACTGTGGTTGTTCTCTCTTGAGATACTATATTTTCTGATAGTAACAAGAGTATAACCAAGGCTACTCTTTTCGTCACAAATACAAACCATTGACAATTCAACATAATTTTAGAATTAATTTTTAGCCAAAGCTAGGTGGGGTTTACAGCACTGACTAGCATTCTAATTGAATGGTCTTGAGGCCTTAACTGAATTATTTTCAACTACAGTCAACAAGTGCCTATTGTATATTTGTGATATGGAACTGAAGTATTTTAGATTGATAAAGACCATAGCTGAAGAGGGAAGTATCGCCAATTCTTCAGAACGTTTGTTTTTAACACAATCGGCATTAAGTCATCAATTAAGAGAGCTCGAGGAGCGACTAGGATTTAAGGTTTTTCATAGAACAAGGAACAATTGGGAGCTTACCCAAGAAGGTTCTGAACTTTATAAATTGGCAAATGAATTATTAGATGCCATTGAGGAAAGTTTTAGCAACATCAAGAATATTAAAGAAGGCTCTAAAGGTTCTATTCGTTTGCGGGCAGAATGTCAATCTTTTTTTCATAGTATTCCTGAGTTCATTCAAAAAATGGCAATTCTGTATCCAGAAATTGAGGTAGACTTGAGTTTGGGAACCACCCACCAAACTATTTCGCAGGTGTTATCTGATGAGATTGATATTGCCTTTGTAACATCCAAACCAGCCACGGAGGAACTCTGTAGCATTGAAATCTGTAATGATGAAATTTTTGCATTGATGCATAAAGAGCATGAGCTAAATACAGAGGACTTTTTAGATGCAAGTCATTTTTCACAGGTACATCTTTTCATAAATTCTTTTCCTGTAGAAGGAGTTTCTGTTTACGAGCATTTTTTAAGACCAAATAAAATATCACCAGCCAAAATCTCGGCCATTCCATTTACAGAATTAACCTTGTCCATGATCAATGCCAATATGGGGATAATGTGTGCGCCAAAATGGCAATTGAAGTCCTTCAAACTATCCGAGGATTTAAGGTTTAAACGTATTGGAAAGTATGGCCTAAAACGGACCCATTATTTAGTCGTGAAAGAAACGAAACGAAACAAAAAATACATACATGATTTTATTTCAAGCTTTGAAGAGGAATTTTTGGATTCGTAACCTATCTTGTAGCCAACCTGCAATGTTATAGATTGTCTTTTCTTCTTTTTAAACCAAGACAACTCACTTTTCTTGGCCCTAATCCCTTTTGCAAAAAGATTATCTTTATGGGGGTATTTAGAATAAAATGAAAGAAGAACTTTTAAACACCTTTGGAACTCAATTTGAACAACCTCTTATTGATGAAATTGTAACTGTAGGCAAGTTGATTGAAGTGCCTGCAGGAGAAACAATAATGGATATTGGCAATTATGTAAGAGCTATGCCATTATTGCTATCAGGAGCCATTAAAGTGTTACGGGAAGATGACGAAGGGGATGAATTGCTTTTATATTATTTGGAGCAAGGAGAAACCTGCTCAGTAACCATGGCCTGTTGTATGGGACAGACAAAAAGCGAGATTAGGGCCATTACAGAAACTGAAGCAAAAATAGTGATGGTGCCCGTACCTAAAATGGAGGAGTGGATGGCAAAATACAAGGGATGGCGCAATTATGTTTTTGAAAGTTATCATAATCGCTTGAACGAATTATTGCACACGGTAGATAGTATTGCATTCAAGAATTTGGACCAACGGTTGGTGGCTTACCTTAAAAAGAAGGCCCAGGTAACAAATGATGATTGCATTCGAAATACGCACCAAGAGATAGCTTATGATTTACATACATCTAGAGTTGTGGTTTCTAGACTATTAAAAAAACTGGAGAAAATGAAAAAACTGGTATTGCATAGGAGTCATATTCAACTAATCGATTTATAAGTTTGTGTCTTTTGTTACCGTAATTAACTACTTCACATCTTATTTTTACAAAAAATCTAACTAAATGCTCAAACGGTATCTTCCATTTTTAACATGGATACCCGAATACAACCGTTCTTTCCTTTTTAAGGATTTGATTGCCGGTATTACCGTTGGAGTTATGCTTATTCCTCAAGGAATGGCGTACGCTTTAATTGCAGGTCTTCCACCGGTTTATGGTTTGTATGCGGCCTTAGTACCAAATTTAATCTACGCATTTACAGGGTCAAGCAGAAAATTGGCAGTAGGTCCTGTTGCTTTGGATTCGTTGATTGTTGCTTCAAGTTTGGCTGCAATGAAGTTGGCAAATATTGATGACTACATCAGTATGGCTATTTTTTTAGCACTATTTGTTGGAAGCATTCAATTGGTAATGGGTTTTATGCGTCTTGGCTTTCTCTCAAATTTCTTGTCAAAACCGGTAGTTAGCGGTTTTACCTCTGCAGCGGCCATCGTTATTGCAATAAGTCAGCTTAAACATTTTTTTGGATTAGAGATAACCACCAATAATACCTTAGAGACCCTTCAGGCAATTTTTGGCCAATTATCAAAGACGAATTTTTATGATTTGAGCATCGGCTTTGCTGCTATTTTGGTGATTTTAGGATTAAAAAAACTGAATAGAAAATTACCGGCCGCAATGGTGGTGGTTATTCTATCTATCTTGGGCATCTTTTTTTTCATGGTGAATGATACCGATGTCCACATTGTTGGTCAGATACCAAAGGGATTACCCGCTTTTAGGATGCCTCAGTTGAATATTGACCTTATAATAAAGGCTTTTCCAACAGCAATGGCACTGGCTTTTATTGCCTTTGCCGAGGCAATGACGATAGCAAAGGCCGTTGAGGATCAAAGCAATGAATACCATACCGAACCCAACCAAGAGTTAAGGGCTTTGGGAATTTCCAATATTATTGGCTCTCTTTTTCAATCCTTTCCTGCAAACGCTGGCCTGTCAAGAACGGCAGTCAATGTAAATGAAGGGGCAAAGACGGGGGTCGCCTCTTTAGTTAGCGTACTGGTAGTAGGTCTAACACTACTATTTCTAACACCATTCTTTTACTATCTTCCAAAATCGGTTTTAGGGGCCATAATATTGGTTGCGGTATATGGGTTGATCGATTTAAAATATCCGAAGCAATTGTGGAAACAACGTAAAGACGAATTCTTTCTATTATTGGTTACGTTTCTTACAACTTTATTGATAGGGATTTCCCAAGGAATAATTTTTGGAGTTCTGTTTTCGCTCTTATTGTTGGTCAACCGAACCTCAAAACCCCATATTGCTATTTTAGGGCGTATAAGAGGTACTGATTATTTTAAAAACGTTGATCGTTTTAGTAGTGATATTGAATTGGCCGATAATATTTTGGTGCTCCGTTTTGACGGACAATTGTACTTTGCCAATAAGGATTATTTTAAAGCGGAGTTGTATAAGAACATTCTAAAAAAAGGGAATACGCTGAAGTATATTATTTTGAATGCTGAGGCAATTAATTATATAGATAGTAGTGCTTTGAATATGCTGAATCAAGTCGTGAGTGACTTGAAAGCAAAAAATATAGAATTACTTATTGCTGGTGTCATTGGACCTACCCGTGATATTTTATTCTCTAGTGGATTAATTGAAAAAATAGGGAAAGAAAACCTTTTTGTTAGGACTAGCGAAGCCTTTGAATACTGCACAAATAAAAAAGAGAAAAATAGCATTCAAGAGAAGGTTTCATTACAATCTAAAACAAAGCATTTGTAACTTTGGTAACTGTAATAAGGATGGGTCAAACCTATCTTTGACAACAAAATTATAACAGATGAAAATAGAACAGATATATACCGGATGTTTAGCTCAAGGGGCATACTACATAGAAAGCAAGGGAGAAGTAGCAATTATTGATCCTTTAAGAGAAGTAAAACCTTATCTAAAAAGAGTGCGGGAGGATGGCGCAAAAATCAAATATATTTTTGAAACCCATTTCCATGCTGATTTTGTTAGCGGGCATGTAACACTCTCCAAGGAAACCGGAGCGCCCATTATTTTTGGCCCTAACGCCAACCCTTCCTTTGATGCCATTATCGCCAAGGATGAGCAAGAATTTAGACTAGGTGAGTTAACCATCAAGGTTTTGCATACCCCAGGGCATACTATGGAGAGCACAACTTTTCTATTAATAGATGAAACAGGGAAAGACCATGCCATTTTTAGTGGGGACACTTTGTTTTTAGGAGATGTGGGGAGACCAGATTTAGCGCAAAAGGCTGCCCATATGACCCAAGAAGAATTGGCTGGAACGTTGTTTGACAGCCTCCGTAACAAAATAATGCCTTTGGCAAATGATGTTATAGTATACCCGGCTCATGGAGCTGGCTCTGCATGCGGAAAGAATATGATGAAGGAAACTGTGGACACTTTGGGCAATCAAAAGAAAATGAACTATGCATTACGTTCAGACATGACCAAGGAGGAATTTGTAAAAGAGGTAACAGAGGGTCTTTTACCTCCGCCGCAATATTTTCCACTAAATGTGAAGATGAACAAAGAAGGTTATGAGGACATTGATGATGTTTTAGAGAGAGGAACCCAAGCGTTGTCGCCAGACGCTTTTGAAATTGCTGCAAACGAAACTGGAGCCATAGTATTAGATGTGAGACATCAGGATGATTTTGCAAAAGGTCATGTGCCTAGATCTATTTTTATTGGATTGGGCGGAAGCTTTGCGCCGTGGGTGGGGGCCTTAATTGCAGATGTGAAGCAGCCTATACTTCTAGTAGCTCCAAAAGGAAAAGAAGAAGAAACTATTACTCGTTTGTCCAGAGTAGGTTTTGATGGTACTTTGGGATATCTAAAAGGGGAAATTGAAGCATGGAAAAGTGCAGGAAAGGAAATTGACACCGTAAAAAGTATCGATGCCAATGAGTTTAAACAAAGGTTATCTGAAGAAGTTCCAGTATTTGATGTTAGAAAGAAGACAGAATACGCGGCAGAACATGTTGGAGATGCCATGTTGGCACCATTGGATTTCATCAATGACCACCTATCGGAATTTCCTGAAAAGGAAACATTTTATGTTCATTGCGCAGGAGGATATAGAAGTATGATTGCAGCTTCAATCCTTAAGAGCAGAGGAATTCATAACTTGGTAGACGTGGCGGGAGGATTTAAAGCCATCAAAGAAGCTGGAATTCCAGTAACGGATTTTGTCTGTCCTACAACCTTAAAATAAAGCTATTATGAAAAGCCTTTTGAATGTTGCCTTTATGAGTTTTTGTCTTTTATGGATTAGTTCATGTGAGTCTGAGCAAGAAAGCTTTATCAAAAAAATTGATAAAGAAACTCTTATAGCCGAGGTAATAGGAAAGGATGTACAATTAATAGACATAAGAACACCAGAGGAATATAGGAAAGGATATATTGATGACGCCATTAATATAGATTTTTTACAAGAAGAGACGTTCAAAAAAGATATTCAGAAATTTGACAAGAACCAACCCATTTATATCTATTGCAGAAGCGGGGGCAGAACAGGAAGAGCTTCAAAATTAATGCAACAAATGGGATTCAAAAAAATATTTGACTATTCTGGCTCGTATAACGATTGGAGTGCCACGGAGTAGTTGTTTTTTTAGTTATGTAACTCGCGTTACTGACCGTTGTATTCATGATGTTTAATTTTAAGGATTCTTAAAAAACATGAATATGTCATTCCTAAATTTTTTATTCCGAGGACCAATCAATTCAGATACTATAGAGGAGTTGAATGCCGAAGATTATAGAAAGGCCATCTCCGATGGTAGAGTACAGCTAGTTGATGTAAGAACCTCTAGAGAGTTTGCTTCTAGACATATTAAAGGAGCTCAAAATATTGATTATTTCCAGCAATCCGCATTTAAGGCTACTTTCTCTAAAATGGATAAGGACAAACCAGTATACCTGTATTGCCAATCTGGGAATAGAAGTCAAAAAGCAGCTAGAAAACTTGTGGATATGGGCTTTAGAGCAGTGTATGATCTAAAGGGAGGCTATAGAACATGGAAGTATTAAACTAAAAGAATCATTTGGAATGAAAACAACAATTCAAATTCAAAACCTTAAATGTGGCGGTTGTGCCAAAACAATTACAGATAAGTTGTCCGGGTTAAATGGGATAAACAAATTAACGATAGAACAAGAAACATCATCGGTCATTTTTGAACATCAAAATAGTGATGTTGTTTTTGTTGCCAAAGATAAATTGAGAGCATTGGGATATCCGGCAATTGATGACGAAAATGGGATACTGCAAAAAGCAAAATCTTTTGTAAGCTGTGCCAACGGAAAATTCAGAAGCAATTAGTTTTCTAAGAGCGTTAGCTTTCTTTCAAAATCGTTCCGGTAGATTACAACTTTGGTTTTTTAAAACCATAAACCAATTGTCCCCAAAAGCTTTTGGGTAAAGTTTCATCCCCTGGGTATCCTAATCTAATTTTACCACCACTTTCAGGAATATAATTGGTCCCAAACAAATAATCCCAGAGACTCAAACTAATTCCAAAATTAACCCCAAACTTTCCCTTGGGGAGTATATAGGAATGATGATATAAGTGCATTACCGGATTGTTGAAAATATACTTTAGAGGGCCATAAGTGAGTTTAATATTGGCATGATTTAGATGACCTATCGCTATGGCGGCAAAATGAACAATATAGGCTTGTTCTGGTTCAAACCCTCCCAAAATCATAACTCCAAATGTCTTAAGTGGCTTATAAAAAATATTTTCCATCCAATGGTAGCGTAAATGGGCAGCAAAGCCCATTTCCTTTACACTATGGTGCACTTGATGAAATCGCCATAAAAAAGGAAATTTATGAAGCAATACGTGCGTAAACCATTGTACAAAGTCTAGAATAACAAAAAAGACAAGTAGCTGAGACCAGATTGGCCAATTTGAAAAATCAATGATTGCAAGACTCTTGGCCGTAACTCCAATATTGCCCAATAGAAGCTCTAACATTTTATAAACCCCACTAATAACAATAGCGAAAATGAAAAAATTGAAGAACATATAGAAACCATCCAACCAGAAATCTTTTCTAAAAATAGATTGTTCCTTCCTCCACGGAAAGATAATCTCTAACCCCCAAACAAGAAGTGAAATAACAATCAAGCCCCAAAAATAATTCGTATACCATGGCACATCAAATAAGATAGATTTCCAAGTCCATTGGGTGGTTCCTAAAAAACCATTGGCAAAAGCTTCAAAATAGTCTTGCATAAAATTTGAATTGACTAAAAATAACGTCTAAAAAATAAAAGTAGCACAAAATAGAATACGGCTGTGTAACCAAGGTTACTAAAAAGCTCGTGCGGGCATTGTAGCTTTGAACAAAAGACGTTTTCTTAATAGGAAACTGATAAACGAAAATATTATGAAAAAGAATATGAGCGGCCTTGACCGTATGCTAAGATTGATTATTGCATTAGCCGTGGTCGTATTGTACTACTTTAATGTAATAGAAGGAACTCTCGCCTATGTATTAATGGCTTTGGCAGGAGTATTTCTCTTAACAAGTTTTGTGAGCTTTTGCCCTTTATATGCACTTTTTAGGGTGAATAGCATTAAGCTGAAAAAATAGTTTTTTGATTGATTGTTTTTAATACACCTCGGCAATTATTGTCGAGGTGTATTTTTACCAATGTTGATTGTCTGAGAAATATCATGTTTTAAAAGTAATATGCCCGTTAAATTTGATTTTCATAAAATCGAAAAAAGATGAAAATACTGCATGTAATTCCATTGGTTTCTTGGGAAAATGGTATTTGGATGATTGGTGTTTTTGCTGCTGTCGTTATTGCTTTGGTAGGAGCAGTGTTGGCGCTTATGAGCAGTGGAAAAAAAGAAGGACCCAAAAAACCTTAACTCCAATATTTCCAAAATCTCTGGCAAATCAAATTAAAAACTACTGTCTTAGAACAAAAGAGACTATATTGATGGTTTAACTTATTTGCTAGATTTTTTTGAATGGATTTAATATATAAACCTTGGCCTTGGTATGTGTCCGGGCCATTGATTGCAATGGTCATGTTTTTACTAATCATGATTGGCAAGCGTTTTGGCATGTCATCCAACCTAAGAACGCTCTGCACTATTTGCGGGGCTGGAAAACATGCAAGTTTCTTTAGGTTTGATTGGAAGTCACAAAAATGGAACCTTGTAGTAGTTATGGGGACCATTATTGGAGGATATATTGGCGCCAATTTTTTGTCTACAGATATCGCCGTGCATATTAATGCGGACACCGCGGCCGATTTAAATTCCTTGGGTTTTAATAGCGTAGGAACGACCTACCTTCCAACAGAACTGTTTAGTACAACTGTATTTTCAGATATTAAAGGAATGGCTTTACTAGTTATTGGAGGTCTTCTTGTTGGCTTTGGAGCTCGTTATGCTGGCGGATGCACCTCTGGTCATGCCATTTCTGGTTTGAGCAATTTGCAGGTTCCTTCACTAATTGCAGTTATTGGTTTTTTTATTGGAGGTCTGTTTATGGTTCATGTTTTATTCCCTTTGATTTTTTAGTTATGAGAACTTTTATATATCTGGTTATTGGTGTTTTTTTTGGAATTTTGTTGTTCAAATCGGAAGCAGCTTCCTGGTTTAGGATTTATGAAATGTTTCAGTTTGATTCCTTTCACATGTATGGGATCATAGGTTCTGCCTTAGTTGTAGGAGTATTGGGAATTCAGTTGATAAAACGATTCAATATTAAGTCTTTTTATGGGGAAGAGATTGTTTTTACTCCCAAAGAAAAGGGCTTTAAAAGATATTTGGTCGGAGGCATCTTTTTTGGATTGGGATGGGCATTGGCGGGTGCATGTCCGGGGCCAATATTTACATTGTTGGGTGCTGGGTTTCTTCCAATTGTGGTTGTACTGATATCAGCAGTTTTGGGAACCTATATCTATGGATTGCTTAAAGATAAATTGCCACATTAAAAATTCTTTTTCTCAAAAAACATATTTTTGCAATCCATTTGTGGTAATGGCCCCGTAGTTCAATGGATAGAATAGAAGTTTCCTAAACTTTAGATGCAAGTTCGATTCTTGCCGGGGCTACTTTTACAGTTTTAAAGGAGCTCATAAAAAATAAAAAAATATTGATTTTCAATGCTTTACGAATTTTAAGTTTCAAATGACATCTTTTGAAACCATCTATTCGAGTTCACAAATCGTCAACATTTTATTCTAAGTGTTTTCATATTTGGAAATCGGTTCGGTTCAAAGTGTTAAACGAGCGACCTTTTGGTGATTTGACTTTCGTCCTAAACTAAGTTTAATTCAAAGACGAAATTCATGAGAACTCTCTCTACATTTTCCATTCTATTTTGGGTATACACCAAAAGATCAAAGAACAATCAAGCACCTATTTACGCCAGAATAACAGTAAATAAGAAAAAGCTCAATATTAGCCTTAAACGACGGGTGGAAACTCGTCTTTGGAACAACCAAAAACAACGAATTAATGGAACGAATGAAAAAGCTCGAAATATTAACCAATATTTGGATGAGGTATACGCAAAGTTGTTTCAATGCTATCAAGAACTTAGGTCAGAAAATAAATCGATAACCCCTCAAACCATAAAGTTGAGGTATACAGGTGACGACAAAATTGAGCGTTACACATTACGAGAAATCATTGAGTACCACAATACAAGTATGTTCCAAAAGCTTCATGGAAATACTTCTAGACTTTACCTGACCAGCCAAAAATATATTTTGCTATTTGTCAAGAAAAAGTACAAGGTAGATGATTTAGAACTTTCAAGTCTTGACTATAAATTCATACTAAGTTTTGAAAGTTTTCTAAGGAATTACAGTCCCCGGCATTATAAAAAACGAATTGGTAACAACGCCGTGATGAAACATATTCAAAGGCTACGTAGAATGGTGTCTTTGGCCCATCAACTTGAATGGATTGACCGCGACCCATTTGTGAAATTCAAACAAAAATTAACCCCTACGCACAGAGGTTTTCTGACACCTGAGGAATTGAAACATATAGAAGAGCTGAAAATTAAATCGACAAGATTAAAATTAGTGAAAGATCTATTCGTGTTCAGTTGCTATACAGGAATAAGTTATATAGATGTAATGCTATTAACAAATGAAAGTCTAGTGCTAGGGTTGGATAAAACTAACTGGATAATGACACAACGGCAAAAGACAAGAAACGCAGTCAAAATTCCATTGCTTTCAAAAGCATCAGAGATAATTGAACGTTACAGGCATGATAAAAGGTCATTGATTAACGGTACACTTTTCCCAAGAATATCCAATCAAAAAATCAATGCTTATTTGAAGGAAGTTGCGAAGCTCGCCAAGGTAAGAAAGAATCTTACTTTTCATATGGCGCGGCATACCTTTGCCACCACGGTTACTCTAACCAACGGGGTTCCTATTGAGACCATTTCTAAAATGCTAGGTCATCGTAAACTGACCACTACGCAGATATATGCCAAAGTACTAGAAAAAAAGGTTTCTGATGATATGCAGCTTCTAAGGGAAAAACTAGAACAGTCCTAAAAGGACTTAATTTATAGGATGTTTACACCTAATTTCTCAATTAATAAAAACAGCTAAGTTGAAGAAAGCATTGGCCAATTTCTTCTTCTACTCTTTAAACTCTGCACTTAACCTTTAAGCCAATTTTAAATCTGTTCTTTGAAACTCTGATTTTGGAGCATTACAAACTGAACAAACGAATGAATCTGGAAGTTTCTCAAATGAAGTTCCAGCAGAAACCTTGGCAATTGAATCACCCAAGGATTCATCATAAACCGTAAAACATGATTGGCACTGAAATACACTACGAAGGGAAACCTCATCCGATTTTCTATTTTCCTTTGGTCTTTCTTTTGTTCCAGTCAAATCATTGAAGTACTTCTTGCTCAACTCCATCAATAATTGACCTAATTGTTTTTTGTCAACGTCTTGGGCATAGAGCACATATTCATCAGAACTAGGGTCAAAATTCTTGAAGTGCAGCACATTAAATGTGGGGTTGCCCTTAAATTCTTTAATAGCTTCTGAAATTGGGTTTTTCTCTATTATAATGGAAGAAAAATGAGAGCGTTTCCCTACGTCATTGCTGATACCAAACGTCAGCCCATAGGTGCTGATATCATTTTCATTAAAGTGCTTGACCAAATCTTTTTTAAGTTCCAACGCATCTAAGTCATCAACAGGAAGATGCCAGTTCATTTCCAATTGTGAGTGTCGCACATTGATGCCTCGTTGCCCAAGAAAGCGTTCGAGTTCGGGCCGGCTTTCTTTGGGAATACTCTTAACAATGAATGATTTCCAGGGAGTGATACTGATTTTACCAATACTGTTATCCAAACAAAACCCACAAAAATCCTTCAAGAAACCAAGGTCGTAATCATTGTTTCGCCAATACAATCCAAGCCAGTACTTATCCAGCCCCATGCGGTTCATCCCCTCATAGTAGGGGAAGGTCACAAAAGGAACTTCCAAGGGGTTGGTAATAGATCGATTATTGGTCTGTAGACTTTGATTTAGGATGGAAAACAACTGGTCCACATTGTCGATGGATGCGTACACGTTTTCAATGGCCTTCGAAATTTTGACGATATCCCAGCTGTACACCAGAACTGGATAGTAAGCGCGCTTCTTCCAATGGGGGAGCAAAATATTTAAATACCAATAATCCTCTTGCTCCGAAGCAATAAAATTCAAATTGCCGTTGAGAATGGGAACGAGGCGTTGTTTAGGGTCAGTGATGTTAATTTTAAGCTTTGGATCAAAGTCAAATTCTTCTAAAATATAGAGGTAGGTAGACCCTTTAAGCCAATAGGTATTGTCAAAAATGTCGGCCGAAACATAAGACGAGACGATGTTTTGATAACTCCGATCAGATACTATTTGTGTGCTGAAGCCCAGACCCTGTTCGAGTTCTGATTTTTTGAAAGTTGACAGGGGAAACAACAAATCTTGGCGAGAACCAAATGATATGGTTGAAAGCCCAGCTTGCTTAAGAAGTGAAATCCCATCTTTGAGTTCCCCTGGTGAAGTAACACCACCTTTGATTAGAATACGATGTAAATCATCATTTTTCATACTCATGCCATAACTGTTTTTGCAGCGTCGTTCAAAAAGGCTTTGACCTCTGGTTTACAGCTTCCGCATCCTAGACCTGCACCGGTTTGTGTACAGAGTGTTTTGAAATCTGAACAGCCAGCCGCGATGGCTTCTTGAAGATTTCCTGCGCCCACTTGAGCGCAAGAGCAGACCAGTCTGCCTTTTAGGGGTTGGCTATTCGATTGGCCACGTAATAATTCTTCCCGTTTATCGGAGAGCTCAATTTCTTCCTCAATCAATCTTTTAAACTCGGCAAATTCCGTTTTATCGCCCATCAGAATAGCCCCTTTAAGCATATCATCTTTGACGATGCATTTTTTATAGAATCGTTTGCTGAGATCCATTAAAATAATCTCTTCGTAACTGGAATCGTTTTTTGGCGTGTTGACCATTCCGATACTACAGAGGTCCAAATCTTCAAATTTCAGAATGTTCATCAACACAGAGCCTGAATAGATGCTACTAAAATCTCCCAATAAATAATTAGCAGCGATATCGGCCTGTTGCTCAGCAGCAGAGGTAATGCCGAACAATGCGTTTTTAAATTCCGCAATTTCCCCTAATGCGAAGATATTGGCATCACTTGTTTTGAGATATGGATCAACAATCACTCCCCGCCTGGTGGAGAGCCCTGCCTCTATTAAAATATCGATATTGGGCCGGGTGCCAATGGCGTATACAATAGCGTTGCAACTGAGCGTTCTACCCGTTTTAAGGCCGACGTTCAGCATATTTTTGCCCTCCTTCTCTTCAAAAACGGTGCTTACCTCATTATCAAAATAGATTTGTATGCCCCTATCCCGAACATCCTCGGCCAACAATCTACTGGACACCATATCCAACTGCCGTTCCATTAAGCGTGGTGCCCTTTGAATGATACTGATATTAACCTCTTTTTTCTTTAGTGCAGCGGCAAGCTCCAAACCCAACAACCCTCCTCCAACAATAATAACGTGTTGCTCTTCATTCGGTAACCCGGTGCCTTTAAGATAGTGTTTCAACCGGTCCGCATCATTACGTTCCCTCATGGTAAAGCGACCTGGTAAATCAAGCCGTACATCGCTTGGAATAAAGGCTCGGCTGCCAGTAGCAACAATGAGCTTATCGTAGTTATGTTCGATTCCTTTTGCATCAACGATAACTTTTTCCTTGGGCTTAATAGCGTTGATTCCGTTTTCACCATAAAGGGTGACATTGAGCTTTTCAAGTTCTCCTTCTTTCAATTTTTGAAGGGCTTCCCATGGCAAATCTTCATTGACATATTCTGGAAGCAATACCCGGTTGTAAAAGGGATATTCTTCTTTGGAGAACACCTCGATTTCATCTACTTCGTTCTTTTCGCGAAAAGACTGTATAAATCGGTAGGCCGCTGCCCCAGCCCCAACAACAATAACTTTTTCCTTGGGTTTCTGATACTTTTCAACTTGAACGGCAGAATATTTGAAATCAGGTTCCTTGGATATGGGGTCAATCAATTCTCCAGTCAAATTATTGGCCCGGCCGAAATCATTATTTAAAATTTTACCCCAATGCATTGGCAAAAAGACCACGCGCTCACGAATATCAAAATCAATTTTGACCTTAACACGAACAGAACCCCTGCGACTTCTAATGACGGCAACATCATCGTTTTTCAAACCTCTGAGGTATGCATCTACCCGGTTCATCTGTAAATAGGGCGTAGGGATATGGGTAAGCAATCTCTTTACTTTGCCCGTTTTGGTTCGGGTATGCCACTGGTCGCGAACTCGCCCCGTATTGAGAATCAAAGGATAATCAGAACTCGTTTGTTCCGATACATTTTCTAAACGTTTTGGGGCATTAAAATGTACTTTTCGATTTGAGGTAAAATAGTTGTGGTCCATAAAAAGACGGGGAGTGCCCGAATGCGAGGCATGCGGCACAGGCCATTGAAAACTACCTTCCTTTATAAGTCGTTCATGTGAAAGTCCCGAAATGTCGATATTGGTTCCTTTGGTCATAAGGCAGTATTCATCGTACACGTCACTAACTGAATTGTACCCAAAGCCGGGGAAATCCATTTCTTGTGCAAAACGCCACAAGATTTCCGCATCTGGGAGCGCCTCGCCAGGAGCGTCGATCACCTTGGGCAGGTAACTGATTCGCCTTTCGGAATTGGTCATTGTACCTTCCTTCTCCAACCATCCAGCGGCTGGCAATAAGAGGTCGGCGTAGCCTGTGGTTTCCGATTTATGTGAGATGTCTTGGACCACTACAAAATTGGTATTTTCCAGGGCTTTTTCCACTTTTTTGGCATTGGGCAAACTCACCACAGGATTGGTGCAAATAATCCAGACAGCCTTCATTTTGCCTGATTCCAGGGCATCAAACATTTCAGTGGCCGTGAGACCGGGTTCTCCGCTGATTTCCTTTCCACCCCAAAAGTCCTGAACTTCTTTTCGGTGTTTGGGATTTCCCAAATCGCGATGAGCAGCTAACAGGCTGGCCATCCCCCCAACTTCACGGCCACCCATGGCATTAGGCTGCCCGGTCAATGAAAATGGACCCGAACCTGGTTTTCCGATTTGCCCAGTGAGCAAGGAAAGATTAAGCAAAGAGACATTTTTGTCGACCCCAATAACGCTTTGGTTGAGACCCATCGTCCACATGCTGATAAAGCCTTTCGCATCAGCTATCATTTTAGCCGCTTTTTTTATGTCATTTACCGGAACTCCGCATTTTTCAGCTGCTTGTCGTAGTGACAATTCAAAAGCTTTAGCACGGCATGCTTCGTAATTTGATGTGTGTAGTTTGATAAACGCCCGATCGACCTTCTTTTTTTCTATAAGCCAACGTGCCATGGCGTTGAACAGAATTACATCGGTACCAGGAAGTATCTGTAAATGTAAATCGGCCAGCTCACAAGTCTGTGTTCTGCGAGGATCGACAACAATCATTTTGACTTTCGGATTTTCCTCCATGTGCTTTTCGATACGACGAAACAAAATGGGATGACACCAAGCGGGATTCGCCCCTGCAATCAAAAAACAATCGGCCAATTCAATATCGGCATAAGCAATGGGCACAGCGTCATTACCCACCGTTTTTTTATAGCCCACAACGGCCGAACTCATACATAGCCGTGAATTGGTATCGATGTTATTAGTGCCTAAAAAGCCCTTGGTCAATTTATTGGCCAGATAATATTCTTCAGTCAAACACTGACCCGACACATAGAGCCCAACGCTGTCTGGTCCATAGCGATCGATGATACTTTTGAACACGGCCGCTGCACGTTTGAAGGCGACGTCCCAAGAAACCCGTTGTTTTTTATGGCCTCTACTCCATCGCATTTCAGGATATAAAATACGGTCAGAGGTATCTTGTGCCACATAGTTCAGCGTCTTGCCCTTAGTACAGAGCATCCCCTTATTTACAGGATACTCGGTGTTTCCTTCAACACTTAAGATTCCTTTGGAATCTTTTTCCACTGTGATTCCACAGCCCACACCACAATAGGAACAAATGGTATTAAAACGCTCTTTTCTTTGCATAAAGCAACCTGATTCTTGCAGTTTCTTACAATCAGGAAATTTAGAAAATTACGTACTTATACGTAGTGAATAAATGATAAAAAGAAGGCCTTAAAATAAGAGATTGATAATTTTTTAGGGGAAGAAAAATGGATTATGAATCCACCAAATTATGCTCCTGTGCCTTTTTGGCAAGGTCCAGTAAATTTTTGACCTGCATTTTTTTCATTAAGTTAAAACGATGGGTCTCGATGGTACGTTTACTGTTTTGCAATTTTTCTGAAATCTCTTTGTTGGTAAGCCCGGATAACACCAGCTCCAATACTTGTAACTCCTTGTTGGTCAAGTCGAACGCGTTTTGTTTGGCAAAGGTTTTTGGGGATGATACCGCTGTGGTAGTGCCAAATAGATTATTGACCAAGACATTCGAAATATCCCCGCTAAAAAATTTACCCCCGCCGTTTACGGTATGAATGGCTTTGATGAATTCATTTTTATCTGTGTCCTTCAATAAATAACCGTTGGCGCCGGCCTGCACCGATTTTAAAATGTACTCCTCAGAATCGTGCATGGAAAGAATGATACTTTTGGTTTTGGAGCCTCCCTTTTTATTCAACCGTTCCACTGCTTCGATTCCTCCCAATTGGGGCATGCGTATGTCTATAATCAGCACGTCAGGGGCCAGTTCGTCGACCATATCCAAAGCTTCCAGTCCATTGGAAACCTCGCCGATGACATCCAGATTTTCTTCCTCCTCCAAAAGCGCACGAATGCCATCACGAACCAGGGCATGGTCGTCG